>CAZVAJ010000027.1:0-1758 GCA_964625085.1 Microcaldota archaeon | reverse complement strand
TCTCTTGTAGCGGGTCTGCTGGGGCAGCGTATCTTCACTGGCAGTGCCTTGGCTTGCTGTGTTCTTCCTTCCCGCTTATGAATAGAATCAGGCGAGACAGTGTCTTCATCATCGCCGAGCTACTGCTACCAGAATTAGATAGTTCCCATCATCGCACGCTCAGCGATCTCCCAAGTCATTTTTGGAACACCAGTGCCTACAAGGGCAAGAAGTATTTAATCTTTAGTGCATTTTTAAAACTTCACCGAAATCGGTGAACCTTTATAAATGAGTTCAGTCTTCTATTCTATCATGGACCTAAAGTCTTGGAACCCGTGGTGGGATTCTGGCAGTGTTCCTCAGGAATTGCTTGGCAGGCCAAGGCAGGCTTTTGAGGATCTTAAGCAGGCCTTTTCTTCCGGCAGGATTCTGATGCTTAAGGGTCCACGGAGGGCAGGAAAAACCACACTAATGCACCAGCTTGCTGACTGGCTGGTAAAAGAGAGAGGGCCAGATAATGTTCTTTATGTGAGCCTTGACGACGTTCAGTTCCTTGAGGCAAGCATTCAAGATGTATACCTAGAGTTTGTCAGGCTCATGAATTCTGAGGATGCCGTGCTGCTCTTGGATGAAGTTCAGGAAAAGCAGGGCTGGGCGAGATGGGCCAAGACACAGTACGATAGGAAGGCTGCCAGGATAGTGGTCAGCGGTTCAACGAAGCATCTTGTTTCAAGAGAGCACTCAAAATATTTGACAGGAAGAGTTCTTGAAAAAACGGTTTACCCCCTTTCCTTTGAAGAGTTTTTGGGTTTTAAGGGGTTCAATGCTCCCCGCATTCTTGGCAGAGAAGACGAGAAGAGGCTGGAGCACTATCAAGAGGAGTTTCTTTCGGTCGGAGGATTTCCTGAAGTGGTTTTATCCCCTAACGCGCTCAGAAAGCAGATGTTGATTGAGTACTCTGAGAGTCTGGTAGCAAGGGATGTGGTGCCAAAAGTTGAAGGGGACTACAGGAAAGCTTTTGCTGTCTTCAGGTACCTTTCCACGGCAGTAGGGACTCCTGTTTCCAATAACAGCCTGCGCAAGGCACTTGCCATAGGCACAGAGACTGCGTCAAAGTATTTGAAAGTATTTCGGGATGCTTTTCTGGTTTTCTCTTCAGAATATTATTCCAGGTCAGCCAAGCTGGTTGAGAGAATGCCTAAAAAGTATTATGTTATGGACAACGGCCTGTTGTCTGCAGTGGCAAACCCTGGAAAGGGCATGCTTTTAGAGAATGCGGTGGCTACTGAACTGCTCAAGAAAGGGTACAAACCATTCTACTGGAAGAAAAAGGGCGAGTGCGATTTCGTTCTCAACACGAGTCTGGGGCGTGTTGGAATACAAGCAACCATTGATCCTAGCAAGCAAAGAGAAGCAAACGCGCTTGCAGAGGCTGTTAAAGAATTGTCCCTTGACAAGACTGTTATTGTCACCCTCAGTGCTTCTGATACTAATAGAGGAGCAATCCCGTTCTGGAGGTTTGCTTTAAAAATCTTCACCGAAATCGGTGAACCTTTATAAATAAGCTATTGTTCTGTGAAACCTTTTTAAATCCCTTTCCCTTTTAGGAGGTGAGCTCATGCCCGCTTTTGCTCCAACAATAAAACCAGCGTTTACTCCCGCAGGATGAACCATTCCCAGGACAGCATACACTTTTTCCGCGATTTTCATATTTCTGTCATGACAGAAACATTTAAATATGATTGTGTCATGATAGAATCATGACAGAAAGACTGCCTG
>CAZVAJ010000026.1:0-2699 GCA_964625085.1 Microcaldota archaeon | reverse complement strand
TGTGGCGCGGTCACGAGCAGTGTTCCAGAGAACACGGAAACTGTAAAAACAGACACGACTTCCCCAACATTGCACGTCAGAAGATAATTGACAAACTTTCTTATATTGTTGAAAATTGTCCTGCCTTGTCTTACTGCTTCTTCTATGGTTGCAAAGTTGTCGTCAAGCAGGATCATGTCAGCAGTCTCTCTTGACACGTCACTTCCCCTAACGCCCATGGCAATACCGACATTAGCTGCTTTCAAAGCAGGCGCATCATTAACACCATCACCAGTCACTGCCACAGAATTCCCTCTTTCCTGCAGGATCTTGACAATCCTGTACTTGTCAGTAGAACTGGCTCTTGCAACAACATCAACATCCTCAAGAGCCCTTACGATCTCATCATCGTCCATCTTCTGAATGTCAGAGCCTGTTATGCCCTTCCCTTTCAGTCCTATGCGCTTGGCTACAGTGACTGCTGTTTTCAGGTGGTCTCCTGTGACCATGATGACCCTAATCCCTGCTTTTTGACATTCTTTTACAGCGTTCTTCACTTCTGCGCGGGGAGGATCAAGCAAAGCAATAAGCCCAAGGAACACAAGCCCGTCTTCACCGTCTTTTTTTGTGCCAGACCTTTTGTACGCTAGTCCAAGAACCCGGTAGCCCTTGCTTGCAAGCGCGTCATTTTCAAGCAGAATTTCTTTTCTCTTATGCTTATCAAGCTTTTTCCTGATCCCTTTGATCATCACCCAGTTGCTTTTCTCAAGCAGTTTCTCAGGCGCTCCTTTTGTCAGGTAGTAGTATTCCCTGTTCTTCCGGATGATCACGGTCATCATCTTTCTGTCAGAAGAAAACGGAATCTCTCCAACCCGCTCCTCCTTTCCTTCACTGATTTTTTTGCACGCGTTTATTATTGCGATTTCAGTAGGGTCTCCGGCCATGCGGTCGTCCGTTTTTATCACATCATGACAGTTCAAGCCCACCAGCGCGATCATCCCAGCCGTCTTACTCTTGCCATCCAGTGTCTTTTTTTCCTTGCCGTCATAGTATAAGGCGACTGCCTTCATCTTGTTTTCTGTCAGCGTGCCTGTCTTGTCTGTCAGTATAATGTTAACACTGGCAAGCCCTTCTACAACAGGAAGCTTTCTTACGAGCGCGTTTTTCTTGAGCATTTTTTTGGTCCCGAGCGCGAGGGCCAGCGTGCTAACAGCAGGCAAGCCTTCTGGAACTGCTGCGACAGCCAGGCTTACTGAGATAAGAAGAACCTGCAAAGGGTCAAGCAGTTTAATAAAAAGCAGAAACACGGCCATGATAAAGGTTCCTGCAAGGATTGCTTTTCCTATTTTTTTCCCGAGAATGTTCATTTCCACTTGGAAGGGGGTCATGGCTTCTCTTGCTTCTTGTATCTGGCCAGCTATTTTCCCTACTTCCGTGCTCATCCCTGTTTCCACTACCACGGCAATAGCCCTGCCTTTCACTACACTGGTTCCGTAGTACACCATGTTGACCCTGTCAGCCAGAGGAGTGTCTAGCGGTAGTACGCGCACTTCTTTTACTTCAGGCGCGCTTTCGCCAGTCAGTATGCTTTCGTCAACAACCAGGCCCTGCTCTTCTATTATCCTGCAGTCAGCAGGCACTATGTTCCCTTGCTCCAGGATAATAATGTCTCCTGGAACAAGCTCTTCCGCGCTCATGATTTTTTCCCTGCCGTTCCTGCGCGCGATCGCGTGCCTTTTCACCATTTTCTTGAGCAGTTCAATACTTTTTTCCGCGTTGTAATCCTGCCAGAACCCGAAGGCTCCGTTCAAAACTACTATGGTAATAATAAGCACTGCGTCAGTAGCCTGTCCAAGAAACCCTGCAACAACCGCAGACGCTATCAACACTATTATCAAAAAGCTGGTGAACTGGGACAAGAGTATTTTTACCCAGCTTATCCTGCGGTATTCTTGTATCTCATTAGGCCCGTACTCCTCAAGCCGTTTTCTGGCCTCGTCTTCTGAAAGCCCTTTCACGCCGGTGTCCAGCGCTTCTACCACTTCTTCAACGCTAAGGGCATGCCACTTCCTGTCCTGCATTATCCTAAAAAAGAAGGACTGGTTTAAACTGTTTTCGTTCTGGAACCGGTTTTTTCCCTCTCTTGTTTTGTTCGCGTTAACTGTTCCTTGCAGCAGAAAACATGTTCATGAGAATGGCAGTACTTCTGATCATGTTGTTTTCAGCAGGCGTTTCTCAGGCTGTTTGGCCGGACCAGCCGGGCATGGGCTATGAAAAACCAGTGCGCTTGGTTGTTTTTTCAAACAGTTCTGGAACCATCTCTCCAGGGTTCATTAATTTCACGGCGTTCACTTCAGGGTACAACATGACTCCTTCTTCTTTCACGGTTCTCGAGAACAACACAAGCCCAGTGCAAGCATTCTACCTAACAGAAAAAAACTTTACTTTCTTGTACTGGAATGCCACGCCAAACACCACCTATTACGCGTATGCTGGCTCTGGCGCGGGAAGCGCGGTCCAGGCAGAACCAAACGTCACAAGCTCTTTTTTTTACTTGATCAACCCGAACGCTGTCAAGACAGAAAAAGTTTACGTTTACCCTTGGTATGATCTAAGCGAGCCTTACTGTCATGATCACGACAACAGCACCTGCTACGGCTGGCTCGAGCACAACGTGACCGGCTTTGTGTACAAGCTGTCCTTTCAAACAAAACCGTTAC
>CAZVAJ010000025.1:0-3525 GCA_964625085.1 Microcaldota archaeon | reverse complement strand
AAGGTATTGTTGGACCGCAGTTCTATACAGTGTATACTGTGTTACTATCCTGTTTAAACAGGATAGTAACACAGTATACACTGTATAGAACTGCGGTCCAACAATACCTTAACGAAACACCCTACCTACTAAAAAAAGTTGAACAGTACAAACAAATTTACGCAAACCAGATAGAAAACCCTGTAGAATCAGGAGTAGAATACCTCTCCTCTCAACTTACGCTAAACAAGCTCACAATAGGTTGGCATACAAAACAGGAGATGTGTGATGAGTACATACGTACTACGAGAGAAAATATAGAAAAATACACTCAGTATACCCTCTCTCTCATAGAAGCCAACCCTTACATTAAGACCACTGAAAAACATTTCCAAGAATTGCAAAAATAACTAACGTTATTAAATACTCGTGAAATGTGGTATTAACGATGAAAAAAGAACATAAGCACAGAAGGGTGAAAGAGAACGTAGACGAGACTACCATCTGGCTTTCTCTTATCCTTGTTAGCATAAATATCGCGTTTTTTTTTATTTTTATCTTTCTCTTGTTCATTCTACCCTCAATGGCACGCGGACACGCAGCCACTTTCCAAATTTTACCCCTAGAAGTAATTCTTGGGTCATTAATACTGCTAGGAAGCTTGGGCCTGTTAAAACAAGCCATAAAAAGGGACAAAAACACACCCATACTAAAACTCACTAAGAACCTCGCTATCACAACTTGCGTATTTGCAATAGCGTCCGCAGTATCCTGGATGAACGTTCTTACAATCGCGCTGTTAATCGCCACAGTCAGCAATATCATAACTTACCAAAAGGCCAAAAGACTGCCAGACTACTACGTTCCAGCCAAAGGAAACTGGCTCTTAGGACACAAGATAAGCTTCATTCTCTTCATGGCTCCTTTAATAACGTTAATAACTGGAGGAGCAATTTCAGAACACATAAAATATAACATGGGAACAGACCACCTCCTGTTCCAATTGATGGAAAAAGTGATAGTCCTGTCCTTTTTGTTCTGGTTCATCACCTTCCCTCTGATGATAACCATCGGCATAATAACTCCTTACGTGCCAATACTAAACAGAAAAACAAAAGACAGGCCAGTAGACCTACTGGCCTACACTTATATCCTATTCATTGCACCCATCCTAATAGGAACAGAAGCCATGGTCCCAGTAATAAGCGGACTAATAGTAATAAACTTGGCAATAGCAGGCTCAATACTATCAAAAACAAGGAAAACATTCCTCTCCTTCATGATAATGGGCCTATTAACCCTACACGCAGTAATAACCGCAATAAAATAAAACACAATTCTTCCAGGGATCAAATCCATAAAGTACATAATTCAAGAGGCATGGGTGCAGTATGTTAACGAAAAAATGGACAGTGCTTTTCCTGATAATGGGCACGGTCTTCTTGATAGTAATATCACAACAACAGTGGACGCTTCCAGTTTCACAATATACTCCGGAAGAGGAAATCCAATACTGGCTGGTAAACAAAACCTGTTACAACAACACCATGACACCAGAACAGGCACAGGATTGCATAATGCTCTATCAGAAGAACGGCAACAAGACAGACTGTATCCTCAAAATCCTAGAATGCAACTGCACACACTCAACCACCGGGCGAACAGAACCCTGCTCACTACACAAACAAGAAATGAGAGCAATACTACCACCGTCTTAACAGCCCAAAAAATCCCTGATTACGAGGTTCCAAAAATAGCAATAGAACAGGCTCTGCTAATAGAACTGCCAGAACCAGGCACAAAAACCAGAGAAGATCTAGGACCACAGCACCTTTACGCAGTAGAATATCCTCAAACTAGGACAATGTTTCAAACAATAGATGGTCACCTTGGAGGAACAAGAACCGCATACATGATCCCAGACCCTGAAACTGGAGAATTCATCAGAGTGGAAGAATTTCTGAGGAAGCGTAAACAAGACAAACAACAGGAACCAGAAGAAGAGAAAGGGCGCGGGCTTGATTTTTACGTCAAATCCTTCATAGAACAAACCCCGCTTATAGCAACCCTCTGGAGAAGAAGAAAAGGAATAATAAACTCAAAGGGCATGATTGGAAAAGCCAAAACAAGCATAAACATAATAAGAACAGACAAAAGACTTGGGGCATGGAACAGCATTAAAGGACTTATTGAATACAGAAGATATCAAATAAGACAGCTCAAAGAAGACGCAGAGTACTGTTACAACAACCAACCCAACCTGGCTGACGGATCAGTATGCCAGAATCTTGATAAAGAAGCGCTCAAAACATACGATTGGTACGCTCCATAAAGAAAAGGAGGAAATGCATGAAAGAAACGGTAAGAGAAGCATTGACTATCCTCGGAGTAATTTTGGTAGTCCCATCAACCCTGTTCACACTGTACGTTTTCTCAGCACTCCCGAAAGAACTAGACAGTCCTCCAGTGGTCCTGTTCATATCAACAAGCGCGCTAATAGAGCTAGTGCTAATGCTGATCCTGCCTCTGCTAAATCAAGAATCACCAGAACCCTTGTCAGATGAAGAATTCGAAAGAATGCTGTCAAAAGCAGCAAAGTTAGAGTAGCAGGCAAAAAAAGGAAAATCACGCGCGCATGCTCCTGATCTGCCTGCGCGTGTTCTCTACCTCTACTTCAATCAGCCCCCTGTTCGCAAGGCTGTTTATCACGGTCACCAGAGCAGTGCTCCTGTCAATCGAGTACAAAAGAACGCTCACTTTTCCCAGGTCTACTGTGATATTGTCCATCCCGTAGTCATGGAACTTGGCCATTATGTCCAGGAATGTGTCCATCGTGCCCTTTATCAAGGTCAGAAGGCCAACGTTCTTTATCTTCGGCGGCAGCCTGCTCTGATAGATCCTGCCAGGGCTCCTGACAAGCATTACTGCGAGCACGTCATCAAGCCTCTGCAGGTCATCCAGCGCATTGTAAAAAGATTCTGTCATCAATAAAAACAAGGAGCTTGAGAGAATAAAAGGGTTCTGGTCACAGCTTGAACCCTGCTGTTTCATCTGGCTTGCTTACCACGATCCCCCTGCTTGTTATGTCCATGCTCACAAAATCGTCATAGTGCTTGGTGTTGCGCATTTTCTCTATCCTAAGGGTTCTCTTACTTCCAGCCATGCCAAGATAATGCAGCGTGATCACCGAGTCTGACAAGAATTCTGAAACCCCGTCTCCTGAAAAGAAGTTAGTGTCCCTGGGAATCTGGGAAGTTATCACAGAAGTTGCAGGGAAATCCTTCAGCATCATCACTATCTTGTGAACCTGCATTCTTGCCATTATGGCTTCTGAAAGAGGGCCTCCCATGAGCTTGTCAAGCTCATCAAGCAGGCCGTAGTCAGCCATCTCATTAACAGATATCGGGAAGTCAGCAAGAGGGGCAAGAGAGTCTATCACGATCCTCTCAGGTCCAAAAGCTTCTATTTCTCTCCTGATAAGGCTTGGGTATGATTCTCCTTTAGGAAGCTTTCTCTGGCTTATGTCAAAAAACACGAACTTCGCCT
>CAZVAJ010000024.1:0-3671 GCA_964625085.1 Microcaldota archaeon | reverse complement strand
GTCAAAGTACTCTGGAATCCCCATGGCAAAAGTGTACCAAGTGCTCGATTCTCTTGTAAAAATGGGCCTGGCATCATATTCATTAGGAAGACCAAAAAGGTACTCTGCCCTGCCCGCAGACCAGATCGTGTCAAGGCTAGTAGGCAGGATAGAAGACAGGCTCGCGTCGCTGAAGGATTCTGCCAGAACTCTGCTGGAACAACTCTCGGAAGCGAGCGTGGAAGGAAGATCCCAGCCAGTGAAGATAGTGGACTCAGAAGAAGGCGCGTGGGCGGAATACGGCAAGATGGTGCGCAGGACGAAAGAATACATTTACAACACCTCAGATTCTCTCGGGTGGGACAGCGGTTACTCCCACGGGAACCTGATGCTTCCAGCGTACTATGACCTCATCCAAAAAAGAAAGGTGAGGATAAGGTGCCTTTACCCTGATAATTACAATCTCCTGCACACGGTCACCCTGGTCCCAAAGGGAATTCGGAGAAAGCTTTTCAAAATATACTCTTATCCTGGACACGAGGCGCGCAAGATAAAAAAGGACATAACCCTGTTCTTCTCAGTGTCTGATGACGAGAAAGTGTTTCTTGTCCTCAGGAACGGGAACGAGATCGTGGGAGGCTTGTTCATAAACGATCCCTTGACCGCGAGGACGTTCAGGGAAGTGTACGACAAGCTGTGAGAAAAGGGAGTCCCTGTAACAAACCGGATGGTTGAAGCTGCTTTGAAGCATGCTGGAAAACTGCTAAAGTAAACCTTTTCCTGGTTTATTCCGGTTGCAAAAACTTTATATACTCTCCGGGTATCTGAAAACACTGGTGAGCGTATGAGACAAATCAAAACAAAAGATCTGTCTTCCCTGCTGTACAACAGAAGAGGGAATGGTCCAGACGACGTCTGCAGTGGGTGTTTCTGCGACTGCGGTAGCGGAGAATGCGACTGCTCATGTGACTGCCAAATCTGCGACTGTGGTTTTTAACCAGAGGAGTACAAAATGTGGTACCCCTTTTATTACTCCTCAAACGAACTGTTGGCCTACGACCCATACTCCCAAAAAAAACTTCTTGTAAAAACCGAAGAATACCTGGACCTTGAAGACGAAACACTAGAAAAAAAGACACCTCCCCCACAACTCAGGGTGATGTACCTCCTTGTCACAGAAAAATGCAACTTTCTCTGCAAGTACTGTTTTATAGAACAACCAATGTCACGCGACAGGAAAGACATGCCTAAAAAGACCGCAGAAAACGCGTTCAAGATGTTCCTGCGCCTGAAAGGAAAAAAGATGATATTCTACGGTGGAGAGCCTCTTCTGAACAAAGAAACAGTATTTTTCGCAGGAGGCTTGGCCAAGGAAAAAAAGAAAAGCACCAGCATGGTGACCAACGGAGCGCTAGTAGACCAGGATACTGCCCAAAAAATAGCAAGCCTGAAAATAAACGTAGGAGTATCCATTGACGGCAGGAGAAAAGCACACGATTCAGCAAGAGTGACTGCTGACGGAAAGCCCTCATTCGACCTTGTGATGAAAGGCTGGAAAAACCTAAAAGAATACACCAGCCCAGGAATCTCGTTCACCATAGGCAAGCACAACATCAACACGCTTGAAGAAGAAGTTGAATGGGCTTGCACACAACTAGAAACACAGTCCATTGGGTTCAATCTTCCGTCAGAATACTCAAAAGGAAACCCTTTTTCTGTAAGCCCAAAAAAAGCAGCTGAAAAACTGATAAAAGCATACCAAATATGCAAACAATACGGAGTATACGAAGACAGAGTGTACAATCGGAGAATAAAACCGTTCGTGGAAGGCAAGTTTTGGGCCAAAGACTGCGCAGGATGCGGAAACGAGATAGCCGTACTTCCGGACGGAAGCATAGGACCATGCCATGGCTTTGCTTCAAGCAAAAAGTATTTCATGCCAACAAACTTTAGAGAAAATCCCTTGAAAAACAGGACATGGAGGGAATGGAACGCAAGATACCCTGCGAACATGGCACAATGCAAGAACTGCGCCATCATAGGAGTGTGCGGAGGAGGCTGTCCATACTACGCAGAAACAGTTAACGGCAGCATGTGGGCAAGAGACACCCGCCACTGCACCTTCTGCGGCACAATACTCTCCTGGCTGATCAAAAAAACAATAGAACTCGCTGAAGAAAACTTCCCTAAACTCATAACCAGAAAGATAATGCCGGGAGACGAAGAAGCGCTAAAAAAGTTCGTGGAAACAGTAAGTTCAGAGGGCTTTCCGAAAATTGAAAGCCTGCTGCCAGCCGATAAGTTTGTGGCAGGCATGAACAACCTGGACGCTTGCAAAAAAGGAACCTGTTTCATCACAGAAAATAGAAAGGGAGACATGATAGGACTAGCCAACATCACCCCGCCAGACCAAAACATAGGTATTTTTGTACTCAGAGAGTGCTGGGGAACACAAGTAGCAAAAAACCTTCTGCACGCGTGCATCACAGAATGCAGGAAAAGAAAAGTAGACAAGATCACTGCAAGAACAGACCAGAACAACCGCAGAGCACGCAGGTTCCTGGAAAAACAGGGATTCAAAAAAACTTCGGGAAACAAACAAAAAGAACTCACGTTCCAGCTAAACATAACACAATAAGAACCGGACAATCAAAGCCCGCCCCCTATAAACCTTTTCCTGGTTTATTCCGGTTGCAAAAACACTTTAAATACCAAAATTCGAAAGAATGCTGTCAAAAGCAGCAAAGTTAGAGTAGCAGGCAAAAAAAGGAAAATCACGCGCGCATGCTCCTGATCTGCCTGCGCGTGTTCTCTACCTCTACTTCAATCAGTCCCCTGTTCGCAAGACTGTTTATCACGGTCACCAGAGCAGTACTCCTGTCAATCGAGTACAAGAGAACGCTCACTTTTCCCAGGTCCACTGTGATATTGTCCATCCCATAGTCATGGAACTTGGCCATTATGTTCAGGAAAGTGTCCATCGTGCCCTTTATCAAGGTCAAAAGACCAACGTTCTTTATCTTCGGCGGAAGCCTGCTCTGATAGATCCTGCCAGGACTCTTAACCAGCATGACCACTAACACGTCATCAAGCCTCTGCAGGTCATCCAGCGCATTGTAAAAGGATTCCATCATGATTAAAAGAGAAGGAGTGGATTAAAAACGTTCCGGGTCACAGCTTGAGCCCGCCTGTTTCCTCTGGCTTGCTTACCACAATCCCCCTGCTTGTTATGTCCATGCTCACAAAATCATCATAGTGCTTGGTGTTACGCATTTTCTCTATCCTAAGGGTTCTCTTGCTTCCAGCCATGCCAAGATAATGCAGCGTGATCACTGAGTCTGACAAGAATTCTGAAACCCCGTCTCCTGAAAAGAAATTAATGTCCCTAGGAATCTGGGAAGTTATCACAGACGTCATCGGAAAATCCTTTAGCATCATCACTATCTTGTGCACCTGCATTCTTGTCATTATGTTCTCGGACAAAGGCCCGCCCATGAGCTTGTCAAGCTCATCAAGCAGACCATAGTCTGCCATCTCGTTAACAGAAATGGGAAAATCAGCAAGAGGAGCCAGAGAGTCTATCACAAGCCTTTCCGGCCCGAACGCTTCTATTTCTTTCCGGATAATGCTTGGGTAGGATTCTCCTTTAGGAAGCTTTCTCTGGCTTATGTCAAAAAACACGAACTTCGCCT
>CAZVAJ010000023.1:0-3671 GCA_964625085.1 Microcaldota archaeon | reverse complement strand
GATAGAAAGAGGATCATAAAGCAAGCGACGGTGTTAGCGGCGAATCGTGCAAAAGCAGCCCGAAAGAGAAAAAACTTGAGTTCCAAGGAAAGAAGGGAGTTGGAGGAGATAGCAGAGATTTATGAGAGGGCGTACAAGGAGATGAAGTTATGAGCCGTGTATTTATAACACAGGACAGAGGGCTTTTCCGCTGGCGTGTTCTGGTGGGCAGTGTAGAAATACATTGCAAAAACGAGGATGAAGTGGTAGATATAGTGAGAAAGGCCCTGGAGGGAGGCAGCCGTGGACAGTGAGTTAAGAGTACAGATAGTTGCTAGGAGGGGGCCAGAAGTCAGAAGAAAAGTTTTCAGGCACTATTTGCCCCCGGACAGAACTCTTTCTGAATTTTTTGATGAATTTGTTGCTGAGATTGATGCAATTCTTGATGACATATTAAGGAGGTGATGCTGGATATGGGAGAGGAAGAGAAAAAAGAAGAAAAGAAGGTAGAGATAGATAAGGAGTTGATGGAATTCATAAAGATGGAATTAGAAGAGAAGAAAAGAAAGAAAGAGGCAGAAGAGAGAAAGAAGGCGATAGAAGAACTGAAAAAGTATGTACCAAACCTTGTTGATGTTCCAGATAATGAAGAATACGAGGCAAGACACATACGGGCGATAGCAAAGTTTCTCAGCGAATGCAAGTATAAACCCCGTGAAGAACGCCCCTCACTCATAAGAGATCTCAAAGATAATTTTCTGATACTGCTGATATTTGGAGGGATGATTGTGATAGGAATTCTGGGCATAATCTTCTGAGGTGATGCGGAGTGTTCAAGAAGAACAAGGAATCAGGAAGACTTTCATCTTTGCTGAAGAAAAGGCCCCGGGAAAGGAGGAAAAGATCCTTTCTGTACTACTTTGTGCTCATACTCTTGGTGTTATTTGCGTTAAACGTGGCTATGCTTCCGACCACAAAGCTTTCTTCATTATTTTACGAGATAGAGATCTGGGTGATAAGCTTCTTAAGAATGCCCCTCACATTTCAGGTATGGAGCTGGCTGATAATTTCAATCTTTCTGATATTCGGTGGATATTTCCTTTTACCGTTGCTAACCATACCGGCGACGGAGGAATTTTTCATAGTTAGGGATAGCTGGCTTGAGGGCGAAATAAGGTACTTCAAGACGCTCACGGGCAAGATAATTGGAGTACACAAAGACTATGTAAAAGATTTCGGGATCTGGATATTCAAACATTATTTTGTGATAGGATTCGTGGGACGGATAGTGTATGAGGACTTCATACTGTATCAGTCAAAGGACCTTGAGGTTACAAGAAGCATACTCGCAGAGCGACTGGCAAAGCAATTAGCCGAGGAATGTGCGAATCTAAGAGAGATGCTAAAGAGATATGAGCCTACTTACACAAGAGAGGATCTAAAGATAATTCTAGGTCACAAGGAGGGATCGGAGGAATGAGGACCATACCACTAATCATACTTATTTTGGTCGTAACTCCCGGGGTTTTGGCTCAAACAGGCCCATCTATGAGGTCGGATTATGTCATTTTTCGTGCTCTGATATCACCACTGTACATAGAGAACGAGTGTGTGGTCATACAAGTAATGGTGATCCCGTTCCACAACAACAAGCCGCTGGCCGAAAGCTGCACCATAAACGTAACCATAGAAGGTTTGAATGTCAATTACACATACCACGGGGAATACTCAGTATTTTCGGGCAGAAAACAGACACTGTACCTTCCGCCCTTAACCGAGGGGCACTATAACATACGTATGGTTGCAATCTGGAGAAACATACGGAGCAGGGTTACAGACCAGGACTTTGGAGTAACTAAGCCCCCTGTACCGTATTATCTGTCATTTTCAGATGACGGCTCATTAATAGTGTTTGAATCGCTGAAGTTAAACGAAAGTGGACTACCGGACCCCAATTATCCGTTCAGGCTCGAAATATACATGTACACTCATGGCAGCGGAGAATCTCTTGTAACGGTATATACAAACGTTACGAACATAACCATACACGTTCCAGCGAGCTGGAAAAGGGGCATTTTATACGTAGAAGTCATTGATGTATGGGGGTGGAGAAATTCTGCAACGATAAACTTAGCAGAGATGCGATTTCAGGGTCTGCCCGTGAGTTACGATTATGAATATACCCAGAGAGAACCTTTTGCTTCCAGACAGCCAATATTCATAGCGATCTCGCTGGTTTTGCTTATAATAGGGATTGTAGCCCTAACGAGGTGGTGGGATGCAGGAAAGTAAAGGGAGTGTATATCAGGGCTGGAATGAGGACCTGAGAAGGCGCTATATTCAGATTCTTGATATAGTTATTCAAAATCTCAAAGAAACACCATACTATCCTTTCACAATTACGAAGATTGATATATTGAAGCTTATGGAGTGTGCTAAAGCTATGAACTACGAGATCCCTGCAGATGTAGATTTGCAGGACAGAAAGACATTTTACAACATACGTGGGGAGATCATCAAACTTGTAATAAAAAAGGTGGAAGAGGTACTGAGGCCCACTGATCCGTACGCTCAGGCCCTCAAAGAGCTTACCGAAGGAGATATTAGGCAAATGGAGGGAGAAGCCATATGAGCTATACATACATCTCTCAAAAGTTCAAAGAATACGATTTCTGGCTACGTGAAAGCAGAATACTTCCAGAAGACATTTCACGCATAACTATTAACGGTATACCTGTTGATAAATTCATATTACTTGTAGAGGAAGGTTACAGGCGCGGAGATCTGGACAGGAGAAAAGCCGTGGTATTTGGGGCAATATTCAGAAAAAGACTGGACTACAAATATAGGATAATCAGCGATAGGCATATGATAATAGTTCCAAAATCAAAAACCGAACTTATGAATTCATTCTTGAAGTATCCGCAGCTTTTAGCGATAGTGGGCAATCGCCACAGTGGGAAAACAATCACAGCGTGGACAATAGCGCTTCAGGCACTTGAGAAAATCAACGCTACATTGTATGTGTACGGTGATGTTGATGGAATTGCACAGCAGATAATAGATATGCGCCCCGAATTGGAAAATAAAATAGTCATTCGTGAAGACTATAGACTCCCTCCCCTCGACGGAAAGAAAAAAATTGTATTGTACAACGAATTAGCCCCCGCATTACTCAGCAAGAGAGCCCTCAGTACTGCAAATGTTGAGATAAATCTACAGGCATTGAGATCAAGACACCTGCAAACTTGGACTATCTACAACGTTATACGATTTACATCGTTAGAAAGTGTTTTGAGAGAAACCGCGGATATAAAAATGTTCAGATGGACCACAGCAGAACTTCTACAGAATACTATGCAATATGTTCCGAAAGCATGGCAGGAAATACTCAAAATATGCGTAAAGCTTGATATAAACGAGGGTCTTGTATTTGCCCCTGTACCGAAGAAGGGTACTAAAATATTCATTCACGAAACAAACCCACCGCAATGGTTGTTAGAAGCCCACAAGCGCGCAAAGAAGAATTCACGATTGATGATGGTGAAAAGCGAAAGAGAGAGATATATCTTAGAACGAATAGGCGAACTCTATGAGAAAGGGCTAAGCACGAAAGAGATAAAGTTGATTCTTGAAAAAGAGGGCATAAATCTGAGTGAGAGAAGCATTAGGATGAAGAGGAAGAAGTGGGA
>CAZVAJ010000022.1:0-3881 GCA_964625085.1 Microcaldota archaeon | reverse complement strand
TGTGGCGCGGTCACGAGCAGTGTTCCAGAGAACACGGAAACTGTAAAAACAGACATAACCTCCCCAACATTACACGTTAGAAGATAATTGACAAACTTTCTTATGTTGTTGAAAATTGTCCTGCCTTGTCTTACTGCTTCCTCTATTGTTGCAAAGTTATCGTCAAGCAGTATCATGTCAGCGGTTTCTCTTGACACATCACTTCCCCTGATCCCCATGGCAATACCGACATTAGCTGCTTTCAAGGCAGGCGCATCATTAACACCGTCCCCGGTCACTGCCACAGAATTCCCTTTTTCTTGCAGGATCTTGACAATCCTGTATTTGTCAGTAGAACTTGCTCTTGCAACGACATCAACATCCTCAAGAGCCCTTACGATCTCATCATCGTCCATCTTCTGAATGTCAGAGCCTGTTATGCCCTTCCCTTTCAGTCCTATGCGCTTGGCTACAGTGACTGCTGTTTTCAGGTGGTCTCCTGTGACCATGATGACCCTAATCCCTGCTTTTTGACATTCTTTTACAGCGTTCTTCACTTCTGCGCGGGGAGGATCAAGCAAAGCAATAAGCCCAAGGAACACAAGCCCGTCTTCACCGTCTTTTTTTGTGCCAGACCTTTTGTACGCTAGTCCAAGAACCCGGTAGCCCTTGCTTGCAAGCGCATCATTTTCAAGCAGAATTTCTTTTCTCTTATGCTTATCAAGCTTTTTCCTGGTCCCGTTGATCATTACCCCTTTGCTTTTCTCAAGCAGTTTCTCAGGCGCTCCTTTTGTCAGGTAGTAGTACTCCCTGTTTTTCCGGATGATCACGGTCATCATCTTTCTGTCAGAAGAAAACGGAATTTCTCCGACCTTGTTCTCTTTTCTTCCACCGATTTTTTTGCACGCGTTTATTATCGCGATTTCAGTGGGGTCTCCGGTCATGCGATCATCAGTTTCTATTACATCATGACAGTTCAGGCCCACCAACGCGATCAGTTCAGCTATCCTGCTCTTGCTGTCAAGCGTTTTATGTTCCTTGCCGTCATAGTACAAGGCAACTGCCTTCATTTTGTTCTCTGTCAGCGTGCCTGTCTTGTCTGTTAGTATGATGTTAACACTGGCAAGCCCTTCTACAACAGGAAGTTTTCTCACGAGCGCGTTTTTCTTGAGCATTTTTTTGGTCCCGAGTGCAAGGGCCAGCGTGCTAACAGCAGGCAGGCCTTCTGGAACTGCTGCAACAGCCAGGCTTACTGAGATAAGGAGAACCTGCAGAGGATCAAGCAGTTTGACAAAAAGCAGGAACACGGCCATTATGACTGTTCCTGCAAGGATCGCCTTTCCTATTTTTTTCCCGAGAATATCCATTTCTACTTGGAACGGGGTCATGGCTTCTCTTGATTCTTGTATCTGGCCAGCGATCTTCCCAACTTCTGTGTTCATTCCTGTTTCCACTACCACGGCAACAGCCCTGCCTTTTACTACGCTGGTCCCGTAGTACACCATGTTGACCCTGTCAGCCAGCGGAGTGTCTAATGGCAGCGTGCGCACTTCTTTTACTTCAGGCGCGCTCTCGCCGGTTAGTATGCTTTCGTCAACAACCAGGCCCTGCTCTTCTATTATCCTACAGTCAGCAGGCACGATGTTCCCTTGTTCCAGAATGATAATGTCTCCTGGAACAAGCCCTTCCGCGCTCACGATCCTCTCCCTACCGTTCCTGCGCACGATCGCGTGTCTTTTCACCATTTTCTTGAGCAGTTCAATGCTTTTTTCTGCATTGTAATCCTGCCAGAACCCGAAGGCTCCATTCAAAACGACGATGGTAATGATAAGCCCTGCGTCAGTAGCCTGTCCAAGAAACCCTGCAATAACAGCAGACGCTATTAATACTATTATCAAAAAGTTTGTGAACTGGGACAAGAGTATCTTTACCCAGCTTATTTTGTGGTATTCTTGTATTTCATTAGGTCCATACTCTTCAAACCGTTTTCTGGCCTCGTTTTCTGAAAGCCCTTTCATGCTGGTGTCTAGCGCTTTTATTACTTCTTCAGCGCTAAGAGCATGCCATTTCCTGTCCTGCATTACCCTAAAAAAGACAGGAGGGTTTAAACTCTTTTCGTTCTGGAACTGGTTTTTTCCCTTTCCTGTTTTGTTCGCGTTAACTGTTCATGCCTCAGAAAACACGTTCATGAGAATAACGGTACTTCTTATAATGTTGTTTTCAGCAACATTTTCTCAGGTTGTTTGGCCAGACAAGCCTGGCATGGGCTATGAAAAACCAGTGCGCCTGACTGTCTTTTCAAACAGCTCTGGAACCATCTCCCCAGGGTTCATTAATTTCACGGCATTAGTTTCAGGATACAACATAACTGCTTCTTCTTTCACGGTTCTTGAAAACAACACAAGTCCAGTGCAGGCATTCTACCTAACAGAAAAAAACCTTGTTTTCTTGTACTGGAATGCCACGCCGAACACCACCTATTACGTGTACGCTGGCTCTGGCGAGGGAAACGCGGTCCAGACAGAACCGAATGTCACAAGTTTTCTTTTTTACTTGATCAACCCGAACGCCGTCAAGACAAAAGAAGTTTACGTTTACCCCTGGTATGATTTAAGCGAGCCTTACTGTCATGATCACGATAACAGTACCTGCTATGGCTGGCTTGAGCACAACGTGACCGGCTTTGTGTACAAGCTGTCCTTTCAAACAAAACCGTTACTCGGCTGGAAAGGGCTTGTGGACGGATGCTATCAGACCAGTTTTGCTCCTGGAGCGTACACCGTGTTCAACTACTCTGCAAGCGTGCTTATTGACGGGCAGAACAAGACACTCCTCCACTATAACCACACCGGCTCTGAATTTAACTGGAACGGGGTGCCCTGGCCTCCTGAAACAAAATACCCTGGAGAGAACACGAGCCTGTTGTTTCTCTCAAGCCCTTTGGCAGGAGAACATGAAGTCAGAGTCTTTCCCTTCTTTCATCATTCAGGCTACTCCTGCCACTACACTATCCCTAATTCTTTCGGACAGCAGAACTTCGGCTCAGAAGGAAAAATAGGCATGGACTCGTACTCTGTTCCAGTAGACTTCATAACAGATTACGCGGCCGAGAACAGGACCAGCCTAATGCTCTCGTGCCCCAGCATGCTCCGTGCAGGAGAAAACGTTTCAGTTAACATAACGAACACAGGAACAGAAAATCCTGTTAAAGTTACTGTTTCAGTAGGAAACAGCATGCGCGTTATGCTTCTTAACACCAGCCTGCAGATTACCACCAACATTTCCAGCAGAGAGCCTGATGAAAAAACAGTGCCGGTAAGGGTAGTTTACTCCGGCAGAATCTGGGAAAAATATTGCAGGATCCTGTTCTATAACACTAAGGAGGATACCACGGGAACAATCACAGCAAACAACAACAGCCTTTGGCTTAACGCAAGCAGCGTGACAACCGCGGTCTTCAAGCATGCTAACACAACAACAGTTAATTTCACATTATGCGGTAATCAAACCAAGAGCACGTCCTGTAATAATTCAGAATGCCTTACCCTAATCTCGTGCGCTAGAACAGTGCAGGCTAATTCTTCCAGCCCAACACTTTCTCAAACAAAAGGAATTAACAGCACCTTCAACGGGCTAGCATACTACTCAAGAACATGGTTTCTACCTAATCCTCTTAACACGACATTCGAAGCAGAGTTTAACAACACAAGAGTAACTTTGCCTGCTGCAGGCCTCTTGTACCAGCAGAACTTCACAGGCAGTTTCCTGACCTCTGCAGGACCGTTCTCAGAAAAAATAACAGGATGTGTTAAACCAGGAGAAGACCCAACAGTCTCAGCAGAGTTTGTTCTATCAAACAATGGCACGATCGCCTTTAACGCATCATTCTCTTACAAGGACAA
>CAZVAJ010000021.1:0-4219 GCA_964625085.1 Microcaldota archaeon | reverse complement strand
GGAGGGGGTGGAGGAATTTTCATTCCTTACAATAACCCTGCGCCAAAAAACACTTCTGAAAACAAGACCAACGAGACAGTGCAGGTGAACAAAACAAGCCAAACAGACCCAAAACCTGTTAACTTTACCAGCCAGCCTGCTGTCAGCACGATCATTCCAGACGATCCGGTTGTTGTGCTATCTGTTCAAGGTAACATGATCAGCCTGCTAGGAAACACTGACTACTGCAAAATAACCCTGCCAGGACACCGCGAGATACTGCTCAAGCCAGAAGAGAACGTGACCGTGGACCGCGTTGGGAAGACAACACTGTCCTACAATTGCGTTAAAGGAAACAGTTCACTTAACGGAACAAAAGACGCTGTTTTCACGCTTCCTGAACAAGAAAAGCCAAAAGAACCGGTTGAAAGCAGGAAGATCACTGGCCTGTCATTCTACAACCCTGGCTTTCCCACGCCTTCCGTAATCCTGGCAGGGTTGGGTCTATTTTTCATGCTAATCTTAAAAAAGGTGAAAAAGCATAACTAAACACATGTACACTCGCATGATCCTGCCCTTTGCCCTAGTGCTATCAATGGCCTTAGCAGTTTCTTCTTTTTACTCAACAGGCTTTGATGCCCAGGTTGACGCAGGGGTTATGGAAGACTACTATTTCACGCTTTCCAATAACAACACGGAGAACAGCACATGGTTTAATATCACAATGCCGTTCCAGGTTGACTACGGGCAAACAGATCCTCCGACAAGTGTAGAAGGCAACACGCTCTGTTATAATGTTTCCATCGGGCCTGCAGAGTCTGCCACCGTCAAGATAAGGGCAAGAGCAAGCACGCCAGCATCAGACCAAAACTTCAGCTTGACCACTGCGTACGACTATGGGCAGGACGAGTTTAACCAAACAGTGAAAGCGCCCATGATCACGATAACCAACTACTCTTTTCCTGGAAAGGTTCTGGCTAACCAGGTTTTTGAAGTGAATTTTACCATACTGAACAAACAGGACTCAGACCACACAGGAGTCCTCTACTCTGTTTCTGGCTTGACCCAGCCTACCACAGACTTCAGCGTGTTAGAGTATTCCAGCATTCTTTCTATCCTGCCAGGCAATCAGGCCAGCAGCAGAATAAAACTAAAAGCCCCGTCTTACACAATGAACAAAACACTACAGCACACTATTTATTCGTTGGTAGATCCTTTCACGTACAAGACAGAGTTCAACACGAGCGTGAAGTCAGTCTACCCCAGCCTGGCGATCACGGTCTACAACGATTCAGCACTAACAGTTCCTGCTACTGAATTCTTGCCAAACCAAACAGTCTACTTTCAGGTTAGCGTAACAGACCCGGATGACAATTCACCAATCTCAGGCAACCTGAGCATCAGGGTGTACGATAATGATTCTGCCCTTGTCTTCTTGCTGCAAAACTTCACGTTCGAGCAGAACGCATCATACTCCCTTAACGCCACTGCAGTAAGCGGAACCTGGACGATAACCGCGGTTGAACAGACCAGCAACTCTTCTTCAACCGCGCACTTCAAGGTAAAACCAGTGATATCCGGACTAATGATAACAACATGCAGAACAAGCCCCTGCGCGAACAACACAGAACACTTTGCGCCGTCAGACACATTATACGCGGTTGTCAGCCCCGTTGACCAGGCTGGAAAACCCTTGCAGGACGAGTATAACACGAGCATTACCGTGACCGCTGACTGGAACAACAGCTTGTCCTACCAGGATCAGGGAACAGGAGAACTATCAGTAACCCTTCCAGGAGACCACGGCTTCCTTACCATTAATGCAAGCGCGTGGAACAACCAGAGTAATACAAGCAAGCTTAAACACATAGACATCCCTCTTTTCACAGCACTCGGCTTGTCTCCTGCCCAACCTTACAACTATGGGCAGCAGGTGTGCGCAACGTTTTTTTTCACTGATGTTGATGGTAACACAGCAGACCCAGATGAATTTAACGCAACTGTCCAAGATGATTCAGGAGCATACTATAACACCAGCCAGCATTCGTTCTGCTTTAACATTTCCGGAACAGTGAACAACACAGAATTGCAGCAGATTACAGCCAGCACGCGGAAACAGCATTATAACAACACAGGCTCATGGGGCTTAAGCGTCACAAACCAGCTTGCTTTTGAAGAGAACGTCTCAGACGAATACGGCAGGGGAGAAACAGCAGACCTTTCTTTCATGCTACTGCACGCTAACACGCAGGCTGCAACAGCGAACGTGACAGTAACACTAACCAGCCCAAGCGGAAACAAGAGCACGCTCTACTCAGGAGAAACGCATTCAGAAAACATAACCTTCAACTTCAACTACACTGCAGAAACAGGAGAATGGACCGTAAACTACACTGCACTGGACGCGCACGAGAACAACGCAACACTGGAAAGAAAGTTTAATGTTTCAGCAAACATCCTTCAGCTGCAGGCTTCTTTTCCTGAAGACGGTCTAATGATTGCAGGCGTGCCTTTCAACATAACTGTGAAAGTGTACCGGAACAGCACTCTGGCCGGAACCTCGGCAGACTACTGCATTAACACATCATGCCAGAACATGCTGAAAACAGGACAAGGAATTTTCACAACAGAGCTTAATCTGTCAGAAGGAACTTATCAGTTCAAAGCAAACGCAACAGACGAGTACGCGAACACAGGAAACACCTCTTTTTATTTCACTGTTTACTCTCCTCCTAACATCACGGCAGAACTTTTCGCGCCGAACAGCGTTTACGCAGGCCAGGCATTCACGGTAACACTCAAGGTTAACAACACAGGCCAGGCTACTGCAAACGTGACAGCGTTCTTTAACTCGCAAAAGAACGTCTTGATACCTTCAGGAGGTTCTCATGAGTTCTCATGGCAGGAAACAATACAATCACCCACCACGCTGACGGTTACATTATCCTGGCAGACAGGAAACATGTCCCTGTCAAGAACTGTCAGCATACTTCCATCAGGCGGAAGCTCCTACTCTTACATTCCATACTATCCAGAAGAAACAGAAGAACCTAAGGAACAAGAAACAGGGAACGAAACACGCCAGCCAGAAGATGCTCTGAACATGCGCGTGACAGTACCGCAAGAAGGAAAAGAATACTACAACCCAGTAATGATAAGCGTTTACTCGAACGCAGAATCATGCTTTATTCTCCCTTCAAACCAGGCGATTAAAGGAAGTAAAGGATTTTTCCTGGCGTACAAGAACTTCAGCACAGGAATAAACACGCTGCAGGTAAGGTGCGTGAAAGCTGACAAGAGCATTACAGAAAGCGTGACATTCACGGTCATCAAGGAAAAACAAAAACAATCGGAAGAACAGAAGCCTGTCCTGCCAGCGCATGAACCGAGCAAGCCGGAAAAAGGAACAAGACTTTCAGGAGCTTCTGTGCTTAACCCTTCGCTCGCAGCAGGCCTTGCGTTCGCTGCAGGCGTTTTCGTGTTCGCTTTAGGGCTCAGGGTCATCAGCCCAAGGGTCAGAAAAAAATACCCCTTGCAAGGGTATTCTGGCTGGAGAAAATGGCTGTGATATTTTTCAGGCTTGCCACCCATGCTTTCCTTTCAGCGGAACAAAAACCACTGGAAAGCCAAGCGATTCCACTAGCACACTGCCGTCCTTTTTTTTCTTGAGCCTCATAAGGTCCTGGTAGTGCCTTGCTCCAACAGGCGCTACGAGCACCCCTCCTGTTTTCAGCTGGCTGATCAGCGGTTCAGGCACGTTAGGACAAGCTGCTGTGACAATTATCCTGTCAAAAGGTGCTTTTTCAGCAAGCCCTTCACTCCCATCAGCCACAATAACCTTCACCTGAGAGTATCCTGCTTTTTTAAGGTTCTCTGACGCGAACCTTGCCAGTTCTGGAACCACCTCAACAGAGTACACTTTCCCGTCAGGATCAAGCTCTGCGAGCAAAGCAGCTTGATAACCTGAACCGCAGCCTACTTCAAGAACCTTCTGCCCGTTCCTAACATCCAGCGCTTCTGTCATTACTGCAATAACACTTGGCTGGGATATTGTTTGCCCTGCAAGCAGTGGCAGAGCATCATCAGAATAAGCGTGCTCCCGGTACTCGGGCAGCACAAACTTTTCCCGAGGCACTTTTAGGAAAGCCTCTTTCACTCCACGTGTTCTGATGAACCCGCGCGATTCAAGCAGTGAAACAAGCGTTTCACGCTTTTCTTTGAACCCCATAACGCTTCTCCT
>CAZVAJ010000020.1:0-4394 GCA_964625085.1 Microcaldota archaeon | reverse complement strand
TACTTTCACGCCTCATAGCCAAACTAACACTTGAAACATTTTTAAGTCTTTCGGATTGTTTTCAGAATACTTTTTTAAATCAGGTTAACTTAACATTACGTGTAATCTGTTTATGAGTAAGTAAAAAAGGTGTAGTTAGATGAACAAAGCAGATCCTAAACTTTCTGAGAAAAGGTGGAGTAGAGAAATAGAAAAGAGTTTACTGGAAGAATGGAAAGAAGAGTATGATTTTAGTTTCAAGCCAGACTCTGAGAAAAAGGTGTACACTGTTGATGTTCCTCCTCCCTATCCAAGCGGAGACCCTCATCCTGGGCAAGCAGCGCATTACGCATGGATTGACATGATTATTAGGTCAAGGAGAATGATGGGTTATAATGTTGTAGCACCAGCATGCCTTGACAAGAATGGTATAAACATAGAACGAACCGTAGAAAAGAAAACAGGGAAATCACTGCACGAGTTTGACAGAGAAGAGTTCATAAGATTGTGCAGAGAAGAAATCGCTAAGTATGGTGACAAGATCTTTGATATTTTTGAGTCTCTTGGAGCAAGCTTTGACAGGAGCATAATGTATGAGACAGACAGTCCAGAATACCGTGCGTTTTCCCAAGCTCTTTTCATAGAGCTGTGGAAAAGAGGGCTCGTAATAGAGGACATGAGGCCCAACATTTATTGTCCTCACTGCAAAACGTCACTCTCAGAAGCAGATGTTTTTTTCAAAGAGATTCCAGGGGTACTCAATTATGTTCGGTGGAAGGTTGAAGAAACTGGGGAAGAAATAGAGATCGCGACAACACGTCCAGAGTTATTGTGCGCGTGTCAGGCAATACTAGTAAACCCTGGAGACGAGAGGTACAAACATCTTCATGGAAAGCACGCTACTCTACCTTTGTACAACAGGAGTATCCCAATATACCCCCATTCCTATGCTAAGCCAGAGTTCGGTTCAGGAATTGTTATGGTATGCTCTTTTGGTGATACCTCTGATATCATGATATTTAGGGAACTGCAACTTGAGCAGATAAAAGCAATAGACGAAGAAGGGAAGATGACTGAAAGCTCAGGTAAGTACGCAGGCATGAGCATAAAAGAAGCAAGAGAGCGGATAATAGAAGACCTTAACGCAGAAAGGCTGATAACCAAGCAGGAGAAGATAATGCACAGAAGTCCTGTTTGCGAGAGATGTGAAACTCCAGTAGAATTCATACTCTTGAAAGAATGGTACATAAAACAACTTGAATTTCTTGATGATGTCAGGAAGGTTGCTGATGAAATAAACTTTTATCCAAAGAAAAACAAGAGAATCCTGCTTGATTGGATTGATGCAATAACAATAGACTGGCCCATAAGCAGGAGAAGGTATTACCACACAGAGATCCCTCTATGGTACTGCAAAAAATGCGGAGAACCACTAGCCCCAGAACCTGGAAAGTACTATCAGCCGTGGAAGGATCCTGCACCATTTGACAAGTGCCCGAAATGCGGAGGAACTGAATTCAGAGGAGAAGAAAAAGTTTTTGACACATGGGTTGACTCAAGCGTAAGCAATCTTTATGTTTCAGGCTACCTAAAAAATGAAGAACTGTTTGAAAAAGGATATCCTACAAGCTTAAGGCCCCAGGGAAGAGAGATAGTAAGAACCTGGTTATATTATGCTCTGCTTAGGAACAAACAACTCCTTAACCAGCCCGCGTTCAAGGACGT
Organism: Microcaldota archaeon; assembly: GCA_964625085.1. Taxonomy (GTDB): domain Archaea; phylum B1Sed10-29; class B1Sed10-29; order B1Sed10-29; family JAJSAI01; genus JAJSAI01. Next base: position 2,690 of record CAZVAJ010000020.1, on the reverse strand, counting down.
GATCATAGACGGGCTTGGCATGGCTGATGATGGCACAAAAATGAGCAAGAGTAAAGGAAATTATATTGAACCCCTCCCCCTTATAGAAAAGCACGGGGCAGATGCGTTCAGGTTATGGAAGGCCAGCGAGTCCAATGTTGGTGATGATTTCAGGATTTCAGAAGAAAGGATAGAAGGAAGCGCCAAATTCTTAACAAAGCTCTGGAATGTTGCAAGGTTTGTGAGCATGTTCCCAGAAGCAGAAAAGCCCAAAGACCTCAATCCAACAGACCGGTGGATCTTAACAGAAGCTAACAGGATGATTGCCGAGTGCTGGAAAGGATACGAGGTCTACAACATGTTTCCAGTAGCATGGGCTGTCAGAAACTTTGTGTGGAACATATTCGCGCCACATTACCTTGAGATGGTAAAACAAAGAGCATATGAAGGTGATGAAAGCGCACGGTATGCGATGCACGAAGTCCTGAAAATCGTGCTCAAACTGTTGGCCCCAATAACACCTTTCATGTCTGACAAAGTATACCGTTCCATTTACGGTGGAAGAATACATTACGAGCAGTTTCCTGAAAAACCCTCAAAAGCAGAAGGGGATCCTGACACAGAAAAGCTAATAGAATTTAATTCAATGATCTGGAAGAAAAAGAAGCAAGAAGGAGTTTCCTTAAAAGCCGAAGCTAAGGGAATAACCCTTCCGGCCGAGCTTGAAAAGTACAAACCAGACCTTGTAAAGATGCATAATATAGTGGAGTGAACTGAAATGTTTGACCATAAAACACTCACAGAAAAGTACGTGAAAAGATGGGAAGAAATAGGCCTCCTTGACAGAAGATGGGAGAAGAACGCTAAAGGTAAAAAATTCTGGTACCTTGACGGGCCTCCTTATGCGAACGCACCTCCACACCTCGGTCATGCGCTTACCCGCGCACTTCGTGAAGCAATAATAAAGTACCATCTTCTGAAAGGCGACAGGGTTAGGCTAAAGCCTGGTTTTGATACTCACGGGCTTCCTGTTGAAGTGATCGTTCAGAAGAAACTGGGGCTTGCCACAAGCAAGGATATAGAAAAGCTGGGCATAGAAAAATTCAACCAAGAGTGCAGAAAAAATGCTACAGAACAGCTGGACTTGTGGAGGAACTTTTACACCCGGTTCGGGTCAAGCAGCATGTGGGACCTTGACAACCCATACTTCACGTTTAATCCTGAGTACATGTACCCTACTTGGCAGTTCCTGAAAAAAGCGCATGATCAGGGGCTATTGTACAAGGGCAAGAAAACAGTTCCATGGTGCCCAAAATGCAGTACTGCCCTTTCAGCGCACGAGGTAGCCGAAGGCTACAAAGACATTGAAGACACATCAATCTTCCTAAAATTCAAGCTTAAGGGAAAAGCAAATGAGTACCTGCTTGTGTGGACTACTACCCCTTGGACCCTTCCAGGAGATGTTGCAGTAGCCGTGCATCCTGACTACGCTTACGCTAAAGTGAAAATCAGGGAAGAGTACTACTGGATGCTGAAAGATCTTGTGGAAACCCTCGTGCACAAGCTTGGGGAAGAGAACTACGAGATTGTTGAAGAAAAGCAGGGCAAAGAAATGGACGGCTGGGAGTATGAACCGTTCATGGCAGATAAAGTTCCCCTGCAGAACAGCATAAACTTTAAGATAATCCTCGCGGACTACGTGACGACTGAAGAAGGAACCGGGCTGGTGCACACAGCCCCAGGGTACGGGCCAGAGGACTATGAATCAGGGCTAAAGTACGGGCTTCCTATAATCTGCACTGTTGACGAGAACGGTAGGATGACTGAGGATGCTGGAGAGTACGCGGGCATGAACGTGTTTGACGCCAACCAGAAAATAGCAGAAGACCTCAAAGACAAAGGAGTTATACTAAAAGAAGAAAAGATAGTGCACAGGTACCCTCATTGCTGGAGGTGTAAGACAAAACTCATATACCGTGCCTCTGAGCAGTGGTTCATAAAAGTCAGCCCGTTAATTGAAAAGATGCTGGAAGAAAATGACAAGATAAGATGGGTTCCTGACTGGGTTGGAAGCAAGCGATTCAAGGAATGGCTTGTTAATGCCAAAGACTGGTGCATAAGCAGACAGCGGTACTGGGGCATACCTCTTCCAATATGGCAGTGTAAAAAAGGGCATCTTAAAGTGATTGGGTCAAAAGAAGAGTTCTTGAAAGAATCCGGAGTATCTGAAGACTTTGACCCGCACAGGCCGTACATAGATGAGGTGAAGCTAAAGTGCAATGAATGCGGGGAAGAAATGGTAAGAATTCCGGACATTGCTGACGTTTGGTTTGACTCAGGAGCAGCCCCTTGGGCAAGCTTTTTCGGAGACACCGAAGAATTTGATAAGTGGTTCCCCGCAGATTTTATACAGGAAGGAATTGACCAAACAAGAGGTTGGTTTTACACTTTGCTGGTAGAAAGCACTCTGCTGCACGGCAGGACACCTTTCAAGTCCTGCCTGGTTAACGGGCTGGTGCTTGATGAAAAAGGAGAGAAAATGAGTAAAAGCAAGGGCAATGTAACAGATCCTCAGGATCTTGTGGAGGAGTATGGTGCGGACGTTGTCAGGTTGTATCTGCTTATCAACAATGCACCTTGGGATAACTTCAAGTTCAGCGTGGACATGATGAAGCAAACTGCACTAAGCACGTTGAACACTTTCTGGAACA
>CAZVAJ010000019.1:0-6791 GCA_964625085.1 Microcaldota archaeon | reverse complement strand
CCAGTTATATCTCTAATTGCTGTTCCACTTTTAGTTCTTTCAGGACAATGAGCTAGGCCAAATTCACCTATTTTTAATCCACTTTTTTCAAGAATAGGTATCAAGGATTCCGTTGTCCCCGGAGGCATTGTTGCTTCTGTGATAACGATGTTTCCCCTTTCTAGCCCCATAGATATATTTTCTGCGGCGTCTAATGTTGGTTTCATTATAACGTTTCCTCTATCGTCTACCATCGTTGGCACCAGGATTATCATTACATCGGCTTCCTTCGCCGCCTTTATTCCGTCGGTAGTTGCCCTCAATCTTCCAGCTTTCACATTTCTTTTAACCAATTCGTCCAATCCTGGTTCCCCTTTTACGGGATTTATCGCAGAATTTATTATCTCAACTTTCTTTTTATCAATGTCCACTCCAGTTACCATCGCCCCTTTATCTGCAAAGACTGCAGCTAGAGGCAAACCCATTTTACCGAGGCCAAAAACAGCTATTTTGAGTTGGCCTGTTTTGAGTTTGTTCTTTATCTCGCTTGGGTTTAAGGAAAGGATATCCATAGTTGGAGAATATTTAGCGATTATTTTAATCTTTCTTTAAATCAAAAATATTCAGACATCTCTCAATAATCGCACCAAAATAGTTATTTACAAAATTGTTTTTAGGGAGAATTAACATGCGTAGGATTAAGATATGGATTGATATCAAAAATTCGCACGAGCCATTGCTATTCAAATCTCTAATGCGAGATTTACCATATGAATTTTATATAACGGCCAGAGATTATGCTGAGGTAATATCACTTCTAGATAAATATGGTATACCCTATAAGAAGGTGGGAAGTTTCCATGCAAAAAATAAAATTACAAAAGCTTTCTATCTCGTCTGGAGAAGCCTTCGCTTGGCTTTTACTGTTCCTAAATTTGATTATTTTCTCTCACATGGTTCAATATATGGTATCCTCGCCAGCAAGATACACTTTAGAAAATCAATAACTATTTTTGATGGAGATATAAGCAATCCTATTTTGAAGAAAATATTCAAATATTCTGATTATTTGATATTAACAGAATTTACAAACTATAAAAAATTTGGAGTTAATAAAAATAAAGTAAGGATTTTTCATGGATTTAAAGAGGATATTTATATAGCAGATTTAGAGCCTGAAAAATGTCCTCGCGAAATACCTTTTGAAAAGGATGATTATATAATTATAAGGCCAGAGGCATACGGTGCCTATTATGTGAATGTGGAGAAAACAATTGTCCCTGAACTCATAAGATTATTTTCAAAAGAAAATATGAACATTGTCTTGTTACCAAGATACCCGGAGGATAGGAAAAAATACAGTAAGAATACAAATGTTTACATGCCTTCAAAGCCGATAAACGGGATATGTGGAGCGTATTTTGCAAGAGCCGTTCTTACGGGCTCGGGCACATTAGGTAGAGAAGCAGCTTGTATGGGTGTTCCAGCAGTATCTTTTTTCCCTGGAAGAGAATTGTTGTCTGTTGATAAAGAGCTAATAAACAGAGGGTGGCTCTTTCATTCAAGAGATCCACAAGAGATTTTTGAATATGTTATTAATGCAAGAAAAAGAAAAGCGAGTATTGAAAGATCAAAAGAGGTAAAAAAAGAAGTAGTGGAAATTATTAAAGAAATTGTTGAGGGATAAAAATGAAAGTAGCGACCATAGTTGGTGCAAGACCGCAATTCATAAAGATGGCACCAGTATCAAAAGAGTTGAGAAAAAAATTCAAAGAAATTATAATTCACACAGGTCAGCATTATGATTATGAAATGAATGAGATATTCTTCAAGGAGTTGAATATTCCCAAACCGGATTATAACCTTGGAGTTGGATCAGGAACACATGGATATCAAACAGGAGAGATGCTAAAAAAAATTGAAAAAGTTCTCATTCAAGAAAGGCCAGATATAGTTTTGGTGTATGGAGATACAAATTCTACCTTGGCAGGTGCTCTTGCAGCAGTCAAGTTACATATTCCGGTGGCACATGTTGAGGCCGGATTAAGGAGTTTTGATAGGAGGATGCCAGAGGAAATTAATAGAGTGCTGACTGATCATGCTTCAGATATTCTTTTTGCCCCCACAGAAACGGCTGTAAGAAATCTTGAAAATGAAGGAATTAAAAGAGGTGTTTATTTAGTGGGGGATGTGATGGTAGACGCCCTTCTGCAGAATATTGAAGTCGCAGAAATGGAATCAAAGATCCTTGAAAAATTAGAAATTAAAAAGAAAGAATATTTACTAGTAACAGTTCACCGTGCTGAAAATACAGATAATAGAGAAAAGTTGAAAAGTATAGTGGAAGCTCTGATAGAATCCAACGAAAAGATAGTTTTCCCTGCACATCTTAGAACGGTTAAAGCATTAAAGAAATTCAATTTGTACTCTCTGCTGGAAAGCTCAAATAACATAAAACTTATAAATCCAGTCGGATATATTGATATACTTATTCTAGAAAAGTATGCAAGAAAAATATTAACTGATTCCGGTGGTGTGCAGAAAGAGGCCTATATTTTAAAAGTACCCTGTATAACATTGAGAGAGACAACAGAATGGGTTGAAACTGTCCAAGATGGATGGAATATACTTGTTGGTAGTGATAAGGAAAAAATAAAGAAAGCAATAAAAACCTTTGAACCTTCAGAGAAAACTCATAAACAGAGGTTTGGTGATGGAAAAAGTGCCAAAAGAATAGTCCAGGTACTCCAAGGGCGAGAGCATGGTGGAGAAAAATGAATTAGAACAGATATTTCAAAAGGCATCCTTATGGTGCATAAAGAGGAATTATAAAGGATATGATCCTTATGATTGGTGGGCATCTCCTATTGCAAATAAATTACCATATAAATTAAATCTTATCATATCACAAATAAATATATATTCTCCAATAAATTTAAGAGGATTTTTTAAAATTAAGGAAGGTATATCTAACAAGGCATTAACACTATTTGTTCAAGCATATTTAAATTACTGTTCACTAAAGCAGAATTGTAAATATTTAAATGAGATAAGAAAATTGCTTTCCATATTAGAAATGCGAAAGATTGAAAATGATAATGGAATAGGTTGGGCCAGTCATTATTTTAAATTTGCAAGAAAAGAGCATACACTTTCACCCAATCAACCAGATATTGTAGCTACTTCTGAGGCACTAAAGGCATATTCTCTAGCTTACAATTTACTTAAAGAACAGAGATACAAAATTATAGCGGATAAAATTACAAATTTTATTTTATCAACTTTTATTGAAGAATATAAAACTACAAAATACATCAAATATTTTCCATCCGAAAAAAGAAAGATTGTTTTTAATGTTTCCGGACTGGTATTAAGTTCTCTATCCTATTATTTAAAGTATATACATATGAAAGATTTTATGATAGCAACTGGTGAAGAACTAGTAAAATTTTTGGTGAAAAGCCAGCGTAATGATGGAGCTTGGCCATACTCTTACTATATTGATGAGAATAAATATAAATATCAAATTGATTATCATCAGGGTTTTATACTTGATGGACTCTTACAGTTTTTGCCATATGTATCCTCTGAAGATCTGAAGAAGAAAATGAAAAAATCAATAAATTTGGGACTCCAATTCTACAAAAATAGGCAATTTCATCCATCCGGATATTCTTACTATCGTTTACCCTACAAATATCCAGTAGATATACATAATCAGGCACAGGGAATAATTACATTCTCCCAAGCATACAAATTTTTAAATGATAAATCATATCGGGATTTTGCAATGAGAGTGACAGAATGGACAATTAAAAACATGCTCTCTCCCGAAGGATATTTCTACACGCACAGATGGCCATTTATGATTAACAAAATACCCTATATGCGCTGGGGCCAGGCCTGGATGCTACTAGCTTTATCTTCATTACTTAAAGAGATAGAGGAGGTAAAATAATGAAAAAACCTCCAGTATTTATTGTAGGTCTACATAGGACTGGATCAACATTATTTAAAAATATACTAAATAATCATCCTGAGATATGTATGATGCCAGATGAGCTACATTTGTGGTCACCTTATCCTTGGATTGTTGATTTGGATGATATATGCCCCAAAGTTAAAAAATTAAAGAAGGAAAAATTAAATGAAATCTTGAATATATTTTTCTCCAAAGAACTTAGTGCTACATTTTGGAAAGATATTGATGAATATAAGCTAGATAAAAATAAAATTTTGAAAAATCTTAAAAATATGAAAGAAATTACATGTATTGATATTGCAACGGCAATATTTGAAAATTACAAAGAAAATTGTGGAAAAGATATGTGGGGTGCCAAATATCCGGTACATATTGCTGGTATAAAACTATTAGAGAAGTGGTATCCTAAATGCAAAATAATACATCTGACAAGAGATCCTAGAGCTATATATATATCAAAATCTAATGATGAGGCATCAATATATAGAAAAAAGAAATATCCATATCTGGCATTTTTTTATGATCTTCTTTTGATAATGTTCATAGGTATGGAATATTCTCTGTCGGCTTACATTCACCAAAAATATAAATACAAGAACAATTATATGCTTGTGAGATATGAGGATATACTCACATATCCGGAAGAAACTATAAAAGATGTATGTGAATTTATTGGAGTTGGATATTTACCAGAAATGATTTATGCGTCAGGTAAGCCTTCAAGTATTGATGGAAAGATAAAAAAGGGTTTGGATAAAAAAAGAGCATATAGATGGAAAAATGTAATTAAACCTTGGGAAAAATTATTAATAGATATATTAACTTCAAGAGCAAGGAAAAAATTAGGTTACGGTGACGTGTAAATGCTCCATATAATAATAACTGTGGATTATGAAATATTCGGAAACGGAAAAGGGGATGTGAAGAGTCATATAGTTAAACCTATGAATAAAATTATAGATGCAGCAAACAAATATAATGTCCCTATTACCATAATGTTTGAAGCATGTGAATATATAACATTTAAAAAATATGATCACAAACTGAGAAGGGATCTTGGATACTCACCCATGGAGATAATAAAAGATCAAATAAGAGAAGCATATTCGTTAGGCCATGATGTTCAACTTCACATACATCCACAATTCGTTAATATGAAATATGAAAATAGAAAATTTGTGTTGGAAGATCCCAAAAAAACAATAGAGGACTTTTCTATAGAGGAAGTGGAGGAAATACTAAGAAAAGGTATAGAAGCTGTTAGGGAGGTAACAGGAGATACAAACAAAAATGTTGAAGTTCTGAGGTTGAGTAATATGCCTTGGGATGAGGCGCCACATGCCATACTTCCTATTATGGAAAAATTGGGATTTAAGGCACACTCTCTAGCAACGACATCCCATAGAAATAACACTTCTTTAAACCGTTGGAGAATAAATAATAGCGAAATTTTGGAAATACCTATATATTCCCAAAAAATAAAGATTTTAGAATATTTTACTCTAAAAAGATTATTTATCTTAGGATACATAAAATTACATAACCGCGATAATCTACAAATAAAGAGCAATGGGTGTAGAACATTGAAAAATATTATAGATGCAAAATGGGACCTTTCTAAATTAACCTATCGCCAAATGATTAAATTTTTAGATCAGGCGATCGCAAAATATGATTACCTAAACAATGAAATATCATTAGTTATGATAGGCCATACAAAAGACTTTTTCAATCAAAGAAACTTTGAGAAGTTTCTCAGAGAGGTAACTGGAAGTACGAGGTATGAGGGTATAGTGAGATTTAGTAAATTTAGTGATTTTGTCAATGAGGTGAGTAAAAATGAGAGTTTTGTTTGTAAGTAGGGATTTGAGATTTAATAATGGGAAAAAAATCTATAATTTTTTAATACATAGCTGGCTTGGCATACATTTTCTGGAAGCATTTAAATTATTTATATTTTCAAAAATATTAACTTTGAGGGCAATTTCAAATGTAAATTCAGGTGATGCAAATGAAAGTGCTAATGATAGGTCCTATTAAAAAAGCCAGTGGAGGAGCAATTCATACCAAGGAGTTAATTAGTGAGCTAAAGAAGTTAGGTGTGGTTGTAGAGTTATACAACTTCTTACCTATTAAAAGGTATCCATCTATACTATCCAAAATAATAATTTTATATAAAAAGACAATAGGGCTATCTATAAAATTGATAAAAGATTCCAAAAAATTTGATATTGTTCATATACAGTCATCTGGAGCATTGGCAGGGTTTATACAATCGGTAGTTGGTTCTTTTTGGAAAAAACTATTAAACTTTAAATTAATTATCACTTTTCACTATCGTCCAGATATAAACTTTATTGTAAGGTATAAGAAATTATTCAATTTTACATTATCTCATGCAGATCATTTCTTTGTAGTATCAAAAAAACAAATTAAATGTATATCTCAAATATTTGGAAGGCAGTTTTTTAAAAAAATTTCAGTAATCTATAACGGTTTTGATAAAACAAAATTTAAAATTTTGCCTAAAGATAAGGCCAGAAAAATGTTGAACTTATCACTAGATAAAAAGATAATTATAAATATAGGTAATTTACTGCCGGTCAAGGGACAAAGCTATTTAATTGCAGCTATGAGAAAAATTGTAGATAAGAAAAAAGATGTTCTATGTATTATTATTGGTGATGGCCCGCTAAGAAAAGACCTAGAAAATCAAATAAAAAAATTGAACTTGGAAAATTATGTTAAACTTGTTGGGTTTAAGCCACATAATGAAATTCCACTTTGGATGAACGCCGCCGACCTTTTTGTTCTGCCAAGTTTGAGTGAA
>CAZVAJ010000018.1:741-7088 GCA_964625085.1 Microcaldota archaeon | reverse complement strand
AACCACCTGATAAAACCGAAAGCAGAATGAGTATTTAATGGCATCGGTCAACATCCTGTATGTTTCTCCCTTACTTTTATTATCCTACCATGATTAATTATTTGCATGCCTTTATTGGATGTCGCCAGGTTCATCCGCGAGCACGATGGTTTTCTTATTGTGCACCATCATGATGCGGACGGCCTGTGTTCTGCCGGGATCATGGGACTGCTGATGGAATCTCTCGGGAAGAAATACAAGTTCATGGGGGTCAAGCAGCTTGACCCAGAAAACATGGCCAGGGTAAAAGAGAAGAATAAGAAAACTGTTTTTGTTGATCTCGGTTCCGGGTCTCTTGACATGATAAACAGTTTCTTGGACGATTACGCGGTGATAGACCACCACCAAGTTAATGGAACGGTAAAGGGAGTGCAGTACAATCCTCGGGAAGAAGGGCATAACGGGGACAAAGAGTTTTCAGGGAGCACTGCGTGTTATCTCGTGGCGAAAGAGCTTGGAGTGGAAGAAGGTGTTGCCAAGCTTGCCGTGATAGGGTCTGTGGGCGACATGCAGGACAGGGGCACTGGCCTAATCGGCTTGAACAAAAGCGCGTTAAATGATGCGGTCAAGGCAGGCGAAGTAGAGGTCAAGAAGGACCTGGTGCTGTTCGGCAGGAACAGCAGACCTTTAACCCAGTTCTTGTTCTACGCGTCTGACCCTTTCATTCCTGGAGTCAGCGGGAGCGAGCAGGGAAGTCTTGACCTGCTCAAAAAAGCAGGGATCACGCTCAAGCAAGAGGATGGGTGGAGGTACTATTGTGACCTGTCCCAGGAAGAAAAACGAGCATTGTTCACGGAACTGTACAAGAAAGGGCTTGAAGAGGGCGTGTCAGAAAATCTGCTGGAAAGCTTGATAGGAGAGGTGTACGATCTCCCGAAAGAAAAGCCTCGGACCGTGTTCAGCGAGGCAAAAGAGTTCGCCACCCTGCTCAATGCTTGCGGCAGGAACCAGGCGTACGAGCTAGGAGTAAAAGTGTGCATGGGTGAAAGAGAAAATACTGCAAAAGAGGCATTGACCTTGCTCAGGAAACACAGGGAAAACCTGCGTAAAGGGATAGAAATAGTGCAGGAGAGGGGTTACAAGGACAAGGGAAGCTTTTACTATTTTGAAGCGGACGAGATTCCTGAAACCATCATAGGCACGGTGGCAGGAATGGCTCAAGGAAGCGTGGTTCCTTTGAACAAGCCTGTGCTAGCAGGCAGCAGGACAGACGATGGAAGGATAAAAATCAGTGCCAGGGCCAGCTGGGCTCTTGTGAGGAAGGGTCTGAACCTGGGAAGAATAATGAGAAAAGCTGCTGAAAAAACAGGTGGAGTGGGAGGAGGACACAGGATCGCGGCTGGCGCGACCGTGCCTGAAGAAAAGCTGGAAGAGTTCTTAAGGGTTGTTAAGGAGATGATAAAGTGAACTGGAAAAGGTATCTGAGAATAATGTCAACAAAAGCAAAGAAAAGGAACTATCATCACGCTTTCCAGAAAAGGTGGGAGGGATTACCCCTCACTGAAGAAGAGGCTGAGCTCCTCAAACGGCCTGTTGACGCGAAGGGAATTAAGGACATGACACATGAACTGCGCCCTCCCATGGAAACAACTTATGACAAAAGGCATGAGACCACCTTCAGAGAGCTGGCAGGACTCCTGCGCGGCAGGAAAAAAGTCATAGTCAATGACATAGGCTACGGGGAACCAGGGTTCAGCATGAGCCGGACCAAACAGCCCTGGGATCTAATAGATACTCTTGAAAAATCTGGCACTGGCGTTGACTACTGGGGGTACGACTACTACCCTCTCAAGGCAAAGATTACAGAAAAACAAAAACCTGAAAAGTACAAGGAAAAAACCATGTTCGGGAGCATGGACATAGTGACCGCGACGCCAAGCAGGAAAGCGGACGTGACAGTATTCCTTAACGTAAAATATTACCTGACAAAAGACGAGAAAGAAGTGGCAGTAAAACATATTGTTGACTCGACAAAGAAAGGAGGATACATAGTCACTGACGTGGAACCCAACAAGATAGAGGATAAAAGAATAAAACTGGAGAAAAGGGTTGAAGAGGAAAAGACCCATCGCATAAAGTACATTTATAAGAGAATAAAATGAAGGGTCAGGATTTTACTTTCTTCCAGTCTTGCTCGAACTTTTCAAGCCCTGCTTTTGTAAGAGGGTGTTCGAATAACTGCCAGAATACTTTCGGGGGCAGGGTGGCAACATGGACCCCTAGTCTTGCAGCTTCCAGCACGTGAGCAGGGCTCCTGATGCTGGCGGCAATGACCTGCGTGCCAAAACCGTTGGCTTGGTAAACCTGCATTATGTCCTGCAACAGGAGTATTCCAGAATGCCCGCGGTCATCAAGCCTTCCTAAGAAAGGAGAAGCGTAAGTTGCTCCTGCCTTGGCAGCCAGTAGTGCCTGGTTCGCAGAAAACACCAGAGTAACATTGGTTTTTACTCCTTCTGCTGAAAGTGTTTTCACTGCCTTCATCCCTTCTGATGTCATCGGGATTTTCACGACCGCGTTCTCGGACCAGGTTGAGTATTCTCTTGCTTCTTCTATCATGCCTGCTGAATCGCGTGATAAGGCCTCAATGCTCACAGGGCCCTTAACGGTCTCAAGTATCTCTTTTACCATTTCTTGAAATGGTTTGTTTTCCCTACTTGCAAGAGAGGGGTTCGTGGTGACCCCGTCAACAAGCCCTGTGTCAACAGCTCTTTTGATTTCTTCCAGGTTCGCTGTATCAAGGAATATTTTCATACTTTATCCTCCTCCAGAATCATTCTAATCCGGTTGTAAAGCTGTTTAGAAGAAAGTCCAAGGTCATCAAGCAGCAGATCATGTTCTCCGGAACGACCGAACACGTCTGGAACCCCGAACCTGTGAACACGGCAAGGCCCGTGTCCTGAAACGATTTCTGCAACAAGGGACCCAAGCCCTCCTATGATGTTGTGATCTTCTAGCGTAAAAATCCTGCCTGTCCTCTTTGCCGCGTCAAGTATTCTTGTTTTGATAACTGGTTTTAGTGTTGGGGCATGAATCACTTGAACAGAGTGCCCTTTTTCTTCCAGCCTGCTTGCTGTCTCCAGAGCAGTAGCAAGCATTATGCCCGTACTTATAATAGACGCGTCAGTTCCTTCTTTTACAACATAGGTTTTTCCAAGCTTGAACTCATGGGAAGAATCGAAAATGACAGGTGTTTTTGGCCTGGCCAGCCTAACGTAAAAAGGGCCTTCTTCCTGGGAAATGGTTCTTATCACCTGCCTTGTTTCTTCTGCGTCAGCAGGGGCTATCACCCGCATGCCTGGAATAACCCTCATCAGAGCAAGGTCTTCAAGACACTGGTGGCTTGAACCATCCGGCCCTACTGTCACGCCAGCGTGAGTTGCGACAAGCTTTACGTTCAAAGAATCATGAGCTACTGTGTTTCTCACCTGCTCGAAAGCCCTGCCTGCAAGAAACATGGCAAAGGAACTCGCGAAAACAGTTTTTCCTGCAATAGCAAGCCCTGCAGCCACATCAACCAAACACTGTTCTGCAACTCCCACGTTCACAAACCTTTCAGGAAACGCTTCTCCAAATTTTTTTGTTCCCGTGCTTGAACTGATGTCAGCGTCAAGCACCATGATCCTCTCGTTCTCGCGTCCTAGCTTGACAAGCTCTTCAGCGTACGCTTTTCTAGTTGACTCCAAGTTCATTCAGCGCTCTCTCCAACTCTTTCTCATCAAGGGGTTTGCCGTGGTATGCAGGGTTATTTTCCATGAATGAGACTCCTTTTCCTTTTACGGTATTAGCTATCACGCATAAGGGTTTGGAAGGATGCTCGGCAGAGAATGCTTTGGAAAGATCGTTGAAGTCATGCCCGCTGCATTCAACAACATGCCAGCCGAACGAGGCTATTCTAGCAGGCAGGCCAGTTAGTGAGAGGATGTCTTTTGTAAAACCATCTAACTGTATGCCGTTCCTGTCAATGATTGCGACCAGGTTGTTCAGTTTCTTGTGGCCTGCTAGTGAAAACGCTTCCCAGACCTCTCCTTCGTTTAACTCTCCGTCACCAAGCATCACAAAAACTTTTCCAGGCGCGTTGTCAAACTGTTTTGCAAGCGCGATTCCAGTGCCAACAGCAAGCCCGTGCCCAAGGCTTCCTGTGGAAACAGGCAAAACAGGAAGCGTTTTTCTGTTAGGATGCCCTTGCAGGCGGGACCACGGTTTTCTAAGCGAGTAAAGCTCTTTTTCTGGAATAAGCCCTTTTTTCACGAAAACCGCGTAAAGTGCAGGGGCTGCATGGCCTTTTGACAAGATGAACAGGTCCTGTTTGTTCATTAGGCTGAAGTACAAGAAGACAAGGAGGTCAGTGCAGGACAGCGAGCCTCCGGGATGGCCTGAGCCTGCGTTGGTAATGGACTTCAGAGCAAGTGCCCTGACCTCAGCGGAAGTGAGTGCCAGGTCCATTTAATAATAAAAGGAGGGTGGACTATAAAACTGTTCTCCACGATGAAGGTCAAACAGGTATCACGTCAATGTCCTTAAACAGTGACAAAATCCTTGTTTTTTGTTTCACGCCTTTTTTGTCCAGGACAAGGTATTCTGGCTTTGGAACTGTTTTTTCAACCATCTGCCTTGAGATTTCGTTATTCAAATAGTCTATCGCGTACTTAGGGCAGATGTGGCCGAATGCGTATTCTCCTTCGTACTGTGTGAGTTTTGGGCAGTAGTGTCCCCCTCCTATTCCAATGGCTGCTGGGGCCTTTTCTTTTGACCTTATGCCTTCAAGTATTGCTTCAGCAAGGTACTCTGCTGCTTTTTCATCCTTCCATTGTTCAGGGGTTGATCCCAGTTCTATCCAGCAAGAGAGGATTTCAAGACTTGGGCCGTGATGGGTTGCCTCAAGAGACACTTCATATTCTTTTGGAGGATTCTTGGAAAGCTGCAGGAAAAGATTGAGTTCCATGAAGGCGTCAGCCACGGCAAGCTCGGCAGGCTGGCCGCCGTAATCAGCTGGCCCGAAGTTTCCGTTAACATGAACGGTTAGGGTGGGTTTGCCTGATGCTGCTGAATGCTTGCTTGCAAAGACAATTCTTTCAACGTCAAGATCATTCAGGTTATCAGCGTACACAAGTTCTTTTTCTGTCCGCACAAGAAGCCAGTCATGCTTGTTCTCGTATACTGTTAAACCCTCCCACTTGAAGTCAGAAGGCTGGAATTCTGTTTCTGTCAGAAACCTGAAGATGTTCATGCCTGCAGGATCCTTTAATGAGCAGACTATGGCATTCATTCAAAAAACCTTTTTGGGAAAGGATTAATTTCCCCTTTTTTCCTTAAGCTTTTTACGAAGTTCCATCAAGCTTGAAACTGTTTCTTCCTTGCTTGGTTTTTTTCTAAAGCGCTTCGCGCGTTCAGCTTCTTGTTCTCTGGCTTTCTCTTCTATTTTCTTTTCCAGTTCATTCTTACTGTATGCTTCCACCTTTTTTTCAGCGAAAAGAACAACCTTGTCAAGAAAACGTATTTCTTCTTTTATTCCTTCTCTGGCACTCTGGCTTTTCGCCTTCTTAAGGTTGGCTGTTAAATGTGCTTTTCTGTCTTTTACTTCTTTTAGGATGCTCTTGTACTGTTCTATGTTCCTTGGGGGTTTCTCTATTGCTAACGCGTATGCTTCTTTACGCTTAGAACTTTTTCTGACCGCTTCAGGAACAAGGTCCATTGCTCTTTTTCTTTTCTTTGGCATATGCTCATCTATACAGGAAAGAGGAATATTAATGTTTCCTCCAGAACAAAAAGAACACCGCCATGCTGAACAGGATTACCACACCCACAACACCCAAACCAGGTGAAGAGATTATGCTCACACTACCTGCAACTTGACCGCCAGAACTGCTAGTATTCACAGTCAAAGTGTAGTTACTAGCCGCCCAACTATCTTGACCACCAGTATCATAACATAACACATTCCAAACATAAACACCGTCAGACAAACCAGTCACACTAAAACTATTCACAGTCCCACTAGAAGGGCTAGAATCAGACTGATTAACCTGCCAAGAACCAGAAAAATTAGCCCACAAACTACAATTCTGCAGACCATAATCATCCGAAGGAGTATAATTAAACATCACACTCCCAGAAGACACAGACACGCCATCAGACGGAGAATTAAGAACAACAGACGGAGAATCATCGGGATCGCCCATAGCGTATAAGTATCCATCGTATGATTGAACATACAACACTCCATTAACAACAGCAGGAGAAGACTCCACACTGTCTCCAGTAGAATAATTCCAAATCTTTGCACCAGTGCTAGCGTTCAAAGCATAAAC
>CAZVAJ010000018.1:0-641 GCA_964625085.1 Microcaldota archaeon | reverse complement strand
ATTATGATCACTAGAACCAATGTAAACAACACCACCAACAACAGCAGGAGAAGACAGTATGTATCCTCCAGTAGCATAATTCCAGATTACTGATCCCTTGCTAGCGTTCAAAGCATAAACATTATGATCACTAGAACCAATGTAAACAACACCACCAACAACAGCAGGAGAAGACGCTACAATGTCTCCAGTAGAATAATTCCAAATCTTAGCACCAGAACTAGCATTCAAAGCATAAACATTACTATCACGAGAACCAACATAAACAACACCACCAACAACAGCAGGAGACGGGAACACAACATGCCCTGCAGCATAACTCCAGATTTTTGCACCGGTACTAGCATTCAAAGCATAAACATTATGATCACTAGAACCAACATAAACAACACCACCAACAACAGCAGGAGAAGAATCCACACCACCGCCAGTGGTATAATTCCAGATCTTCTCACCAGAACTAGCGTTCAAAGCATAAACATTATAATCATAAGAACCAATGTATACCACTCCGTCAGAAACAGTGGGAGAAGACTCCACGTATGATCCAGTGGTATAATTCCAAATCTTTGCACCAGTGCTAGCGTTCAAAGCATAAACATTATAATCATCACTACCAACATAAACAACACCACCAACAA
>CAZVAJ010000017.1:0-8798 GCA_964625085.1 Microcaldota archaeon | reverse complement strand
GTGGAGTTGTTTCCAGAGCAGAGGAAAGTGAAAAGTAGTGACCCTGCTACCAGATGGCAACACTATTATGGTTATCCTGTTATAGCTCTGCTGATGGAAAACGGGCTTATAAGTTTTGACCCTGAGATCGCGCATGCTCTGAAAGGAATACCATGGAAAAAGTGGAATGAAGAGAACAAGAAAAAGCAGGGAAAAGAGTACCACAAGGCTTCTTTTGAGCAGGCGCTTGACCTGGCGAAAGAGAGGGAAGCGGACCCTGATAGGATAAGAGAGTTTGTGGAAAAGGTTTTGAAAGAACTTGAGGAACAGGGGCTGGAAACATGAAATTGGTAGAAAACTTGAAGTTGCTTGGATTGTCTGACTATGAGGCAAAAGCATACATAGGCCTTGTTAAGGCAGGAAGCGCCAATGTTACAGAACTAAGCCAGTTATGCACCGTGCCAAGATCCAACCTGTACGCGGTAATGGAAAAACTATGCCAGAAAGGCTTTGCAGAAATAGAAAAGAAAAAGCCCATGGTGTTTAGAGCAGTTGACCCGAAAAAAGCAGTGTCCCAAAACGCGGAAAAGAAAATGAGCTTGATAAAAAAAGCAAAAGAAGAGAGCATAAAAGAACTTGAAAGCCTGAAAGGAAAGAGGGGCCCGATGATCCCCACGATCGTGTGGGGCGTGAAAGGCTTTGATGCAGTGCAGGAAAAGGCTATTGAAATGATAAGAAGAGCAAAAAACGAGATCATGATAAACGTGCCTGACCCTGAAATAATCTCAGACCCTGCTCTTGAAGAGCTTAAGAAAGCCTGGAAAAAAGGAGTGAAGGTAAGGATTGCCACAGAGGACAAAAACATTGAAAGACTGAAAGGCGCGGGAATGATTAGAATCCGGAACAAGATTCACGGGTTCGATATGGTGGTAGACGAAAGAGAGGTAATGGTAGCTCCTGCAATTCCATTCGCGGCAGCATGGCTTGACAACCCTGAGATGGCCGTGCACGTGAAAGACTTTCTTAACCTCGTGTGGAAGGATTCCAAGGTGCTGAAATGAAGCGCAAGAAAAGAGGAATAAAAGAAGAAATAGAAAGAAGAGAAAAGATAATCAGACGCGCTATAGAAGAACAGAAAGGGAAGATTGACCCCCGCATGCTGGAGAACATCGGCCGGGAGTATGTTAAGGTACAGGAGCTTAAGGATAGGCTCCTTTCCGAAAAATTTCATGAGCAGTTAAAAAAGCTTAACAGAACCATGCTTGAGATGAAAGACGGACAGACAGTGATAATGAACCTTCCCATAAAGTCAGAACAGGACATGGTAACAGTTAGTAGGAAAGGGGAAGTAATAACAGTAGAAGGAAAGACTATTCATTGGAAGCTTAAGAAAGTAAAGTTGGAAGATAAAGTTATTTTTGAGCCTGTGTGAAAACCAATAAATACCCCTATTCCGGAAATCTGGTACTGAGGTGAAGGAAAATGAAAGAGTTTATTATTAGCCTGAAGAACGAGCCAGGGGCTCTTGCAAGAGTATGCAAAACTCTCGGAGACGTTGGAATAAACATGACTACCTTGTACGGAGAAGGATCTGGGGAAAACGGCAAGGTGATAATGATAACAGAAGACGAGAACACCACTGAAAAAGTGCTGAGGCAAGGGGGTTTTGAGTTCACCACCTCTGAGGTCATGCCTTTAAGGATTGCTGACAGGCCAGGCGAACTCGCTAAACAGGTTTACAAGCTCGCATACAACAAGATAAACATAGAACGCATCTACCTCATAAACAAAGAAAACGGTTGGGTTGACCTGGGAATGGTCGTGCCAGACCAGAAAAAAGCAGAAAGTGCTCTGAAAGGCTGAACCAACATGAAGGTAACACTATCCCTGAGAGGAAAAACAAGGGAAGTAGAGTTTAAAGGAACTGCCCTTAAGGATCTTGTGACCTCTCAGGGCATAAACCCCGGGGAATACGTATTCTCAAAAGAAAACGAGATTATCCTTCTTGACGAGCCCTTGCACGAGGGGGACGTCATAAAACTCATCCCGGTAGTGAGTGGAGGATGAGGTGCAGTTACTGCAGTCAAAAGGCAGTTGCCTTCTTACCGCACACGAGAAAAGCGTACTGCAAGAAGCACTTTATTCATTACTATGAGAGAAAAGTCAAAAGACTTGTTCCAAAAATACTTGACCAAAAAAATGATTTTGTTGGAGTAGGAATATCAGGAGGAAAAGACTCTTTGGTAATGTTGCACTTACTCCACAGCCTCAGGTTCAACGTCATTCCAATAATTGTGGATGAAGGAATAAAAGGGTACCGGAACAGAACCATTCCGTACGCTGAAAAAATGTGCAAGCACCTGGGCCTGGAACTGCACAAGGTTTCATTCAAGGAAGCGTACGGGAAAACGTTAGACCAGATGGTAAAAGAGGGCGGCAGAAACGCGTGCTCTTACTGCGGAGTGTTCAGACGTGATCTTCTTAACCGGAAGGCACGCGAATTAGGCTGCACGAAGTTGGCCATAGGACACAATCTTGACGATGAAGTGCAGTCTATCCTCATGAACTTTTTCAGAGGAGAACTTAACAGACTGGCAAGAGGTGGCCCGGTAACCGGAATTGTTCAAGATAAAAGGTTTATTCCAAGGGTAAAACCATTAAGGGAATGCAGTGAGAAAGAGAACGTGATCTACGCCCTGCTGAAAGGCATTGAGTACAGCGATATTGAATGCCCTTACGCGGTTACTGCGTACAGGGGAACAGTAAGGGATGCTGTAAACCTAGTGGAAGCGAAATATCCTGGCACAAAGCTGAGTATACTGCACACTAATGACAAACTGATTCCAATCCTTAGAAAGAACATTAAAGCAACAGGCCCGCTAGACTACTGTGAAGTGTGCGGGGAACCGAGCGCGGAAAGGATATGCAAGGCGTGCCAGTTTAAGAAAGAATTTTAACAGGGACCTCAGTGCACTTTCTTATATCTTTCAACAAACTCCTTGCCCTTAAAAGAAAGGAAGTAAATCCATCTTGGGCCCGCCTGCATTTTTTCCAGCACGCTGTGGTGCACGAGGTCTTCCATTTTCTTTTTGACCCTGTCATAAGGCAGGTTCATTTCCTCAGAAACCTGGTGAGCGCTTTTTCCCCCTTCTGAATCCAGTTTGAGAAGAAGATCAACAACCACAGCATCTTTTGATAGATGGAAAAGGTAGGGGTCCTGTTGCAAGTAAGCCATCCATTCTTCAAGCAAATCTGCCAAAGGCCATCAGCCTCCTATTTCTTTTCTTAGGATCATGCTCAACCGAGAACCATCAATCCTCCCGCGGTACTTTTTCATCAGTTCTCCCATTATTACCCTGAACGCCTTTCTGTTGTCCTCTAAAAGTTCTGGGTTGCGTTCAAGCAGTATCACAATATCCTTTCTGACATCCTCTTCTGATGCAGTGCTCAGGCCCGTGGCTGAGAGGATCTGATCAAGTGTTTTTTCAGGAGCGCTTGACCATGCTTTCAGTATTTCTGGAACAGCTTCTTTAGAGAACATTTTTTTCGCCAGACCAGAGAACAGTTGTTCAAGGTGCGCAGGCGTTATTCTATCAACAGGGTGTCCTTCTCTTCTTATTGCTTTCATTGTTTGTTCTAGTGTTATTGCTATCACGGTCGGGCTTGCTCCTGTTTTAGCCAGTTTGTAAAACAGGCTTCTGTTCTTGGATATCACCATTGTTTCCGCAAGAGGTTCAGGAAGCCCGTATGTTATCATCAGATCGTCCTGTATTTTCTTAGGGTCTGCAGGCATCCTGCTCTTCAGTTCATCAAGCCATGCTCTTCTTATTGTCACTGGGGGCACGTCTGTTTCAGGGTACATCCTGTGCTCTCCGGCCATTGGCCTCATGTACTCTGATGACCCATCAGGCAGCGGCCTGCGGGTTTCCTCAGGAATTTTTTCAAACGCGATGTGTATTCTTTCTACTGCTTCTTTGAGGGCTTGTTCTGCTTTTTCTTTTTCAGCGACCACGAGCATGAAGGCGTCTTTTTCTTTCATGTCAAGAGCGTGTTTTACTGCGTTTGCCTCCTGTTCTATCGGGTATTTTGACATGTTTTCATCAGAATGGATTATTCCACCGACTCCTGCTTTTTTAGCATAGTCTGAAACCTCTGACCCAAACCTCCTGCCAGGGCCTAACTTAAAACCAAGCACCCCTGCAAACCCAGGCAGTCTTGTTCCGATTACCCTCTGACCCTGATCTAACGCTTTTTTGATGAACCTGCATTTTGTCTGCCTGAAATAGGATGTTAAGTCAACTGGTTCTAGCACAGGCTTTTGCAGTGAGCTAAGCGTGTTTTTCAGTTCTATTAGTTTAAGCTGTCTTTCTGCCTCAAGCTCGACCAGTTTTGCAAGCATTCTGATATCCTGCAGGCCCTTGATCTCTACTCTTGCTCCTCCTGACACGGAGATGTTAACATCTTGCCTAATTGTTCCCAGGCCTCGTTGGACACGTCCGGTAACCCTGAGCAGTTTTCCTATTTCAAGCGCGATGTCCTGAACCTGTTTTGGGTCCAGTTCCATGATCCCTGTTGCTATTTCTATAAGCGGGATCCCTAGCCTGTCAAGCTTGTACACGGTTTTACCCTTGTCCCTTGAGACTATTCCTGCTGATTCTTCTTCCAAAAAAGTTCCGAGGATGCTAACTTCAGCGTTTCCTGCTCTTACTTTTCCAGAATGCCCTATCATGGCAGTTCTCTGGAACCCACTGGTGTTAGAACCGTCAATGACTGTTTTTCTCATGAAGTGAACTTCATCAACAAGACTGCAATCAAGCATTAGCGAAAGAATCACAGCGGTTTCAAGTGCTTCTGCATTAACCTGGTGAGGGGGCTCTTCATCAAGCTCGACAAGACAGGATGCTGGATCAAAATGCTGGTACTCATAGTTCTTTCCTGAAAGAGCCTCTTTGACAGCAGCAGGATCAAGTTCTCCTAGTTCTCCTGCAACCGGCCTGAGCTTTCTTTCTACAACAAGGTCTGGTTTTTCTTCTTGAAGTTCTGAGGGGCATGCGCAGAATAGTTTGCCTGTTTCAAGCCTTTGGTGGAACTCAAGTCCTGTTTTCAGGCCTATTTCCCGGTAGTTCATTTTCTCCAGTCCTCCAAGAGCTGTTCAACCTTGTCGTACAATTCGGATAAAGTGCCGTTGTTTTTTATCACGTAGTCGGCCATGTCAAGGACTTTACCAAGCCCTTTTGTGGCCATGTCATACTCGTCTCTGGCAAAAAACTTTTCCTGCTCCTGCGGATCCTCTCTGCTTCTTCTTTTGTACCTTACTGCCCTGTCAGCATCAACCCTAACGAGCACGAACTCCTGAAACTCGTTCCGGATGTAGTCAACTTCTTCTGGACTCCGGAAGCCCACCAACAGGTAGTCTTTGCCTTCTTCAATTTTCTCGGCAAGGAGTTTTGCCAGAACAGCGTTTCCTTTTTCTTCTCTTAGCCTGCTGCCCAAAACAGACAAGGTCATCTTGTCTTTGGGCATTCCTCTTTTTTCAGCTTCCTGCTTGAGCATGTCGCTGAACACCAGTTTTTTGAACCCGTGTTTTTTCACGAAATAGTCTGCTACCGTGTCTTTTCCAGACCGCGCAAGCCCTGTCAGCCCGATTATCATATGAATCCTCCTGGCAAGCTTCTTGTGCTTATTTCTCCTGCAACAGGCTCGAGCATTTTTCTCTTAACCTCTTCTTCAGAGTAATCATGGGCCAAAAGCCATCCCAGCTTCACGTACGCTGTTTCCGGAAGCATGTCCTCCAAAAAGAGGATGCCTTGCTCGTATTCTTTTCTTCCTCTGGAGTACACGAAGGGATTAAGCCTGCCGTACAAGGTCTGGGGAGCAATGCACACAACCATCCCCTGGGATACTGCTCTTTCTAATGCGTCCAGCCAGGCTGAAGCAACGTGCCCGAGCCCTGTTCCTGCAACAACTATGCCCTTGTATGATTTGTCAATCATCTTTTCTATTACATCAGCCTGCCCAGGATAAGCGTGGACAAAACCTGTTTTTTCTTCGAACACAGGGTCCGGGACTGCTTCTCCTTTGCTTCTTTTGCAGTATGCTTTTTTGAGCACTTCTATTCTTCCTTTGGGCCACACCCTCGCGAGAGGCGTGTCATTTATTGCTCTGAAAGCATCCCGTCTGCTTGTGTGCATTTTTCTTGCTCTTGTTCCAAGAATGAAATTGCAGTAGTCATCATTCATGCTTGCGTGCATGCAGATTCCCACGTGCGCTAGATCAGAATGGCCTGCGATTCTGGCCGAGCACAGCAGGTTCATTGCTGCGTCCGTGCTGGGCCTATCAGAACTTCTCTGAGCCCCGGTGAGCACTATTGGCTTTGGAAGGTCTTGTATCATGAAAGAGAGGGCAGATGCTGTGTAGTGCAGTGTGTCTGTCCCGTGCGTGATTATCACTCCTTCTGCACCTTCGTTAATCGATTTAGCAGCTTCATTAGCAAGAACCTTCCAGTCTGCTGGCATCATGTCCTCTGACATCCTGTTAAACGGTCTTCTTATCTTGTTCAAGAACACGATGTCAACAAGCTCTGGAACGAGTGATATGAGTTCTTCCGGGCTCATTAACGCTACCACTCCTCCTGTCTCGTAGTCTACTTTGCTGGCTACTGTTCCCCCTGTTGTTATCAGCGTAACAGGAGGCATGCTCTTGTTAAACGATAGTTGGACTTCTTTTTTTCTGCGCTCTTCTTTAGCATGCACCTTTTTTACAACAGAACCCGGTTCAAGCCGAACCCCAACATTGTACCCGTTGTCAAGTTTTATTATCAAAACTTCAGGGTCTGAGAACTCGTGGTTGGGCATCAGCACGCCCTCATACGCAGAATCAGGCCTCTCTATGAGTATCCTGTCCCCTGTTTTTATCCCTTTTTCTTCCAGAATCTTTTTCTGCATCTTCCTGCTGCACCCTTTTGTTATTTTAAGCCAGGTTCTTTATAAGATAGTTTCCTTTCTCAGCGTATCCTCTTTGTTTGTAGTACTGTTTCACACCCACTCCTGAAATCACCGCAATTTTCGCAAACCCCTTTTCCCTAGCGATATCTTCTGCTCTTTCCAGAAGTTGTTGCCCGTAACCCTTGTGCTGTCCTGTTCCTTTTTTTCTTTCGCCTATTCTTGCCTCTTGCCCGTACACGTGCAGTTCTCTGATTCCCGCGCAGTCACGCAATTCTTCTGGCCAGAACACAGCAAGCCTGAGTCTAACAAATCCCACGAGCGCGTCGTGTGTTTTTTCTTCTGCCGAGACGAAGTATTCTTTCCCGCCTGATGCGGTGTACTCTGTTTCTTCTATTATTACGCTGTCCCAGTCTGGTTCGAACATTTCGTCCCTTGACTTCAGGCCTATTTCCCTGCACCGGATGCACTTGCACTTTACTCCAAGTTCTTTCCTTTTCTCGTCCACCAACTGCCGGAGGTTAGAATGCTTTGGGCCTGCGAGGATCAAGGGACTGGGGATGTCCCTCTGAACCCTCATTACTCTGACCCATCTTGGGAAAAACCGGGTGGCTCTCGCGATTATTTCAGCAGTCTCCTCTTCAGAGTACGGGATCCATTCCCCGCGAGAGTGCTCCTCGTAAAGTGTTGTTTTCCCGTACTCTGGTTTTATCAGGAGGGTTGGGTATACTTTTATCATGTCTGGCTTGAACCTCTCATCTGAAAAGATCTTTTTGAACATTTGCAGATCTTTTTCAGGATCTGATCCTGGGAGGTTTGTCATCAAGTGATAGTTTACCTTGAACAGCGCGTTCTTCAAGTCTTCTGTTGCTCTGGCCACGTCAACTACAGTGTGCCCTCTCTGCACTCTCTTGTACACTCTGTTGTCAGGGTTCTGTACTCCGAGCTCTACTCTGGTGCCTCCTAATCTGCGCATCAGCATTATTTGCTCGCGCGAGCACTGGTCTGGCCTGGTCTCAAAAGTCAGGCCGATGCACCTGTGTTTTGCCTTTTCGTTCAGCTCATGCGCTTCCAAGATGTTGTCAGAACGCGTGTCATTCAAGCCGTTGAAACACCCGAGCACAAAATTTTCAATCTCGCGCTCTGGGCGCGCTGGAAAAGTCCCTCCCATGATAATGAGTTCTATTTTGTCAGTAGGATGGCCTGCTGCTTCCAAGGCCCTGATCCTTTCCTTGACCTGTTTCTCCGGATCGTACTCAAACTGTTTTCCCCTCATTGCTGCAGGCTCTCTTCCAGTGTATGACTGCGGCGTGCTTATTTCTGACCCTCCCGGGCAGTACGTGCACTTTCCATGAGGGCAAGAGTGAGGAGGGGTCATTACCGCGACAACCGATACCCCTGAAAGGCTTCTTGTACGCTTTATCTTAAGCCACTCGTAATCTTTTCTCTTGTTTGCAGGGATCTGGAGCAGGATGTCCGCGTCTGACGGCATCTCGCTCGCGTGCAGTTTTCTTGCTAGCCTTGCCTTTTCTTTGGCCATCTGTTTTTTGTCCCTGATTTCTCCTGACAAGACCTTTTCAGCAAGGATTTTTGCAGGATCAAGCATATGGCAGTGTTCTGAAAAAGGAGTATAAAAAGGGGTGTATGTTGGTAAAAACAGTGTTCGGGTCAAGCGTAGAATTGTCTGACATGCTTGAAGTGGGGGTTTGGATAATGACCGTGACCTTGGCAGTAGGCCTGGCCAGTACTCTGGCAAGCCTGAGGTCAAGCCTCAAGCAAAAGCTTTCCAAACTGCTTAAATGAACTGCTGAAAACAAACGCGGCTCCTGCCAGCATAAGCAGGACTACTGAAAACAGATCATATCCTGGAGCGCTCAC
>CAZVAJ010000016.1:0-15636 GCA_964625085.1 Microcaldota archaeon | reverse complement strand
TATTTTTTCCAATATTTCACTACTGACTCTGCCCAGTTGGGGTACGTTTGGTCGAATAGTGTGTAAAAGTCTAGGACCCGTATGTCTTTTTTGGGAAGTCTTTTGATGAGTTTCTGCAGTTCTATCATACTTCCTATTCTGAATTCTATCAGGTAGGCGTACTTGCCGTACGTGTGGTACATGCACAGATTGAACGCGTTGGATTCCATGAACGCGTTCAGGAAGTTATGCATTCCTTTTTCTTTTCCTGTAAGGCCTATAAGACCAATTACCGGGACCTGTTCCGCGGGATACTTGTCCCACACCCTTACTACAATATACCCTTTGATCACGCCTTTGCTGTGCATCTTTTTTATCCTGTTCCTGACCGTGTGCTCGCTGACGCCCACTTTTTTTCCTATCTCTTTGTATGTCTTCAGCGCATCTTCTTTTATCTCGCTTAAGATCTTCCAGTCGAGCAGGCTTATTTTTTCGTGGGGGGGTTCAGAGGCCTCAGGGTAATGGATGAGCAGATCGTATACAGGGGATGCCGGGTAAACTGCTTCCACTTTAAGCAGGTCCTTGTATTCTGCTATCGCAGGATAGATTACATTATGCACGTGGCTGTACTCGTTTGTCCTGAAGTGGACCATGAAATCCGCTTTTGATCCTGATATTGTTGCCACCCTGGACGCGAATGGCAGTCTGCAGAGCTTTTCGTGCATGTCAAATTTTTGGTCCTTGTCCTTAACCAGAAAGAACATCAGAAAGTTATGCACCCTGAGTTTCATGAAATCAATAGCGGTGATGACACGTATTGCCCCGGTGCTTTCCGACACCTTTTTTAGGTGGGTGCGAGTTATTTTTTCTCCTGCCACTTTTGAGATAGAGCTGGTTGAAAGGTCTGGAAGCAGTTTTTCTCCTATGAGGTCAAACAGCCTGTTAGCCTCGTTTATTCCTTTCATCCCACAATCCCTCCATCCAGTTGTTTTGAATGATGTCTTTTATTTTGAATACTACTGCCCGGTCAGATCCTTTGAGCCCTTTTTTTAGCACTGCCGAACTTTTCGCGAACACTACCCCTCCTATGTTGTATCCTGCATGGAAGTAGTGCATTGATACGTTAATTACCTCTGGATCAAAGTTTATTGGGTCCCACCTCCTTGCCAAGTACAAGTAGGTTCTGAGGCCTGCTTGTTCTATTACACTTGGCTCTGGGAACACAGGGTATCCAAGGATTATGTTTTTTGATCCCATCTTGTTGATTCTGTAGCTGACCGTTTGCACTGGAATGCGTATTTCTGACGCGATCTCGTTAATGGGCCTCAGGGGATTTTCGTTCAGTGCAGAGAGCACTTTCCAGTCCTTCTCGTCCAAGTGTTCTCTTTTCACGTCAAAGTATCTGCTATCCTGGGGAAGCAGAGTATCATACAGGTAATCGTACGCGATGTTCGTGACAAAATAGTCTGCTGCAACCAGTTCTCTTAATTTTTTTAGGGCAGGGAATATCATGTTGTACTTGAGCACTTTCATTTTGATGAAGTACTCGTTCTTGAAGGAATCGGTAACGTATACTTCTTCCACGAAGGGTATGCCCTTGAAGTCTTCTTCGTCTAATTGAATGCTGCTCTCGCAGTACACTAGCAGCGTAAACACCCTTAGAAGAGGGTAGTTAAGGCTTACTCTAAATTTTGGCAGGCGGTTATTTTTTATCATCCTGCTTATAGTCTTGTCAGAGACTCCTGCATGCTCTGCAATGGCCTTAACTGACAAGGCTTCAGTGACAGGATTTTTCAGAAGCGAAAGCACCACGTCCCCTTCTCTTATTTTTGACATAGTATCATCCCGTAAACGTGTATTCTTCTCCCAACAGTGTTGAATATGTTTTTCCGGTGTAGTTGAACAACAGCCCTTCTTCTTTCACAAGATAGTCCTGCGGGACTATAGTCACCTTCACGTTTCCTGAAACGTTCTCCAGTAGCACGCTGGTGGTAATGTGATCATGTTCTTGTATTCTTTGTTCTATGAGCGCTTGCATTCCTAATCTGCCCGGCTGGCGCTCGTTTTTTATTGTCTCGTATGCTCTTGCGGAACAGGAGATCATTTTTTTCCAGTACTCGTTTCTTGCGCCTGCTGAAAGAAGGTTGGCTGAAACCTGTTTGTCGTTCTCTGCGCTCAGCTGCAGGTGGTTGAAGATTAGTGCTGCAGCTGTCAAAAAGAGCGCTATGAATATTATCGGGGTCACCATGTATCCTTTCACTTTCTTCCCTTCTTTCTGAGTACGTTCACTTCTTCTTCAAGCTGTTCAACTCTTCTTTGCAGGTCCTTAACCTGTTTTTCAAGCTTTTCTATCTTCTCAAGTCCAAACATCTGGATCACCTTCAGCAGGTTTCAGGCAGTTCCATCCACGAGGGCCAGCTTCCGTAGAGTACTGTTATTTTTTCTCCGGAGTTTGTTTCGTACTCCATTCTTGCGACCGGGATTTGTTCCATACACACGGTCGGTTGTTTGTCGTACGCCCAGAGCCTGCCTGGAGAGTAAAGGATGTAGTTTCTTTCGCCTTTGTTCAGCTGGTACAGTGTTTGGTTCATCTGCTGGGAGAGGTCAGCAAGACTGTCTCCTGTGACAAGAAAGTCAATGCCTCTCCCGGTCCGGGAGTTTAGTGTGTAGTTTGCCTGAAGCACTGAAATAAGGGTTTTCTGGTTTACTGAATAGTCGTGTCTGTAAGCAAGCTGGTCTGTGTCAAAAGAGCTTGTGCCGAACACTGCGATGAGTATTACTGAAAAGGAGAGCACCATCATGAGCACGTCAATCATGAGCTGACCTTTCATGCTCTGACCTCCATCCTTCCCATCTTTCCATTCACCCTCACTGGTAGTACTTCAACTGCTCCTGAACTGCAGTCTGAGCCTGACTGGAACACTATCTGTCCTGAGCTGTTTTTGAGGGTTATGCAGTATCCTTGTAACTCAATGACTTGATCGTGGTAATCTCCACCTATTTTTTCCCACGCGTGGTCTGCTGCGTTGTACAAAGCAGTCCTCTGCTGTATGTCATTCCATGCTACTGCTTGTCCCACCATAGCCTGCATTACTGCTAGGAATGTTGCGGTGATAATTACTGCTGCCGGAATCAATGCAGGAATGTCTTCGTCAATCAATTTTTACCACTCCTGCTGATTTTTTGACTGTTATCAGCTGGCTGATTTTGTTGGACTGTCGGCATGACTGTTCAAACAGGGTTGTGTTAAGCCCGTCTATCTGGAGCGTACACGAGGATCCTGAAAGGGAAATGTTCCTTTTTCTGCTTAGCGTGAGGTTCTGGACCCCGTTTTCTGGAAGCATTACTGCTGTGCTTTTGATCAGGTTCATGTCGCTGATGACCAGTGCCTTGTCATGGTAGTCTTTTGCAACAAGGTACAGTTCTGTCATCGCACTGAACAGCGCCACACCGAACAGGAGTACTGCCAGTTTTGATGACATCCATGAAATGAATCCTTTCAATGCACTTCACCCTGGGACGAATGCTATCATGTTCTGGTCTCCTGCTTTTTCTTGACCTGGATCACCGTAGTATAACTGTACTTGGCGCGTGCTCGTGTTGTAGTACCTTGACCACAGTAGCCTTCCTGTTATGTTGTATTCTGTTTTTTCATTATGGTACACTGCTGTTATCTTGTTCGTCTGGTTATCCAGGATTATGCTGGAGTTTGCCGGAATGTTCAGTGTCACCATCATGAAACTGCCTGGATCACTTGTCTTGGCCAGTGAGATCATCCCGTTAACGAGAACGGTCACGCTCTGGACAAAGTGTCTCCTGTCGTTGAACTCGTTGAAGGCGTTTATTTCGTAGAACGCCAGCACTAGGACTACTGCCATTAGGAAGATGGACAGCATTAGCCTGACAGGCGTTCCCTCTATTCCCCGCCTCATGATATATTCAGGCTCTTGTTGAGTTGTTCTCCTAGGGTCTGGTTGATCTGGTTTACTCCTGACTGCACTCCTCCAGACATTGTTGTAGCCACGTACACTGCCATTCCTATTGCTATTGCTGCTACTAGCAGTATTATGGCGTACTTTAGTGGGAGTCCCTCAACTCCTCTTTTGGCTCTTGCCATGGTTTTTATTGCCAAGATCAAATCTCTCATTTTTTCATCCTCCTATTACCATTTTTGAGACCATTCTGGTCAGCATGAAAACAACAGCCACTACTGGCATGTATCTTGCCAGGTTGTACGCGAAAGCTGTTTTATCCTCTCCTTGTTCTATCAGGGTAACGTACCTGATGAGTACTACGCTGAGCAAAAGGATGTATATTCCTATTATTGCCTGCATTGCTTGTACTGACACCATTTTTTCACCTATTCCGGACAGGCCTGAAAAAAGGTTGTACTGTGTGTTGACGGACGTCATCGCGTGCTTTGCTGAAATAATCGCGCTCTGAACTATTTCGTGCAGTGTCACTACTATCCCTGCCACCACAGGCCCAAAGAATGCTACTGTTGCCTTGAGCATGCTTATGTTCTTTTGTATCATTTCTTTCATGGTTTTTTCAGCGTCACGCAGGTCTTCAAGTTGTCTTGCGAAGGTCATGAGCGCGTCTGCAGCTTCTCTTGTTCCCTTTTTGCTTCCTGAAAGCGCTAGCCTGAACAGGGTGCGCAGGGTGCTTGACTTTGTTTTGTTCAGGACTCCTGTCCGCGGGTCTGTGAAAGCCTGTTCTATGGAGATTGCTCTTCTTCTAATATTGTTCCAGACTGTTTTGAACAGTTCCGCGGTTTTTGTTCCGGGCATTGAGGTTGCCACGAAACCTACTGATTCTTCTAGTGGTTTTCCGTCAGAGAGTCTTGCGCTCAGGTGGTATGCTGCATCAAGTGCTTGTTCTTCGAGCTCGTTAATTTCTTTTGACTCTTTTATTCTGGGCTTGTACCACGCCCAAGCAGTGATGCTTATGCTGGCTGCGGCTCCTGCTACTGCAAACATGGTTCCAAACTCATCGAATAACGGGAGGCCTGTTTTGAACACGATCAGGCCTGCTTCTGAAAGCAGGTAGAAAATTCCGATGCCGCTGGTAAGCAGGAATAGTGCAGCAAATAATAGTATTATGTTTACTTTTTTGCCGTGCACTATTGTCTTCCAAGCAGGCAGCTCGCTTTCTGGCGTGCGGACCGTGAAAGAAGGTGGTCTGCTCGACAGGATTTTTTGCGAGTATGCGCCTATGACTACAAGCGTGGCCGAGAGGATTATTATGATTTCCCTAGGAGATCCCATGCTCATCCCGAAGAAGGACGTAACCGGAAGCAGGGAGATAAAGATTAGAGGCAGGATGCTGCCCAGGCTGAATAGTATGAGCGTTGGCAGAAAGAGGCTGCCGACATACGATCTTACTCTGTTCTTGGCCCCTGAAAGCAGGACTTCTAGAGAATGATCCAATGAAGAATTGCGTTTTTGCCTGTCTTTTTCTGACACTGCTGAATTAACAAGAGTAACTGCCCTCTCGAACTCGGGCATGAAATTTTTGCTTTTTTCTCCGAGACTGATGAGCCCGTGCTTGGCATTGCGTGTTTTCCCTGTCCACACTTTCCAGTATATTCTGCGGAAGGAGTCTGCAAGCCAGCCTTCTCCGTTTTCGGCAGCGAATCTTATTCCTTGCTCAAGGTTTGGAGACTGCTTCAGGCTTATGACAAGGTGATTGAATGTCCGGGGTATTGTGCTTAGTGCTTCTGCAGCCTTTTGGCCTGCAGCGTACTTGGGATGTTCTGTGATAACGTGAAGCAAGGCAAAAGGTATTATCAGCACTAGTGGTGCGAAGATTATGTTAAAGACAGCGGCTGGAATAAGCGCGATTGCAGAGACTAAAGCAGCAAGCCTTGAGAATGCTATCACCTGCTGGGGCGTGATGTCCCATTCCAAAAACTCCAAGGCTATCCTGAACTCGGCGCTTACTTCTGGTTCTGTTCTGCAGAACAGAGGGCTGCCGAATTTCTTGCAGGCTTGAACATAGTTCAAACTTGTTCACCCATCCAGTTTATCACTTTTCTGACCGCCTTTTGGTAGTCCGGTTTTTTACCCACGGTCACTTCTGCGTAGTACTTTTGGTTTATGAGCGCGGTCATCTCCAACCCGAGCAGTTTCTGTTTTCCTGTTTTCCTGGCAAGGTCAACCTGGGCTTTCTTAACCTTTGCCCTGGCTTCAACTGCTTTCATGGCCTGCTGGACTGTAATGCCTTTTGACCACGCTATCTTCTTGAACAGCTGGCTGTTGGCAAGTTGTTTTTTCCTGAAAGCGTCTTTTTTAGGATCGTAAGAGAGGAGGTCGTTGAATCCCTTTTCGCGCAGGGGGTCTGTTTTCCAGTCTTTTTTGACTTCTGTTATGCTTACAAGTCTTCTTCTTCTCGAGAGTGCTTCTGATTCTCTGAAAGCAGCAAGGCTTACTACTACGTCTGTTGCCTTGAAGCTGGTGCTCGGCACGCCGAGATCGTTCACTATCCTGTCCCACGTGTCGTACGCTGACGATCCGTGTATTGTTCCCATTACCGCGTTTCCTGCTGCACCCACCCTCATTGCTTCAAAAAGGGCTTTTGCTTCTGCGCCTCTAACTTCTCCTATGACCAGTACTGATTCTCCAAGTCTGAGTGCTGTTCTCAGTGATTCTTCTGGCATGAGCTCGTAGGATTCTCTTGAGATTGCAGGAGCTACTCTAAGGTGCTGCACTTTTCTTCCAAGGACGGTAAGCTGGTTCACTGGAAGTTCTGGCGTGTCTTCTATTGCTATTACCCTGTAGCTTGTGGGAAGTTCTGCGAGCAGTGCTGAAAGGAAGCTTGTTTTTCCGCTTCCCCTGGGCCCAGTAACGAGTATGGATTTCTGAGCATCAACAAGGAACGAAAGCAGGCCTGCTGTATAACTGTCTATCATTCCAACGTTTATGAACTCTGGAAGGGTCCATGGGCTTGTTTTATGCCTTCTGAACGCGAAGCCAGTTCCCTGAAATGTTGCAGGTTCTCTTACTCCGCAGACCCTAACCCCAAGGTCTGCCAGTTCTGTGTCTATTACCGGGCTTGATTCATCGAAAGGTCTGCCTGAAACAGCCCTGAACCTTGCCGAAAGTTTTTCCAGATCAAGATTCGTGTGCACGATGTTTGTCACGCATTCCTCATGGTCCTCGTGGTACAGGTATATTCTGTTACCTCCTGGAGAGTCAAGGTACACGTCCTGCACTTTTTCGTCTGACAGAAGGGTTTCCAGCAGGCCGTACCCTGCTGAGTGCACCGCGATTATGTCCGCGAGCTTCTTGTGCTCTTCTCCTAGGGATTGTTCTGCAAGCTCCTTGAATCTTTCTCTGAGCCCGTGCACTGGAATGTCTTCTTCTTTTCCTGCAAGTTCTTCCAGTGTTTTCCAGACTGTTTTCACCTCGTCTGCGTGCAGGCCGAGCTCCTTTGGCTTGAGCTCGTAGTAGTTTTCCTGCATTCCCTGCACTGCGTAAACGTTGACCTTGGACCCTTTTACAGAATAAGAGGAAAGCAAAGTTTTCTTCCCGTTGACGGGGATTATGTGTGATGAAACAAATGACGGAACCATCACTGGAACCATTTTCCCGGGGTTTGCAACCCCAACGTCCCTGAGCCTGTTCTCAAGTTTTTTGAGCGCAGCAAGCGCGATAGCGGTCTCCTGCCCGTGGCGCGCAGCGTTTTTCACGGGCAGGCCTTCCTTGAGCAGTTTTCTCGTTTCCTCCAGTGCTTTTTCTGGGTTGGAGTTAAGCAGGAGCTGCAGGTTTTCCTGGACCCTCTTGAGTTCAGGCAGTTTCTTTAGCACTTTTTTCCCGAAATCAAAGGAGATTCTTGCCCGGGCGTAGATCTTAAGCCAGTTTGTGTCGCGCTCTCCGTACTCTGCGCGGTAGTCTTTTATCAGCACTATCCTGTCAGGGTTCTCCACGCGCAGGGTCTTGCAAACCGTTTGGAAACACTTCGGATCATTCAAGCTTGCTGAGATATTAGTGCCTGTAAAGTCCACGTTCAGGACTTTTTTTCCAAGAATTCTTTCGGTATAGTATTCTGTCACCTAAACCCCCTTATTAGTTTGGAAATTTTTATAATAAAAAACTATCCCTAACTAACCTGGAAAATTGCCGTATTTTGGGAAAATTAACTCTTTATTCAAGACTTTTATTCTGTTTTTTCCAAATAACCTACTTATATCCTCTTCTTAGGCAGTTTGTACAGTTTTCTTTTGTCTTGCTCGGTTATTTTGGAGTTTAGTGGGTTTGGGTCGAGTATTATTACTCCTCCGTCTTGGAGTTTTTTGATTTGGAATGCTGCCGGTATTTTTGAGAGGTCGTATTGTTCGGCGAGCTCAGGGCCAAGGATCCAGAACCACTCGAAGTAATGGGGGAGGTTTTTCCCTTGCTTAACTTCGGTCTCTTCTATAAACTCCGGATTATATGCAAAACCAACAGACGGGCTGAATACATCATAAATATTCTTAACATGATTCAAAAACCTTGGTAAGTTGTTATTCGGACTGTATTCAAGAAGGATCATGAACTTATCTTCCTTTCTGCTCAAACCGAACGTGTACCCATCAGTTCCTTCACTGTCAAACCATACGCCGAAAAAACCCCCTTTCCCGTTTAGAACCAAATCAGCAAACCTTTCTGTCGAGTAGTTGTAATCAGAGATTCCGTACCCAAAAATCTTGTTAGAATGATAGCGTACATTAGACATGAACTCTCTAACAGATCCTGTTGTTACATCCTCGGAGCACATCCTCACTTCAAAATCACTCATTTATCGTAACCCCCGTACCCTCATTTATCTCCAGCCTCACGCCATAGTTATCCGCCATCTGGTATAGTTCTACCTTCATATCAGAAGGTATCTCGTTTACTGACCTAATTTCTACTATCTTACCTGTCTTTTTTGCTTGAAGAAGATATTTTTTAATCTGTATAATAAATGATTCCTTGTATTTATAAAATGAGTCAGTCGTCCACCGTTTTATCTCTATATATCTTTCAGGCGTTTCTATATCCAGTCTGGTCCATTTTGCAGTAGTAGATACCTTCACTTCAACTTTAATATTTTCTGGACCCCATCCTCTTGCTTCCTCGACTATGCGTGCCAGTTGTTCTTCTATACCAAGTTAATACTTTGTTTCATAAGAAGAGAGTACTAACTGATTCACGAACTGATCAATTCCTTTCACTTCTGAGACCTCTGCCAGTTTCGCCATAACCTCTTCAGGATTCCTGAACCGAGAGATCGCGCTGGAAAGTTTTGACGGATCCACCTTTGACTTGGACGCTTCCAAGACCTTTGCTACTTTATCACCGTACCTGGCAAGAAGCCCTTCTGCTGATTCTACCGCCTTGTCATCATACCTTGACCTGATGTTATCCGTTATTCGTCACATCAGCTCAAGAAATCCTAGGCAGATTATGCTGTTTTTTTCCATTTTGCTGACAAGCTTTCTAGAAGGCCTTTTATTTGCTCGGGGGGTTCTTCAGGGGTCATGAGTAGTATTTCGTATTCTTTGTTTCCGTATTCTTTTTTGAAAGCGTTTGAATCAAGGTACTCCTTGTAAGATGCTAGTTTGGCCAATACCTTGTTGTATGCGTTAGATATTTCTGACCATTTCCTATGATCTACTGCAACAAAGGCTATCTTGCCTTCAGGGGATTTTGCCACCAAGTCTACTTTGTTAATTTCGTCCAGAGACATTTAATTCACTCCTCACACAGAACCATATAATCATTTTTCGTTTATATTGTTTCAAGGTCTACCCTCACCCCATTCTTTGCGCCAAGTTGCTTAACGTATTCTTCCAGTTTCTCATAGATTTTAGGATGCTTTGCTTTTTCTTCCGCGCTGAGTAGTATCTTAACACGCGCGGGCCCTGTTTCTGAAGTGTCTTTGGCTGCTGCTTTTATCGTGTCTTCGAATTGCGGTAGCCATGATTTCCACTTGGACAGGTCAGCATTCTTCACCTGAACGTGAACCGCTTCTCCTGACGGGGCTCTTGCTACAACATCAAGGTCCCTAGACCCAAGAGGCCTGTCAAACTCCAGAATCTGGTAGCCTTCACTTTCAAGCTTGGCCGCAGCTTTCAGCTCTCCTTCCACTCCCTTAATGTTGTTTTTGTATCCTTTCACTGAATCCCATGCTTTCTTAGCATAGTCCCCTGTTTCATCAACCTGCGATGCGATGCGCTTTATTTCTTTGTCTATTCCTTTCACGTTTTTGAATCGTTCAAGGAGCTCAATTGTTTCCTGTGATACATGTCCTTTATTAAATGCTTTCAGAACCCTTGCCGCGTCGTCCCCGTATTTAGCAAGTAGGTTCTCAGCTGTTCTGGCCATGTCGTCCCCGTATCTTGCCGCGATATCATCAAGCAGGCCTGCGTACTTTACTCTTATGAAATCGTCCGCTGTCTTAGCCAGATCATCCCCTGTCTTGAAAAGATCGTCTGCTGTCTTTGCCACATCATCTCCTGTTCTCGCCAGGTCATCAGTTAACTTGACAGTTCCTTTTACAAGATCGTCACCGCTTTGCCCAACAGCCTTCAGGGATCCTCCTGCTGCCCCTCCTGAAGGCAGGGTTCTCGCAATCCCTATTCCTGCTATTTCTGCAACAAGCGCGAACCCGTCCCATGCGCTTGACTCGTTCCATGCTGCTTCGTTTGACGGCTGGGTCGCAAAGTCGTAGCTTCTTTTCGCGAAATAGGCTGCTCCTGCCACGGCCATTGTCTTGACTCCTACGCCAAGAAGCGCAGCACCAAAGGGAGCTCCTACTCCTGTAAGCACTAGCGCGCCTCCAACCACTGTCATCACAAGGCCTGCGATTGCTGTTCCTGCTATTATCTCGTCCGCGTGAGAATAAATGAATCCTGCAATGCCTTTCTCTTGTATTTCTTTTATTCCTCCCTGCACCCAGTTGACTGTTCCGTTCACGAAGTCTCCTACTCCTTTAGCAATTGATTGTGCTGTTTCCACAGGATGTGTTACCGCGTTCCAACCTCCTTGGACAATTCCACCTAGGAATCCTCCGACTGCGCTGGCCGCGTCGGTAAGGGTGTTCCACGCAGAGCCTGCTGCATTTTCAACATCCTGCCACGCGCCTGCGGGATCAGTGGCTGCTTTCATCATCCACTTCCTTTTGGCTTCTTCAAAGTTCATGAGCGCGCCGGCTGCCTTGGACCCGAGGTCCCATAGTGCTCCTCCAAACTTGTACACTCCTCCTAACCAGCCCGCTCCAACATGAATTGCTGCATTGTCTGGTAACGCATCCCACGGCCAGTTGCCCTGATTTTCTGGAAGTCCGGTCATTTCTGCGCTCTCGAGCTGGCTGAACAGGGTTTTTATGTTCTTGTACTGTTCTTCTGTGACGTTCTTTCCTGAAGCAAGGAAGCTGTATGCCTGCGCAGCTGCTTCTGCTTTTTGAAGTGTTTCTGTGTCATAGTGTTCTTTGTTGTTAAAGATCATGTTCAGTACTGCTTTCATGTGTGAGAGTTCTGATGCTGTTGGGCGCGCGAGCGGTTCTCCTGGAATGACAATAGTGTTAAGGGGCACGGTTGTTCTCGTGTGGTTCTTGACGTATTCTTCTGAGGTGATGAGGTTGCCGTTCTCGTCCCTGTAGAATTGCAGCAGTTTGCTGTTGTCTGGTTCAAGCGGGATTACTTCTGCTGGCTTGCTGCGGTTCATTATTATCTTGGGCTTCCACTTGAAGTGGGGATAGTGTATTACTGGGGGATGGGTAGAGTTCTCGTAAAGCAGGTTCCTTTCTTCCACTGGAGTGAGTGGTGTTGCTGGGAACGTTTTCTTCTTCCTTCTTCTCGCGAGGTATGCTGCGTATGCTGCTGCGCCTGCTCCTGCTGGCAGCAGCGGGTTTATTCCTCCTGATCCGTTTCTGCCTGTGTGAGATCCTGTGCTTCCTGTTTCTGGCTGGAATGGGCTTACTCCAGCTGGAATGTAGTATTCTGGGTTTACTGAAATGCTGACGGTTATTGGGGTGCTGTCCCTTCCGTCAAATGCGGTGAAGCCCAGGTCATAGTCCCCATCTTCTTCAGGAGTCCAGTAGAGGGTGTAGTAGAACGTGTCTCCTGACCGCACGTAGTCTATGCTGTCAAACGCTATTCCTGCAGGTTCTTTCAGGATTACCTGGTCTCCTTCAGGATCCCTTATGACCAGATCTATTCTGATCTGGTCTCCGGCCACCATGCTTCCTGTTACGTTCTTGCTTACCAGCACAGGAGGCTTGTTCGCAAGCACCTTGATCTTGAAGTAGTACTTGTTTGATTTTGTTCTCGAGGAAACCTTCACGTACGTGTTGTATTCTCCGGTATGGGGCGCTGTGAATCTTCCTTCACTGTCAAGAGGCGCTCCAAAGGAGTATGATATCTGGTCTCCTTCAGGATCGTATGGGTTGTATGCGTTTGCATCGAACTGGAACGTGTCTCCTACTCTCATGCTGAATTCTGAAGGCACTCCTGTGAGCGTGGGCGGGTTATCGTACAGCACGTTTATCTTGAAGTTCTTGCTAACCGTGCAGATCCCGTCAGACGCTGTCACATAGGAGTGTATTTCTCCAGAGTACCCGCTCGTGTAGAAGCACCCGTTCTTGTTAAGTGGGTATCCGTAGGATATTGTGACCGTATCTCCGTCAGGATCGTTCGTGCTTATGTCGCCCTTAGACAGGCAGTACATCTCTCCTTCTCTTACTGTTTTTTCAGGAATGTCTCCGATGGTCGGGCACAGGTTCTTGTTGCTTACTACAACTTTCACGGTCTTTGTTGTGGTGAAGTAGTCATCACTTGCATGAATGTCAAAGTACATTGTTTCTGAATCGCCATTATGAACTACTACCCCTGTGCTTGGTGTCCAGCAACCGTTATTGAATGTTGCAGGCAAGACAGCTTGCACTTTGTCACCGTCAGGATCTCTGGCTGTCGGGTAAAGGCATAGTGTCTGAGTTTCTTTAATGTAGTACGGGCCAGACACTCCTTCTATCACTGGCGGGTTGTCTACCTTGAACAGGTTATATACTCTTCTAGGAGTTGCTTGCTGGCCTGAGCACCCTCCACTATTATAGCAAGCGCCTGTTGTTCCAACACTGTGGCAGTAGTCCCAAGAAACTGATATAAACCCGTACGAACCTTTTTTCAGCCCGCTTGGAACGGTCCAGGACAGGACAACGCTTCCTGTGCCTCCTGTTTCAGTATACGCTGTTTGCTTGAACTCTGTGTTGCACTCATAAGAGTCTGGTTCAATTACTGTTCCCCCTATGTAAGCCCTGCCAGGACCTCCGTTGTTCCGGTATGAAACTTTTACTTTTACTGTATCACCAGGCTTGAACACGTTTTGGTTTGTGGCAAGGTTAATGCCTGTAACAATAAATGCAGGAGGATTTTCCTTCACTGTAAAGTAAGAGCTGTATGCCTTGTCCTGAAGGCCTGAACAGCTTGAACCACAGTAGTCCCATGTTCTTGTAACCAGCCTGTAGCTCCCTGGACTCTGTGAACTTGGAACATCCCAACGGAAGTAAAAGTTAAGTTCCCTTCCTGCAGAAAGGTATGCTGACTGAGCAGGTAAATCCTCAACAACGTATCCCTTGCTGTTCAGCACTGACGCACCAACGTACTTTGTTCCACTGCCACCCGTGTTCTTCACGTGCACTGTAAAGTACTCTGTGTCCCCTACTGTAACAGTACTCTTATCCTTGGATACTGAGGTTATGTCAAAGTAAGCAGGGGGTGGAGAGACCTTGAACAAACTGCTTTTGCTTGCAGTGTCAACTAGTGTATCGTAGTAGTATCCTTTGTAGAGTTTTACCTCAACAGAGTAGTACCCGTCCCTTGCAGTATAAGGAACATACCAGTTCGCAGTAGCGGAACGCGTGGAAAAAGCATAAACTTTCACAGAAGGTGCAGTTATCGTGTATTTTTTACCGTACCTGTCAGTAATTGTAAAAACAGGATACGCGTAGTAAGAGTACCCTCCTTTGTTCTCAATGCTCGTGTACAAGCTTATTGTTTTTCCTCTTTGTACACTGTTCTGGCCTGCCCATATGTTATAAACACTTAGGGGGCTTGAAACGAAGATAGTTCTTGATTCATAGTCCTGTTGTGATCCATCATAATACACTCTTGCATAAACCTTGTAGCCCCCTTGCTGGTAGTATCCAGGAGTCCAGTCAAAAGTAAAATCACGGTAACTTCCTTTACTCACATACATGGATTTTGATTGTGTAGTAACTCCACTCAGTTTTACAGTGGCAGTGCCACTACTTCCACTGTTGTAGACCCTAACAGTAATTCTTGAGGTTTTGCCTGGGAACGCGGTTGTTTGGTCTATTGAACTTATTCTGAAGCTGGGCGGCTGTGTCTTTTTCTTCACGTAGAAGTAACAGTAGTCATCATCCCATCTTGTTGAATAGTAACCGGGGTAACCGCTCCAGCTTGCTCCAACAAACTTGTACCAACCAGTAGGATAGTTGGATGGAACGGTCCAATAGAAGGATTTTGAGCCAGATCCCCAGTACCACGCCAAAGAAACTGGCTTTGGAGAAAGATCCTTCCACCCATAAGGAGTTCTGACGCTCGCGCCTATGTACCCACTTGCAGTAGAATAGTCCCACCCGCTTGCCTGTCTGTAGTAGTTTACCGTGAACTTTGCGGTTTCTCCTTGGTAAACAGTGTTAGGACAAGACACGCTGCTTATCATTATTTTGGCAGATAGGCCTGTGGATAAAAGCAGAATTCCTGCCAGAAGGATAAAGGAGATCTTATGAAGATTCATGCAGGCTCACCTGCATTATTTACTCTCCCCCATCCAACTTAACTATTCCCATGGGAATACCTCAAAAACCTTGGAATAATAGTAAGAAAGAGAGAGGATTGCTCTTTTAAGTTCCGAATAATCCAATATTCTCCTGAAAAATCTCAACTGGCATCCTTTTTCTGGATACATTTCGGTCTGAAACACGGAATCCTGCAAAACCCACACCCTTACCGTTATTTTAACGCTTTAACTGCAAATATGGTCCTTTTAACCGGACATCCGTCATCTTACTCCTACCGGTTCATAGAATTCTTTCACTTTCTCAGGAAGTTTTTTATACAACTCTCTTGACAGTATTTTTCATGGACATCCTGTACCAGATAATAATGCTGCTTGCACTAATAGCAGGAGTCATCGTAGGAGAAGGAATTGCTACAAGAGTGTTCGGACAGCCTAAAAAATCATGGCTTTGGATCATTGAAATACTAATTTTTGTAGTAGTGCTTGTTGTAGTAAGTAACGAGATTTACGTGTATGACCTGAACATTGGACTGATGAGCGTTATCAACGGGATTGTTGGAATGCTGACCGCGCTGGTGAGCAGAACAGCGTCAACAGCCCTTGGAAAGGCAGGAGTTCTTCCAGAAGCAGTGTTACACGGAATGAACAGGGAAGAAAGACTAGCATTGAACGTGGCAAGAGAACTAGGCAAAAGAAGGTTCGGGGAAAAAAGAATCCGAGAAGTGCTGGAGAAAAGCGGTTTCAACAAAAAAGAAATCGAGCTTGCCCTTGAAGCAAAGTAAACCTTTTCCTGGTTTATTCCGGTTGCAAAAAGGGTTTAAATAATAAAAGCGCCTAATAATACATGCACACCCACCAAAAAAACCTTCTC
>CAZVAJ010000015.1:0-15955 GCA_964625085.1 Microcaldota archaeon | reverse complement strand
GTTGAGTTAATCGCGATGGAAATAAACCAAGCCGCATTATCCTCAAGCGGGTATTCCTCAAACATCACGCTCCCTGAAAGAACAGAAGGGTTCAACTACACGCTGTACATTTCATCAGACCAGAATATGATATCATTAGACACCGGAGAGTACACCGCTTCTGCTTCCCTAGAAACAGGCCAGCCCAGAAGAAGGATTGAGATAGTAAGATGGAACTACGGGGGCGTGCAGATAATAGAAAAAGTAGGAGAGACGGTGGTAGTAAAATGAAGGGGCAGATGTTCTCTGCAGACATGATTGCTTCCCTCGCTCTCTTTTTAGTAGTCTTTGGGCTCGTGTTCTTCGCGTTTGATTCAGTAGACCGTGAAAGCAAGAACGCTGCAGCATACTCCCTCCTGGAAAGAGAAACATACCAAGCTCTACAAGCGATATACACTGACCTTGGGAATGAAGGAATGCTTGCTGAAAACAAGGTATTTAGGCTGTTCAACAGCACGAACATTACTGAAAAGTACAACCTTTGGTCAGAATACGAGCTCCAAGTGCTTGACAGCCAAGGAAGGGTCCTTGAAATAAACGGACAAGAACTGTACTACAGTACGGAAGGAAACAAAACAGAAAACAAGCCCATAATACAAAGCGAGAGAAAAGCTCTACTCAATGGGGAAATCGTTTCAATGAGGCTGAAAACATGGTACTAAAAAAAGGGTTTGTGTTCTCTGTTGACGCGGTCATCTCTCTGCTCCTGCTCCTCACAGCACTTTCAGGAATATACATGATCCTTGAAAGCACTCCTTACTCCCGTCTTCCTAAGTATGACGAGTTCATGCGGTCTTCAAGCGTGTTAAACGTGGTGAAAAACGACCCGAGGTTCGGTCAAGTGCTGGACAATGCAATCGCAGGGAACAGCAACCAGGCCACTCGTTTACTCAGGAACCTTGTAAAAGAAGCTTCAGGAAAAAAGAAAAGAACAGGAGTAGAATTGAAAGTGTACAATTCTACTGCAGAAGTCGCAGTAGTCAAAGCAAGCTATCCTGCGAACAAACAGCCCTCAACAAGCGATTCTGTTTCCGCTGTTTCCAAAACATTCGTTTACGAAGGAGAATATTATGGGACTATCACACTCAGAACATGGTAAAGGATTCGTGTACAGCATAATGGTCAGCACAGTACTGTTAATCCTACTCATCTTGCTGGCATTCTCTATAAGCCTTCGGGAAAACACTAGCTGGAAGTACATATCTGCACACTCTCTGGATGGAATGGCAAGTTCTATCGTGAACGATGCACATGCTCTTATCGGCCTGAACTACAGTTGCGGGGAAGGAGAATGCGTGATAGAAGACAGTCCAAAAAACCACAGCGAATCAGTCCCGCTGATAATAAAGGACGCTGAAAGAGGATTTGCACTAATAGGAGTAAACGCAAGCATGGACGTTTATTCTTTAAACACTACAGATACTCTTTGCCTGTGGTCAGACAACACAACATACTGCTCAAACCACACCAGCAAAAACATCAAAATAACAGGATTCAACAATATATCCCACACCATAACAGGCCCAAGCACGTGCACGCTTACAGAAAACTGCGTAGAAGGCGCGGGAAAACACATCCAAATAGAACTCGCTGGATGCAGTTACAACAACACAGTCACATCCTCTTCCTGCAGCATTATCCTAAGTGTTCCAGGAGCGAACATAACATTTGATTACACCCCAAACCAAACAGCACTAGATTACTCCCAGTACGCAGGAGAAATTCACGTGATAACAAAAATAGGGACTAATGACACGCTTTGGATGAGCGGGCCAAGAACCCAAGGCAGTACAGCAAGCACAACCAACCCCGGGTACACAGAACCAGACTATCCTGACACGTTCAGCAGCATAAAACACTACGGGTCCATCACAATAAACGGGACGAACTACAACCTCATAGTCTGCGACTACCAGAATGACAGCGCGTACGATTACTACTACATCAGCGATAGCTCAGACTTCTCAGGAAAAGAACCGCACAGAACAGGGTCAGCCATGTTTTTAAACAACAAGGTTTTTGTGATAACAGTAAACATGACTGGAAACAGCGTGACAGCCCATGACTCTCCGGGCATGCGCGTTGAGAAAGGAAGCCAAAAAATCGTGAGGCCCCTATGAAAGAAAAAATAGTCACTAACGTGGACAAACTGTATGCCCTTGTAAAGAACAGCAGAGGGATAACAGTGACTAATGCAGCGATTTCTCTCGGCATAGATCCTGACCAAGTAGAGGAATGGGCAGAAGTGTTAGAAGACAAAGGGATTATACGCATACGCTACCCTACCACCCCCCTAATGAGTCCGATTCTCACCCTGCCAGAACAGGACATTACCCTTTCTGAAAGCAGAAAAATGAAGAAAGCGAGAATAAGCGAGCTTGAAAGGAACGAAAAAAGGATAAAGAAAAAGAAGGCAGATTACAAGAGAATGCTGAAGGAAAAGAAGCGTCTGATAAAGGTGAAGAAAAAGCTCAGAAAAAAGATAATCAAGCTCAACAAAAAACTTGAAAAGATTCTAAGAGGCTTGGAGATAACAGGGCCTGAACCAAACAGAGAAGTAGAAACTCTTCTCAAGGAGCTTGATAAAGTAAGAGCAGAGAAAAATAGGCTGATAAAAGAGA
This sequence comes from Microcaldota archaeon, assembly GCA_964625085.1. Classification (GTDB taxonomy): domain Archaea; phylum B1Sed10-29; class B1Sed10-29; order B1Sed10-29; family JAJSAI01; genus JAJSAI01. Next base: position 13,295 of record CAZVAJ010000015.1, on the reverse strand, counting down.
ATGCTGGGAAGGTGCTTGAAAAGTACCACAAACTGCTGAAAGAAAAAGAGGAAATTGAAAAAAGAATAGAACAACTGAAGAAACTTGAAGAAGCTGAAAAAAGACGACAAGAAATAGAAAAGCTGAAGGATGAGGAAGAACTCTTTACTAATGCTCTTGAAGTCATAAGCAAATCAAAACAAGAACTTGAAAACGTGAAAAAAGAGCTTGCCAAGAAGAAAGGAATCAAAGCAAGAGCACTAAACAAAAAACGCAAAAGCCTGAAATTCTGGGTGGAAAAAGAAGAAGGAGTAAAAAAAGAACTGCAAAGAGTAAGGGAAAAGCTGAAAAAGTATTCTGAAGAAACTCCTGCTGGAAAGTTCACAGACAAGATGAGAAAAACCCTAAACAATCTCATCAAGAGAGAGAAGGAAAAACAGAAAGAGATAGAAGAGTTTGAAAGAGAAAACAGAATTCAGGAGTATAAAGAGTATGAAACTCGGCTTGCCAGCCTGCAGAAAAAAGAATCAGAGATACTGTCAAAAATCCTTGCAAGGTACGAGAGCGAGAAACAGGCTAGAAAAGCAGTTAAAAAAATAGACCGCATCCAGAAGCTCAAGCAGGCCAAGCTTGAGGTCTCAGCAGAACTGGCGAGCATGGTAAAAGAATACAACAACACTAAAGAACTCATCAAGAAAATAGAGCAAAGAGTTAAAGAAGCAAAAGAAGAATACGAGAGAAGCAATGAACTGCCTGTAAGGAAATCCTTCCACAAGATGAAGGTCTGGTACATTGTAGCAATCATTCTCGGCGCATTATTCATTTTGTTCAAGGTGATCACATGAAAAAAGACCAGGAACTTGTAATCGAAGAGTACCAGGTTACTGCACGGGATTTTCCTGCCAGGGTACAGATAGTCAAAGGCGCGGGCTTCACGTTAGAGTACAGGATCAAAACGCCGGACATAGGGGAAGCAACCAAAGCAGTCCTTGACAGCATAAAACTCAAGCTGATAAGAGAAACGAAAATAGAAATGCACGAGATCCTTGACCCGAGAATCGCATTAAAACTCGAGGCCAGGTTCAAGGAGAACGCGCTAAAGATAGTCAATGAAGAACTTCCCGGAGTAAGCGATTCAGAGAAAAAAATGCTGGCAGGACTTCTTGTAAATGAGATGTTCGGGCTTGGGAACATAGAGATACCCCTAAACGACAACTCACTAGAAGAAGTCGTGATAAACAACTCTGTTGACCCTGTGTGGGTGTACCACAAAAAGTACGGGTGGCTCAAGACGAATATCTACTTGCCCTCAGAAGACAAAATAGTGGACTACGCGAACTTTATTGGAAGAAGGGTGGGAAGACAGGTCACAGTGCTTGACCCGCTAATGGACGCACACCTTATAACAGGAGACAGGGTAAATGCCACACTATTCCCAATATCAACAGACGGCAATACCATAACCATCAGAAAGTTTGCCAGAAAACCATGGACCATAACAGACTTTATTTCAATAAACACAATGAACGAAGATATTGCAGCACTGATCTGGACTTGCGTGCAGTACGAACTCAATGTCCTCATATCCGGAGGAACAGGATCAGGGAAAACAAGTACATTGAACGCAATAACCCCCTTCATACAACCCAATAACAGGGTAATAAGCATTGAAGATACAAGAGAGCTTTCTCTTCCACCCTACTTGCACTGGATTCCATTAACCACAAGAGAACCCAATCCAGAAGGTAAGGGGGAAGTGAGTATGCTTGACCTGATGGTCAACTCATTGAGAATGCGGCCGGACAGGATGCTGGTCGGAGAGATTAGAAGGCAAAGAGAAGCGGAAGTTTTGTTCGAAGCCATGCACACCGGGCACTCCGTGTACTCGACCTTGCACGCTGACAGAGCAGAACAGGTAAAAAGAAGGCTCATCACCCCCCCTATAAACATCCCTGAAAGCCTGCTTGAAGCACTGCATCTTGTTGTCGTACAGTACAGGCAAAGGAAAATAGGAATCAGGAGAACCCTTGAAGTGGCAGAAGTAGTACCAACCGGAGAAACAGAAGAAAAGGCCGGAATCATGCTCAGACAGTTGTACAGGTGGAGACCCAGGCAAGACGATTTCGTAAAAGAAAAAGAAAGCATTAGACTGTGGGAAGAAATAGGATTGCTCACTGGAATGACTGAAAGAGAGCTTGATGAAGATCTTGCAGAAAAAAGGCAAATTCTAAGATGGATGGTTGACAAGAAAATAAATGATCTTAAAGATGTTGGGCTTGTCATGGCAACGTACTACAAAGATAAGAACGAACTGCTTGAACTTGTTAACAGCAACAAGGGGATAAGTGGTCTAAAATGATAAAAAGAGTTCCTTTCCTGCCGCTGAACATGAAAACAGCTGTAAGGCTCACAACACCACTGCAGGGCGTTTCAAGAAGGCTTACTTTTCTCAGGCCCGCGCTAAGCTCAGAGCTGGTGCAGGTAGACGCTGGAGTGGAACCAGAAGAGTACATGGGAGTGTTCCTGCTGTCAACAGTTTACTCTCTAACAGCAGCACTGGCCCTGCTTTACTTGATTGCAGTATCCTTCAACGCAAGCATGGGCATGACCAGCATTGGCCTGGCTTTCTTGTTCTCAGGGATAGTAGGCTGGCAGGTTCTCTTGTACCCTAACCTGCTGCTTAGAAAAAAAGTAGACCAAATAAACAAGGACCTGCTCTTCGCACTAAGGCACATGCTCGTGCAAGTCAGGTCAGGGGTTCCATTGTACACGAGCTTTGTCTCAATAAGCGAAGCAAACTACGGCGTAATCTCTGAAGAGTTCAAGATAACCGCTGCCGAGATAAACGCGGGAATAAGCCAGACAGTAGCCCTGGAAAGAATGGCAATGCGGAACCCTTCAACATACCTGCGTAGAGCCATCTGGCAGCTGACAAACGCGCTGAAAACAGGCTCGGATATTGGAGAAACAATAAGCATGCTGGTCCAAGAGTTCACAGCAGAAGAAATGACCAAGCTAAGAAGGTTCGGGAGAGAACTAAGCCCTTGGGCGCTGATGTACCTGATGCTCACAGTCGTCTTCCCGACAATGGGAGTGGCAATGTTCCTGATCATCGGAGCATTTGCAGCAATACAAATAAGCAACTTCACGTTAATGATCGCCTTAGGAATGTTCATCACCTTCCAAGTATTCTTCATAAAGTTCATAAAGAACAAAAGGCCGGTGGTGAACTTTTGAAAAGAGGTCGTGAAAATGAAACAGAGTGAAAGGGTGTACATAAGCATATCAAGAATAATACCCAAAAGCCATATGCAGGCAATACGATCACTAGTAAGGTACTCTAACATAAAAACAAGGCCAGAAGTTTGGGCAGGATTCTCTTTATCTTACTCTTTGGGAACAGGTCTTGTGCTGTCCGTATTATTAAGCTCCTTGCTTGGTCTTCCCCTAATCGCCGCGATACTGTTTTTCGCTATCTTCTCGTCCGTGTCCTACGGCGTGTTCTACTTCTTGTTGGACTTCGCAGTAGAACAGAGAACAAAGCAAGTGGAAGAATACCTGCCTGATGCCCTGCAGCTGATTGCAGCAAACCTGACAGCAGGAATGACTCCAGACAAAGCTCTCTTTATGGCTGCCAGGCCAGAGTTCGGGGTCCTGAGCGAAGAAGTAAAGAAAATGGGAGAAGACGCGATAACCGGAAAAAGCCTGGAAGACGCGCTTGACAGCTTCAGGCACAGAATCAGGTCAGAAAAGATTAACAGGATCATAGGCCTACTAATAGAAGGCGTGAAATCCGGGGGAACGTTCTCCAGCCTGCTCAACCAGACCGCTGACGACATGCGCATGGGAGAAGTAATCGAAGAAGAAATACGGTCTAACGTGGGAATGTACACCGTCTTTATCCTAATGGCTGTCTTGATCGCTGCTCCTTTGCTCTATGCAGTGAGCATAAACTTTGTAGGAATAACAAACCAGATAAGAGTAGGAATAGGCGCAGGAGAACAGGTTAGTCTTCCCCCTTTGCCTGGTGCAGGAGCTGCCAAGCCAAGAATCCTTTCTGCACCAGTAATTGACATAAGCTTCCTCAGAATATTCTCCATCGCGTCCCTCTCCATCTCCGCATTCTTTGGAGCAATCCTGCTCGGCGTGCTCAAAGAAGGAGAAGAAAAGGAAGGGCTCAAAGACATTCCTGCCTTCGTTTTCATCGCGCTAATAATATTTCAGGTATCAGAAATCGTGATAAGCACCTTATTAAAAGCTCTGCTCACATGAACAGAAACATTTAAAAAAGAACAAAACCTTTTTCTAATCAAAATAGAAGGTGATGAAAAAATGAAAGGACAAGGAGCAATGGAGTACCTGATGACATACGGTTGGGCGATACTCATAGTCATCATAGTGGGTATTGTCCTGTGGCAGTCAGGAGTTTTCGGAACCCAAAGCAGTGGAATAAGCGGATTCAACGGAGGTATAGCAGTAACTGACGCCAGCGTAGGAACAGACGACCAGCTATCAGTGTACCTGCAGAACGTGGCAGGAGAAACACTCAAAAACGTTAATATCTCCAGCACAGACTGCGCAGCACTATCAACATTCACACTGGCCACTGGAAAATCCACCACCAAAACACTGAACTGCAGTACAAGCAACATCTGCGGAGCACAGAATGACGGGTACAGTGTTGACCTGACAATAACATACACGACCACAACATCAGGGCTCACCAAGACAGAAACAGGTACAATAAACGGAATCTGCGGAGCATGAAACCAGTAAAATAAAGAGAAGGAATCCGTCCCTTCTCCTCTTATTCTTCTTATTTTAACCAAAAGATTATAATACTTCAATTCCTCTTTTGAATGATGGGTCTAGAAACAATAAAACCAGGAATACAGGGAATAGAAGCAGTACTGCCCGAGGGCATGCCAAAAGGCGCGAGCATCCTTCTCTCAGGCCCTTGTGGGGCAGGAAAAAGGATACTGGCATCAGAATTCCTGTATCGAGGAAGAACTCCAGGAGTATACTACTCCTTCGAACCAGATAAAGAGGACCTGCTCAGGATGAACTCAGTGTTCAAGTTTGACCTGGAAAGCAGAATACAATCCGGACAGTTTAACATAGTCAAAAGCGAGTTATACCGGTTTGAAGCATTCTTATCAGACCTGAAAGAGAACATAGAAAAAATAGGGGCCGGGAGGGTTGTGATAGATTCTTTAAGCGTTATAAGCGAATTCTTCGAATCAAAGTACAAGTTCCGGAAAGGCCTGGCAGAACTGCGGCATATGATAAGACAAACAGGCACAACAGCCTTGATGATAACCGAGATCCCTGAAAAAAGCACGCACTTGTCAACATCAGGCGTGGAAGAGTTTGTTCTGGACGGAATAATACTACTGCACTTCTTGCAGAAAGACTCGGCACTGCTGAGGGGAATAAGCATCAGGAAAATGAACGGAGTTCAACACGATCCCAGCATTCATCCTTTCGAGATAACGAACAAAGGAATAAAAGTGCACCGAATAAAAGAAATACTATGATCTTTTTCTCCGAGCTCTGATGCCGTTGTCTTTAATGTCTGACAAAAGGTTGCTTATCATGTTTATCTTGCGTTTTATTTTTCTCTTGTCAGGAGTATTATCATATTCTTTCAATGAAGAACCGCACTCTGGGCACCTGAAATCATACTCAAACGCAAGCTCGAACGGAAGCTTTTCACACTTGTTCTCGCACCTGAAAAAGGTGTACGTGTTCTCAAAGGAAAGCTTGTCTTCAAGCTCCTTTAACTCTTCCTGGTACCGTTCCTTAAGAAGCTCTACTATCCTCTCTTCCCTCAAGAACCAGGTGTAAGTGTACCAGTTGGGCCGGTCCCTTACTTTTGTGTACTTTATGACCCCAAGATAGTGCAATGTGTTAAGCAAGGCCCTCACGTCATTAACCCTCATTTTCAGTTTCTTGGAAATTTGTTCATCAGTCTTGCCCTTTCCAAGAGACGTGAGAACTGCGTATCCATCTTCTCCTGCGTGAGTGGAGATGAATTCCTTAACAAGCGGGTCCTTCAAGTTCACCTTGGGCATCATACCTTTTCCGACAAAAAGGTATTTAATGCTTTTTCTCAACAATCTTTTTACCGCGCGCTGAAGGAACAACTTTCTTTCTGGCCCCAGTAAACTGTTTCATGTTCCCGTACTCGTGCAAAAAAACGCCTAACGCGGCCACTTCGGAATGCGGCTGGTTCGTTACTGCAAGATTATAGTCCGCGAGCTCGTATACTTCTGACGGCACCTTTTCCCCCCCAACAATAACCAGCAAGCTCTCAGAAGTTTTGAGCTCTTTTATCTTCTGTTGGAATGGGATCCCGTACATGGTCAGGTGCACCTTCGTTCCTTTGAATTCCTTGATCCTTTTCCGCCAGTCAGGGTCATAAGACGCTTTAAAACTCCCGCCCCACTCTAACGCAACCTTATTAACACTGTCCAACAGCTTCTGATCATGTTCTCCAGAATACACTATCTCATCTGCCCCAAAGGCCCTTGCAACAAGCCCAACATGGGTTGATATTCTCTTGTCACGTTCTCTCCGGTGCCCCAGCCGCAGTACAATAATTCTTGTCATCCTGATCACTTCCAACAAGCTTTTTAAACGTGCGTGTTAAAAAAGACTTCACGGTGGGCCCATAGCTCAGTCTCCCTTCCACCGCACTGCGGAGGAAGCGGCTGAAGTGGCAGAGCACCAGGCTCTTAACCTGGGTGTCGGGGGTTCGAAAGAACCCTTTTCTTGAAAAGAAAAGCGTTCGCGGAAAAGAACCGCAAGCGCCTTTTAAAAAAGGAAAGGGTTCCGGCACTCCCCCTGGGCCCGCCAGTTTTTTAACTTGTTTTGAGTAATGCTCATATGCCAAAAAGAAAGCTCAGGGTGCTAAAATCATCCAAGACTAAAGAAAAAGACAGGATTAGTCAAAAGGTTGATGAGTTTTACGAGGTCGTCTGGAAAAAGCCGGTTGAAGAAGCCCTTGGAGAAACCGAAGCCAGGCTTAGGATTGCTCTAGAGAACATCATGAGCAAGCGAAAGCTTACAGACGAACAAGAAAGGCTTCTTGAAGAGATAACGCGCATTCAAAAAAGCATGAAAAAAATAGGAGAAAAAGAAGGTCTCACTGACGGCCAAAAGCTGGACATGCTGTCCGCCTTGAACAGCGATTTAAGAAAAAAAATAGGCCACCTTGAAGCCACGCTCAAAAAAAGGTGAAATAAATGCACTGGGCAGACAAGTACGCTGAACAGATAATTAGAAAGAAACAAAAGGAAAAGTACGTGGTAGAATCTGGCATAAGCCCTTCTGGGATAGTGCATGCTGGGAACTTCAGGGAAATAATGACACAGGACCTTGTGTACAGGGCCCTGATAGAAAAAGGAGTTAATGCTGTTCATCAGTTCGTGTTCGATGACTACGACCGATTCCGAAAAGTTCCAAAAGGAATCCCGGAAAAGTACTCAGAGTACCTTGGAATGCCTCTCTCCAGTGTTCCTGATCCTTGGGGCTGCCACCCTTCCTACGCAGAACACTATGAAGAAGCGCTCATGCAGGAGCTTGAGAAAATGGGCGTGATCACCAGCGTGGTGCGCATGACAGAAGAGTACAAAGCATGCAGGTATTCTGAGAACGTGCGGGCAGCGCTTGAAAAAAGGAAACAGATCATAGAAATCTTAAACAAGTACAGGTCAGAACCGCATCCTGAAAACTGGATGCCGACCGTGATCTACTGCGCTAAGTGCGGGAAAGAAGTGCATGACCAAGAGTATCTTGGAGAGTTTACTATAAAGTACGAGTGTAAGTGCGGTTACTCAGAAGAGTTTGACTTCAGGAAAAAGGGAATAGTGAAACTAAAATGGCGTGTTGACTGGCCCATGAGATGGGCGTACTATGATGTTGACTTCGAATCAAGCGGAAAAGATCACCAGGCTGCTGGAGGAAGCTGGGACACTGGAAAAAGGATAGCAAGAGAAGTATTCGGGCAAGATCCTCCTCTGGGGCCAATGTACGAGTTCATCTACCTGAAAGGCGTGAAGGAAAAGATGAGCTCCAGTAAAGGAAACGTTGTGTCTGTATCAGAACTCCTAAAATACTTTGAACCAAGCGTGCTCAGGTACTTGTACACGATGAAGATAAACAAAGCCCTTGAAGTGCCCTTGGACCAAGACATACTGAACGCGTACAACTATTTTGACGAGGCAGAAAATGCATTCTTTTCAGGTGAAGGAGATGATAACGAGAAAAGAAGGTATTCTCTTGCTGTGATAGGCAGGCCGAAAGAGAAGCCAGTGAGAGTGCCCTTTTCTGTATGCGTTAACATGATCCAGATAACGCTGGGGGACACGGACAAGGCAATAAACATCTTGGAAGGAAGAACAGGTCATCTTAAGAATGCCTCGGAGGAGGACAAAAAAAGAGCAAGAGAACGGCTTGGGAAAGCATGGGCTTGGGTGAACGAGCTTGCGCCAGAACAGTTCAGGTTCCAGGTCCTTGAAAAAATGCCGAGCGTGAGCGTGCCCGAGAAAGAAGCAAAAGTGCTGGAGAAAATCGCGGGAATGGTAGAGAAAGGGGTTGACGGAACGCTGATACAAGAAAAGATAAGAGAGTATTCTGAAGAAGAGGGGGCTAGTGTGAGAGAGGTCTTCAGGAACGCGTACATGCTCCTGCTCGGGAGGGACAGGGGCCCAAGGCTTGGGCCGTTCCTGGCAAGCCTGGACCCAGCCTTCGCTTCTGCAAGACTAAAAAGAAAAGCATGAAAAAATCGTTGCTTGCCGTGACAAGCTTTTTATACTCTGCGCAGAGACTATGTTAAAGAGGTGTTACCAGATGAATCCTGAAGACATAATAAGTGTGCTTAAATCAAAAAAGCCAGAGATTGACAAGATGCTCGAAAAATACGCTCCAAGAGAATATGATGAAGAATGCATGGAGTTCGTGTGCGGGAAACCAGAATACGAGTATGACCTGAAAGCAATCAATGAAACGATAGCCAAGCCCATGTGGGACTTTCTTGACAGGGGTGGGAAAAGATGGAGGCCTGCTCTGTTCTTAATGCTCGTGGAAGCTCTGGGAGGAGACCCTGAAAAAGTGAAAGACTTCGTGGTAATCCCTGAACTCGTGCACAACGGCACGATAGTCATAGATGATATAGAGGACAAAAGCGACCTGCGCAGAGGAAGGCCCGCAGCACACATTTTGTTCGGAGAAGATGTTGCCATAAACTTTGGTAACACCATGTACTTCCTGCCCTTGTCAGTGCTTTTAAAGGATGCAGAGTACCTGGACGAAAAAACAAAACTAAAGATCTACAACACGTATGCTCAAGAGATGATAAACATCAGCATGGGTCAGGCAATGGACCTGTACTGGCACAAAGGGAGCAAGAACTCAGAACACGTTACAGAGGCCCACTACCTACAGATGTGTGCATTCAAGACAGGCACGCTCGCAAGAATGAGCGCCAAGCTTGCCGCGATACTCGCAGGAGCAAGTGATGATATCGTGGAAAAGGCAGGAAGGTATGCTGAAGCAGTTGGAGTGGCATTCCAGATACAAGATGACATACTTAACTTGACTGCCACCAGCGGGAAAGGACAGTTTACTGAAGAGTACATTGGATCTGACATAACCGAAGGGAAGCGTAGCCTGATGGTAATACACACGCTGCAAGTGGCAAACCAAGAGGATAAACAGAGACTGGTTGAGATCCTGGACGAACACACAAAAAACAAAGAAAAGATCAGGGAAGCAATCGAGATCATTAAAAAATACGAAAGTGTAGATTACGCTAAACAAAAAGCAAGAGAAATCATGTCAAGCGCATGGAACGGGATAAAGGATGACATTCCTGAAAGCGAAGCAAAAGAAATGCTTCATGCTTTCGCCCAGTTCTTGATAGAACGGGATGTGTGAAAAAAGGAGGGTAAATGATGAAGTTTGTAGAATACGCTGCTGAACACGCTGACAAAGTGTACAACAAGATCTGCGAGCACCTTCCTGACCGGGAACCAAAAGAGCACTACAAGATGGTCAGGGACTACGTGGACAGAAGGGGAAAGTACAAGAGGCCTGCGTACCTGCTCTTGTGGACCGAGTTGTACGGAGGAGACCCTGAAAAAGCAATCCTGCCTGCAGCGGCAATGCAGTCCTCTGAAGACTGGATACTCATGCATGATGACTGGTATGACCAAGCTGACCTGAGAAGAGGCAAGCCCAGCGCACACGTGTTGTACGGATCAGAGTACGCGATCAACGCTGGAGACGCGCTTCACATGATACAATGGAAAATAGCTTTCAACGCCGCTGACCAGTTCGACCCAGAAACACGGAAAAGATGGCTTGATAAGTTTTATGACATGCTGCTCGTGACAATGGAAGGACAGTACATTGACATGAAGCTCACCGAGAGCAAGGACATCACAAAGTTCACTCCAGAAGACTACTACAAGTCAATAGAAGCCAAGAGCGCGTACTATTCTGTTTACGGGCCGATGCAGATGGGGGCAATAATCGCGGGAGCTGATCCTGAAACAGTTGAAAGGATAGTGGAGTACGGAAGGCCTGTGGGACGCGCGTTCCAGATGAAGGATGACATTCTTGACATCACTTCAGACCCTGAAACCTTCGGAAAAAGCGTAAGGAACGATATACGCGAAGGGGTCAAAACCCTGATACTCTGGCATGCTGTTCAGAACGCCCGCCCGAACGAGCTTGAAAGACTAAAAGCAGTATACGCGAAAAGAAGAGAAGACAAAACAGATGAAGAGGTCGAATGGGTGGCTGAGAAGTTCGTAGAATACGGGAGCGTCGCGCATGCTGAACAAAAGATGAACGAGTTCATGCAAGAAGCGCTTGAAGCGTTCGAGAGGAACACCAAGAACATTCCAGAGTCTCCGATCAAGGAAACCGCTAGAGACAGCATAACTTACGTGGTAAAGCGCAAAAAATGAAACCATTATTCCATTATTCTTATTTCTCCTTTTACCGCGTCCAGTTCCACTTTTCCTTCTTTCAGGTCAAAGTCAGGGCAGAAAATGCAAGGGATCCTGAACTCTCTTGCCAGAACCGCAGGATGTGACAGGAGCCCTCCTTGCGTCAGGATAATTCCTTTTGTAACCCGTGGGTTCAGGACAAGGTTTGAGTACGCTTTTCCCAGGACAAGCACGCCCGGTTCAGAAGGAGACAATACTATTCTACCAGAAGCCAGGCCTGGGCAGGCGATTTTCCCTGAAAAGACTTTTCTCATTACAACACCTCACCATGTTCAACAACAGGCAAGGGTTCATTCTTCCGGAAGATAATAAAATACTTTCCTTCTTTCCTCTGCTCAAGATCAGCAGGTTTCACGCCCCTAACTATTTCTTCAGAAGTAAGGTAAAGAACATCATTCTTGTCTATCCCTATACTTTTCCCTATGCTTTCTCTTATTCTGGTAGAATATGCCCTTCCTGTCAGCGCGTGCTTGTGGTATCCTGAGTCAATGTATCTGATCATTTGCAGGTTCAGGATAAAGTTCCTTGCAGTGTCTGTAAGAGAAAGCAAATCAAAAAATTCTTCGTTACTTTTCATGTTTTCTGTTATTGTCTCAGGGTCAAGCACAGATTCCTTTATGCTGTCAGCGTTTCCGGATAGTATAGAATCAGGGTACTGCCAGCCGAACATTCTGAGCAGGAGATGGTCTGATACTCCTTTTTCCAGCATTCTACCTGCTCTGACCCTATCCTGCGACAATAGTGAGACAGGAGGATTACAGGCGAGCAGGAACTCATGTTCTTGCAGCCCGAAAAACCCGTGTTTTCTTGCAACACTCAAGCCTGCCCAGTCAAGAACGTGCATTAGCGCAACGTTCTGCTCATGCTGCTGGTATCTTTTCAGAAAGTCTTCAACGTCCTTGAAGCTTGTTCTGTTAAAACGTGCCATCTCTCTCCACATGCTGAGGAACAAGCGCGGGCAAAATTCTGCGAACTTTTTCTCAACCCACTCTCCTGACTCCGTGAAGAATCGCGTGAGGTTGTCTGAAACAAGCAGGCCCTGTGGCCCTATGCCAAAAGGCCGTGGATCAGCAAGGTCAAAATTCTTAGCCGTAGAAAAAATCCCTTCAACAAAGTATTGGTTAGTGAGCACAAACTTTGACTTTAGATCAGTTTCCGCTAACTTTAATGTGTTCATCTTATTCCCTTTTTTGTTAAAAAGACATCTTGGAGGGCTCTCGCCCTCCGAATGGTTTTTTCATTCAATTTTATTCAAGGCCAAAAATCTGGTATCATTTTTTCACATCCTTTTTACAAGGTGATTACTCTAAAAACAATATAAAAAACTACTCACGACAAAAGACGGAGAAAACGGTTTTTACGGTCATTAGCGTGACAAACTATATTTAACCAGTGCAGGATAAAACCTTTTCCCAGTTTATTCCTGTTGCAAAATTATTTTAAACAATGCCTGCGGTATATTGTCTGGAGAGAAAAAAGCTTCAAGGGGGGATGAACTTGAACCTTGTAGAATCACTGCAAGGTGTGGGGTTCACTCTCTATGAGTCCAAAGCCATTTCAGCCTGCTTAGGGTCTGAAGAATCAACCGCAACCGAAATCGCGGGCAGAGCAGGCATACCTGTAACCAAAGTGTATTCTGTACTAAAGGCGCTTGAGAACAGAGGAATCCTGGAATCTGGTTTTGAAAGGCCTAAAAAGTACACGTGCATAAACATCACGGAACTGAAGAAAAAATTGGTTGAAGAAAAAGCAAGAGAACAAGAAAAAATCCTGCGCGTTCTGGAAGAAAGAGAAGGAAAACCAGAAAAGTTAGGCAAGGTGTCTGTGTTTTGGGGAAAAGGGGAACTAAAGAAAAGAATTCACTCAGAAGCCGGGAAAAGTAAGAACGTGTTCCTATTGCTTTCTGAAAAGGACACACTGCAGGAACTGGCAAAACCATACGTGCTAAGAAAGGTTTACCGGAGGGCAGTTGAAGGAAAAAACACAAGAGTTATTCTGGGCTGGCGCACACCATCACCGGACACAAGCCTGGAATCGCTTGTAGCACTCGTAAAATGTGGTGCCCGGAAAACATCTGCTGAAACAGGCTCATTGATTATTTCTGAGAACAAAGCAGTCATGAGTCTCTGCGACCCAGCAGGAAGAACAGTTGGAGGAATAGACATAACAGAGCCTTCAACAGTGCAGGAACTTCAGGGATACTATGAAATGATCTGGGAACAGGCAGAACCAGTAGAACTAAACGAGGAAATCAGAAGAAAAAGGGAAGAGAAAAAGGTTACCTTCTGCGCCTAGAAT
>CAZVAJ010000014.1:9494-18053 GCA_964625085.1 Microcaldota archaeon | reverse complement strand
TCCGAAAGACTTAAAAATGTTTCAAGTGTTAGTTTGGCTATGAGGCGTGAAAGTAATGTTAACGTTTACATAAAACGGCTTGGGATACTCCTTGCAATAATCGGTGCTGTTTACATTATCATGTCAACAACATGCCCGCTTGTTCCCTGCCAGGACATTAATCCAGTGACCGGGCAAGTCTTCACGAGAATGTGCCCTGTCCAAGCATGTGCTCATGGTTACATTTATGCCGGCCTCACGCTGTGGCTCATTGGGGCGGTACTCTGGATCGGAGGAGTATACATCACCCCCGAAATGGTAAACAGAATGATTTTAAACAGGAAAAATAGGTACGAAACAAGAAGAGAAAGCCATACCATTGTTGAGAAAAAAGTTAAGACAAAGCCCAAGAAAAAGAGAGCATCAACTTCTAAAAAGAAGACAACATCTAAGAGAAAGAAAACTGCCTCGTCTAAAAAGAGAGTTCAAAAGAGATCAAAGAAGTGAAAGGGTTTTTTCTTTTTATTTTTTCTTAGTAAGACCTTGACACATACACAATGTGTTTTGCAGGCTTGCCGCACACTACACATTTGGATCCTGCTACCGGCTTTTCAGGATTATGCGCAGGCACTCCTCTTACAAACGCTTTGAATTTTTCCCCTATTTTATCAGCGCACGGCAAAGCAGAAAAAGAGTCAATATCACAGAAAGGGACTTTCACAAAACCTTTTACCTTATCTAATTTTTCTCCAAGTTCTTCGAGGGTTGCTGCTTCTGCAACCCTTGAATCAAAATCCTTTTTAGCTTTCTCTTTCATTCTTTCCAGCATTCTGCCTGCTTCTTCTCTTACAGTGTCCAGAAGACCTTTTTCTGAAACCTGCTTTTTTTCTCCTGTATCCCTTGCCACCAGCGTGACAGCATTCTTCTCAACATCCCTCGGACCGATTTCTATCCTTAGAGGCACTCCTCTAAGTTCCCAATGGTAATACTTGTTTCCAGGAGTCTTGTCAGAATCATCAAGCACTACCCTAAACTGTTCTGACAGCAGCCCATAAACCTCTTCAGCCTTCTTCATGACACTTTCCTGGCCTTTGAACAAGATAGGCACTATCACTATCTGCACTGGTGCAACCTCAAACGGGAGTACAGCCCCTTTGTCATCCCCGTGAACCGCGAGAAGGGATGCAAATATCCTTGACACGCCGGGACCAAAACAAGTCTGGTAAGGCATTTTCTTTTCCCCGTCCTCATCCAAATACTCTATTCCAAACGTTTTTGAGAACTTCTGTCCAAGATTATGAGTCGTGCCAAACTGCAAGGCTTTTCCATCAGGCGCTAGAGTCTCAAAAGCGTACGTTGCATTCGCTCCAGGAAACTTGTCCCATTCAGGTCTTCTGAAGAAGAAGAAAGGTATTCCCATCTTCTGCCAGACAGTTCTTTCAATAAGCTTTTCATCAAGCTCTACTCTCTCTCGCGCTTCTTCTTCGGTCCTGAATACATCATGAGCTTCTATCCAATAGAACTCTCTGTCCCTAAGCAGTGCCTTTGTTGCTTTGGTGTCAAGCCTCCATATCTGACATGACTGGTACAGTTTCATTGGCAGGTCCCTGTAGCTTCTTATCCAAAGAGAATACATGTAATACATTATGGTCTCGCTCGTTGGCCTTAAGGCAAGCTTCTCCCCTGACTCGCCTTTTATTGGCTCAAGCCAGAATACTTCAGGAGCAAAACCTTCTGCGTGTTCTGCTTCTTTCTCGAAAAATGATTTGAGCACAACAGAAGGGAACATGCTTCTCCCATGCCCTTCTTTTTCAAGCTCTGTTTCAAGCATGTCATAAATCTTTTTTTCTGTAATTGCAGCGTTTGGTCTGTGAACCACAAAACCTTTAGCAGGATACCTTTGGTCTACAAACTCCCCTTCTTCGAGCACGTTAAGGAACCATTCGTAGAAGTCCGCTTTCTTACTCTTCATTACCTATCACAGAAAGGTTTACAGGTTATCCCTTATAAAAATGTTTTCAGACAGCAGAAAGTAGAGAAAGGAGTAGTCCTAATAACAACAGGATGATCATAAGAACAATCCACAAAAAGGTGTATAAGACCACTGAGAAGATCGCCTGCTCTGTCTTCAGCTTCATTACCTTCATGTACAGTCTGAACAGTACTACAAGATTCCAGAACCACAGCCCTATTCCAACAAATATTCCT
Source organism: Microcaldota archaeon (assembly GCA_964625085.1). Taxonomy (GTDB): domain Archaea; phylum B1Sed10-29; class B1Sed10-29; order B1Sed10-29; family JAJSAI01; genus JAJSAI01. The sequence continues at coordinate 15,866 of CAZVAJ010000014.1, read as the reverse complement.
AACACTGGCACGAAGAATAATGTTGATAGGAGCACAAGGCCTGCAAACGGAATCCCGTAGGATGCAGCAAAGTCAGTGTACTTCTTTTTTCCGTTAAAAAGCTTTCCAATACTCCATGAAACAAATGAACACACAACCCAGCTTAAGAGGGCGAACAAAGGGCAGAGCACAAGTGAGGCAAACGCGTAAAGGTAAAGAAAGAGGTTGATCTGTTCAAGCCCAATGTGTGGCGCGTTTACTCCAAGAACCTGCCCTATGCTGTCGGCAGGCATTGAAGAGACTGACCAGGCAAGGAATACAAAAAGCAGAGAGAGGAGTACCGCGCCAGGAAGAGATGCTAGAATGATTGCTTTAGCAGATTCGGACATGCTGGTCTTTTTTACACCTTCAGGATACATTACGCCTTGGAACATTTTTCCGTACAGATCTAAAACACCCATGCTAATACGCCAAACAAGTTAAGAAAACAGGAGTATAAAAAGGTAAGTTAAAGTGCGTTAAGCAAGCTTCTAACAAACCTTTTTTTGTCTACTTTTTGCACAGAACACCCATATGCTCTTACATGGCCTCCGTGCCTGCTAGCAGGAAAACCTTCAATTGCTTTTGGTATAACAACTGACAGATCTCTGTCAGGACTGCGGTTTGAGAAAGTAGTCACTTCGTTAACATCCATGCTGACAGAAACAACATAATCAGGATACTTAAGTCTAATGTAATCCACTACAATGCGCTTTATTTTGTATTCTGCAGAACCGAGATCTAAGTAAACAAACCTTTTTGATTCATCAACAAAAAGTTTGCTGTTTATTATCTTGCTTCTGGCCTCTTTGTTAGCAAGCTCGATGGTCTGGTATATCTCTTTTGCCTTTCTATCTTTTTCCAGCCAGAGGTACATGGGATCTTCTCTTTTAGCGCTTTCAAGAACCAGGTCTAGCACAGCATACCCCATATCCTGCTTTAAGTAACCTGCAAGAAATGCCAAGGTCACCCCTGTAAGGGCAGGATCAAGCTGGCCTGCCGGTAGGAAGGTATTCATTTCAGAATCATTCATGCTAAGAAGAGGAAGAGAGGCTGAAAGCATCCTGTCAGAATACGCTCCTAACAGACCCAGCCACTTAATGTTTCTCTTGCCTCCTGCAAGAGAGTACAGTTTGTAGCATAATGCGCTGGCACTGGGCACTTTATCCTGCTCAAAAGCAGGATTAACAAAAATGCATGCTGGCCTGCGTTTTCTTTTATGGTGGTCTATTATCAGAACCTTCTCTGTATTATTTTCAAGCTCATCAGGAGAAACATCCACCATGATAACCTTATCGTACTCCTCTAGCATGTCAAGATTAGTTAATCTCCCGATTATCATAGGCTCTGCATTCAGCCCTTTCTCCTCCAGCAGCAATAAAATGATCGCTCCCGAACAGATTCCGTCCCCATCATTGTGCAGTACAACGCATACCCTCTCATTTTTCTTTATCTCTCTCAAGAATTCCACAGCAGAATGCATGTTATAAATACTGGAAGAGGGTATAAAAAGACGAAGGAGGAAAGCTTATGATTACCGGAAGCAAATTGTCAAAGGATAAGTACTACCTTAACATTGCTAAGAGTATAAGCGTAAAAAGTTCATGCCTGCGCAGAAGGTTTGGTGCAATCATAGTCGTTAATGACGCCATTGTCTCCTCGGGATACAACGGCCCTGCCAGAAAAGTTCTAAACTGTGATGAAATAGGGTGTCTAAAGGATTTAGTAAACGCACCGCACTGGGGCGCGTACGATTACTGCCCAGCTGTGCACGCTGAAGAAAACGCTGTAATAAACGCTGCCCGTAACGGCACTGCTGTTCTCGGAGGAACCCTCTACATTTATGGGGAGACTGCTGACGGAAAGCCCACTCCTTCCCATCCCTGCGATAGGTGCAAGAGGGTCCTGATAAACGCAGGAATAGAAAAGGTTGTCACCGACGACGAAAATGGAAACTTGTTGTACTATGATGTCAAGGAATGGATTAAGGAAGACACAGAAAAGTATAAAAGAAAGATGAAAGAGGCCACTACCTCTTCCGAGCAATAAATCTCCTGCCCATGACCTCGTTTACTTCCACTTCATCTCCAGGATTCAACTGTCCTTTAAGGTCATCAGGGACATCCAGCTCATACGTTTCATAGTTTTCCAGATCCATGAGCTGCACTCTGTCGCCCCCGAGATCTGCGATCACCTGCGTGTTTTTCCTCAAGAGAATTGGGATCTCGCACGCAGAATCAGTGCTTTTTAGTAACGTTTTCTTCTGCCCGGTAAAAAGGCTCACGCCCTCAACTCTTGCCTTAGCAGCACCGTGCTTTCCAGGTTTTGACTTTTGTATACTCACTATCTTGCAGGGTTCTCCATCGATAACAACCAGCTTACCCTCTTTAAGGTCTTTTACTTCTGCTCTCATTACGTCACTCATTTTTCTTCACCTTATTAATATCAATTCCAGTTAAGTACGCAGCCATCAAACCTATTCCAGTTACAAGCCAGAATGACAGCGTACGGTCTATTAGGGTCTGCATTCCTGCAGCTGCAAGTGAAATGCCCGAGGAAGTATAAATAATTATCATTACAGATTCCATGCTTCCAAGACCTCCTGGAAGAAGCGGCAGGCTTCCTACAAGCATGGCAAGAATCAACACAAGCGCGATTACGGGAAGTGAAACATCGAGCCCAAGGGCCTTGAATATGAAAAACCCTCTTAGGATATCAAAAACCCATGAAAGGGCTGAGAAGGACAGGCCATAAAACCAAATTCTTTTTGCAGTAAGAATTCTTTTTGTCTTGTGGTTGAATATTTCAAGGCTTTCAAGCGCGTGTTTTCTTATTATTGGCAGCGGTCTGTACTTGTTTATAAGCCATCCGAACCTGCGGATTACGCCTTTAACAATTTTTTCACCTGTCCTCTTATTGTACGCTATTTGAAACGAAAGAATTATCATCCCCACTGCAAAGGAAAACGCAAATAACACTGACAGGAGCACCCAAGGGGGCAAAAACTGAGCGGCAAATATTATTGTTATCACTGCTAAAACTGAGAACACAATACCATCAAACAACTTTTCGGTTATTATGGTACTAGCGCTTAAGCCTGTTCTTACTTTTGCCTTCTGATTAAGCAAGAACATCTTAACTGCTTCTCCACCCATCCTCGCGCTTGGAGTAAGATTATTCACAGCACCCCCCACCAGTGTTATGAGCAGCGTGTCCTTCATCTTCAGTTTTGTCTTACTCTGTGACACTATGTAATGCCACCTTAACCAGACGGTTGTAAGAGACAAAAACTGGCATGCTACAGCAAGCAACAGGTAACCCGAATTATGCGAGAACGTGTCTAACAGCAGGGGAAAAGACGAATCAAATCCCAAGAAAAAACCAATTAAAACAAATACAACAATCCCAATCCCAAGTGTTAAAGCCATTGCTTTATTAAACATGGATAAGAATAAACCTGGGTTAAATAAAACTGTTTTGTCCAAAAGCATTATTAATAATAAACAACTAATCTCTTCCGGAGGTATCCTGCTTGATAAACCTTAGGAAAAAAAGGATGGGAGAAAAGAGGGTGGCTGTTTTTGTTGACGGCCCAAACATGCTTAGACGAGAGTTTGACACAGACCTTGGGCTTGTAAAAAAAGAACTCAGAAAATTCGGGCCGATTAAAGTGAGCAAAGTGTTTTTAAACCAGTTTGCACCTGAAAAACTGATAGAGGCAGTTGTCAACCAGGGGTTCGAACCAGTAATAGTAACTTCAGATGACATAGACGCACCAATGGCTGCAGAGGTTATGGAAACAATATTCACGAGCAGTATTGATGTGATCGCGCTCGTAACCCGTGATGGGGATTTCCAGTCAGTAATAATGAAAGCAAAAAAATATGGGAAAGAAACAGTGGTCGTGGGATCCGAACCCTTTTCCGCCACATTAAGAAACACTGCTGACAGCGTAATAATACTCAAGGAGAAAAGACCATGAAAATAACAGCCGGTAATCCTCTTGAAAGAGGAAAAGACATTGCAATAACAAACTCCAAAGAGTACATAACAAAATTACTTCAGGAAGAATTCAACGGATACGTGTGCATCATGATCAAAGGAATTCACGGACTACAAGAAGGGGTCATCTTAATACATAACGGAAAGATAGTGGCAGCCAGTTATGATTACTTCTATTACATGAGACAGTACACAGCAGAACCTGCTCTAGAAAGAACACTAAACGCTATGATGGCAAAAACAGGAGTACTAGACACATTCTCACTATCTTCTTACCAGGTTCAACTTGTACTCACATTGAATGAAGAAGCAGGCCTTAAGAAGCCTGTAGACGCCGGATCTCTGAAAATGCCTGAGAAGTACTCAGAAGAATACGAGAAAGCACTGATTCAAAAAAGAGAAGAACAGAAAAAAGGAGAAATAGCGAAAAAGTTGGGTCTAGGAGAATTCCTTACAGGAATGACAAAAGAAGATCTCTTGAAAATAGCCTCTGAAGAAGACGACCAAGCCAAGAGGATGATCAAATGAAAATTATAAAAACTATAAAAACAGCAGCTATTCACGCTACAGGCAGAAAAACAAAAGAAGAAAAAGAAGCTGAAAGACTAGAATTCATAAAAGAACTTATTAAGATAAAAAAGAAAAAGCCTAAAAACGAAGCTGAAAGAATAAAGTTCCTACAACAAGACCATTACCTTGATTCAATAACTGTACTTGACAAGGATGGAAAGGTACTTATTAAAACAGGAGACGCTGGAGAAACTGAACACCTCCCACGAGTATACCAGAAAGCAAGGGAGGCATTTCCCGAAACAAAAATGGTGGTAATAAAAGAAGGGAATGGATACAACATCCTGTACAACAAAGATGGATTATTGTACGTGTTCAAAAGCCCTGGAGAGGTAAGTTCACTCGAAACCAAGATAATCGCTGAAAAACTAGGCGGTGGAAAACAATGACAAGAATAATTGCAATAGCATCTGGAAAAGGAGGAGTTGGAAAAACAGTTCTAACAGCAAACCTTGGAACAGCCCTAGCCCAAAGGGGCAAAAAGGTTATCATGGTAGACGTAGACCTTGACATGGCCAACCTGGAACTCATACTAGGAATGCAAGGAAGGCCCATTACCTTACAAGACGTGCTTAACGGAGAAGCGAGGATAGAAGACGCGATATATGACACTCCAGGTGGAGCAAAATTCGTTCCAGCAGGAGTACCTGCAAGACAGTTTAAAAGAGTGGACCCTGAAAAACTTGCAAGTGTTATAGCAGAACTGGGTGCATACGGTGACATCCTACTACTTGACGTTCCAGCAGGAATAGGACGTGACACAATAGCATGCTTTGCCGCTGCAAAAGAAGTGCTCATCTTGGCAACCCCTGAAATAACAAGCGCAACAGACGCGTACAAAACAAAACTCCTGGCAGAAAAGATGGGAGCAGAAACAATCGGTCTTGTGATAAACTTCTGGAGAAAAGAAAAGCCAGGGATGACTCCAGAGAGTATAGCCAGCTTACTAGGACTCGAAGACAAAATACTTGCAAAGATACCCTACGACGACGAATTCAGAAGAATATCACAAAAAGGAAAAACAGTCATCCTTGAAAAGCCTGATAATCCTGTAATTAAAGCCATAAGAGAACTTGCAAGTGTGCTGTTAGGGGGGCAGACAGCTATGTCAACAACAGCAGCCCAAACAACAAAAATAAAAAAACCTGGACTCTTTTCAAAATTATTCTCAAAATTTAAGAAAAAAAGGAAGTGAAGTAATATGGACATAACAAGACCATTCGATCTGCTGAATCAGGCACTGGGCAAACAAGTGCTCATAAAACTGAAGGACGACAAGAAAATAAGAGGCGTCCTAAAGGCATTTGACCAGCATATGAACCTGGTACTAGAAAACTCAGAAGAACTCGAAGGCGACAAAGTAACCGAAAAGATAGGCAGCATGATACTCAGAGGAGACAACGTAATATACATCTCCCCATAAGGGGCCGCATCCCTGCCAAACAAAAAACCAAAACCTCCCCACCATTACCTATAAAACACACTACAACACGTATAACTAAATAGAGGATAAAATAATCCTTTGTAAAATCGTGGGCCCGTAGATCAGTGGAAGATCGCTTCCTTGGCGTGGAAGAGGTCCGGGGTTCAAATCCCCGCGGGTCCACCACCCAACCGAGTATATTCCCAAGAAGGAGAAACAGATGGGCCCAGTAATACTTTCAGTCATAACCGCTTTGCTATTCGCATTGCTCCTGTTCGTAGAAAAAAGGATAATCACAGAAATCAAAGACTACCTTTCATGGGCTTTATTCGCGTCGATTCTTGCAGGAGCTATAGCAA
>CAZVAJ010000014.1:0-9394 GCA_964625085.1 Microcaldota archaeon | reverse complement strand
GATTATTGCCACATTAACCGTATGGATAATCGGAGACAGTATGATAAAATTTGCGTCTTCAGGAGGCATGTGGTTCGTACTTGGCAGAGATCTTTTTGTACTTCCAGTAGCATTAGCCGCATTCTTTTTGAAAAAAGAAAAAGTTACCATACCGCGACTGGAAAAAGCATGGAAATCAGTTGTACTGTACGTAATTTTCTCTTTTTCTGCTTTAGCACTGTTTTTCACAGCAGCCCAGGACTCGTTCGCGATCGCGAATGCAGTATCCAATAGCCTGACTGCAGTTTTTTTCGTTTTCTTGGGAATGCTAGCCGCGCTAGCGAAAACAAACAATCTCGGAGAGAAATGGTCTCTTAGAAAGTACGCTTTCAAAACAGCTGTGGCAGGAGTAATAGCCGTTTCAGTATTCTTCCTCTATTTTTCTGTCTAACTTTCTATTCTTTTTATAAAGGGAACGAAAGAAGCCTTAACAGGGGCATATGCTTCAAATGCCCTGCCAGAATCCATGAGATCTGAAACTTTGGGATCCAATGGCAGGCGAATAAAGTTCTTGTCTTGAAACTCTTCTTGCCTGCTTTTGCCGAATGGTTCCACCATGCTACCATCAGGACATTTAACGTAACTCATATTTTCTACGATCCCGTACAACGGAACATTGAACTTTTCAAGCATGCTAAGAGTCCTGTGCACGTCTTCCAGAACAACCTTTTGAGGGGTCATGACCACGACCGCACCGTCAACACCGTTGTGCAGTGCATTCATGACGATGTCTCCAGTTCCCGGAGGCATGTCAATGACCAAAAACTCTGTGTTCCACACCGTGTCGTTGAGAAGTTGGTTGAACGCCTTACCTATTAGAGGACCTCTCCACATCACAGGACTGTCTTTAGGAAGTAGGAATCCTATTGACATTACCTTGAGATCGTTTTTTTCTAGAGGGATCATTTTTCCCTCAGGGCTTGCAACAATTTGTCCTTCTAATCCTAACATTCCGGGGAGATTGGGTCCAGTAATGTCAGCGTCCAGAAGGCCTGTACTCTTTTTTTCGGACAAACCTACTGCAAGCATTGCTGATACGAAGGATTTTCCAACCCCACCCTTACCGCTTAAAACCATTATTTTTTTCATTCTCTTTCCTCCATTCTTTCAAGATTTCCGTGAACCAACGCATTCACAACTTCTTCGACAGAATGCTTTCCGCTTGTTTTGTATATTTCTACAAACTTGTCTTTAAGGTAATGGAATGGACTCGGGCCCAGCTCGCTCGCTATTACCGCGTTCACCTTGTTCTTGACCAACCACTCTGCTGTTAGGATCCCTCTTTTACGTTCAACGTCAGCGTACGGGTTTTTCATAACCTTCATGCCCTTAATCTTACCTTCTGGCATGCTAACGTCAACAATCGCAAATTCCCTAGAACCGCCGAAATGGCCGTAGGTGATCCATGTACCTCCTTCCTTTGAAACCGGAACCATAATTCTCATGGCTTTCATAGGACAGCTTTTGAAAGTCACGGTCACGCTGCTAATCTCAGGAAAGCTTTTTTTCACATGTTCCTCAACAAGTCTTGCCAGGGTTTCTGCCTTTTTCACATCAACAGATTCTTGAGTGCCGAGAAGTATTTCAGCGAACATGAAAGGACCCATCCTCCTGAGCCTGACCGAGTGAACGCATTGAACGCCTGAAATGGACTTTGCAAGTGCTTTGACTTGTTCCGATTTTGTGGGAGATGGATTCGCGTCCATCAGAGCCAAGATAGCTTCATATCCTCCTGTTATTCCCACCTTGAAAACGAGCGCGGATATTGCTATTGCTATCACGCCCTGAAGCCAGGGCATTGAAGGAGCTAACAAAAGGGACAGGAACACGAAAAAGGATAAAAATGAGTCCATTCTGGTTTCTTCTCCCATTATTTTAAGAGAAGACAAGCGTTCCTTCTTTCCAGTTCTTATTTGAAGCATTGACAGACCTAAGGATGTGAATGCTGCAACGATTGATATTCCCATTGGGATTAAAAAATACTTTTCTGCGGTAACAGTGCCAACGTCTGACAGTCCTTCTAGGAATATGCTGACGCTTGCATACACTATCACCGCCGAGACTATCAAGGAAGCAACGTTCTCTGCCCTATAATACCCGTAAGGGAACTTTTGGTCAGCGGGTTTTTTTGACATTTTTATCCCGATCCATGATACTGCTGCCGTGACAGCATCAATCACGGAGTGCATTCCATCGGCTAACAGTGCCACGCTGGAGTAAGCCAGTCCTCCGAATAGCTTTATTCCAATAAGGAACACCACAATCAGAAAAGAAAGCCTTGCTACTGATTCTCCGTTCAAGACACGTCACCTTAATTCAAACATCTCTTTTACTCCATAAACAGTTTTTTGCAAGGCTTTTCCAGCCTCTAATTCTGACAGCCCAGGGACCCTCAGGTTGCTAAGATCCTCTGCCACGCTTCTGTCGAAGGGTATTTTTCCGAGAAGGGGAATACCTTTCAACTCCAAAAACTTTTCTATCTCATGTTCAACATGTGCTGAAATGCCTGACTTGTTTATCACAACGTAGTAAGGCACTCTGAAATGGTCTGCCACGTTCATCATCCTAAGAGAATCATGGAATGATGACTTGGTAGGTTCTATGACCAGTATCATTGCGTCAGTACCTGTTATTGAGGCTATCACAGGACACCCTATTCCCGCAGGGGCATCTATTATCTGCAGCTTGTCTCCTGCTGTCATGTCCACATACTCACGCAGGTCGTGCACCAGTTTCCCTGAGTTAGCGTTTCCAGGGTAAAGTTCTGCGTACACTAGGTCAAAGTCCTGGCGTTTGACGTGAACAAGTTCCCCGTTTGAATAGGGCACAAGGGAAATTGCTTTTGTGGGGCATGTTATCACACAAGCTCCGCATCCCTCACACCTGTCAGGAACCACGTTACCATACGAAATCGCACCATGCTCGCAGGTCCTGTTGCAGACTCCGCACTTCACGCATTTTTCAGAATTAACACTTGCAACTTCAGAGGCATAAATCTTTCTTCTCAATTTTTCTTTTCCTTTGAACAAGATGTTCAGGTCAGGGCAATCAACGTCAGCATCTACAACAACCCTCGGCTGAGAGAGAAGACTCACAAGTGATGCAGTGAACGTTGACTTGCCAACTCCCCCTTTGCCTGATGCTACCACTATCTTCATCTGCAATCACTCCAACAGGCTTTTAACCGATTCCGCAATTGTTTTTATGCTCTTGGATATTTCATGGTCAGGAAACTCTTTTAGGAATGGTTTCCCGCTCGCGTAAGCTTTTTCCACTTCTTTTGAATATGGGATCTCAAAATCGTGCTCGATTTCAATCTTTCCTAGTCCAGACCTGTTGAGTACTACTATATACGGTATCTCAAGATTTGTGAGAACTTTCATGACCAGTTTCGCGTCGTGAGCACCGAAAGGGGTTGGTTCCGTCACCACTATCGCAATGTCAGATCCTTCAAGTGCTTCCACCACGTCACAGTGGGTTCCTGCTGCAGTATCTATTATCTTAAATTCAGAGTTGTCCTCTTCGAGCACTTTCTTTAGTTCTTTTATGATCGCTGAAGAGTTCGGTTCTCCTGGGTGCAATTCTCCTGTATACAATGTTAGGTTGTTATTTACCTTGTTTTCGTGCACTATTCCTACTGCTTTTTGTCCGGAAAGTATTGCGTTCTGAGGGCACGCCAGTTGGCACGCCTTGCATCCTGTGCAAGTGGTGGGTATTACGTTAGGTCCTGATGACACCATGATTATAGCACCGTACCTGCATGTTTCTGCGCAGATTCCACACATGTCACATTTTTCAGGATCTACCTTTGGCAGGAAAACACTGACAGCTTTGAGTTCTTTTTTTGCTATTCCAAAAAGTATGTTGTCATTAGGACAGTCAACGTCAGCATCAGCAAGCGCTACTGTATTCTTTTCAGACAGTGCTAAAGCAAGGTTTGTAGCAATAAAACTCTTGCCAGTACCCCCCTTGCCTCCGGTTACTGTTACTATTGCCACCTTCTACTCCCTCTTCCGAAACCTTGCCCTCTTCCAAATCCTCTGCCTCCGCCGCGTCCGAACCCTGCTCCAGGTCCTGCTGGTGCTATGGACGCTCCCGGAGTGGCTTGGCCTGACTTTATTTGCTCGAAAGCGTCTCTAACCTTTATTCCAGCCATGGAATACATCTTTATTCCTGCTGCAGAAAGTCCGTTACTCGCGTTTGGGCCAAAGGCTCCTGCCACGACAGCCTCAACATGTTCTGAAACAAGTTGCTGGGCTGCTCTTATTCCTGCGGCTTGAGGCGCAGAGTATGCTGGGTTTTGAATGACCTTTACGTTCATTTTATTGTCCACTATTGTAAACGTAGGGGCTCTTCCGAAGACTGCGTTGACCCTGTCATCCAGTCCTCCAGAGTAGGTAGCAAACGCTACTTTCATGGTATCACCTCTTCAAACATTGTCTCCTCTTATCATCTTAGACCCACACTTGGGACAGGTAAGAGTACTGCAAAGTACTCCTGGAGCATGAAGAACTATTTCTCCGCACACTAGGCACATGCATGTTAGGATATACCCTCCTCAACCGTGCCACCTGAAAGATGGTGCGATTCCATTCATTCCAGCTTCTTCCACTGTGATTGCGTTTCCTTTTTCTATTTTTATTGGCTTTTGTTCTGTTAGTGCCTGCGCTATTTTTTTTCTGGCGCTTGACAAAATAGTCCAAAAGGTTTTTCTGCTGATGTTCATCCTAACTGCTGCTTGTTCTTGTGTTAAACCTTCCAAGTTGGAAAGCCTAATTGCCTCCACTTCATCAAGGGTCAGCATTATAGGCTCATTATCACTTGAAGTTCCTTGGGGCACTAGTGTGTAAGGTCGTATTCCTGAAGAGATTATCCTCCATTTCCTACCCCTTGACATGCTACTCAATTGAGTAAAAAAGAATATTTAAACTTATTGTTCGGAAAAATTTGCATGAGGGTCACGGACATCTGTCTGTTCAATGACGCAGGTAAGCTGAAAAAGGAGGATCTCTTGCAGTGTCTTTTAGACCTAGGACCGTTAGAAATCAAGGTTTACAAAAAGATTTCAGCCAAAGAGGGAACAACAATAAAACAACTCTGTAAAGAAACCGGCAAGAACAGAACAACAGTACAGAAAAGTATCACAAAACTTTTGGAAATAGGCCTATTGTATCGAAGAAAATCACCTGCTAAAAGAGGATATTACTACAAATACTGGGCTTTACCTAAGAAAAAATTAAAACAGATGCTAAGAAACAACACATGGACGTGGTACATTAACGTGAACAGGTTAATAGATAACCTGTGAATAAGTGTTTCACACAAAAGAATACTTTTTTATAGGGCATTCTCGGAACCACAAAAAGGTGAACAGCAGTAGATGAACTGGGATACACAAGACTAAAAAAGATAAAAAACTGTTGTTCAAAACAAAAGAAAACCTCAAACCGGAGGTACTGGTTGCTACAATATTAATAAATGATCAGATTCTAAGCATATGAGTACCTGCCAACATGATAATTATAATCATTGTCGAAAATGCTCAACAAACCAAAGAGGTGATAAAAACGGGAATAATAGTGTACTCAACAAAAGTTTGCCCGTACTGTGCCATGACAAAAAACTACCTTGACTCCCTTGGTATCAAGTACGAAAATGTATTCGTGGACGAAGACCATGATAGGGCAATGGAAATGATCGCAAAATCCGGCCAGACAGGCGTGCCTGTAACGGACATTGACGGAGGTATTGTAGTAGGATTCAACAAACCCTTGATTGATGAGTATCTGAAAAGACACGGGTACATCAAAGGCTAGCCTGGAAACTCTTTTATACCCTTTCCCCTTTTTCTTAAAGGGGGAAAAGAATGAAGATGCGGCTGCTGAAAGTTGACTTGTCAAGCAATGACACGTGGGAAGAAAGGATCCCTGAACAAATCCTAAAAGAATACATAGGGGGCAGGGCCCTCGGAGCCAAACTACTTGAAGAAACAAATCCTGTTTACTCTCCCCTGTCTGAAGAAGCGCACCTGTTTTTTGCTACAAGCCCGCTTGTCGGGTTGTTCCCTTGCGCCAACCGTATTAGTGTTGTAGGTATTTCTCCAGCAAACGGGCTTTATGCTTTTGCAAATGCAGGAGGAAAGTTCGCAATAGAACTCAGAAAAGCAGGATACGACGTCATTGATGTTTTCGGAAGATCACGCTTTCCAGCTTACCTTTCCGTGCTTGACGGTAAAGCAGAAATAGTCTCCGCAGGCCACTTGTGGGGGAAAACAACAGGAAAAGTTAGGCATTACTTTAGGAACTACAAGAGTGTTTCATGCATTGGGCCTGCAGGAGAAAATTTGGTCAAGTTCGCAGGAATACAGTTTGATGAAAGGAGTGCCGCACGTGGCGGACTTGGTGCCGTGCTTGGGTACAAGAAGCTTAAGGCAATAGCAGTCAGCGGTAACGAGCGGATCCCAGGAGAAGAAAAAGTGCACAAGCTACTGCCGAAAGCGTTTTCAGCTCTAAAAGACATGAGCCCATGGGGGGAGATAGGTACCCTTGACACAACAGATCTAGTCAACCCAGGAAAGTGTTATCCTGTGAATAACTTCAGACAGAACCATCTTCCAGAAGACAAGCTTGAGAAGATTGACTTCAGAGCGTTTAAACCAAAAGTAGAAGGAAGAGGAGGGTGTTTCTTGTGCCCAGTACAGTGCGCCAGAAAGTTCAGGACCAGCTGGAAAGAAGTAAGAGACGGTCCAGAGTACGAAACGATCTGGGCGTTCGGAGCAAACCTTGAGAACTACAACCCTCAAATAATCATAGACGCTAACGCACTATGCGACGAATACGGGCTTGACACAATCTCAACAGGAGGCGTGCTCGCATGGTTCAAGGAGGCGTCAGAAAAAGGGCTCGTGCCAGATAAGTTCACCTCCTCGAAACAGATTCCAGAACTGATAAGGATGATAGCAGAACGCAGAGGCATAGGGGATGATCTTGCTGAAGGCGTGAAAGCAGTCTCTGAAAAGTACGGAGGGGGAGAATTTGCAGTGCACACGTACGGCATGGAGCTTGCAGCATATGATCCTAGAAGTGTTCCAGGAATGCTGATAAGCTATGCCCTAGGCTCAAAAAAAGGAAGTCATCTGAATGCGTGGACAGTGGCTGCAGACCTAAAAGCAGGCAGCAAAAGATTCAGGCCAAAAGAGATCGCGTTAAGGGCCAACAGGATCATGGTTGATAACACAAAACCAGACATTTTGTGCATCTGCAGGTTCGTCAGGGATGTAGGTGACTTCAGCAAAGGCCTGCTTGCAAAAGCGCTTTCACTAGTAACAGGACACAAGTACCTGGTGAAAGACCTTAGAAAGACCTCAGAAAAAACAATTGATTTAGAAAGAAGGATAAGCCTGTTGAAAGGAATGAAGAAAAATGAGGAGACATTCACTAGCAGAATCCTATCACAAGATCCAGGAGTGAACAGCCACAAACTAACCAAAGAAGAGTTTGAAAAAATAAAAGAAGAGTTTTATAAGCTCCGCGGCTGGTGATCCTTCAGCAGAAGGCTACAGACCGCTTACCATGTCCAATAGCTGTTCTCTTTTTAACACCAGCACGACTACAAGCACTGCAACAATTACTGCTCCCAGCACCCAGGCAAAATAGTCCTCTTGTTCTGGAACAGTAGCCGCGACCACATTCTGAGCACTCTCTCCTTCTTTCTGTTTTGGTGCTTCTGTTTTTACTATGGGCTCCTGGAATTCTTCAGGATCCACGGTCTTATTAATTGTGTAATACACTTCTTTACTTTCCCCTGGCTTCAGAGACACTGTAAACATCACCACCGGATCAGGTTCCACGATCTCCGGAGGAATGCTGAATTTCACCTGGCTCACGTTATCTGCAACTGTTTTTGGGATCGTTTCAATAATGCTAGCGTTCACTGTGTCGTTTTTCGTGTTAACAGCGTGCAGAATCACCCTTGACCTGTTCTGCCCTGGCTCAACATACCTAAACACGCTGATGTTATTCGCGGCAGGAACTGGTTCTGGAACAGACATTGTGACTGTTCTTTCTTCCCCACTGGACATCTTGATCTTGACTGTGTACTTCCCGGGCCTTGCGTATTTTAAGGGCTTTAAAGGAATTGCTAGCGGAAAGGTTGTGTTCGGCTCTATTTCCACTGACATATTTTCAGGAGTTGCAAAGTGCGCGTACACTGACTCCTCTGACACTATTACACTAATATTCACTGACGAATTGGAAGGGTTGGAAACGCTTACATTTATCCCTTCAGGTGCAGCGGTGACTGTAACAAACTCTACTACATTAACTGCAGGCTCTTCTGCATAAGAAGAAGTGGTGTTCTCTTCTGCTTCGTTATTTGAAGAGATGATGATGCCCCCTCCACCGCCAGGAGACCCAGACGAAGAGTCAGAAGTGGGCTCTGTTACACTGAGCGAAAGGAATTTGGTCCCGTTCAAGCCCCACACCCCTGAGTATGAGACGCTCACCACATATGTTCCTGCAGTAGACGGTGCCTGGCAGAGAACAGCAAAACTGGAGTAATCAGTCTGAGTGACAAGGCTGGAATTACAGTTATTATTCCCAACAGTCACGTACACTGTTCCTTGTGCAGAAGTATTTCCATTGTAGGATGCGTTCCCGTAAACGTAAAAGTTGTTGCCCTTAACAACAGATGAAGAGGAAAGCCGTGCATCAAAAGAGAGGGACTGGGGAACAACCACTGTTATCTGTTTCGTGCCCGTGTGATTCCTGTTGTCCTTCATACTGACTGAAACAGGGTACGAGTTGCTTGTCAGGTTCGACACATTCATCTCACACCAAAAGCTGGGTCCTGAAGATGACAGGTTGAAGGTCCTGCCTGCAATCGTACAGTTTCCAGAAGCCTGGGATGCGTTTATCTGCCCATCAGCAACATCTGATGCACTGAACGAAGGAATCTTTATCATCTTGTCTCCAGTGGTCTGGTTAGTGTAATAGTACGTGCTTGTGACCTGAGGGGCTGAAGCGGTTATGATTATTTCAGGCACGGTGAATGTTATCACTGCCGCAGGCTCCGTCCAAACAGACTCGTTTACCATACTAGCCGAGAAAGTGATGTTGTTCTCTCCTGACGCAGAAGAAGGAATGCTCACATTAAACGTGACGTTCCGGGACTCTTTCCACGGCACTTCAACAGTGGTCTGATTAAATGTGACGTTCCATCCTGCAGGGTATGATGCAGAAACATTGTATGTAGCATTAACATTACCTGTGTTAACTACTCTCATCTGCATCTGCAGAACATCCGGAAGCGAGAAGTTGTAGATTGATGTGTTGTCAAAGTATTTCCCGACTCCTAC
>CAZVAJ010000013.1:0-18902 GCA_964625085.1 Microcaldota archaeon | reverse complement strand
TTTCATTACTTGCTTTTCACGTACTCTTTTTTCAGGATTCCGTACCTTACAAGATCGTGCCACCTGCCGCGCTTGTAGTAGCATTCTCTTTCAACGCCTTCTTTCTTGAACCCTGCTTTTTCCAGAACTCTTGCAGAGGCAACGTTTTCTTTGAAAGTTCTAGCGTACACCCTGTGCAGTTTCAGGTTCCTGAACGCGAACCCCAACATCAGCCGGATGGCTTCTGTGGCCAGGCCTTTGTTCCAGCATTCTTTTCTTATGTAGTACCCTACTTCCGCGTTCTTGTTCTTATGATCTATTTTGAAAAGGCCGATACTCCCAGCCAACCTGCCTGTTTCCCTGGAAACTATCGCGAAGGAGTACATTTTTCCAGAGCGCATTTTCCTTTGTTTTGCCCTTATCTGTCTGACAGCTTCTTTTTTGTCTGCTGGGACCCGGAGGCTTGTTGTCCACTGGGTCAAGTTCTGTTTGAGTGCTTTTAGAAGTTCGTCTGCGTCAGACAAGCTCCACGGTCTCAGGACAACCTTTTCTCCAACAAGTTTTGTTTTTGCAGACTTCATTTTATCAGCATCCTCAAATCCTAAATGAACGTATTGTCTTTTTTATAATTTGGTTAAACTTTTTCATGATCGCATATCCGACCCCAAATATTATGACAAGGGTTATCATTCCATTGAAAGAAAAAGGATCCTCTACTCTCATGTTTTTTGCTAAGAACAAAAAGCCTGCAAAACTTAGTAGAATGCTCTGTAACACGCGTTCTACCTTCTTTTCGCTCTCGTTTGACATGTTCAAGGGACCCCTTGTGCGCAAGTCTTGTTTGAAAGGGTATAACCATATGACGCCGGTTACGGTCAAAGAGTCAGCCAACAGGTGTGTAACCATTCCTATAAGGACTCCTGCAAAAACAACTATACTTCCAGATAATGCAAGAGATAGTGTTGCAATCGCCAGCACGAACCACACATTATGACCAAATGTTCTATGCCTTTTTCCCAAACCCCACTTGAACTGCATTGCCCAGTCTATGTCTGGTAAGAAAGCTGCAAACCCTGTCAAGAGAATAAAGCTGACGTCTAGGTTGAACAAATAATAACAAAGGGCTCCAGCGAGCAGTCCAAAGCTGATGTGTGTCATTAAACGCATTATAATAACCAATTGCAGGAATACTTTTAATTGTTTTGCATTGCTAGTAAATGTTGATGAAGGTGCTTTCTTTGAGGCAGCCGTGGGCTGACCTGATCGTGGACGGCAGGAAAAAGGTAGAAACAAGGAAGTGGAACACGAGCTACAGGGGCTGGTTCTGGGTTCACGCCAGTAAGAGCGTGGACTGGAACGCCTGCAAGAAGTTAGGGGTCACTCCAAGCGCCACTATGGCTGTTATTGGGAAGGCGTTCCTTGAGAGTGTGAAAAAGTACGAAACCGAAAAAGAGTGGAATGCTGACAAAGGTAGGCACCTAGCCCTGGTACTGGGGGGAATGCCAAAGAAGCCAATGTACGGTTTCATCATCTCCAGGGCTGAAAGAATTCCTGCTGTTCCTGCCAAAGGAATGTTAGGATTTTGGGAGTGGAATTATGAACCTTAGAGAATACATTGAGAAAGAAGGAGGGACCGCTGTTTTTTACAGGGTCGTGAACAACCCTAAAAAAAGTTTCCTGAAGTTTCAGGAAGAGGATGAACAGGTCAGGAAAGAGCTCGTGCAAGCGGTTTACGAGAAAAAGGTTCCAGAGGGAGTGACCGTGCTGGTGAGCGACATCAGCCCTTACATTGGCGAAACAGAAGCAGTTGCTGACAAAATTGCTAGTATTGTCGTGCTTTCCAACGATCCGAAAAGAGCAGAAAGAGTGATGCAGGAAAAGAAGAAGCAGGCTCAGGAGTTCAGATCAAAGAAACTCCATTTCCTGAAAGAAGACCTAAATGACTGGCTGGAAGAAGTCAAGAGATCAGGACTCGTGAAAGGAATAATCCTCAGAGGAGACCTTGTTGACCTAAAACGGTACCCTTCCAAGTATTCTGATATTGACCTGATACTCCTGCTTGGCTTTCCCGGAAATAATAAGGGAAAATGGAACCAAATAAAAGAGGTAATCAAAGAGATCCCCACTGGATGCAGCGTGATAGAGTACGAGTTCAATGAAAAGGGTTTCCGCGGCATGTCAAAAACTCTCAAGGACATCAGAGGACAGTGGGTTGAAATACAGCTGATCAGCTTTCCTGACCTTGTGAAGTACTTTGACGGTTTGAAAAAGTACATTGGAGAGTACGTGAAGGCGAACTTTTCTCACGCGAGAGTACTATGGCAGGAGGAAAATACTGCCTCCAGGTTTTTGAAGAAAGTACTTGGAAGAATAAATGATTAGAGCATGCTCTTGTATTTTTCCAGGCTTTACTCGAGCTTGACTTCTTCCTTGCTGTCCTCTCAAGCAGGAATAAAAAATAAGTGAAAGAAAGGGTTTTATTTTCCATCGAATTCGTCCAGAGTGCTTTGCCTGTCTTCATCCATTTTGGTTTCACACCTCTTTTTTTACGCTCTTATTTCGGTGTCAACAGCTCCTTTGACAATGGTCTTGAACTCGTAAAGCTTGTCTATTGAATGGGGTTTCGCGTCTTTCATCTGGTAGCTTGTGTCAGGCCTGAACTGTTGTATGTAGTAGTGTCTTGCTCCTCTCACAAGCTCCCGGATTTTCATGAAATCCCTTCTGTCCAGCTCAGGGTATGCAGTGGTCCTGAACTCGTAGTCAATTCCTGACTCCCTTATTATTTTCATTGTTTCCTTTATTTTTTCTGTGTCCACGTGCACTTGGGTTATGTCATCGTACTTGTCAAGAGGGCCTTTAACGTCCATGGCAATGTAGTCCACGACCCCCTCTTCTATTGCTTTTTTCACAGTCTCTGGGTTTGAGCCGTTCGTGTCCAGCTTTACCTTGTAGCCCATGCTCTTGAGCTTTTTCATGAAAGGCACGAGGTCAGGCTGGAGCGTGGGCTCTCCTCCTGTAATGCAGACCGCGGTCGCTACTTTTTTCCTGTGCTCCAGTTCTTCCAGAAGCTCGTTCTCGTCGTATGCTTCGTTTAGGTTGAACAGAAAAGGGTTGTGGCAGTACTTGCACCTGAAGTTGCACCCGACTGTGGCGATCGTTATCGCGACTTCTCCAGGATAGTCTATCAGGCTTGTCCACTGTACTCCGCCTATTCTCATGCTTTTCACACTCCCTTCCCAGCGATTTGGAATGTTTTACGCTGGTTGAATTCTGCTTGTTTGCCGTCGTTCCACTGCTGCACTGGACGGATGTACCCAACGATCCTGGAGTACACTTCTGTTTTTGCATTGCATGTTGGGCACGTGAAGTGTTCTCCTGCAAGGTAACCGTGGTTTGGGCACACGCTGAAAGTAGGACTGATTGTGTAGTACGGAAGTTTGTAGTTTTCCGCGATTGTTTTGACCAGCTTTTTGGCAGATTCTGGGTTCGGCATTCTTTCCCCTACGAATATGTGCAGCACAGTGCCTCCTGTGTACTTGGTTTGAAGCCCGTCCTGCAGTTCCAGGGCCTTGAACAGGTCTGAGGTGGCGTACACCGGAAGCTGGGAAGAATTCGTGTGGTAGGGTTCTGCGCCTTTTTTCCAGTCTGATTCATTTGCTACTATTAGTTTGGGGTAGTACTTTTTGTTTAGTCTGGCCAGCCTGTAGCTTGTGCCTTCTGCAGGGGTTGCTTCTAGGTTGTACATGTTTCCGGTTGTTTCTTGGTAGTCAGCTAGCTTGTCCCGCATGAACTCAAGCGTTTTTTCAGCCAGTTTTATTGCGTCCTTGTCTGTTAGGTCTTTTCCTATCAGGTTAAGCATTGCTTCGTTCATTCCAACTAGCCCTATTGTGCTGAAGTGGTTTGTCCAGTATTTTCCTGTTGCTTCTTTTATGCTCCGCAAGTAGAATTTGGAGTAGGGGTAAAGTCCTTTTTCTGTCAGGCCTTCTATCACCTTTCTTTTTATCTCCAGTGATTTCATGCCAAGGTCCATCATTTCCCTGATCTTTTCTTGGAATTCTGTTTCGTCTTTTGAGAGGTATGCGAGCCGTGGCAGGTTCAGGGTGACCACGCCTATTGATCCTGTGAGGGGATCTGCTCCGAACAATCCTCCTCCCCTTTTCTTTAGCTCGCGTTTATCCAGCCTGAGCCTGCAGCACATGCTTCTGGCGTCTTCTGGGCTCATGTCAGAGTTCACGAAGTTAGCAAAGTAGGGTATTCCGTATTTTGCGGTCATTTCCCACACTGGTTCCAGTGCAGGATTATCATAGTCAAAGTCCTTGGAGATGTTGTAGGTCGGGATTGGGAACGTGAACGGCCTTCCTTTTGCGTCTCCGTCAAGCATGACTTCTGCAAATGCCTTGTTGAACATGTCAACTTCTTCCTGGTAGTCGGCGTATGTCTTGTCAGTAAACTTTCCGCCTATTACCGCAGGCATGTTGGCCAAAAAGTTTGGAACGGTTAGGTCAAGCGTTATGTTGGTGAAGGGGGTTTGGAACCCGACTCTTGTTGGCACGTTAACGTTGTACAGGAACTCTTGTATAGCCTGTTTTAGCTGTTTGTAAGAAAGGCTGTCTGCGCGTATGAACGGAGCAAGCAGAGTGTCTATGCTGCTCATTGCCTGGGCTCCAGCAGCTTCTCCTTGCAGGGTGTAAAAGAAGTTCACAACCTGTCCTAAAGCAGCACGCAGGTGTTTCGCAGGCTTTGCTTCTACTTTTCCTGAAACTCCTTTGAATCCTGTCACGAGCAGGTCCTGCAGGTCCCAGCCCACGCAGTATGCTCCCAGTATGCTCAGGTCGTGGATGTGCAGGTCTCCTGTTTCGTGGGCTTTTGCTATCTCTGGAAAGTATATTCTGTTAAGCCAGTAGTTTTTCACTACGATCCCAGAAATGTGAAAGTTAAGCCCCTGCAGGGAAAAGGTCATGTTGCTGTTTTCCTTAACCCTCCAGTCATTCTCATTAATATAATCGTCAATTATCATTATGTCCTTGAATACTCCTGCAAACTCTCTTATGTTCTGGTGTTGTCTCCGGTACAGAATGTATGCTTTAGCAAGCATCGTGTGCCCTGCTTTCACGAGCACGTCTTCGACCACATCCTGTATCTCTTCAACTTCAAGCACTCTGCCAGCAGGGTATTTTCTCGCAAGCTCTTTAACCACCTGATCAGAAAGTTCTTCAGCATTCTGATCTCCTTTAGTGGCCTTTACAGCAGATTCTATCGCCTTTGTTATTCTTGACTGATCAAATTCTACGATCTTTCCGTTTCTTTTTCTAACAAACCTTTGAGTAACACTAACCTCATTTTCCACGAGCATACCCTCCTATAGTGGTTATTATCAAATATTCAGCCCTTGCCTCAGGGGAATTAACAAACTCAACTCATCTTATTATATTATTCGGTTAGCTATTCTAACCATTACTGGCAAGATGGTTAGATTGCAATAAGTTTGTTTTGTACAATGCGTTATTTCAGGTTTAGAAAGGCAATGGAAACGTTTTTAAATCCTTGCGGAAAAAGATTATAAACCTTTTGCTTGGAGGTGTAAAAAGATGGGAAACATGAAAAGAATTGGAAGGGCTGTTTCTATTTCTGACGGAAAACTTGTTGTTAAAACTGAAAGGCTTGTGAAAATAGGAAGCGAAGTTTTTGATGATGCTGGCAGGCACGTTGGAACAGTCATAGACTACTTTGGACCCACTATGGGACCTTACGTGCTCGTAAGCCCCAAAAAAGACCCTGCCCCATTCGTCGGACAGGAAATGTACGGCTAAAAAAGGAGGCGGGAGTTTGCCCAGAAAAAAGAAGGATAGTAAAAAAAAGGAGGCCCCTAAATCAAATGCGGGCAAGCCTGTTTGTCCAGAATGCGGCAGCACCAGCATAAAAAGAGACTATTCAAGAGGAGAAGTGTACTGCGAAAAATGTGGTACTGTTATTGAAGAAAACCTGATTGATATGGGGCCTGAATGGAGGGCATTTGATGCAGCTCAAAGAGAGAAAAGGGTCCGGACAGGAGCCCCCATAAAGTACACGAGGGCTAACAAAGGCCTGTCAACAGAGATTGATCAGTACGGAAAGGACTTCCGGGGCGCAAAGATAAGCACTGAGCAAAGAGCTGCAGTCAACAGAATGATTAAATGGCACAAGAGAACCAGTGTCAGCAGTTCCATGGAAAGAAATCTTACAGTGGCCTTGAATGAACTTGACAGGGTCGCCAGCATGCTGGGCCTATCAAACAACCTCAGAGAAGCAGCAGCCTTATTGTACAGGAAAGCTGTTTCAAAAGGGCTTATTCGAGGAAGACTTATAGAATCTGTTGTCGCTGCAGTGGTTTACATAATCTGCAGGCAGTACAGCATTCCAAGAACGCTTGATGAAATATCAGAAGTGAGCGGCATATCAAAGAAGGAGATAGGTAGAACATATCGTTTCCTTAAAGCAGACATGGGAATAGACATGCCTCTGACAAACCCTGTTCACTACGTGCCCAGGTTTGCTTCAGCACTAAAATTATCCGGAGAAGTTCAGGAAGAAGCGATCAGGATACTTGACAGTGCTGTTGAAAAAGGCCTTATCTCTGGAAGGGGGCCGACAGGGGTTGCAGCAGCTGCAGTATACATAGCAGGGGTGCTTCTAGGAGAACGCAGAACCCAGAAAGAAGTTGCGGATGTTGCAGGAGTAACAGAGGTTACAATCAGGAACCGGTACAGAGAACTTAAAGAAAAGCTGGGGCTTGACGTGCCCGCATAAAACCATTTAAAAACTTTTCTATTTAACAACTGTGTAGTGGTTAAAGGAAAACCTTTTATACTCTTGTGCTGCCTAGTATTATTGCCCGACAGGGGAATGGCTGGACTGCGAGTGTACCTCAATACCTAAGGGCAGGGCACGACCCTGCCCTTTCTACTCGCTCTTTTTCTGAAAAGTTTTTATTGTTATGCAGATTCTATTATCCTATGGGTTTCAGACTGATGGAAAAGGACAAAGAAAGGATAGTGAACGCTCTTGCTGACGTAATACTGTCTGATTTTGAGAAAATTGACCAAAGGTCAGCATCACAGCTGAAAAAGCTCCTGAAAAACGGCAGGGTGTACTTTGTTCTTAATCCTGAAACAGAGGTCCTGAAAAGAGAGCTGATAAAAACAAGATACGGGGAAACCGTTTCAGAAACCCACGGTATGACCACCACATATTACTTGAAAGGATCAAGAGTGCCTGTTGTCTCGTTCATCACGCTTCCAGAAGAACGGCTTTTTGGGAAGAGAGGAAACAAGATATTCCTAAAGATAGATGGTGTTGAAACACTGGCACACGAGATGTCCCACCTCATGTACCCTGCTGAAAAAGCAGAGAGGATCGTAGCAAAGGCCCTCGGGAAAAAATGGCTGAAGGCTGAACCCAAAGTACGGGAGAAGGTAGCAGCTGAAACAATAGCCGACATATTCACGGTAGAATTTTTGTTACGGCGTGGTAGGAAAAAAGAGGCCAAAGCATACCTTTCTGGAAGAACGTTCACAAAAGAGGTTAGGAAAAAGATCGTTGAAAACGCGCTAAAACAAGCAAGGAAAAGAAAAAAAGAGGAGTATGCGGCGCAGTGGGAAGCGTTCCTAAGAAGAGCAAAGGAATCAAAGGTGAAAAAAGGCCTGCTTCCAAAAGAAGCGGAGAAAAGAGGGGCCGAGCGCAAGGCAAAAACAGGCCTTCTGAAAAAACTTTTGCGCCGGTAACCCACTTGTTTTTATTATACTGAACCCCCTATTATTAGCATGAGCCGCGTGAAAGTAGTTACTATTATGCTGCTGGTCATGGCCAGCTCCTTTGCTTTCTACGAAGACTTCTCCAGCTGGCAGGCGGGCCTGCCAACAGGATGGCAAAAACCCTACTACCAGGAAGGAGATTGGGCGGAATACAATGAAAGCAGTCTGCATTACCTTATGCTCCAGGATAATAATACCGGGATTGACTATGCTTTGATGCACTCTTTCCCGTATAATTCTTCTGACTCCTTTGTGATACAAGCTAGAGCAAAACACCTCAGCGGGTCTAAAGGGATTATTTTCATGCTGCCGGACTTCAAGCTTTCCCTTTCTTTCAGTGAGGCAGAAAAGAAAGGAATTGATGTCAGCAACTGGCATGAGTACACTGTATTATACAATAACACAGAGTACAAAGTGTATGTTGACGGCCAGGAGATACTGAAAAAACAGCTTGCACCAGGAATGACCGGAAGTGAAGACTATAAAGAGAAGATATGGGTGCTTTACTCTAGCACGACTTCAGAATCCAGTGCATTAATAGACTACGTGTTCTGGGAAAAGTTCGAAGACTGGGACCGTTTGTTCCTCAGCCCAGACTGCACAGGGGTCCCTGATGCTAACGGGTATGTTAAAATCTCTGCATCAGCAGGATACCTCGGCCCAGATCAAAACGTGTACTGCTCAGGATTGACAGTATCTGCGACAGGAAACCAGCTTAAAAAGACCAGCCCTGCCTGCGTTTTCTCAAGGTACATGTTCCTGCCTCAGTCAGAGGTAATAGAGTTTTCTGCTGAAAACCAGCTGGGTCAAAAGAAAACCGTGTCCTGCTATTTTTCCAGAGCAGGAACAACAAGCCTTGCTGTGGATGTGTTGTCACCAGAGTCAGTAGCAAGCCCAGGAGAAAACCTTGTCAAAGCAGTCATGTACCTTGCAGGAACAAAACTGTATTCTGGAACCGCAAGAGTGGATGTTTATGATTCATCCGGAAGCCTGGTGGTATCAAAACCGCTGGAGAACAAGCTCGGTAATTTTATCACGACAATTGACTTGGCTGAAGGTTCATACTCTTTAACCGTGACAGGATCATACGAAGGAATTAACACGAACAAGACAGTCAATGTGGTCATTTCGTCCGTACCAAACAACGTAAACCAGTCTGGCGGCCAGCAGGAAGGAAACTGGAAAGTGGACATAATCACACCAAGGCAGGGGCAAACGCTCTCTCCAGGAATAGTGCCAGTTCACATCGCGCTTACGAACCCACAAGGGTTTAGGACGACGTCCCCTGAGGTGGACATCAAGGTCACCAGAAATGGAGAACTTGTGGAAAGAAAGAGAATGAAGAAAGGGCCTTCAACTTACTTTACTACCGTGAACGCAACAGAACCTGGAAAGTATTCGCTTGGGTTTGTGACCATTTCAGAAGGAGTTGAAACAGAAGTAACAGGGCTTTCTGATGTACCTGTTGAAGGCGCTAACGCAACAGGAACAGGAATGCTGGACATCGAAATCCTGACACCACGGCCAGATGTGTACTCCACTAACGCAACCCTGCTGGCCAGAGCAGTTGTCACGAAAGAAGGACAGCTACTTCCAGATGCTAATGTAACTATCTACTTCCTTGGAGAAGCTCATCAGATGGAGTATGACCAGGGAGACTACGTATACCCTCTTCCCTTACTTGAGGAAGGGGACTATTCTGTAAAGATTTTCGCCAACTACAGCGGATACACTGGCACTGCAGGGGTTGATTTCCAGGTCAGCGGGCACAAGCTTAGTATAACCGTTGTCTCTCCAGACGCTCAGGTGTACATTAAAGAGTCAGAGAAAGTGCCTTTGAGGGTTAGTGTAGCAGACGAGAAAGGGGACGTGGTGATAGGCGCGTTTGTCACGGCAGATGTGACAGAAGCTGACGGCAGGACTCACACCTTCCAGTTATATCAGTCAGAGTCCACCAAAACATACTCTACTGTCTTTTACCCGAATGTGGAAGGCGTGCAGAAAGTAACTTTCACAGCTTCAAAACCAGGGTACGTGCAGACTGCTGTTGATTACTCTTTTGAAGTGATACTGAAGAAAAAAGAGGTCATTCCACTTCAGGTTGACATGAGCACAGTGTACCTTGTCATGGGCGTGATAGCACTGCTCATAATCGTGGCAGCACTGTTCAAGCTCCTGCTCTGAGCACAATGTCCCTAAAGTCCTCGAACCCTGCGTTGGTTAGGATGCCTTTTCCAGTAAAAGGGGACTTTTCTGCACGATAACCCTCTCTTTGGAGTAGGTTTATCACATTACTGGTGCGTGGCACTCTTATCCTGTTTCTTTTGGCAAAGTAGTGCAGGTCAATGTACGGGTCCTTAAAGTCAAGATTTTCCCAGAGTTTTCCAAGGAACGTTGGGCCTATTATGCTAAGTTTGCTGCCGCATACAGGACAATTGCCCTGAAAATCAAGATCAGCGTATGGCACTCTTTTTCTGTAGTCGCATTTCTTGCAGTACTCATAGTATCCTGCTTCACTGTGCAGGGTTCTGCTCGCGGTCTTGGCCCAGCCTGAGTGGACCGAGAAAACACGGTAGTAGTGCTGGCGGGCGTAAGAATAAAAGGGTGTAAAGCAGGCGTCTTCTTTAGCCCCTTCTCTGAGAAGAACGTACGCTAGGTTTCTGACCCCAAATTCAGGGTAGAAACTGGTCCGAGCCCCGTTTATTCCATACCTCCTTAGGAGGACAACAGGAAAAGCAGAGCTTAAAGCCCCTGTATCGGTCGCGGTGGCAAAGATCATGCTCCCTTTGCCTTTTACGCTGCTGACTGCTGCAGGAATGAAACTGGCTGGAGAACCAAACGGGTCTATATCCACAACATCAAACGGTTTTTGTTCTAGGAGAAATACTCTTGCATCCTTGTGAAACACGCGTACCCTTACATTGTTCAGTTCCACGTTCTTTTTGATCAGCTGTACTGCTTTTGGATTATGATCATTAGCGTAGGCTTCTGCTCCAGCTTCTACAGCGTACCTGACCGCCCTGGCTCCTGTTCCAGACAGGCAGTCTGCTGCCTTATAATCTTTCTTTCCGAACTTTTCCTTCAGCAGTTTTACCGAAAGACTGCGGTCTGCTTCCATTACTGGATTGTAAAAAACAGGCGCTTTGTACTTACTCTCGTACTGGGCAGGATCAGGGATTAAAAGAGAGGCTTTACCCTCTTTTATTCTCTTGGTTTTCATTATCATTCAACTATCTCTGCTTTCAGCAGTTCAGCTGGAAGGTTTTTGGAGAACCTTGCCCGAATTCTTCCGCTGTTACCATGCGCGCCTGTCACCGTGCCTATAACCTCTTTTCCTTTCTTGGTAAATGCCTTTATCCTTTTCCCTACAAGCTTCTTCGCAGAGTCTCTGTCTTTTACTCCTTTCACAGACACTATTGCCTGCTGAGGATGGTTTGCTCTTCTTCCTTTCCTGTAAGAAACTACGACTGCTTCCATTGCCTTCACCTTCTTATTTTAATATGCCATGATTTTAAAATCTTATGATGAAGATCCTTGGAATCGATGAAGCAGGCAGAGGGCCTGTAATAGGCCCGATGATAATAGCAGGAGTGCTTATTGACGCAGAAAAAGAAGAAAAACTGAGGGAACTTGGCGTTAAGGACTCAAAACTGTTATCTAAAAAAAGAAGAGAAGAACTTGCCCGCAAAATAAGGGAAGAGGCAGATACTGTTCAGGTTGTTGAGGTGAGTGCAGCAGATATTGACAAGATGAGAAAGCGCATGTCCCTGAACGAGCTTGAGGCAATGAAAATGGCAGAACTCATCGAGAACCTCAAACCAGATAAAGTAATAGCAGACCTGCCAGACCCTACCTCTCTGT
The DNA here is from genome assembly GCA_964625085.1 of Microcaldota archaeon. GTDB lineage: Archaea > B1Sed10-29 > B1Sed10-29 > B1Sed10-29 > JAJSAI01 > JAJSAI01. The sequence continues at coordinate 7,272 of CAZVAJ010000013.1, read as the reverse complement.
TGTTTAAAAGAAGAATAATGAAGTACTGTTCCCACAAACCTGAATTCGTGTTAGAGCACAAGGCAGACCAAAAATACCCTGTTGTATCTGCTGCCTCAATAATAGCAAAAACAGTCAGAGATGATAAAATGAAAAAGATAGAAGAGAAGTACGAGGCAGAGATTGGCACAGGATATCCTCATGATGAAAGGACAATAAGGTTCTTGCAAGCGCATGCAAGCAAGTATCCTGTAGAAGTCAGGAAAAGCTGGTCAACTGCAAGACGCCACAAAAGACCTCAGAAAAAACTATCAGATTACTCTTGATCAGGACAACATGCTGATTATCCTTTCCTTAGCTTCCTGAAGCCCTTTCTCAAGGTCTTCTGGTTCTTCGTAGAACACTTTTATGACTGTGTTGCCTGAGCTGGCTTCAAACTCTGCAAGAGCGTTAAGGAAAGGCTGCCACTGCTCGTTTGCGGTTTCATGGGGAGCTACAAGCATGAGTATGTCCGCGTCCTCGTTCCTTTTAAGCAGTGCAAGAGCATCAAGATAATCCCCCACTTTTTTCCACGCAAGGTCAAGGTTTACTATCTCTTCAGCAAGCGCTTCTCCAAACTCTTTCGAGTCTGTTCCCTCAACTTCAACTATAGCAAGCTTCATGAATAGATTAATAAGGACATTGTTTTTATTGCTTCCCCTGCCGGGCTGGGCACGAAAGCTTGTACCTGCATCTTGCGCATTTCACAGGATCCTTACAAGGTTCAGGTTCTTTGCCCTCAGCGATCGCGTGCAGTTCCGCAGCTTCCCTTTTTATCCTGCGCACATAACTTTTGCTAAGCCATTCTGTCCACAGTTCTTCTTTCGTGTCCCTATGCCTGACCTTTGCCATGATTTTACCTGGGAACAGGAACTGTTCTCTGAAAGCCAGTGAATACGCGAGCACTTGGCTTTTTCCCCCCTCAGATAACCTCGGCTTATCATCCGTAACAACAGCCTTGTCCGCATGCACTTCAAGCTCGTCAACCCTCCCTTTGAGCATGAGAGAACGCGAGACCAGGGGGATCTCCCTTGTTATGAACGCAGGTTCAAGGCCTTCCAGAACCCTGCCAACAAGTTCGGGTAATGGGATTTCAATCTCTTCTGCTTCAAGCAGGAACTCCTGCTCAAGTTGCTTGTGCTTTTTTAGTCCTGTAATGAGGGCTTGAGATACCGGTGCCTTTATCTTGAGGTATTCTGAGAGGTATACTTGATACTTGCAGTAGTGGTACGGCACTAGCAGGCTAAAATTAAGGAGTCTTGCCATGCGTAGAATAAGTGCGTGAGTGAAAAAATGCTTTTCGCCCGCGCACTAGCGCGGCAAGTATTTTATACACTCCTGCAGTATTATTATTCATGGCTCCAGGCCACCACCGCGTGCTGAAAATGCTTAGGGAAGAACACAAGCGCGAGCAAGAAAAAAAACTCGCGGAAAAGCACCTGGATATGTTCAGGATCCTTGAAATGATCACAATGGCCCGGACAAACAGTTCAGAACTGGCCCCGAGTGTGATAGAAGATGTTATCTCTTTCTGTTCTTTGTTCAAGCCACTGGGATTCATCCCTGAAGAAGTGACTCCGGCAGAGTATTATGCTCTAGCGTACATGCTGTATGAACTTGTTATAAGCGTCTACTCTCAGGGCATGATAGGATACGGTCTGAAAAAAACAGCAGTCACTGCACTTGTTAATCATGTCAGGTGGGCTGAAAAAGAGTTTAATAAAAGGGTTTAGAAAAAGGGGTTTTTTACATCATTCCAGGCATTCCGCCCATTCCTTGTTCTTCTGGGCCTGGTCCTGATTTCTTGCTGGCAGCAATTATGTCGTCTATTTTTAGGATCATTTCTGCAGCTTCTGCAGCAGACGCTATTGCTTGTTTCTTGACCTTTGTCGGGTCTAGCACGTTGTTTTGGAACATGTCTTCCATGCCGGCTTTTAGCACGTTCACGCCTATCCTGACATTGCCTTGAGCGTGCTGTGTCCTGAGGTTAACCAGTGTGTCTATTGGGTCCATTCCTGCGCTTTCTGCCAGGGTTCTTGGAATTACTTCTAACGCGTCTGCGAACGCTTCTATCGCGAGCTGTTCTCTTCCTCCAACTTCTTTAGCGTAGTCCCTAAGTTTCATGGCAAGCTCTATTTCTATTGCGCCTCCGCCGGTCACTACTTTCCCTAGCTCCATTGCGCTTGTGACTGATCCTATTCCGTCTACAACAGCCCGTTCTGCTTCGTCAACAACGTGTTCTGTTCCCCCTCTTATTAGGATTGTTACTGCTTTGGGATCTTGGCATCCTTCAACAAATGTCATGGAGTCTCCTGCTATCTTCCTTTCTTCCACTTTCTCTGCTTTTCCGAGGTCTGATTCTGTTAGGTCGCTCAGGCTGCTGACTACCTTAGCGCCTGTTGCCAGCGCCAGTTTTTCCATGTCTGATTTTTTGACTCTTCTGACAGCGTATATTCCTGCTTTTGCAAGGTAGTGCTGTGCAAGATCGTCTATTCCCTTTTGGCAGAACAGCACTGTAGCGCCTGTTGCTGCGATCTTTTCAACCATTTCCTTGAGCATTTTTTCTTCCTGGTTCAGGAACGCTTGTAATTGTTCAGGGCTTGTGATGCTTATCTCAGCATCTGTTTCTGTTTTCTTTATCTCCAAAGGCGCGTCAACCAGTGCTATCTTTGCATTTGCTACTGCTTTGGGCATTGCGCTGTGCACTCTTTCTTTGTCTATTACGACTCCTTTCACGAGCTCGGTTTCTGTAAGGTCTCCTCCTTGTTTCTTTTCTATTTTTACGTAGTCCTCGTCAATTTTTATTTTCCCGTTCTTATCCTCTGCAACCTGTTTGACTGCTTCAACAACTATGCCTGCAAGCTTTTCTTTTGCACTGCCTATGACTCCTTTGCTGTTCATTGTTGTTATGCACACTTTTTTTAGTTTTTCAGTGTCTTCTGGCGTGATTGGTTCCGATATCTGTTCAAGTATCTCATTAGTTTTTTCCTGGGCCATTCTGTACCCACGGATTATTACTGTCGGGTGAATTTCTTGGTCTAGCAGCCCTTCTGCTCTTTTCAGCAGTTCTCCTGCGATAACTACTGCGGTTGTTGTTCCGTCTCCAGTTTCTTCATCCTGTGTTTTTGCTACTTCAACGAGCATTTTTCCTACAGGGTGCTCTATCTGCATTTCTTCCAGGATTGTTGCACCGTCATTGGTTATGGTAATATCCCCTATTTCGTCTACTAGCATTTTGTCCATTCCCTTGGGTCCAAGGGTTGTTTTTATCGCTGCTGCTACTGCTCTGCCTACGAGGATATTTGTTCTTTGTGCATCTCTTCCGAGAATTCTGTTTGCTCCTTCAGGCAAAAACATTACAGGCTGTCCTGTTTGCGCCATTTATCATCTACCTCCTTTTTAGAATTTTTAAGCATAAGTAATCGTATAAGTGGATGCCCATCCGTAAAATTTTCATTATCTCTCTTTTAAAAACCTTTTGGTGCACCAGCCAGCAACATTTATATTCACTGCCCCTTTTCTGTTTATCATGGCAAAAGAAAAAGATAGGGATCTTGTGATCTATCTGCTTACAGCTGCAGTGGTGCTCATAGCCTTAACCTTCGCAATACTAGCAATAAGATTCTCCTAACAAAAACAGTATAAATAACCAGCTACCTTTTTTGTTCATGAACAGCAAACGGATTCAGAGGCTTAAAGAACTAATAGAATATGTTAACAGCAACCAGCAGGAGCTAAGGTACACGTCTCTTGATAGGTTCGCGCGCATGCACAACGTGTCATACGAAACAGTAAAGAAGGACCTTGCTCTACTTGCTTATGCTGCGCTTCCAGGTCCTGAGGGTTTTAACCTTAAGTATATTCCAAAAAGTTACCGGAAGGATGTAAAGCAAGTTTGGGAGCTTATAGGAATTTCTGGAAAGCGCAATCCTGAAATCAACCATAAACAGGCACAGAGAGCAGCCAGCTTGTTCCTATTGCACACGCCCAGCATAGACGTTGAAAGGTTTTCTTTTCTCGGGCCCCAGACTCCTGAGATTAAACAGATGCAAAAGGAGTTTGCCCGGGAGATAGAACAGGTTATTGAAGCAGTAAAGGGTATGCGAGTCCATCCTGCAAGGGCATACCTTGATGCTTGGCGAATTGCAGGAGTTAAACTGCATGATGAAATAAAAAAAGCAGTGGCCGGCAAAAACACGGAAAAAGAAGTGGAAAAGATATGGAGGACAAATCTTTACAAGGTAAAGGCTGCTGTGGAGTATGAATCTTTTAGGTCAGAGTACATGAACCTACTGCAGAGGAAATATAAGGTAAGCGAAAAGAAAACTCTCGCAGGGCAGAGTCTTCCAGTAAGCCTTCCGGTCATCATGAAAGAAAGGAACGTGCCTGCTAGCACTGAAAAGGATGCTGAGCTTGTGTGGCAGAGGCTTGTTTCAGACATAAAAAACATGCGCAGGTGGTACTGGCCTGGGCGCCGTAATCCTCTTCCTAGAAACATTAAAAAGCAGGTAGAGAACTGGTTTAATTCTATGAGTTCTGCTGAACAAAGAAGAGCTTTGAACTCAAAAGATCCATTCATTCGATTCATGGCAAGATCTGCGCTTAGGCTTGGTAATGCAGACAAAATGTATGCAAAGGCAAAGGAAATGGAAGGGAGGTTAAAAAGAAAGAGAAGATAGCCAGCTACCTTTTTCTGGCCACCACATGCCAGTGTGCGATTTTTACACTGGAGTCTTCTGTTTCTAGTTGGTCAAAATTGGAGTACGTGCTGTGGTGTATGTCAATAATATCAAAGTATTTTCCTAAAAGATTTATCAGCTCTGTTCTTGTGAAAAAGTGGTGTATTTCTCCTCCATCTAGGAAAGTTTCGATTCCTATGTACGTGTTGTCACAAAGTCTTTTTCCGTTTCCTTTTGCCGAGTCCCTTACTGATACAGTGCTTAGTAAGAGAATGCCTCCTTTTTTGACGACCCTTGCAATCTCTCTGATTATCTGTCGTATCTCTTCTGGAAGGTGATGTTCTATGACATGTAGGCATACTACTCCTGAGAATGAGTTGTCCGGGAATGGCAGAGTCTGCGCATCAGCGACTTCGAAGTGGATGTCTGGTGCTTTAAGTTTTGCGATTTTGATCGCTTCTTCTAACTTATCCACTCCTATGACTTCTATTCCTTTTTCGTGTATGTATCTGGTGTTCCTGCCGGTCCCACATCCTATGTCTAGGACCCTGGCGTCTTTTTTTAATAGCAGGTGAACATTTTCTTTCATAAAATTGGTTGGTTCTGTTTGAACTGCTCCGATCTCCTTGTATATCTCCTTCCACTTTTTGTGATGCTGTAGTTCAAGTTCTTCTATAAACCTTGTTTTGTTGCCTTTTATGCTGCCGTCTGAAATTTCCAGGATGCTCATTCCTACCCCTCTGTGATCATAACTCTATTTTGCTCTCTTCTAGCAACACTTTGGGGCATAGCATTCCACGTGCGTTCTTTGAGAGTATCTTTGCTGCTTCTTGTGTTATCCGGGAGTAGTCATCAGAATCCTTTGCCCTGAGTTTTAGTAGGTAGTCATCTTGTCCTGTTAAAAAGTATACTTCTTGGACCCCTGGTATTTTAGCAAGTTTTCTTCCCACCTCTTCCCAATCAAGATCCTCAGTATATCTTGGTTCGCCTAGAATGAAACCCACTATCTCGTAACCTACTTTTCTTGGGTCTACGACAGCGCGATATCCTTTTATCACGCCGGCCTTTTCAAGCTTTTTTACTCTTTCGTATATGGTGCTGGTTGGTTTTCCCAGTTTTTGCGCAATTTCAGAGTTTTTCATCCGCGCATTTTCTTGAAGCAGGTTGATTATCTTTCTGTCAAGTTCATCAAGATTATACCTCATGTTACTTTTTTTGGCTAAACAAGTATAAAAAGTACGAAGGTTTTTCCAGATTTTTTCCAAAGATTTTGTACAATACCCCTTTTTTTCCGGTTATACTGCGAAAAAAAGGTAAAAAAACGCAGCGCATTGGTTTTTTAGAAGATTATCCGACAAATCACGTTATTTTTAATAATTGTTTGACTTTTTTGGCATAGAGTCTTAAAATTCCGAATATTTTACAATTCTTCTTAACTAATTTTGTTCTTATGACAAAAAAAAGCTGAAAATAACAATAGGTTTAAATATGATTTTTGACAGTATAATATACGATCCACTTGGTTGGGTGAGCCTTATCCTCAGAACGTTGGCTTGAAGCCTTTTTCTCTCCTTTTTTTCTTTCACGCCCTCTTTACTACAATAATAACTTCTTGGCCATCAAGCTTGAGCTTCTTCTCCTTTCCATCCATGGTCTTATTCGTACTAATGTCAAACTCCGCAACGTTGGCTGCATCCTTAACATCCTGAACCAGCAACCACTTCTCTAGTTCTGAGCCAACCGCTTGCACGACCACCTGATCTGTTTCCACGAGCTTTAACTCTTTCCTCGCCTGCTGCACTGCCCGGATGACTTCTCTTGTGAAGCCTTCTCTTTTTAGTTCTTCAGTTATCCTAGTGTCCAAGCCTACTCTAAACCCAGGGCAATCTTTTACTTCTCCTTCAGGTTTCCCGATCAGCACCTTCTTGACGTTAACCTGGTCTGCTATAAGATGACCTAGTTCACGAACAGCATCTTCAACAAGAGGGTCCTCTGTTTCAACTGTCAGTTCTGAAAGAGGTTGTCTTACTTTTATTTTAACCTCGTTTCTTATGCTAAGGCCTGCTTCTATTATCTCTTTAGCTTTTTCCACCCTCTCCTCAAGTTTTTCGTCTATCATCTCTTCATCAACATCAGGCCATGTTTCAAGGTGAACACTTTCTTCTTTTCCTGAAATACCCAGATACACCTCATCAGACAGAAAGGGGATTATGGTACATCCTACAATGCTGGATTTTTCCAGCCCCTGCTGAAGACAGTAATAAACAGCATCCCTGTTTCTGTTTTCCTTTATCCTGCTCCTCACGAACTTGATGTATGTTTTACTGAGGTCATTAACCACGAAATTGAACCATGCCCTTGCTGCTTTGTTAGTGTTAAGGTCTTCAGAGTATGCTTGTTCCATCTCTTGGATTGTGCTGTTTAACCGTCCAAGCAGCCACCTGTCTTCAATCTCAAGTTCTTCAGGCACTTCTCCTGTATACTCATGAAGCTGAAAGTACTTTTTAGCGAACAAGAACGTGTTCCAGAAAGTGTTCAACGTGCTTAGTGCAGTTTGCTTCATCATGTCCACGCT
>CAZVAJ010000012.1:0-27132 GCA_964625085.1 Microcaldota archaeon | reverse complement strand
CAAGCAGTGAAACAAGCGTTTCACGCTTTTCTTTGAACCCCATAACGCTTCTCCTAAAAGCGGTTCATGCTGTTGTTTCTACAGGCACGCAACTTTTATATACTCTTTCACCCTTTTTTTGCAACTGGTGAAAAACATGAAAAAAATCTTGCTATTCTTACTTATCTTTCCTCTTTTATCGTCTGCCTTTCCAGAAGCAGGCTTTGACCTGAGGAACGTGAAGTTTATTCCAAGCCCTGCGAACCCAGGCAGTGCTGTCACGGTCCAAGCAACACTTGTGCACACAGGCACACTTTCATACTACAATGTGACACTCACTCCTGAATATGTTTTCCCTTTCACCGAAGGGACCAAAGAACAGGTCATACCAAGAATGGACCCCGGCCAAAGGTTTCCGGTAACGTTCACGTTCAACGTGAGCAGTGACGCAGAAGCCAGCGTTTACCCTCTTGAAATAAACGTTGTTAACTGGAACGTGGAATATGGGGACCGGGCAGAAAAGCAGTTCAGGATCAGCGTGCCTGTTTCTTCCACTCCCAGTTTGATCATATCATCTACAGAGTTTACAGGACTAGAACCGGGCTCAAAATTCAGGCTTGCGTTCAATGTGAACAACACCGCTTCAATACAAACAGGAAGCATTAAAGCAGTCCTGTCAGTGAATAACGACCCCGGTTTCTTGTTCTACACGAGCAACCCGCTAGTGCTAGAAGGAATACCTGGAAAACGGTCCAGGGAGATCGTGTTCTCCGGGCAGCTTTCCCCGAACGCGGCCCCAGGCACCTACAAAGGAACCTTGAAGATCTCCACTCAATCAGGGGACTTCGAGTTCCCGGTTTACCTGCTCGTAAAAGGCCAGTCAGGATTAACAGTTTCCAGCGTGAACTCAGGTCTTGCAGTAGGCAACAAAGGAGTGTTGTCGTTCAATTTCCAGAACCCGCTTTCAACAGAACTTACAAACGTTCACCTAACCATAAACCCTGAGTTCAAGTACTACACCGAAGAACCAGAACAGTTCTTTGAAAGAATTCCTGCAAAAGGAACGGCAGAAGCATCCTACCATGTTTTTGTTGACCGTGACGTTAGTCCAGGAGCTTACGATGTTACGGTAACACTATCTTCAGACCAGATTACAAGAAAAACCACCATACCAGTTCTGGTTAAAGGTATTCCAAAGCTTTCATTATCCTCTGTTTCTTACGATGTCGACCGCATTACCGCCAACCAGCCAGTACTGCTCTCAATCCAAATTGAGAACGTTGGAACAGGAGACGCCCGGAACATACGGATGACCGTCACAGGACTTTCAGGCCAGGGCTCGCAGGAGATAGGAACCGTGGAAAAAGATGATACCGGCACAGGCGTTTTTGACACCAAGTTCACAGAACCAGGAAACAAAAAACTCAAGGTACTGGTCCAGTACGATGATGAGTACGGTGAAGCGCACTCCGCAGAATTTACTGCAGAAGTGTACGTTAACCCTGCGCCCGCAGACTATTCCATGATCATACTCCTAGCTGTCGCCATCGTGTTTGCACTTTTGTACTTCAGCCGAAAACAGAGGAGAAAAAAGTGGCTTAAGAAGGTTTTCTGATGCTGGTCAGCTTCGCCCTGCCTAGCCTGCTCAGGAACAAGACAAGAACAGGCCTTACTGTTCTCGGGCTTGCAGTGGCAATAATGGGGGTAGTGTCACTGCTTTCAATCTCAGAAGGACTGAGAACGAACGTGCTTTCTTCACTCGAGAAAACACAGCTGGTGATAGTAACAAAAGAGGATATTTCGAGCCCCACAATGTCCTCTCTTGACGCGAGCACGGGAGAAGAAATAGAAAAGGTCAGCGGCGTCAGGGATGTTCTGGCATTAACAATATTTCCAGCAAGTCTTTCAGAAACAAGTTACACCCGGCCTACTTTTGTTATTGGCATTGATCCTTCGGAAGAGAAAAAAATGCGCGACCCTCTCATCTCAAACTACCTTACTTCAGGAGGAATGTTCGCCTCAAGCTCCTCCAGTCAGGTTGTCATTTCAAAGAAACTGGCTGATAAGTACGAGAAAAAAGTGGGGAGCACGATAGAACTGTCAGGAAAGAAGTTCAGGATTGCCGGAATATCAGATCCCCGTGTTTCAATACTCCAGAACGCGGTTATAATGCCCATGGACACTGCTTCAGCTCTTTCTGGGAGAGGAGAAGACGCGGTTTCTTCTTTCTACGTTGAGCCGGAGAACCCAGCAGAAGTTGACGCGCTTGCCCGGCGAATAGAACTGTCAGTAGAAGGCGTTAGCGCAAAAAGCGCGTCAGAAATGGCCGGAACCGTTTCCGGGCTTATCACTCAACTAGACGCGTTCTTCCTGCTCATCTCATCTTTTTCCATAATCGTGGGCGGGCTTATAGTAATGAACACGATGTACATGAACGTTATAGACAGAACAAAAGAAATAGGAGTGCTCAGGGCAATGGGCTGGACAAAAGATGATGTTATAAAAGAAATGGTGCAAGAGGCGGTCCTGATCGGGGTTCTTGTCGGGTTCACAGGTGTACTCATGAGCTATCTTCTTAAGTATGCGGTTCTGAACAGCCTGCTGTCATTTAACACTCAGATCTCTGTTTCACTAGCACTGTTCGGAATATTCATGGCGATTATAATCTCTCTAATGGGAGGGGTGTACCCTGCTGTAAAAGCAGCAGGAATAGAGCCCGTGACAGCAATAAGGGAAGAGTGATACCATGATAGCGCTCGAGAACGTGACAAAAGTATACAAGGTCGGAGAAACAGAAGTCCACGCCCTAAGAGGAGTTTCCCTAAAAGTCAACAAAGGAGACTTTGTCTTTATCGTAGGGCCAAGCGGTTCTGGGAAAACAACCTTGCTTGAAATACTCGGTGGCCTCATGACTCCCACAACCGGGAAGGTTGTGATAGACGGCAAGGAGATCAGCAAGTTTAATGACTTTCAGCTAAGCATGTTCAGAAGAGATCGGATAGGGTTCGTGTTCCAGTCATTCAACCTAATACCTACCTTGACCGCGCTTGAAAACGTTCTTGTTCCAATGATCCCGCAGGGTATTACAAAAAAGCTGGAAAAACGGGCAAGAAGTCTTCTCAAAGAACTTGGACTAGGCCACAGAATGCACCACACACCCAACCAGCTCAGCGGAGGAGAAAAACAGAGAGTGGCGATCGCAAGAGCTCTGATAAACAATCCTGTCATCGTGCTCGCGGACGAGCCCACGGGCGAGCTTGATTCTAAAACAGGTGACGTGATCATGGAATACATGCGGAAACTGAACAAAGAAGAGAACATCTCGTTCGTTATTGTCACTCACGACACGGAGTACATAAAAAAATCTGACAAGGTGTACATGATAAAAGACGGGAAGATCCACAAGGTGACCAGATGATAAAAATTGCTTCCAGAAACCTTTACAGGAAAAAGCTCAGGACAATCATACTTCTTTTTGGAATAGGGATTGCAGTAACCGGTTTTGTTGGGCTGATGTCTTTTTCATCGTCTATAAAAACAACGTTCCATGAGTCGCTTGAGTCAATACAAGGCATTATAGTCATGCAAAAGGGCGCGCTTGACTATCCCTTCTCAACGATTGATGAGAAAGACGCTGATAAGATAGAGAGAATAAAAAGCGTGTCCTTAGTGGTCCCTCAGATAAGCGGTATGGTGTCAGAGGTTGATGGTGAGAAGATACCATTCAGCCTTGAGGCCGCGGTTTCCTTTGTTGGAGAAGACCCTGAAAAAGCAGAGGAAGAAAAAACAGGTATGTTCAAGCATAATGTTGTTCTGGGCAGATACCTTAAACCAGGAGACAGGAATGCAGCGGTTATAGGCAAAAAAATTGCAGATGACTACAAGAAAAAAATAGGGTCCCGGATAGAGATTAACAGAAGATCGTTCAGGGTTGTTGGAATATACTCTTCCGGAACAGACCTGATGGACACAATGGTGATCATTCCGCTGGACCAAGCAAGAGAAATGGCAGGTTTGCCAGAAGGAAAAGTTAACGGGTTTTATGTGGAAGTTGAGGACCCTAAGAAGGCCTCTGCAATAGCGGGCGTGATAGAAGACATTTTTCCAGAGTACGATGCTGCGTCAAGTTCTGATTATGCAGAGGAGCTCGGCACCGTGCTCTCCCAGATTGACACGTTCTTCCTAGCAGTAGCAGGCATAGCCATCTTAATCGGTGGGATTGGCATCCTTAACACAATAATGATGTCTGTTGCAGAACGAAGGAAAGAGTTTGGAATACTCAGGGCAATGGGCTGGACTGATGATAATGTTATGTGGCTTGTGGTGGAAGAATCGTTCCTGCTTGGTTTGAGTGGAGGAGTTCTCGGAATGATAATGAGCTATGCTTCAGTAAAGGCAGCTTCTGCTGTAATGCCTTTTAAGATAATCGCTGACCCCACTGTTTTCGCATGGGGCTTTTGTATTGCCGTTTTGCTCGGGATTCTCGGAGGCGCTTATCCTGCGTGGAGGGCCAGCAGGCTTGAACCAGTGATTGCAATGAAAGACTAGCCTGCTGCAAAACCGTACTCATCAGCAAGCTGTTTTGTTCTGATCGCCATCATCAGAAACAAGAACAACAGCGTGATCGTGGGAATCTCTTTGATGACCGCGCTCGGCACGATGATCGCTTCAGAAGAAACAAGCAGGATCCATACAGAGTAGACCGCGAGGTTCAAGAAAGAATACCACACCATATCAACCAGGTTCTTCACTAGCCCAGGAGTGAGCTTCTTCCTGGCAGAGTACACAAGGAAAGCGCCATAACCGCTGAACAAAATCCCGAAAAAACCCACAAGAAGGTTGCCGAACTCCAGTTCCATTACAAAAACACCTCACACTAATATTACTTCATCCGCGAACTGCGACACTGTCTTTATTATATCCTCATCTTCCTTCCGTTTCAGGGAAACGAAAACAGCCTTGACCCCGTAGGCCCTTACTCTTGCGCTCAGGAACTGGGAGAACTTTTCCACACTCCTGCTCTCGTTCCTCAGCAGCATGGTGCTCAGGGAGTCTAGGAACAGAAAATCTTTTCCCGGAAGCAATCCCGCGAGCACAATACCAAGATCAGTTAGTCCAGCAGGATTGTCGATGAAAGTGCAGTCCTCTTTTTTCTCGGTCTGAATACCACTGGCTTTGGTGATCATGTCAACAAAGTGTATGTTTTCCACCTTCACGCCTGACTCTGCAAGCTTTTTTTTGAGGTAGCCGTAAGGATAGTTCAGGGTAACGTACACGCCGCGCAATCCCGAGTTAGCCAGCGCTTTCACCATTTTAGTGTTCGTGTCAAGATAATTAGACGAGTCTATAGTGAGCAGTATCACGCCTTTCTCTTTTCTTGAGGTTATGCTCTTTACTTTGTCTTTCATGTTCATTCGAGCTCAACTCCATTAGTTCCTATGGCGAACCTGAACTCTCTTTTTTTGGGTTTGATGCCGTTAACCCGTTTTATGAATAGCTTCCCGTCCTTAAGTTCTATTGTGCCGTCCGTGAGAAACTCCAGCATATTCCGCATTTCCTGAGAGAGTGTTCCATCCTCAACTGCGATGAGCATGCAAGCACGCTTATTTTTCACCAGTGCGATCATGGCCTGAACAAACTTTTCAACCTGTTTTTCTGTATTATACATGAACAGGCTTGAAAGCGAGTCAAAGCAGACCCTTTCCACCTTGTTTGTTTCAAGCTTGTTGTCCAGGGTTTCAAGAAATCCGGTGAGATCAGACAAGTTCACTCCGCCCGCTTTTCCTATAAGCCAAGAGTACCCGTCAACAAACTCTGTTTTAAGGTCAGCGCGAAGTCCTTTTGCAATCTGCTTTATTTCCTCAGGATAATTGTTTGTTGCAATGTACATGCTGTCCTCTCCAGCTGCTGCAAACTGAACGCATACAGCGGTCTTGCCTGATCCAGGAGGGCCTATTAACAGGAGTGCACTAGGGATCCTGATCCCTCCTCCCAGCGAAGAGTCAAGCGCAACAATGCCTGTTTTAAGTTTTTTTACTGACTGACGGGGAGGGGCGTGCGTATCTTTTGCCTGTTTTTTCCGGCTATTTCTTTTCTGCATCTAGTCAGTAAACCGAAATAAAGTATAAAAAGGTTGTTTTGCCTAAAACACTTGGTTGGGGAGGTAGCTCAGACTGGGAGAGCACTAGGCTGAAGACCTAGGTGTCGCGGGTTCAAAACCGCGGAAAGGAAAAACACAAAATTCCTTCCACGGAGAAAATCCCGCCCTTCCCACCATTGCAATACAAGGTGGTGTGATGAAAGCAAAAACCATAGTTTACCTCCTGCTCGCCGGAGTTCTGCTGGTTTTAGTGTGGCAGTATGTTCTTCCAACAGCAAACTTTAGTCTGAAACAGGAACCTCAGGCTCCTGCCAGTGCTGAGGACGCGATCGTCCAGGGGCTGAAAAAATCTTACGGGTATTGGATCCTGGTGGATGAAGGGGAACACAAGTTCACTGCAGGCGAAAAGTACACACAGGATACCTTGGGCGTGTCAAGCACTTTCGGGAACCTGAAATTTTTCTGCGCTAAAGGATGTGTGGGAACCCCTGAACAAGCATATATCAAGGAAAACTTTACTGCCCGAGTACTTGTACACTGCCCTGGCCCAAACGCAGGTTACTGTTGCATTGGAATAGGTTACGACAAGCTCGATCTTTTGGACGTGTGCTAAAATGAAAAGGCAGTTCTTGGCATTGGCCCTGCTCCTGTCATTTTCTCTGGCTGTTCCTGCAAAGTATCTGGGAAAAGCAGAATACTCCCTTGAAGTTTCTTCAGGCGGTTCAGGCCTGCTCAGGCTTCCTGAAAACACCTCATTCCAGCAGGTAGGAGGCTCTTTTGATCATGATTCTCACGGCGCGTACAAGCAGGTTCAAGCCGGTTCAAGTTTCGTGATCCCTGTTAGCGTGGACTACAGCAGCGTGATCATACGCGAAGATCCTGCCCTGCCGTTAAGCACCCTGCTTGAATACGCAAGCCCGACAAAAACAATCGCATTAACTCCTGAAGTGAATGCCACAGCAGAACTGGTGGCAGGTAACGCCTCAACAGAAGCAGAGACAGTATCCAGAATAATGTCATGGGTCATGAGCAACGTTCAAACAGAGCCGGTTCCGGGATCGCCTGACTCCCATCAGGTGCTTGAAACCATGAAAGGCCAGTGCAGGGAAAAAACGATTCTGTTCATCGCCCTGCTCCGTGCAAGAGGGATTCCAGCGCGGTATGTTTCAGGACTATTGTACTCGAACGATCAGGCATTCCTGCATGCATGGGCAGAGGTATACTTTCCCGGAAGCGGGTGGATTCCGTTCGACCTGTCGCAAGAGGAGGCGGTCCAGCTTGACGCAGGACATGTTAAGCTCTGGCACGCTCTAGATCCTGCAGATGTTCCGATAGTGCCTGCTCAGGAGTACACTCTTTCCTTGGTTTCTCACGAGGAAAAACAGGACTGCTATCACGCTATCCTGCCAGAGTCCATGCATGCAGAACGAGGCAGAATAATCCTGATCAACGTTAGCGTGGTTAACAAGTGTCCGGGTGTAATGGCTGTTTTTCGGGCCATCTCAACGTCCGGAATCAAGCCAGAGGCAAGCAGAATAGTAAAACTGCTTCCAGACCACTTTTTGTCATTCAACCTAAAAGCAGCCGTAAGCACTCTTGCATCAAACCAAGAACAAGTGACAGTGCTTCCCGGGGACAGTACCACCCGCTTGAACATTACAGGTGTGAAAAGTTCAGAAGGAATAAGGGTAGAAAAGGTAGGCACACACTCGCTCGAAAACAGAGTACTCATTTCAGTAGAAATACTTAACTCGTACGATAAACCACGCAACGCAAGCATCTCGTTCAAAACACCTGAAAGAACAATCTCCCGGAGCGTGGAGATCCTGCCAGGGCAAACCGAATCTGTCCAGCAGGAGTTTGAAAAAAGCACAAGCCCTTACACTGTGATAATAATGGTACTGGACCAGGATAACCTCATGCACACCACCCAGATCACCATCCCTGCCAAAACAGAACCAGAAGTGGAATACAGTTTCATGAGCGTTTACGTACTAATAGCAGCAGGAATACTGCTCGCGTTAGCGCTTGTGCTGTTATCCCCTTACATCATAAAAGGCAAAAAGCCATTCGGAGGAGACCTGTTTTGAGGAAAAGGAGGAAAAAGCCTGCTTGGATTAAAAAAACAGCGCTTGACAGGATCGAATGGTTGTTCAAGTTCGCCAGAGAAAACAAAAAACTTTCAAGAAGGTACGTGGAGCTTGCCGTGAAAATCGCCAAGAAGTATAACGTGAGAATCCCGTACAAAAGAGAATACTGCCGAAAGTGCTATGCATTGTGGGTTCCGGGCAAAAATGTGCGCGTGAGAACAGACAGGAAGAACAAACGAGTTGTTTACACCTGCCTGGAATGCGGGCACAAGCAGTACTACGGGTACCAAAAGCGAAAGAAATAAAAACCCTTCTTTCTTGTATGCTCTCATGCTAGACAGGCCTGAAACACAGCAGATTCTGACAAAGCTGCTGATAATTGCTGCAGTCGGGCTTCTTGTGGGCCCGTTAATGGACATTAGCATAGAAAAAGGAGACTTTGAGTCAGAAACAGTAGCACTGCTCCTGGCAATAAAAGAGCCTGTGGAATACTTTATAGGACTATTCCTCTGGTTCCAGGTGATAGTGCTCATTCTCATGTACTACTGGGGAAAGGATGCCCTGTCCACTTCTCTGCAAACAAACGCCATGATGATAACGATAGGCGCAGCAATCTCAAAAATAGGTGTTGATAACTTACAAAAGTTTAATGATGACCTGGCACCTTACGTGCCGATCATTCCTCCAGCAGGAATGCTGCTAATGCTGTTCGGGTTCATAGCCCTCTTTTACAGCATTATTAAGTACTTGTGGGTGAAAGTATGAGTTTACCTGTAATAATGCCCCTGCCAGGCTGGACAGAAAACATAACCTTGATCGTATTTGTCCTAGCTTTCGGAAGGCTTCTTATACCCAAGATAACCAGGCTCTTACAGAACCTGTTAAACAGCCTTAACATAGAGCCAGAAGTAGGAAAAAACTTTATCGGGCTTGTCACATCCCTGTTCTGGCTTTTTATTCTCGGGACTGCTTTGAGTCACACTCCCGTGCTTTTCTCTCCGGACGTGTTCCCTGTTAGAGAAGTGGGGTATCTGATCCTCACGTTCACGAGCTACGCGTTTGAACTAATTCTTCCGATAGTAGTTCTGTACGTGGCAATAAAGTTCAAAACCAAATAAAACCCTCTTTTAATACTTGGGCAAGAAAAAGCTTAAAAAAGGCTTTTACTGAAAAAGGGTAAGGTGAAATCATGGCATCAGCACTGGAAGTACCTGCACAGGACCTTATAGAAAAGGTCAGCGGAAAGCTTAAAGAATTCAAGGAAATAAAGCCCCCGAAATTCGCGTTTCACGTTAAAACAGGGGTGCACAAGCAGAGAAGGCCTGAAAATCCTGACTGGTGGTACACCAGAGCAGCAAGCGTGCTCAGGAAAGTGTACCAGAACCCAGGCATAGGCGTGCAAAGACTAAGAACATGGTACGGAGGCTCCAGGAACATGGGCGTTGCTCCAGAACACCATGCAAAAGCATCTGGAGCAATAATAAGAAAGATAATGCAACAGCTTGAAGCAGCAGGACTGCTTGAGAAAAAACAGAATGGAAGAACTCTTTCAGGAAAGGGAAGATCCCTTCTTGACAAGACAGCTCTTGAACTATTAGGAGGTAAGAAAGGTGGGACCAGAAGAGCAACCGCAAAGCCAAAGCCAGCCAGATCAAAACCAGCTCCTTCAAAAGGAACTGGAAAGAAGGCAGCAACTAAGACTACTGCTAAGAAGAGCACTAGAACCAAGCGCACTGCAAAGGCTGGAAACAGTAAGACTAGCAAACCCAAGTCTAGCAGAAAAGGCTGAGTACGCAGTACTACAGTACTACTCCTCGGTCAATAGAACAATAACAGAAAAAGAACTCATAAGCCTGCTTTCAACACTAGGTTATAAGAGGAAAACAAGGATAATTAGAAGGTGAGAATGATGACAAGCAAAAAAGGACAAGAATTCAAAAGAGGCCTTGCCAAAGAATACCGAAGCAACCAGAGGGCCCCTGTATGGGTCTACCTCAAGACCCAGGTGCGTGACTATATAACAGGCTCCAGGAAAAAGCACTGGAGGGCCAGAAACTCCAAAAAAGGCAAAAGAGTTAGAAAACGCCTGGAGGCGAATAAAGCATGACTGAAAAAAAGGAAGCCGCAATAAAAGCAAAAACCCTGAAGAAAGAAGCTGAGAAAAAAGAAGAAAAGAAGACAGAAGAAGAGGCTGAGAAAAAAACAGTTGTTAAGAAAAAGCCCGAGGCAAAGAAGAAGACAGAAGAAAAGAAAAAACAGGAAAAGCCTCTGGAAGAAAAGCTGCTTACTCTTTCACTAAAAGACGCGTGGGCAACAAAAAGGACCAACAGGACAAGAGCAGCAGTGAAAGTCCTGAAAAGGCAGCTTAAGAGGCACATTAAAAGAGAAGTGAAGCTGGACAAAACACTTAACGAACGGCTGTGGGCAAGAGGAGACCAGCACCCGCCCAGAAAGGTGAGGGTGAAAGTGGCAATAGGAAAAGAGACAGCCACAGCTTACCCTGCAGAGTGAACAAGAAATGATAACCCGGGCGGACATTAACGGGTGCCCTAACATAGGACTTTTTGCAGTGGCTAACAATCAGCACGCAGTAGTGTCAGCCTTGGCACCAAAATCCTTTTCTGACCTCGTAAGAGAAGTTCTTGACGTGGACATTGTCCGCGCCACGGTGGACGAAACAGGACTTATTGGACTTTTCTGCGCAGCAAACTCAAAAAAAGCATACGTCCCTAAAACAATACTACCTGAAGAGCAAAAGGTTTTTGAAGAAGTATTCAGTGATGTAATAGTAATTGACTCAAAGTACACTGCAGTAGGCAACTTGCTTGCGTTAAATGACAATGGCATGATCGTTAGCAAGTACCTTTCAAAAGAAGTGTCGGAAGCGAAAGAAATGTCAATCGCAGGCTCGGACCTTGTTGGTTCAGCTATCTTTGTTAACAATAAAGGCCTGCTTGTGCATCCTGGTGCAACAGACCAAAAGCTTGCGGAGTTGGAAAAAACGTTCAAAGTAAAAGGAGATGTTGGGACCGTGAACTTCGGGGACCAGTTTGTCAAGTCAGGGATTCTGGCTAACGACAAAGGAGTCCTGGTAGGGTCTGCTACAACAGGTCCTGAAATAATGAGAGTGGATGAAATCTTTGAGGAGTGATAAAAATGAATGAAAAAGAAGCGATGATGAGGTACATGGAACAGCAGGCTGGAGAAGTCCAGGCAAGAATAGAACAACTGCTGGCAGCAGTAATGGAAAACGAGACCGTGATAAACGCCTTGCCTGAAATCAAAAAAGGAGCAGAATCTTTTTCAGCCCTGGGTTCAGGAGTTTTCGTGAAAACAAAAATTTCAGACGACAGCAGAGTCCTGCTCAACCTGGGCGCAGACGTTCTGGCAGAATACAGCGTGAAGGATACGGAAGAAAGACTGAAAAAGATCCAGGAAAACCTAAAACAGGACCTTGAAAAACTGAACGCTGTAATGACCAAGATCAAGGCAGACTATGCCAGAATAGCCAGCCAGTGATGCCAAATGTTCGGGGTTCTAAAGAAGAAAGTCAAAGGATTTTTCAAGAAAGAAGAAAAAGTAATAGAAGAAAAGCTGGAGCAAGCTCCTGAGGAAGAAATCCTAGAAGAGGGGCCTGAAGAAACCGTGCTTGAAGAGGAACAGCCTGAGCCTGAACAAGAGGTCCAGGAAAAGAAAACGCCAGAGAAAAAAGCACAACCCCCTGTTCCTAAAAAGGCTGAAAAAGAAAAGAAGGTCCGGCTTTCCACAAGACTGAAAAAGAAGGTAGCGCGCAAGATTGTTATAAAAGAAGAGGACATCGCGCCCCTGTTAGAGGACTTTGAACTTGAGCTTCTTGAAGCAGACGTTTCCCTTGAAACAGCTGAAAAAATAACCCGCAAGTTACGGGAAAAATTGTCCGGGAAAGAAATCAGGTCCAAAGAATCGATATCAGGAGTGCTTGAAAAAGCATTAAGGGAAACCCTTCTCGAACTTCTTCCGGAAAGAATTGACATCCTTTCAGCAGACAAAAAGCCTTTTGTTATCATGGTGGTCGGGCCGAACGGTCACGGTAAAACGACCACAATCATAAAACTGGCCAAAAAAATCCAGGATCAGGGCAAAAAAGTAGTGATCGCTGCGGCAGACACTTTCAGGGCAGCGAGCATAGAGCAGCTTGAGACCCTTGCGCGTAAGATAGGGGTCAATGTCATAAAACACGAGTACGGCGCAGACCCTGCTGCAGTATGCTATGACGCGATCTCGCACGCTAAAGCAAGGGGCGTAGACTACGTTATCCTTGATACTGCAGGAAGATCAGAACTGAACAAGAACCTGATGGAAGAACTAAGAAAAATAAACAGGGTCGCAAAACCAGACGCCCGAATATACGTTGGAGAATCTCTTGCCGGAAACGCAGCAGTTGAAGAAGCCAAAAAATTCGATGAAGCAGTTCCAGTTGACGGAATAATAATGACGAAAGCAGACTGCGACGTGAAAGGAGGAAGCATAATCTCTGTTTCAAGCACGCTTGAAAAACCGATCTTGTTCTTAGGCGTAGGCCAGGGGCTTGATGACCTGAAAGAGTTTAACCCTCCTGAACTCGTTGATAAGATACTGGGTGAAGAAGATTGATTAACAGGATGAGAGAAATACTAGGCAGGATAACAAAGTCAGGAGTCATAGACAAGAAACAAGTGGACGAGATCGTTAAAGACATACAAAGAACCTTGATAACTGCAGACGTCAGCATCCCTCTTGTTAAAGAAGTTTCAGAAAGAATAAGAGAGAAAGCGTTGGATGAAAAGCTTCCGGCAGGCGTTAGCCGCAGGGAGCACCTGATCAGAATAATATACGACGAGCTTGTCAGGATACTCGGGGGAGAAAAGTACTCTCCTAGAATGGAAAAGCACAAGATCCTGCTCGTGGGGCTTTTCGGTTCAGGCAAGACCACGATGGTGGGAAAACTGTCAAGACACTACCTGAAAAGAGGGCTAAGCACTGCAGCAATAACAACAGACACATGGAGGCCGGCAGCATACGAGCAGCTGGAGCAGCTGGGCGCCAAGATCGGATTTCCAGTGCTCGGCGGAAAAGGAAACAACGCCCTGAAAATACTTGAAGAAAGTCTGTCCAAGTACAAGGGACAGGATATCCTGATAGTGGATTCTGCGGGAAGAGACAGCCTGAGCGAAGAACTAATACAAGAGATAAAGAAAATAAAAGAAAGGCTGCAGCCTGACGAAGTCTTTCTCGTGATCTCTGCTGACATAGGGCAAACCGCGTCAAAACAAGCCAGGGCATTCAATGACGCAGTGGGCCTGACAGGAGTTATTGTGACAAAAACAGACTCCAGCGGCAGAGCAGGAGGAGCGCTTTCAGCCTGCAACCAAGCAGGAGTTCCAGTAGCATTCATAAGCACAGGAGAAAAACCAGAAGACTTTGAAGTGTTCGACGCGGAAAAGTTCGTGAGCAGACTCCTAGGATTCCCTGACTTAGGGGAACTTCTTAAAAAAGTGCAGGAGGCGGTCGAAGAGGCAGAATTCTCTCCTGAGGACCTGTTAAAGCAAGATTACAACCTGCGCGCGTTCTACAAACAACTTGAAGCCATGAAAAAAATGGGGCCCTTGAAGAAAGTTCTCGAGATGCTTGGAGTAGGCAGCGTGCCAAAAGAAATGGTAGAAGAAAGCGAAGAAAAACTCAAAACATTCAAAGTGATCATGGACAGCATGACAAAACAAGAACTAGAACACCCCGAGGAAATCAAAAGCAGCAGAATAAAAAGGATAGCAAAGGGCTCAGGAAGAACAGAAAAAGAAGTCAGAGAGCTCTTAAAACAGTATGAGACAAGCAAAAAAATGATAAAGAAAATAAAGAAAGGCAAGTTCAGAGGAATCCCTGGAATGAAAGGCGTGAAAGGGATTCCAGGAATGCCTCCGGGCATGATGAAGTAAAACCAACCGTTTTTTATCTTTTCCCTTCCCGTTAACACTAATGGTATTACCAGAAACCAGGGCAAGGGTAAACAAGGTAAGAGAAATGCTGAAGGTAGTTAACACCTTGCCCAAGACAGCAAAAAAGCGTAGGAGAGCGCCAGCAGCCATTGAACAAGTTCTCAAAACAGAAGCAGATGCAAGAGCAAAACTGGTGGCAGAAGGCCTGGAATCCGCACGCCACCTTCTGGCTGACGCAGTAAAAAGAAGAGAAATAGAAAAAGAAAGAGCAAAAGAACTTCTGGAAGAACTGAACACGCTCCAGAAGTCCATCACAGAACAGCCTTCCATTCTGAAAGACCCTGAGACCGCCAAAAACCTTAGAAGAATCGCTGACATGCTTTCCCTGCTGCCAAAACTTGTTCCGCAAGAGATTGTTGAAGAAGAAGCACGCAAAGCAGGAGTGAAAGAAGGCATCAAAGTTGAGAGAAGTGTTTCAGAGAGAGGAGAGCCGGGCAAGGCAAGCTACAACCCTCTCGCTTCAGCACAAGAGTACATGATAACAGAAAAAGGCATACGCCCTGCCCACCCGCTGGATACAGGGGCTTTAGAAAAAGGAAAACCAGAACACGGAAAAGTATACCTATCTCCTGAATCTGTTCTCGCGCATGAGATACAGCACGCTAAGAACTATGAAGTGATAGAGAAAGGAAAAGCAAGACACCTTGATGAATACCTTGCTTTCCTGCGTCAGGCGTGGAAGAGCCCTGCTGACGTGAAAAAACTCGAGTACGCGCACTCAAGATATCCTGGAGAAGAGCACGCGTTTGGCGCGAGATACGCTCTTCTGTCAAGAGAACTGGGAATAAAACCAGAAGACATACTGCGGTCTCGCAGTGTTCGTGAAACAGACGAGATGTTTGAAAAAAGAATAACCCAACTCTTACGCATGCTGCAACATGAACGTGAAAAGTGCAGGACTCGGCAGGATATTGAACGGCTGAAAAGAACAGCGCGCACCCTGCTTGAAAAGAGGGTATGAGAACATTTAATACCCCTAATCCCATAACCTGTTAACATGAGAACTTTCGTGCTAAAAAAAGACTTTCCAAGCAGCATAAGCCTGAACAATCTTTCAGAGCACCGGATTGACGTGCTGTGCAGGGTGATCACTAACGCATTCTATCTTGATAATGACTTCAGAAAAGACGTCAGGCTAATCGTTCTTTCTGACAAGCTGACATTAGAGTTTGACGGAAGCAGGCTAAGAGGAATAAGGCCTGACGAGAGGACAAATGCCGGAATACTCAAGAAAGTGTTGTCAGGGGGAAGACAGCCTGGTATAACCTTACTAACAGAGTACAAACTGC
Source organism: Microcaldota archaeon (assembly GCA_964625085.1). Classification (GTDB taxonomy): domain Archaea; phylum B1Sed10-29; class B1Sed10-29; order B1Sed10-29; family JAJSAI01; genus JAJSAI01. The sequence goes on along the minus strand of CAZVAJ010000012.1, from coordinate 11,663 downwards.
CTGAGAACGCGTTCTGGCTTGACATTGAAGGAGAGTACTACCAGAAAAAGGATCCTGGCCAGGACCCTGTTTTCGTGATAGGTGGAGAACAGGGCATGACAGTCCCGGAAAACGCTAATAAACTAAGCCTTGGTAAAAAAAGTTACTTGGCAAGCCAGTGCGTGACCATTTTAAACCACTGGATGGACGTGAAAGAATGGAGTACAAAAAAGTGAGGGCGTTCCTACTGGAGAACAATGCGTGCGATCACTGCATCGGCAGGCAGTTCAGGGGCTTATTCAGTGGTTATGAGTCTGTGGAAATAGGTGCCGCAGTTAGGCAAGCGGAATCACTTGACAAAGCAAAGGAAATAATCGGAAAAACAGACAAAATCCTTGAAGAATGCAAGTACTGCGATTCCATTTTCACGGTCATGCCCAGCCTGGTGCAAGAAGCTGAGAAAAAAGCAGAAGAATGGGAGCATGAAACATTTCTGGTGGGCTCAAGGATTTCAGATGACCTGGTGCTGTTGGAAGAAAAGCTTTGGGAGAGCATAGGCGCAGAGAACTGCGAGCCATTGAAAAGAGAAGCAAACAGGCTCGCTGGAAAAATGTACTCAGAACACACTGGGAAAAAAGCAGAGTTCGTGTACCCTGACATTTCTTTTGTGCTGGACTACGTAAGCCACAATGTAGAAATGACAGTACACAGCCTGTACGTTTACGGCAGGTACAAGAAGCTCGTGAGAGGCATACCCCAAACAAGGTGGCCGTGCAGAGAATGCAGAGGAACAGGGAAGTACACTGACGCGTTCGGAGAAGAAAAGCCATGCCCGAAGTGCAATGGAAAAGGAAAAATGTACACTGAGTCAGTGGAAGAGCTGATAGGAGAAAAAATGAAGGAATACTTCCAGGCAGAAGACGCGATCTTACACGGTGCGGGAAGAGAAGACATTGACGCCAGAATGCTCGGAACAGGAAGGCCGTTCGTAATGGAAATGATCAGGCCGCATAAGAGAACATTCGACCCTGAAGTGCTTGAAAAGCTCATAAACTCTGAAAAAGTAATTGTCTCAGGCCTTAGGAGATCAACCAAGCAAGAGCTTGTTGAACTAAAAGCAGCAGAGTACAAGAAAAAGTACAGGGTGCTGATCGAGTTCTCAGAACCCGTGACAGAAGAAGACCTGGAAAAAATAGAGAAAACGTTTGACAACCTCACAGTAAAACAAAAAACTCCTACAAGAGTATCACACCGCAGAGCAGACAGGATAAGGAAAAGAAAAGTATTCAGCGTTAATCTTTCACGCGCGTCTGAGAATACAGTAGAAGCAGAGATAGTCACAGCCTCTGGAACGTATGTTAAGGAGCTTGTTTCAGGAGATGAAGGCAGAACAAGCCCAAGCTTTTCTTCTGTTACCGAGAAAAAGTGTGCGGTAAAAGAACTTGATGTGCTGGAAGTGGAGGAATAGATCTTGTTGGAAGAAGTTGCTGTAGCAATAGCGCTTGCCGGAACAGGCATCACAGCATGGCAGGACTACAGAACAGGTTATCTGTCTGACAAGATAACCATTTCAATGATACTTGCAGGAGTGGTCCTAACACCGTTTATCTCACCTAATCCAATGCAAGCGTACCTTGTAGCGCTCGCGGTATTCTTAACAGGCTTTGCAGGATACGCGTTCGGGCAGATAGGGGGAGGAGATGTCCTGTTGTTCACTGGACTGGCTCTCCTTGTTCAAAAGCCTCTTCTCACGTCTTTCCAGGCACCTTATCCTCCCATACTATCAATATTCCTGCTGGCGGGCATACTCGGGACCATGATCTTCACGCCAGCCAAAACCCATTACAGGCTAGCAGTCAACAGGAAAAAAGTAAAGTCCTACTCCCGCAAGCTTGGGACCGGACTGCTGTTGGCATTATCAACACTCCCTTTCTTCATTTTGTATCAGTCAATCACGTCAAAGATCTGGCTGCTTTTCCCCGCGTTTGCTCTAGGGTTTTCGGTAATACCGTTCAAGAAAGATATGATCGAACTGTTCTACGTGAGCATGAAACCCGTGAGCAGGATAGACGAAGAAGAAGTGCTAGCACTAGAGTTTATTGACCCCAAGATAAGGAAACAGCTCGGCATAAAAAGAAGAACCCTCATCGGAAAAGAGCTTGAGAGAATGAAGCAGCTGGCCAAAAAACACGGAGTCCGTAAGCTGCCCGTGTGCGAAAACCTTCCTGTGTTCGTTCCAGCAATCTTCGCATCGCTCGTGCTGTTCCTGTTGTTCGGGGATGTTTTCTTCTACCTCATACTGCCCTGACTTTTCAGAAAAAGGTTATTGTATAACGAGCGCCAGGGCAAGAGGCACCAGCAGTTCAGGCAGGTATCTTAAGTTCTTTCTGACAATTTCCCCTGCTCCTAACACGTACAAGAGCACTACCGCGGTAACCGTGCTTGTTGTACTGGCTAGTGTGACCGCCATGAAAGCCTGCGATTCACTAACTCCTGAAGCCAGGATTGAGATTGTTGTAGCAGCCCCGTTAGCAAAACCGCCTAACGCAGCAGCAGCCATCACGCCCGTGCTGGTGTAGTTGAGAAAGGACAAGAGCCAGATGACAAAGAAGATCACGACCCCTGTTTTAACCGCTTCCAAGACATTGAAAGGAGACTTTAGCCTGAGTTTTGTTTTCTTCATCCCCCTGCTACCGCTTAACCTGTACGAAGAATAGAACACGAGGAAAGAAACTGCCACGAGCAAAACAGCTTTAGGCAGCATGCTTGGCATGAACAATACTGCAAGCGCAAAGTTTCTTATGAATGGCCCGGCGAGAAGAAGGTGGAAAGAGGCCTTGAGTACTGGAAAGCATTTTTTATCCTCTTTGTACAGCGTGCTCATTATCCCCGGGCTTTGTGAAGAATCACTGACCATGACTACCAGAGGTATCTCTTTTCTTGCTGACACAAACCTGGCCCCAAGAAAAAGCCCGAAGTTCAAGCCAACCAAGACCATGACAAGCGTCCACAACAGTTTAAGGTTTATCACCAGTCCCTGGACCGCGATCTGTTCTGGCAGCAGAGGATACACAAGCCCAAGCAGTATCACGAGTTCAAGAAAGTCCTGGACTTCCTGTTCAGTAAGCTTTTCTATGAACTGGTGCAGCTTTCTTCCAGCATAGAGCAAAACAGTTATGATCACGGAAATGCACACCGCTTCCTTCATCATCCCGTGGCCTATTATGGTGCCTATCATGAACGCCAGCACGATCGAGATGCTTGTAGTGAACCCTGTGCTCGGTTTTTTCTCGCGCTGGCAGTACAATAGCACCGCGAAAGCGCAGGACACTGAAAACCCTATTCCAAGAAGCCAAGGGTCGTCCTGAAACACGGACGTAACATACCCAAGCAGGCTGATGAGAGAAAAAGTACGCAGGCCCACCTTATGCTGTTTTTTTGTGTGCTCTCTTTCAAGGCCTATGAGTGCGCCGGCAAGCATACTGACCAGTACTGCCTCAAGAGAGATCATGGCATTACCCTCTTATCGCGGTCACGATTTCTCTAACAGCCTTTTCAGGATCCTTTGCTTTTTCTACAGCAGTTCCGGTAACCACAAAGTCCGCACCTGCCTTAACTTTTTTGGCAGCTTCCTTTCCGTCGTTTATGCCGCCGCCTACTATGACAGGAATGTCTGTAACTTTTTTCACTGTCGCGATCATTTCTTCAGGCACGGTTTGTGAAGCACCGCTTCCTCCTTCCAAGTACACCAGTTTCATGCCAAGATACTGGGCAGCCAACGCGAACGCGGCAGCTATCTTTGGCTTGTTACGAGGTATTGGGTTAACGTCACCATAGAAGTCAACAGACGTTCTCTGTCCTGTTTCTACCACAAGGTAAGACATTGGAATAGGCTCTAAGCCCAATCGTCTTACGGTGAAGGCCGCGAACGTTTGGGCCAAGGAAAGCCAGTACCTTGACCTTGAGTTCATCAATGTCATGAAGAATATCGCGTCAGCCTTTCCTGTAACGTCGCCCACGTTCCCAGGGAATAGTATGAGGGGAATGCTGGTATTATCCTTTATCTCCTGCGCTGCACTGTCAAGCAGGCTTCTGTCTCCTCCTGACCCCCCGAGCATTATCGCGTCAGTCCCTCCTGCTTCTGCTTTTGCAGCAATCCTGCCAAGCTCTGCAGGGCTTCCGAAATCAGGGTCAAGCAAGGTCATGTGCCCTGCGCCTTTTTCTTTAAGGATTTTCATCATGTACTCGTACACTTTTCCATTCATTCAAATCACTCCAGTGTCACGAAGCGCCTTAACAGCAATTTTCCTGTTAAGGTTAATGTGCTCTATTATCGTGTACCTTTCAGGCCTTATTTTTTTCGCGAGCATCATCGCTTTTACCATTTTTCCTTTGCTCACCCCAAGCTCTCTTGCGGTTGTAGGACATCCTGCTGTTTTCAGCGCGTTCTTTACCCGTGTCCAGTTTTCTCCTTGCAGGTAAGACATTACGATCGTTCCAACCCCTACCTGCTCTCCGTGTAGTGCAGGAGAGCCAAGCCAGTCAAGAGCATGCGAGAACTTGTGTTCTGACCCGCTCGCCGGCCTGCTGCTTCCAGCAATGCCCATAGCAGCCCCGCTTGATATGAGTGCCTCTATGAGCGTTGCAAGCCCTTTCTCTGTTTTGTTTTTTATTTCCATCACGCTGTTCATCACAACCTTCGCGGTCATGAGCGAAAGCTGGCCTGCGTAGTCCCCCATGTACTCTCCTTTTATTATTGCCCCAAGCTGCCAGTCCTTGACAGCAGAGTACTTTCCGACAACGTCTCCAACTCCTGCTAGTATGAACCGCTTTGGCGATTTTCTTATTACCCCAAGGTCCACTAGCACGCCTGCCGGTGGATTAGTAACAACAGATGTGACGCCTTTCTTTGTTTTCACTGATGCAGTAGGGGATGCGATTCCATCATGGGCGCAATTAGTGGGAATGCTCACAAGACTCATGCCAAGCTCTTTTGCAAGAATCTTCCCAGCGTCTATTATACTCCCGCCTCCTACTGCGAAGATCCTGTCTGACCTGGATTCCAATAACCCCTGCTTTAGCTGTTTCATTGACTGTTTTTCTTTTACTATCTGCTGACAACCCAGCACTTCTGCAACCTTGTTGCCCGCAAGTTTTGCGGTTGTCGGGCCTGTAAGCACGACCGGGTTGCTGTCGTTAACAAATTCTTCTGACTTGCTGAGAATGCCTGTTCCTATCACGATCTTCTTAGGCAGCTCTATTTTCTTTATCATGGTTCTCCCTTTCTATTTACTGTAATATAAACTATTGCCCCGGGTATTATTTCCCTCTTACTCCAGGAGCAAGCATGTTGGCAAGCTCAAAATCCTGTATCATGTGCACTTTGAACCCAGGGGGCCCATGCCCTGGAAGAAAAACATCAAAGTCCAGAGTTACTAGTTTTTCTAGGCTCTTCCTTAGTTTTTTCATGTCCCCTCCAGGAAGATCTGTTCTACCCACACCGTTCTTGAAGGCAACGTCCCCGCACACCAGTATCTTAAGATCAGGCTCGTACAAGCTAATTCCTCCTGGCGCGTGCCCAGGAGTGCTCAGCACAACAAGCTTTGTTTTACCAAGCAGAATCTCCTGCTTGTCTGACAAGGGTTTTACTTTTCTCTTCTGCAGTTTCAATCCGAATAGGTCTGATGCAGTGTATTTAGGGTCTGCGGCAGAAATGTAGTCAGCAGCGTCCTTTCCAGCGTACACCTCAGCATTCTTGAACATGCTGTTTCCACCGCAGTGGTCTGCATGCGGTTCTGTATTGACAACGATGTCCACTTCTTCTGGCGCTATCCCAAGCTCTTCCAGAACCCCGAGCAGGTAGTAGTTATCAGGAAGCCCTGGATCTACCAGAAGCTTTTTTTCGTCCAATACCAGCACGCTGTTGCTGTTCATCCCGGTACCGGGAATAAAGTAAATGTTTTGGTACTTCTTGATCTCCATACCAGCTAAAAAGAAGCAGCTGTTTTTTAACCTTTCACAAAAAGCCCAAAAGATATTAATCCTGTTCCGCGTAAAAATAATACAATGAAAAAGAAAACAGGCACGCTTGAGGACTTTGGCTTGAGGGTGAAAACCACGCGCAGGAAGTCTAAAGGAAAAAAAGTCCGGATAGAACAGCCTTGGCGGGGCGCCCAGTATGCTCTGGAAAAAAAGGTCAAGGAAGCGTTCAAGGAATTCAAGCCCAAGTACAACGTGAAAATATCAGGTCGGAAAACAGGCAAGATCAAGCCAACTTATCCTGAAATGTGGTTCGGTCTGGCCATGTTGAAAGACATGCTTAGGGGAATGTATCCCGGGAAAAAGAAGAAGGAAGTAAAAAAGAGAGAGGACCTGGCGCCTAAAAAAGGGTATGTTGAAGTAAAGGCTGTTGACAGGACACTGGAAGGCGGAAAAGTTGAAAAGACAATAGAAAAAGAACGGCTTCTTAAGCAGGCGAGCCTGCGCGGGGACATTTACAAGCAGGCTCCTGAAGAGGTAAAGGAAAAAATACTGGGCGTTAGGGGCACGGTTGATGTTGACGTGGCAGCCAAGGTGGGTGACAGGATCCTGGTAGGTGAGATAAAAAAGATTCCTGACAGGAACAGCCCGGCGCTTGTTGGAAAGTATGTCAGGGAAACAGCGCTCTTGCACATGCTCCTGCTGACAGACCCTCTTCTGGTGCGCAAGGTGGTTGGAAAAAATGTCACGAAAAAGGACAAGCTGGTTCCAATGATAATCTTTAACAGAAAGCTCACGCCTGAAGAGCAGAAGGCTGCAGAGTTTGAGTTATGGAGGGCGAGGAACGCGTTCGGAAGCATTGTAACCCCTTTCGAGGCAACGTTCCTGCACCGCAGTTCAGTAGAAGTGTTCTCACCAGAATCCCGCAAGGCTCTTGTTTCAGAACAGGAGAAGAGAATGAAAGCAGAAGCAACAGCGAGCACGCTCAAGCCATTAATACTTTCTGTTGACGAGCTTCCTGCATTTGCTGAGAAGGTGCGGAAAGGAAGCAAGCTTTCTCAGGAACTGCCTTTGTTCCCAGCAGGTCCTGCTGCAGTCTCATTAGAACAAGGGAAGCTGGAAGAAAAAATGATCAGGATGATGGACGAGGACAAGACAATAAGAAGAATAATTCATGCGGAGGGACGTGGCCGTGCAAAACATAAGAAAAAAACTGATTGAGTTAGTAGGAGAAGAGGAACTGGAGAAAAGGGTTAAGCAAAAGCAAGAACAGTACTCCGGGTTTCTTAACGAGGACGGAGCACTGTATGCTGTGGCAAGAGAAGAAGGCCTTGCTCCAGGACAAAAAACAGAGGAGTTCAAGGTAGAACAAGTTTACCCAAAAAAACAGTTCGGAGAAAATAAGTACTACTCTTCTCTGATACTTTCTAACGAGAACGGCAAGACCAGGCTAGTATTCTGGAACTCTGATGCTGACAAAGCACAAGAGTACTCTCAAGGAGAACAGATCAAGGTGACGGGAGCAAGGGAAAAGAACGGAAAATACGGAAGAGAACTGCACTATGCTAAGGGGACAACAATAACCAGGGCTGTTCAAACGCAAGCGAACAAGGTCAGGGCAAGGGTGGTCAGGGTTTTCCCAAGAAGGTTTTTCAAGAACGGGGTGGTCAGAACAGCAGTCATATCAGTTGAAGGAAGGGAAAAGAGGCTTGTTATGTGGGGAGACCGTGCTTTCGTGCCAGTTTCCCAGAACGAGGTCATAGAAGTTGAAGGCGCGGTCGAAAAAAACCAAGAGATTCACACTACGAGCAAGACCCGGATAACTCCGGTTCCAGGCAGCCCAGATTCCAGCTTAAGGCGCAGCATTTCTGAACTCTTTGCAGGAGAACTGGCGGAAATCCGGGCTGTTATAACCAGTGTTTTCAAGCCAAGAATAGTTGACTACTGCCCAAAGCATAACAAGACCAGCTGCGAGTGCAGTGACAAAAGACCTTCACCAATCTTGTCCTTGGTTCTCTCTGACAGGACAGGAAGCGTGCCAGCAGTCGTTTTCTTTGACACTGCAGAGGACCTGCTCCAGATTACTGGACAAGACCTGGCGTGCGGCCAAAACGATTATGATACCGTAAGAGATAAAATCCTTGGAGAAGAGAAACTCTTCTACGGAATGCCCCGGCAGACTGACGCTGGAACAGATTTCGTGGTAAGAGGATTCTATGATTATGATCTTGAAAAAGAGTTGGAGGTACTTTGAATGGCAGCTGCAAAAGAAATAAAATTTATTGAAGACCTGCCCGGAGTAGGCGAGACCACCGCGCAAAAACTCCGGGAAGGAGGGTACAGGAGCCTTGAGGCAATAGCAGTAGCAAGCGCAGGAGAACTCTCTGAATTCGGAATAGGAGAAGCTACTGCTGCAAAAATAATCACGGCGGCCAGGAACGCGCTCAAGATAGGTTTTGAGACCGCTGAAGAGATTCTTGAAAGACGGAAGAACGTCGGAAAGCTTGCCACTGGATCCAAGGCACTGGACGAGCTTCTGGGAGGAGGGGTAGAAACCCAGGCCATAACAGAGGTCTACGGAGGGTTTGGTTCTGGGAAAACCCAGCTCGCGCTGCAGCTTTCAGTAAACGTCCAGCTTCCTAAAGAGAAAGGAGGACTGGAAGGAAAGTGCCTTTTCATTGACACTGAAAACACGTTCAGGCCTGAAAGAGTAGTCCAGCTGGCCAGGGCAAAAGAGCTTGATGAGACAGAAGTTCTCAGGAACATTCTTGTGGCAAGAGCGTACAACGCAGACCACCAGATGGTGCTCGTGGAAAAAGCAGGAGAAGTCATAGAAAAAGAGAACATAAAACTGGTGGTGGTGGACTCGCTTACTTCAAAGTTCAGGTCAGAGTACGTTGGAAGAGGAACCCTTTCAGAAAGACAGCAGAAGCTGAACAAGCACCTGCATGCCTTGCAGAAAATTGCCGACCTTTACAACATTCCAGTATATGTCACGAACCAGGTGATGAGCAATCCTGGAATACTGTTCGGTGACCCTACCAGGCCAATCGGAGGAAACATCCTCGGCCATCAGAGCACGTACAGGATATACCTGCGTAAGAGCAAAGGAGAGAAAAGAATAGCCAAACTGGTTGACTCTCCGTGCATGCCTGAAGGAGAAGTAATCTTCTCTGTTACCAGTGAAGGCGTGGTGGATGTTGACTGACAAAACCTTTTTTAACCCTCTTCATCTCATCTTTAGGCAAGGAGGTATCAAGAATGACAAAGCCGGTTGTTGACCATGGACTGTGTATTGGGTGTGGCGCGTGCGCTGCACTGTGCCCTGAAGTGTTCGAGATAGGGCCGGATGGAAAAAGCCACGTGAAAAACCCTGATGCGTGCAACACGTGCAACTGCGAGCAAGCAAGGGACACGTGTCCAGTAGGCGCTATAACCTTAGAATAAAAAAAGGGTAGGAAAGGGGTTTTTAGGCGAGTTCTCCTGTAGTGTTAGCCAGCTCCTGCTCTTCAAGCTCGTTCAAGACCTGTTCCAGGCTTTCTACTGCTTCCTGCTCTGTGCTGAAGTTTTCTGGACTCTGTTCAACAGGAGTGATTCCTGTGTTATTCTGGGCTACCTGGCCCGTGTTTTCCTGCTGTTCTCCTATGCAGCCAAGCAGGAACGCTGTCACTAGCATTATTCCCAGAAGCGGAACCAGTTTCTTCATGCGTTCACTTCCTTTCCACTTCCTGCTCCTGCACTGGTATTACTGCCTTTTTGTGCTACTTCTCTTGTTCTTACTGGGGCTACTTCCACTGGTCTTGCAAGTTCAGGCATTCTTACCTTTTCTGCTCTTGTTCTCTCCATTACTCTTTCTTTTATCTGCTGCACTTTTTCAGGCTGGTAGGTGCACTCTCTTCTGCACTTGACCGCGCAAGAGAATCTTGCTGCAGTAATGCCCGTGTCCTCTGTTCTGCATTCTTGCACGCAGTTGTCATAACAGTTCCTGATCTTTGTGTTTATTTTTTTTCCGATTACTTTTTTCACTTCTGGTTCTTGCCTGCACACTACGGTGTTAGGATTCTTTTCACAGTACTCTTTTAGTCTTGCCCTGCAGCTTGCGTCATCAGTGTGTTTCGCGCAGTACACTGCGACCACTGCCTTGCATTTTCTGTCATCCGGGTGGTTCTCACAGTACTCTTTTATCTTATTCTGGGCTGCTTGCTTTACTTCCCTGCACCTCTCGTTTTCAGGGTTTGCTTTGCAGAATTCTTCTACCCGGTCCACAGCTTCTTTTACTGGAATTGGCCTGTGGAACCCGGTGATGTACGCGTAGTATTCTTTTCCTTCGAGCGATAGCACTCCGGCCCACACTTCTCCAGCTGGCTTGTCTATCCTGTCAAGAGATATTTTTCCAGCTGAAGTGTTTGCTTGCAGGCTGTCGTATAATTCAGCGTAGAAAGAACCGTTCCCCACTTGAATGTTCTTCATTATGTATCTCTTGTCATCAATGTGCATTACCCCAAGCTCTTTTTCAGCATCCGTGATTCTTATCCTGCCTGCACTTGCTTTCAGCAGGGAAAAGTCGGTCAGGTCATTTGGGTTTACTGCAATTCCTTTTCCAGCCATGTACAATGCTCTGACTGCTTTTGGTATTACCACGGGCTGTGAAGTTTCTGCTGCAGGCGCGTTCTGCGCCACTGCTACTGCCATGACAAGCAGCAGTAACAATACTCCTCTTTTCATTCAAGATTCACCCCCAACTTTTTTTTCTTCCGAATGAACATGATTCCGGCGACCACAACAATGGCCAGGAGCGCGATGGCAGAGTACTCAAGCATCTGGTTGAGCATGTTTATGGCCTGCTCTTTTTCCTGTTCTCCTATACTGGTCTTGTTTTCTTCACTTGTCCTGTTTTCTGTTGTTATGCTTGTCTCGTTTTCTTTTACTTCTTCAACCCCTGAAAACGAGATAGTGTTCCCGTCTACTTTCACCTGACGGAAGTTCCATTCTATCCAGTCAGGATTTTTCTTGTTCATCTCAAGAATGATGTACACTGTCCCGCTGTTCGGGCAGTCTGCTTGAATGCTTTTACTAATCCAGGTTGAGTCAGGGATTGGTGTTACCGTATTATCCTGCTTATAATAGTCGCAGTCTTTGTCAATACACCCGCTCCTGCCGTAAGCTTCAAGCCTGCCAGTGAGCACAGGGTTCCCGCCCACGGGTATCATCTCGCCATTACTGGCAGTATAGTAGTAGCATTCCTGGCTTGTCCTGGTTTTTATCCAGTCCGCGCTGACTTCTTGTTCCTGAGGGTATACCCTTACGAATATACTAGGATCGTATTCTGGGTTCTTGCTTTTTATCATGTAATCAACTGATAGGTTGAAAGAATCTCCTGACACTTCTGCAGGAAACTGGACAAAGATATATCCTGCGTCCTCTGAAAGCGCTTTCACGGTAAGCGTGTTTTGTGTTTTTTCCAGGGTATAAGCAGGCTCTCCGTATTCTGTGATCTGGCCCTGCGCAAGTGCTATTGTTAGCATGGATAGTATTATCAAAATTTGTTTTCGCATAATACAAAAAGGGGGGCTCTTGCTATAAAAACCTTTTACAACCCTGGTTCAAAGGGTAAGTGGAACCATTCTGCGGCTGTATGGTCAAGCGCAGCAAGATTGTTTTTCCTTTTCTTCAGGTCTTGTGCGTTTTTCAATTTTAGTGTTGCG
>CAZVAJ010000011.1:0-27521 GCA_964625085.1 Microcaldota archaeon | reverse complement strand
GCCAGTTGTTTGACCAGGAAAGTCCAGTGCCAATTAACACGATTACTGCAAAGGAAAGATAAGTGTAGTTCATGCCAAAATAAGGCTGGCGTGGTTTATATCTTTTTCTTTTTTTTCAGGGCTTCTGCAATCTCCCTAACAACATCCCTGTACCATGCGTAAAACTCTTTTTCTTCTTCTGTGTACGCAGGATCGGACTGTGCCCTTCTTGCTTTTTCTTCAACTTCTTTTACCCACTTATCAGGAGATAATTTTTCAGGGTTCTGTTGCCTTAGGAACATTTTTTCTTCCGCTTTTTCTATCGCGAGCGTGACCTGCTCCAGCTCTTGAGCAATCTTTTCTTTTGTCTGTTCTGACTTTACCCGTCTTAGGCTAGCTTTTAGTCTTGACCTAACCTCCTTTAGTTCAGAGATCAGTTGCTTGTATTCGCGGATGTTCTTAGGAGGACTAGAAACCGCAACAGATGCCTTAAATGCTTCCCTGGCCTTTTTTTCAGCCACTTCTTCTGGAACACCCTGCTTTATCAGTGACATTTTCATCTGTTGAATTAGTTCTCCGATTTTTCTTCTTCTAAATTTTGCAGGCATGATTCTTTTTAGCGTTTGTTGTTTTTATCCTTTTCATTCCCAGTACTGCCTGTTCCGGTAGTAGTCTCTTTGGGCTTCAAGCAGGTCTCTCCAGAACCTTTTTTCATCGTTTCTTGATCTTGCCAGGGTTCTTTTGGCCGTGCTGGGGCCTATCCCTTTCATGAGAAGGGTGTAAACTCCTTTTTTACCGTAGGAGTCTATAACCGGAACGGTATCCAATACTCCCCTGACAAACTCTTTTTCTTCTGCTGAACGTCTTTTCTTTTCCATGACCTCAGACATTCTTTCTCTTTTAATCAAAGCAATCTGCGTGCTGTCACAGTAAGGGCACTTGATCTTGTCTGGCAAGTCCGAAACCTTTCGGTAGAATTTCTTCTTGCAGTAAGTGCAGTAGAACAATACTATTTTTTCGTCCAACACTTTCTTGACCCCTTCTATTATCTGTTCCAGTGGCCGTGATGGCAGTATTAGGTCAGGTATTCTAAGTTCTTCTGAGAACACTCTGAAAGCAAGTGGGCTGGTCTTGCCAGAGTATTCTTCAAGTTTTATCCTATGATGGTGTAAGTCCCGGAGTATTTCTGATGCTGTTTTAAGGTCGAATTTCGCGTGGAAGACTTCCTTCACTGCCTCTTCTTCTATCACTGTGTTAGAAAGCACGCGGACAAGCTTTTTCAGTGATTTTACTCTGCTTTCTTTTTTTAGGGCCCCGAACCTTCTTGCAACGTGAAGCAGTCTGTGCTGGTATGCTCCTGTTTTTTTAACTGCTTTCTTCAGCACAGGAGATAATGCTGGCTTTCCGGAGAGCGTTTCAATTATCAGAGAAGCGTCTGGCATCCCTTGAAATGCTATGTGGTATGCCCCACATGAAACTGAAACAGAACGTCCGAGGTATTCTGACATGAGAAATCCAGCATACTGTGCTAGGGTGTTGTTGGCCTTTGTTCCAAGAAAAGAGTGTAGGATGAAAAAGTCTTCTGTGTTCTCAAGCCACATCCTCCTTTTTTCCGGAAGGAAACAGGACCTCTGGTCCTGCAAGAATTTTTCAATTTCTTGTTTTTGTCTTATGGCCTTTGGAAGGTTTCTTTCTCCTGCAACCACCTGCCTGACTCTTTCAGCAACTTCCTTTGAGACTGGAATGTTTTCTCCTTCCCATGCTGGAATGACTGCAGAGTAGTCTGTTCTTGGCTCCACGAACACCTCTTTTTCCGTGACCTCAAGAACCTTCCATGGCTGGCCTTTTACTATGAACACGTTTTTATCGTACAGTTCTCCTTCAACGAACGCTTCGTCCAGAACAGCGATTGTTCTGCCCGTGCTAACGTCCTTTACTCTGAGTTTTTTCTCGTCGGGAATAACTGACAAGTTTTCGTAGTAGTATTTTCTTGTCAGCCTGGTGGGCCTTACAACCTCTTTAAAGAGTCTTAAGATTCCTTCTGAGTCAAGCTGGTTGAGCACGCGTTCAAATTCTTCCTGGGAAAGTTCACGGTATGCAGAGGACCGTTTGAAAACAGAAAAGATTTCACTAGAAGGATGCCCTCCTGAGAGTGAAATGCCTGCAGATTGTATTGCAGCAACATCGTATGGTTTTTCAGGGGGGATGCTGTCCTCAAGGAAACCTTCAAGAGCAAGCTCACATATTACTCCTGATTCAAGGGCATCAAAAGGGGTTAGTGCTATTATAGTTCCTTTAGGCACCCCTGTGCGCGAGTGGCCTGATCTTCCAACCCTCTGAACAAGCCTGTGAACTTGTCTTGGGCTGGAGTACTGCACTATTTCGTTTATCCTGCCTATGTCTATTCCAAGCTCAAGAGAGCTTGTTGCGATCACGTGATCTAGTTCTCCTTGCTTGAGCATTAGTTCGGTTGAGTGTCTCTCTTCTTTTCCAAGACTGGAATGGTGAACACTTGCGTTCCCTGAAAGTGCTTTTATTCTACTAGCAAGAAGTTCGGAAGTGGATCTTGTGTTAACAAAGCAGATGGATGGGCCTGGGACGCTCATTATCCTTCTTGCTCTTGCAATAACCTCTGCAGGAGTGTTAATGGTTTTTGCAAGCGCCCTGTCATCTTTTGAGACACTGGGAATTTCCACGCTGAGAACCGGTTTTTTACTAGCTGGTGGCTTGATTACGGTGTACGTTCTGTTTCCGAAGAAGTATTCTGCAAGTGCTTTGGGGTTTGGCACTGTTGCAGACAAGAGAACTCTCTGGAATTCTCCTGCTTTTTGAACAAGCCTCTCAAGCAAGACCGAAAGCAGCGTGCCCCTTTTGTTAGAGTAAAGTTCATGGGCTTCATCAACCACAACGTGTTTTACTGAAGAAAAGTTTTCTGACATCTTCGGGGCAGAAAGCATTGCTGCAAGACTTTCAGGAGTTGTCACAAGAAGATTGGGTGGGTTCTTTAACTGCTTGCTTCTTTCGTACTGGCTCGTGTCCCCGTGCCTCACTGAAACAGTAATGTTAAATTCTTTTCCAATCCGGGAGATCCTGTTCGTCAGGTCCCTGTTCAAGGCCTTCAGAGGAGTAATGTAAACCACCTGCATGCCCTGCTTTGATTGTGACTTTTCTAGTAGCGGGAGTACTGCTGTTTCTGTTTTACCTTCTCCTGTGCCTGCCACTACAAGAACATGCTCTCCGCTAGCAATAACAGGGATCGCTTTTTCCTGTACCCTGGTAAGCGTTCCGAATTCTTTTTTCAGGAACTCGAATGATTCCAAGAACAAGCCCCTCTTTTTTATTCAGTACACTATTCTTTTCCATAACCTTTAAAAACAAGTCATTCCTTCAAAATCCCATGATGGAAACAGGAGCATACTTTGTTGGAGCATTAGGTGCTTTTTTGATCTTCCTCTCATGGGTTCCGGTGTTCAGGGAATCGCTTAAAGGACGGAGGATTCCTGCAGAGTTTGAACTGCTCATGTTCTTTGGAGCTGTCCTGCTGACAATGTACTCTTACTGGCTTGGGGACGTTATCTTCACTGTCCTCAACTTGGGAGTAGCAGTATTCTCCTTCCTGACGCTGGAATACGTGCCTAGGAGGACTGCAAGAAAAAGGATAATGCGCAAACTAGAAGAAGTGCAAAGAGAAATAGAAAAGCTTGAACTAATGCCCGTGAAAACGCCAGCAACAACTAGAACAACCACCAGGAAAACAATCAAGAAGAAGGCCGCAACAGCTAGGAAGAAAACAACAACCAGAAAGAAAACAGCCACCACCAAGAAGAAAACAACAACTAAGAGAAAAACAACTGCAAAGAAAAAGACAACAACTCGCGCTAGGAAGAGGAAGTAAAAACCAAAAAACCCCCCTTATTTTGATCTTGTCTGATCCGGCCACACAATTTTATACTTTCGCATGCTAGTACTCATTATGCAAAGGTATCATCTGATAACTCACTCTGAACTTTTGGCCGAGTGTATCCTCTTTAGAGTGGGCAAAGAAAATGACCCAAAAGGTAAGGAAGGGCTAAGCCATTTTCTGGAACACATGATGTTCAGAAGAGATGATAAAAACGGCACCATGAAAAGGATGAGAGAGTATGGGGCAATATACTTTAACGGAAGCACGTCTAACTGGAGAACAAGATACTGGATCTACACACATCCCTCAGAAAAAAAAGCATGGGTAGAGTTTAAGAGGATGATAGAAAAACCTGTTTTTGATGACTATGAAAAAGAAAAAGGAACCATCATAGAAGAAATAAGAAGAACGAAAAACAATCCTAACGCATACGCAATCCAAAAAGCGATGGAACTCCTTCTCGGAAAACGGCATGGCGTAAGAGCCGCAGGCACAGAAGACGCTGTGCGAAAAATATCCAAGACAGATATTGAAAAACACTACTCTAAGTACTATACGAAAGGAAACTGCGTGCTTGTAACAGGAGGAAGGGTAACTCCCCCTGAAGTGCCAGAACCTGCAGAAGGGAGGAAAATCCCGCTCAAGAGAGTGCGGATAAAGCCAAAAACAGGCAGGATAATCCTTGAAAAAAGGTATAACCAGGAACGCGTTGTTCTTCTCTGGCTGTCACCACTAAAAGGACAAGAAGCAGACCCCCTGTCCCTATTCAGCAGGATCCTGTCAATGAAGAACAAGCTGTTAAACGAAATACGCTCAAAAAGAGGCTGGGCGTACGCAGTGTCTGCAAGGGTGGGCATTAACCCTAACTATTCCGTACTCCAGGTAAACGGGGGAATCAAAAAAGGAAAAGGAGAAAAGGCAGCAAGCATAGCACGGAAGATCGTTGAAAACACGCGGATCACGGAAACCGATGTGAAAAAGGCCAAGAAGATAGTGTACTATCACTGGCTGGACACGCTTGAAAACACGATGCATCTGACCAAAAGGTACGGTCAAGAAATGCTCCTCTACAATCGCACTCCTGAAGAAAGGATAGAAAGCCTCATGCTCCTCACTAAACAAGATGTGGCAGAAGTTATGGATTCCTTTACAGAACCTTTAGAACTTGTGGTGAAGTAACATGATAAACAGGATAAAAAAAGAGCTTGACAAAAAGTTTGCAGTAAGAGAAAAAGCCCTGAAAGCCAACAGGGAAATCGTGCCAATGTGCGCAAAAGCAATTAGACTTGTCCAGAAAAAAGAGTTCAAAAAGGCAGAGCAAGAAGCAAATAAAATAGACAAAAAAATAAGGAAGATTGAACTCATTCTGAAAAATTATCCTGACATAAAAGACAGTGTACTTGGGGCCGCTTATCAAGAATATGCTGAGCTAATGATCTATCTTTCGCTGGTAAGAGGAAGGAAGCTTCCTTCCTTGAAAGTACCTTTGAAGTACTATCTTACCGGACTTGGGGATGCGATAGGAGAGCTTAAACGGTACGTGCTTGAACTGCTTGCAGAAGGGAAAAAAGAAGACGCGGAGAAACTGTACAATAAACTGGAAGACCTCTACGCTGAGTACGCTTCTTTAGCATACCCTTCTTCTATCGTGCCAGGGCTAAAGCATAAACAGGATGTTGCACGAAAGGTGTTAAATGACCTTAGGGAAACATTAACAAAAAACAAGATTTAAATA
The DNA here is from genome assembly GCA_964625085.1 of Microcaldota archaeon. Lineage (GTDB taxonomy): Archaea > B1Sed10-29 > B1Sed10-29 > B1Sed10-29 > JAJSAI01 > JAJSAI01. The sequence goes on along the minus strand of CAZVAJ010000011.1, from coordinate 21,903 downwards.
AAGAAAAAAAGAGCCTGTGAGAAAAACGCTGGCAGGGGCTGGAAAACAAAAAGGAATTGTTAGCACCGCCTACGAGAACATGAAAAAGAAGCGTTTAGTCTAGGTATTTCCTTAAAAGCTTCTGCCACACAATTTTAGCAGGCTTGCTGGCCTCTTCTGCTGCACTGGAAAAAAAGTTTTCCGTGAATAATTCGATTGAAGGAAGGTTGGGATTCCTACGAAGGGAGTACTTCTTGCCGTTTTTTTCCAGCACCCCCATGTCTTCCATTCTCTTAAGGTGGTACCTGACTGTTTTCTCACTAACTTCCGGCATCTTTTCAGCCACTTCTTCTGCGGTCAGGGCCTTTCCTTTTGTTTGAGCGGACAGGATAACATCAAATACCCTGATAACCGTATCCCTTGACTCATTCTCGCTTATCAGACCCAAAGAAAGACAAATCCAACGGAGCAGTGCTTCTTTTGGCATCACAGGATCGTCTGGAACCTGCATTACCCTAAATGTTACTGTTTTTTTAACAAGGTTTGCTTCTGGAAAAGACATACCTTTTTTAAGCACGCGGAGATTAAAAAAAGCAGGTGGTAGGATGATTCTAGTAAAAACCAGGCTCACCCCAATAAGGATGATCATAGGCCAAAAAGAGCCGGTTAACCTTGAGGTCATGCTCCGGAACACTGGAGACGGAGAAGTAATGACCAGTGTTATTGTGACCACACCTCCCGGCCTAGGGCTTGACAGGTCATGCATTGCCAGGGAAAAAAGACAGCGCCTGGACTACATCAAACCAGGAGAAGAAAAAACAGTGAACTTTAAGGTGTTCCCGAAGTTTAATGTGAAAGAAGGAGACTACGAGATTCTCGTCAATGCTCTGACTCATCCGGACCGGTATGACAAGATAAGTTCTAAAAGAACGCATAAAACTGTTCTGAGGGTGTTAGAATGAAAGCGAAAAAGTTTATTGTTTGTCCTAACTGCGGAAGCAAGAACATAGACCCAATAAGCCTAACTGGCGCTGGGATTACTGGATTCGGTTTGCCTGACAAGTACTACTGCAACAACTGCGGTTATACTGGAATACCTCTTGAAGTGACAAAAAGGCAGTATGAGAAGCTTGAGTTCAAGCCAAAGAGGTACACTAAAAGAAAAAAGAAGGTAAAGGAAGAATCTGATTTCGTGAGGGCAGTTGTTGTCCTGACCATCCTTGTCTTTTTCGCGTTGTCCGTTTTTGTTTTTTTCCCAGGACCAGAACAGGCTCCTGCAGAGAATAGAATAACTCCTGTTACAGAACAAGAAAGCAGTATTCCAAAGTGGGAGCTCTTTGTAAACCCTCGTACAGAAGACCAGGATGTTTCAAGAGCAACTGGCATTTCAAGCGTGCAGGCTTTTGCTCTGCCCATATTCCTGTTGGTGCTTACTGTTGGAGTGCTTTCCTTAGGCATATACTCCCACTGGCATAGAATGAGACTGTTCGAGTGAACGCTTAAACCTTTAAAGCCTTTATTTTTTCAAGAAGATTTTTGGGAGGTTTCTTTCCTTTATACTCGCTTTTTACAATGTTTATCAGGTATTTTTTCGCAATCTCCTCTGCCTTTTTCTCATCCCACTTTGCTACTTTTAAAGCCTGCCTGTACAGGTCTTTGTACAAAACATTTGCTGATGCTTCAACCCTGTCCGCCAGGAACGGGTACTCTGAAGACGCTCTAATAGACTCTCGTAGTTGCTCCTCTTTTTTTATCAGAGGATGCAGTTCTGCCTTATGAACCTTGCTCATTCCTTCAACAGAATCAAGCATTCTTAACAAGTTCATGTGCTCTTTAAAAGCCTGGTCGCCTTTCCCTCGCTTAACAGGCTTCTTAACATTCTTACGAGTTTTCATGATTTCTTCCTCCTTAATTCTTTCTTGATTTCTTTTAGCATATGTTTTATCTCGTCAAGGTCTCTCTGCATGTCAGCAACCTCTGCTTCTGCTCTTCGGTCTACTTCATAATCGTATCTTGCCGTGAGCCTGTCACGCTCTGCTTCCCGGTTCTGGCTCATCAGAATTATAGGGGCTTGGATCGCTGCAAGCGTGCTCAGCACAAAGTTGAGTAAAATGAACGGGTAAGGATCCCAAACCATGAACCACGCGTACAAGTTCACCGCGATCCAGATTCCCATGAAAACCAGTAAGAGTATTATGAATGCCCAGCTTCCAACCCATTCAGTCATCTTGTCTGCAGCGTACTGTCCTAGAGTGCGTTTTTCTTTCATCCATGGCAGGTCAGTAGGGTCATCAATCATTTTATGCTCACTTTTTCACAAACACTGTCTGAGTCGGATACGCAAGGTTTATCTTTTCTTTCTCGAGTCTTTTCATCAGCTCCATGTTTATCTTTTCCTGGACGTTTAGGTAATCAACATAGTCGGGGGAGAGAACATAGTAAACGATTTCAAAGTTCAGGCTGTAGTCCCCTAGTTCTGTGAAGTGAACCCTATCTAGCCTTACGCCATCCAGTTTCTTGAAAACATCCTGCACTATTCTCTTGACCTTTTTAACCTTAACCAAAGGAGTGCCATACTCTATTCCTATTTTAAATACAACTCGTCTTTCTTTTAGCCTGCCGTAGTTGTGTACTCTGGTAGCTAAAAGATCATTGTTGGACACGACTACTTCTTCCCCTTGCAGGCTTGTGAGCCTGGTTGTCATTATGCCTATTTTTTTCACGGTGCCGCTGACATCTCCGAATGTTATGAAATCGCCTAGTTCGAAAGGCCTGTCAAGGTATATTGACAGTGCACTGAACAGGTCTGAAAGGATGTTTTGTACTGCGAATGCTACTGCTATACCTCCAATGCCAAGACCTGCTGCTATTCCTGTGACGTTATAACCAAGCCCTGACAACGCGAACAGGATTGCTATCGCAATTACTATGCCTTTCAGTATCTTAGCGAAAAAATCCAGAATGGTCCTATCAACCTTTTCCCCTCTTCTTTTCTTATTTTTCACGATGAGAGTTACAACCTCATCTAAGGCTGTGTTAACAGCCCTAGTAGCATAGTATGCCGTGACTATCACGGTCAGGTAACCGAACCATGTTCGGACGTATTCTGGCACGCTCACAGCGTGCAGGGTCGCGTAAAATGCTATGAGTATATAAAAAGGCCAGCCGAAGATTGAAATCATCTTCGCGATCACGTCATCAATCTCTGTTTTTGTTTTCTTTGACATTTTGTGGATCTCTCTTTTCAGGAGTGTGACAAAAACTTTAGAGATTGTTAGTGTTATGAAGAACACTGCTACTGCTATAAGCAACTCGTACAACCTGAATCCGTATACATCAATCAACAAAAACCCCGGAATCATACTAGTATAAACACCCTTCTCTTTTTTATATCCTACTCTTTTTATCAGCGGTCTTTCTCGGCCAAACAGAAAAAAATTGAACAGGGGTTTTTTAGAAAGAAAAAGCTCTTCCTCAAAAGTTCAGTTTTCCTTCTTTTTGAAGCCACCATAGAACTGCAGCAACGGCCACAACTACAATGGCTATTCCTCCAATCACGTACGGGTTTGTCATTGAGATTGCCTCAAGTCCATCCATTGTATCACCTCATTTTACTTATGTTCAGTAACTTCTTCCATTAATTTTGGAAGCGCCAAAATTCCCTTGCTCAACCTCCTGTATTCGCTTATCATCTTACGAACATTTCTCTTAACAGTAGTATCCCTTATGCAATTCAAGCTTTCCGACAGACCAGTCAATATCGGCTTTATTTCGGTTTCGAGAAATCTTTTTGTAAGCTTGTCAAACAAGTCTGTCATTGAGACGTTCGTGGAATAGTAAAACTCTTTTCCTTTTTTGGTCACAAGAACCAGGCCAAGTTTTCTTAATTTTTTCAAGCTCCTGCTCACAAGACCCCTACTGTAACTCGTGCCTTCCTCTATTTCCCTCTGTGTCACAGGTGCTGACTTGAACAGCAAGAATCCCAAAACCTTTCCAGACGGCTCCTCTAACCCCCACTGTTTGAATATCTTGCCGAATGAACGCAGAAGCATTCCCACATCTTTGCTGACATTTTCCTTTTCCATTTACTTTTTACTAAAAAGTAAAAATATATAAAGGTTTCTGTAAGGAAAAAACCTAAAAAACACGGTTGGATCACTGCTTATGAGTTGGCCGAACACGTTTTCAAGATCCTGAATCAACTTTTCCTCGTATTCACGAGCATTTTCAAGCATTTGTGCTGCTTCTTCCCTGAAAACCATCATGCAAAGTCTTTTTTACAAGCATGTCATTACATAAATAATGCTTTCTGACAAGGAGCTTATTAGGGCCGCGCGAACAGTGGCTGGAAAACGCAGCACTTCTGAAGAAATGATAATCGGTGAAGTCGGGGCAGCCCTGGAAACAAAGAGTGGAAAAGTTTACACTGGAATTAGCGTGAACGCGGCGTGCGGCATAGGATTCTGCGCAGAACACTCCGCCATAGCAAAAATGCTTGAGAAGGGTGAAACCAGGATCAAGAAAATAGTCGCGGTATCAGAAGACAGGAGGATACTACCCCCGTGCGGCAGGTGCAGGGAACTAATGTACCAAACAGACCACGAAAACCTGAATACCCGAGTAATCGTATCAGAAAACAAGAGCAAGACACTAGAAGAACTTTTGCCCTTCAGGTGGCAGGAGGTGTTTGAATGAAAAAGAAAAGACCCAAGCTAAAAATATACAAGAAAGGGATAGAGGCAAGCGTGGTGTACGCTGACAAGGACAAAAAAATAGTGACCAAGGTCTACGAGTCAGGAAGGCACAGGAACCCTTTTGCTTTCGAACCAATAACAAAGTACGAGATGCAGCTTAGGTTCGAGGAAATAAAAGAACTCAGAAAAAAACTAAAGAACGAGAAAGAATTTGAGATAGTTGAACCTGTTGAAATAAAAGAAGGGCACACCGTGAAAGGAAAAGAAGCAATAATCTGGAAAGAAAAGCAAGTTGATGGATACTCAGTAACCCAAATAAGAAAACAGTGGGACAAAGTCAGGGAAATGGCTGACAAAGGCAATCCAGAGACAATGAAAGAATACGAAAAACTCAGGGAGATGGTTGGAAAGGACGTGCTTCCAAGGTACATTGACCTGGAAAAAGGAGAAAAAATGGTTGACAAGTTTTATGAAAAGGTCAAGGAGATCAGGGAAAAAATAAAAGAAGCGTACAGTAAAAACCCTGAACTTTCTGAACAGAAGATAGAAAAGGCCGCGAGCAACTACATCTGGGACCCGAAAAGGAAAAAGTTCGTGGTCGTGGACGTGATAAGACCAGACGAGTACACTGGATTCTGAGGAGGATGCCAATTGCCAGAAAGATTGCTCTTCTAGTTCGTTTCAAGCAAAACTTTTTATCCCTTCCCGCCTATTTCACCAATATGGTATCGGACGAAGAACTTGTAAAAACAGCACGATCGGTGGCTGGAAAACGCAGCACTTCTGAAGAAATGATAATCGGTGAAGTCGGGGCAGCCCTGGAAACAAAGAGTGGAAAAGTTTACACTGGAATTAGCGTGAACGCGGCGTGCGGCATAGGATTCTGCGCAGAACACTCCGCCATAGCAAAAATGCTTGAGAAGGGTGAAACCAGGATCAAGAAAATAGTCGCGGTATCAGAAGACAGGAGGATACTACCCCCGTGCGGCAGGTGCAGGGAACTAATGTACCAAACAGACCACGAAAACCTGAATACCCGAGTAATCGTATCAGAAAACAAGAGCAAGACACTAGAAGAACTTTTGCCCTTCAGGTGGCAGGAGGTGTTCGAATAAAGAAGGTTTTAAATGAGAGTATTGGTTTGGCCCAAGAGGAAGACGTCTTACATGAGCTTGAGAAAAATCGTGACCCTGCACACGCGGCGTCCGCGGCCAGGATGGTCAAAACAAAGGACAAAATCTTAGGAGTACCTGGGAAAACGCTTGACTGGCTCGCGGTAAAATACTGAAAAACAAGAATCCTGAAAAATATTTCAAGATGGTTGATTCCTGGCTTGCAGAAACAGACAACTGGGCCGTGTGCGATGTTCTTGCAACACAAGGAATAAGGAAAGCGGTCAAAGGACACGAAAAGGAACTGGCCAAGTTCATTGACAAGGAGTACGAAAAAAGAGGGGTGTACAGGAAAAGGTTTGCTCTCGTGGCCAGCATAAACCTTGTCAGGCAAGGGAAACCAGGAAAAGCAAGAGCACTCCTAGAAAGAGCGGGAAAAGAAAAGTATCCAATGATAAGAAAGGCGGTGGAATGGGTTGAGAGAGAACTGGAAAAAAGCCGGGGCCCTATGGGAGGACATTAAAAGGTACTGCGAGTCCGAGCCAGGAGTGGTCGGGTTGTTCCTGGGAGGAAGCAGGGGAAAGAACCAAGCGACACAGTTTTCTGATTATGACGTTTACGTAATAACAACAGAAAAAGACAAGAAAAGGATCCTGGCAAGGTTCAACAGACTGAAAGTGCAGGGGTTCGATTTCGCGGTCTTCTCCCTGCCAGAGTTCAGGAAGCATGCCCTGCTCGGGACAGACTCTGAAGGCTACGCGTACACGTACGCGCACGTGAAGCAGGTCATTGACAAAACAAGAGGAGAGCTTGAAAGGCTTCTGAGAGAAAAGGCCAGAATACCAAAGAACAAGATAAGAAAATACGTGGAAGGATACCTTGATGGGTACATCAACCAGGTGTACAGGTCCCTGAAATGCGACAGGGACGGGATGCCTGAGTGCGCGAGGCTTGAAGCAGCCAAAGGAATCCCGTTATTCCTTAACGTGATCTTTGGGATGGAGGGCAGGATAACTCCCTACTACAAGTACCTTGAATGGGAGCTTGAAAACTGGCCGCTGAAAAAATTCAAGGCAAGGCCAAAGCAATTGGTCAAAGATCTCCTGAAAATCTTGGACGGAGACCTCCGCGTACAGCAAAAGCTCTTGAAGCGGCTGGAAAAAGCCTGCAGGAAAGAAGGGTACGGGAAGGTTTTCGACTCCTGGGGTGAGAGCCTAGAATGGATGAAAAAGTACAAGCCAAAGAAAATAGGATGAAAGTAAACTGATTTATTCCTGAAGAACCTACTATCAAACAATGGTAAAAGGAATCCTTTTTGATCTTGAGGGAACACTTGTTGACACCAAGCCAGCATACCTCTTATCAATGAACAAGCTTCTGCAAAGGCACGGCAAAGAGCCTGTGGAAAAGGAAAGATTTTATGACCTGTTCCCAAGGCCAAACGAAGAAATCCTGTCAATACTCGGCTTCAGACAGGAAGAAATTGAAGACGCCCAAAAAGAGCTTTTTGAAATAGGAAAAGAGATAATTCCAAAACATCTGGTTGTGATCAACAGCTCGCCAGATGTCCTGAAAAAAGCTTCTGAAAAAAAGAAGATCGCCGTGGTCTCAAACTCAAGGGAACTGATCGTCCGTAAATCGCTTGAAACAATAGGAATAGACTTCCTGGACGCGCTTGTATGCAGAGGGGAAACAAAAAGAATAAAGCCATTTCCTGATCCTCTGCTAAAGGCATGCCAAAAAATGGGGTTAAAACCAGGGGAATGTGCGATGATCGGAGACAGTAAAAATGATATCCTAGCAGGCAAAGCAGCAGGAGTCAGTAAAACAGTTATAGTCCCATACAAAGAGAGAGATTTGTCAGTAATCAGCTCATGGGGAGCAGACAAAATAGCAAAGGACCTAAAAGAAGGAGTAGACTGGATTGCAAAACAAAGTTCAAGAAAACGGCAAAGATCATAATCTGCTCAGAATCTCTTCTGCTATCTTTTGTAATGGCCTGTCTGCATTGACTACCATCGCTCCTTTTTCTTTTATCATGTTCTCCCACCAGTCCTTCCAGGAAAACACCCAGTCCTGAACCTCTTTTGTTCTCCCGAAATTGTTGGATGTTCTGGTGCTCAGCCTTTTCCTAAGAGTTTCCTTGCTAGCGACCAGCAAAAAAAATTTGCCGAACAAGGACAGCAGGTCCAGAATATTTGACGCTGTCCCACAGTAAAACACAGGGCTTTCCCTGCTCTCGTTTTCTTTTATCAGCTTTTCAAGCTTTTGCTTGTCGCACACCCAGTCAGCGTTCTTTACCTTTTCCATGTCATAATTATCATAGTCATGGAAAGGCTTTCCAGTCCTCTTATCAATCATCTGAAACAAACCAGGAATGTCCTCTATGCTGAAAGCCTTGTAACCTCTTCTTCGGAATTCTTTACACAATGCAGTCTTCCCTGTTCCCGCAATGCCTGTGACCAGCACGTTCACGCTTCGTTTCTAGAGCCCGAGAACATAAAAAGACGCTGGATTAGTTTTTCAACGCGTGCAGGGGAGGGTGCAGGGAAAGGGCCTACGAGTTCTACGGAGACTACAGCGCGCCAGACCCCTTCTGCCCAATAATACACAAAGGAGAAGAATACTCTTACCTGGAGGCAAGGTTCTTGTAAGCGTCACAGGAAAGAAGACCAAAAACAACAAATACCACAACACACTGTGATAATGTTATGGTTACTAGAACGCGCAGCAGGAAGGCCTTGCCCGATTCCCCTGAAGACCGCGTGCTGTTATCCGAGGAAACAGAAAAAGAAGTGAAACAAGCCCTGAAAGAACTAGAAGAAGGGAAAAAATATTCTCTAGAGCAAATAGAAACAATGTTGGGACTGAAAGAAGAGGTGCTAGCGGAAATCACCAAAAGAAGCAGAAGTTCAGGCTAAACGAAAAACATCTTCAAAGATTGAAAGGATAACCCAAAAGTATTTATAGAACAGTATACAGTTGTTATACAGTGATGTATAATGGGGGCGTATACCAGCATTCAGATAAAGCCAGAGACAAGGGAAATGCTCGCAAGACTAAAACAAGACCCCAGAGAAACATACGATTCAGTGATAAGAAAACTCGCTTCCCTGATCCCAACAGGGGACGAAGAAGGAGAATACACTCATGAATTCAGGGTCTCACTGTTGAACGCGAGAATCGACCTCATGACAGGAAAAACAACAAGCCTGCGCGAGGTCGAGAAAATGCTGGGGTTATGAAAATTGTGGAAGATCAAATTCTCAAGAGAGGCAGTCCGGGACCTATCAAAGCTTGATAGACCAACAGCCCAAAGAATACTACAAAAACTCAAGGAATGTGCAAAAGACCCTTATAAAAAATTTTCAAAACTAACAGGTTATGACGATTACAAACTCAGAATAGGCGATTACAGAACTCTCGTCCTTCTTCTTTCAGACAAAACAGTATATATTGAAAGGATCGGGCACAGGAAAAATATCTACAAGAAACTAAAAAAGTCTTAGAAAAACCAAAAAAGTTTTTCCAGGTCCAGTTTTGCCTTGCAATAATTTTAAGAGTATAACTGGGCTTGAGAAAATAAGGAAAAAAATGGGTAAAAAATTCTTATAACCAGGGTAATAAATGATGTGAGACTACCAGCTTTTTGGAAGTTTTTTCGGTTCCAGGTACATCCACCAGTACCTGGTCTTAGGATATTTCTTCTCAAACTCTGACAGGTCCTTCTTACTGAAAAGGGGTCTGTCAGTGCATAATTTTTTGAATTCTTTGTCCAGAAGAGCAAGTCTTTTCTTTTGTTCTTCGTTTAAGGAATCAAGCTTCTCCATTATGTCCGTACGTATACTAATACTGTCATCAAATTCCTCCCCTGTTAACATGGTTTCGTCAGCCTTTCTCACTTCCTCAATAAACAGCTCCCAACAGTCCAAGAGATAATCAGGATCATCCTCCAGCAAATCGTCTATCATAACATGGACTTCTTTTAACTCTTCTGGGCCTAGTATCTCATCATCTGGCCTCTCACGTAAGTAACAGAGGTTTCTGATGACAAAAAGACGGTATTCTCTCAGAAAGAGCCTGAACCTCTCCTTTAAGTCTTCTGACTCTTCTTTCTCAAGAGCATACAATCGTCGGATCTCAACAAATTCAGCCCTTAACTTCTTTTTGACATTATCAAATTCAATCTGCTGTTGCTCTCGTTCAGCCAGTTTCCTAGGAAGCAGATAGTTCCACCAGTCCTTTACTATTGGCTGATCGCTCAAAAGGTCAGACAAGATCACTCCCTTCCTTTTCAAAAAACCCTTGCGCGAAGGTCTAATCCAAGAGCATAATTTTTTGAACTCCTTGTCCAGTTCGGCCAATTTTTTCTTCTGGTTCTCGCTAAAAGCGCTTTCCTTTTCTCTTATTTTATTCCGTACAGAAAGCTTGTTATCAAACTCTTCTAAAGTAAGATGTTCTCCTGCCTCTTTTACATTATTAATAAAATTCTTCCACTCTTCCAAAAGGTATTCGGGATCCTTCTCCAGTAATTGTTTTAACTCATCCAAAGGATACTTCGGATCGTTGTCAAGGAGTATTTTTTTCAAGAATAAGATCTTCTTTAACTCTTCTCCAGAAAACAAGCTCAATTCTGAAGTATGCTCAGAAAGTTTGTCCAAAAACATTCTAAATCTTTTTTCCAATCTCTTTGATTCTTCCTTATGAAATGTCAGGAAAGATTCAACACTCCTAAACGGAAATGGAGTGTCCAACTGACGAAGAAAAAAATATCGTTGCCGGATCTCCTGAAACTCTCGATATAACCGTTCATATTCTGCTAACCTCGGGGGGACCAGAAAAGACCACCAGTCTTCTACTGCTGGAGGATCCTTTAATAGATCGGATGCGGTCAACCCCTCTTCTTTCAAGAAATCCTCTCTAAAAGGAGATACTTCTGAGCATAATTTTTTGAACTCTTTGTCCAGAAGAGCAAGTCTTTTCTTTTGATCCTTGCTGAAAGACTCAATATTCTCCAGTATCTTATTTCTTATTCCAAGACCCTCGTTAAACCTTTTAGGAGTAAGTGTTGTGTTACAAGTTTCCCTTATTTCACCGATGAATTCTTCCCACCTATCCAAAAGAGTTTCCGAAAGTTCAGAGGATTGCCTTGACAATTCTCTCATCAGTAGTATAATGAAGTTCAGTGTTTTTATCTCTTTTTCAGAAGCTCACCTAAGTGCTAACACGAAAAAATCCTGCAACAATTTTTCAAATAATTTGCAAAAAAGGTTTAAGGAATAAGACATTATAATCTGGTACGCTTAAGGGTCATTAAGCGAACTGTTAGACTCTCTTGTAAACCTCTTTCCTAGGAAGAATACGCAGCAAAACAACCTTGTTTTCCTTGAAAAGCGCGTGATACACCAGCCTGTAGCCACCCATCCTTATCCTAAAAAGGTTTTTGTAGCCCTTAAGCTTCCGGACGTGTTTGGAAGGGAAAACATTTCTGAAAAATTTTTACACAAATCTTTTATTTTTGCCTGCGTTTCTGAGTCTAAAGATTTGAAATCTTTTTCGAAAGAAGGAGTAAAAAGAACTTCAGGCATGCTTTACAACTCTGAAAACTTTTTGAGCTCTTCTTTTGACTCTTCTTCCAAGGATTCTCTAACCAGCTTTTTTTCCTCTGTAGAAAGCTCTTCTTCTGGAAGCAGCATTGTCTTGATTTCTTCCACTTCTTGCTTAAGGCTGATCAGCTCAGAGTAAACTTTTTCCAGGGTAACTGACTCCATAAGTAATATTGGTCGTGCAAAGTTTATTTAAGTTTTGTATGTTAAGCGAACTCTTATATACTCAAAACCCCTTTTTTCAGACAATGAACCCAGGCCCTAGCGTGGAAAAAGAGCTGGAAAAACTAAGAGCAGAGCTAAAACTCAGCGGATTCAGCCAGAACACGATCGAAACGTACTCGATCATGGTCAAAGAGTTCCTGGCCAGCACGAGAAAACCCCCTGGGGAACTGGACGAACAAGACCTTAAAAAATTTTTGCTACAACTGCTTGACTCTGGCAGAAAGAAAAGCACAGCCAACCTTGCCAGGGCAGCGCTCGTGTTCTACTACAAGAACGTGCTCGGGAAACAGGTTGAGGTCAAGAGCATAAAGACAGAGAAAAAGATCCCTGAAGTGCTCACCCAAGAAGAGGTTAAAAAATTATTGCATGCATGTGATAATCTTTTGCACGAGCTGATAATAGAGTTCCTGTACTCCACTGGAGTGAGGCTCAGCGAGCTCGTGAACATGAAAATCAAAGACATTGACTGGCAAGAAGGAATGGGCTGGGTCAGAGGAGGCAAAGGAGCCAAAGACAGAAGAATCATCCTTTCCAAAAAACTCTTGGAAAAACTAAAAGATTTTGCGAAAGACAGGGATCCGGACGAATACTTGTTCCCAGGAAAATCAGGGAATAGGATGAGCAAAAGGAACGTTCAAAAAATTGTTGCAAGAGCAGCCAGGAAAGCAGGGATTGTCAAGAACGTGCACCCTCACACGCTGCGTCACTCGTTCGCAACACACTTGCTCCAGCAGGGCCAGGACATCAGAATAATCCAAGAGCTTTTGGGCCACTCGAACCTGAACACCACGCAGATATACACTCACGTGAGCACCCAGGACCTCAAGAAAATCAGGAACCCTTTGGACGAGTTATGACAGTCACGCTGGAGCAGCAACTGCCCTAGGCAGAACAGGCGACTGGACCACAATTTCTCTTCTTTTGAACTTGAGAGTGAAAGAGACGTAAACGAACTTGCTTGTCTTGAAAACCCTCAAAGAAGTTTGCTTGCCAGCAATTTCAAGCTCTTCAGGGGTTATCTTACTTCCAAAAAGCTTTGAAAGAACCTTGGAAGCGCCCATTATTTCTATTCCAACAATGTCTCCTCTCTTGTCAAAGTCAATAATATAATCTTCCAAATCAAGACTATCCGAAGCCCTGCGGTTCACCGAATACACATACAAAATGTCTTCCTCAGAATCATAGCCTACCAACGCTTCTTTAGCCAACCCTCTAACCTCCTACGTCTTTTCTTGTCTTGTATAGGAAGGGTAACAACATTAATAAAGTACCCTTGTCAGAAAGCACGATTTTTAAATCGTGTTTTTTGTCATAATGGTATAACAGTATCACCTTGCTCTGCCCCTGTTCTTCTGCGTACACCAGTTCTTTTTCTTTCAAAATTTGGATTACACGTTCTTTGTCCAATTTCCTTTGAAGAACCATGAGCTCGGCATGTCTTGAAAACCGGGTTTGCTTGTTTATCATTTTAATTACCTGCTACTCTCTTTCCCCTGAATTTTTTTAAGCGCTCTGACATATCAAAAACTATCTTCATCATGTTTTGAACTTTCCTGACCCTGAACCTCAAACTCCTAACCTTCATACCAGTATACCAATACTAAACAGGGCCAAACAAGAATATAAAAAGAACAGTTATGACTTGGATATCCTCTTTATTGTTTTTGCTTTCTCAACCTGCAAAGCGTGCGATAACAGGTATATAAACAGGAAAAATAAAACAAGTTTAGGAGACGAAAATGAAAAAGAGAAAACCAAAGGTCATTGTGGTGTTTGAAAAACACACGCCAGGGCAGAGGAAAAAAGTAGTAGAAATGCTGAAAGGAGCAAGAAAGGTAGTGCTGGAAACAACAAAAGAAGCCTTGGAAAAACCTGAACAGAACGTTCACTTTTCTAGGATAGCAGAGGAGCTGAAGAAGAAAGGTGTTGAAATAATTCCAGGTGACGTGCCCCCAAAACTGAAGAGTGAAATGGACGTGGAAGAATACGCTAAAGAGATGATAGAAAAACGGGAAAAAAACCTGGCTGCAACAGCAGCCAGAGAAGCAAAAAAATCAGGAGAACCAGTGTACCTCGTGGTAGGAGCAGGACATACAGGAGTCATACAAGAACTCAAGAAAAAGGGGGTGGACGTGAAGGGAGTAAAAGCATACAAAGGAAACGTGATCTACGATCCTGGAACCCAACTGGCCAGAATATTCAGGTTTAAAGTACAAGGGAGGTACCTGCCAGAAGAAATGGATATTATAGCTGAAAAGCTTGCTGAAAACGAAAAGATATTCCAGGACATAATAGACCTGACTAAAGCAAGAGTGCCGATAAAAAAAGGAGAGTATGATGAAAAAGCGTTAGAAAAGTACGACAAAGTAGTAAAACAACTGGCAAAAGAAGGCCTGCTAAAATATCCTAAAAAAGAGATCCTGATGAAAAGGAGAAAACTGGACGCAGAACTTGAAAAACAGGACCCATCATACAAAAAAATAAAAGAAAGAGTAAAAGCAAGACTGCAGTTAAATAAAAGACTGTCTGGAAAAGTACTTGAAGAAAGAACGCGTTTAGAAGCTCTTAAAACATACCGTGAATACAAAGAAAAAGAGTACTTGAAAGCGTTTGAAAAAATTTACGGGTTTGACTAATCAACCATGTCAAGGTTCTTCAAGTTAATTTCAAGGTACCCGTCGCCTGGTTTTTTGTACACTCCGCCCCCGATAACCCTGGATTCTTTAGGAGTATCCTGCAAACGTTTAAGCAATTTCAGGCCGTGTCGGCCTTTTCCGAACGCGTCGGGCACGTTATCGTAAACAACAAAACCAAGTGACTTGTAAGTTTCAATAAGCCGAGATGCATTGCTGGGCACGGTTACAAAAATCTTTTCAGTAGAAACAAATTCTAAAGCGTCCTTAATAAAATGGTACTCAATTTTTCCCCTGTATCTTCTGGCAACAGAAAGCACATCAATGCTTGATTCTTCGCCTTTTATCCTAATTATCATAAAACCAACAGGCTCTTCTTCCTCTCCTATCAGAATAAGGTGAGGGCCTTTCATTATCCAATCAATCAGAGGATACTTCATAATAGGAGTAAGCCTTTTCCTCCCGTCTTTTTTGTACAAAAGTGTAAGAAGTTCTAGATCATCAAGCGTCGCTTTCCTCACGTTCATTCAAACCATCCTCCAAAACATTTTTAGAATCTCCAGAAAAGTTTTTCTGAGTCAGTTTTTCCACGTTTTTCAGAACCTGAACAAGATCCTGGCCTTGTTTAGTGAGCTTTACTATCCGTATCCTGCCAACCTGTTCTGTGCATATCAATCCCACACTTTCAAATTGTTTCAACATTTTCAGCATATGCGGATATGTGGTATCAGTGGCCTTGCACAACACGCTGGCATACCAGACCCTGGAATCATCTGATAAAGAAACCAGCGTACGTAACGGCTTTTCTTTGAATAGTATGTTTGGCATTGGCACGGTCCCTCCAACCTATTCTTTTAAACAGTTATTACATTATTCGTTTAATTTTTGTGTTTGGTTATGCACAGAGAAAAATACAATTAATATATTTAAACCTTTTGTTTAAATCAGATACTTTTTAATTAATAAATTATAGTTAATACTCACGTGAGAGAAAAGTGTGAGAAATACCTATACAATTATTGCAACCTAGAAAGATGTGAAAAGATAGTAAGGACAGAAAGAAAAAAAGAAGGCAGAAAAAGTGAGAGATCAGAATAACTGGTTGCAAGAAGAGGTTTTAATGACATATCACAGAGAAAACCAACAGGGTCAGTTGTAGGAAGTTCAAAAAAATATGCATATTTTGTGAGAGTTTGTAAAGAGAAAAACATAAAACAAAAACCAGTAAGTGAAAAACAGACAAAATTTAAAAAATTATTACAAAGATTATAAGGGTAGAGAAGGTTGAGAAAAAAGTGAGAGTTCTAGGTGTAAGGAAAGTAAAAAGAGAATTTGTGAGAGTTTTTAGGTGAGCATAATCTAAGCAAGGTTAAAGGTGTGAGAGATGCGTCTGTTTGGTCTGGTCAAAGAGTGTGAATATCACAGTTTGTGAGTGTTTAGATTAACTAGAGGGTTGGACTGGTTGATCAAGAAGATTAGGGTTAAAACATTGATTAAATCACTAGTTCTAACAGTTGGGTTAGTCAAGATATCTTGTAATAGGGTTAGTCAGTGGCTTAGACAAGTTAGTCAAACGTTTAGTCAAGCTAGTCAAATGTTTAGTCAAGTTAGTCATGTTAGTCAAAACGCTTAGTCAAACAGTTAGTCAAGCTAGTCAACCTGTTAGACAAGTTAGTCATGTCTATAGTCATGACTAAGACACAATGACTAGAAAAACCGGTAAAAATGAAGAAAACGATATACTGAAAGCTTAGTCAAATGTTAGTCAAACCTTAGTCAAACTTGACTAAGCATAGTCAAAGTTTAGTCATGACTAATAGTCAGGTTTAAATACCTGTAAAGCGTGTCTAACACGAAGTAGGGGGGTCTAAGAATGTGGTTCAAAACATACGGATTTCACGAAAATCCCTTTAAGATAACTCCAAAACCAGAGTTTCTGGTGGGTTATGAAGAACAAGAGCTAAAAGCAAGAGAAGCAATAACAAGCGGGGACATACTTGTAATAACAGGCCCAACAGGTTATGGAAAAACAACAATGCTAAGAAAGCTTGAGAAATGGGCTGCTAAACAAAAGTATAGAACTGTGTACTTTGACTGCACATATTCTAAGAGTGAAGAAATCGACTTCAAAAAACTGCTAACAGTAAACTCCCTATTGGGGTTAAGGAAACGGCTTCCGAAGAAAAAAGATCGGTTAGTTCTGTTTTTGGATGAAGTTCAACGGCTTAACAAGGATAAAATGGAAGAACTAAAGTATTTTTATGATTCTGAGAGGGTTCATGCAATAGCAATGTCCACTATAAGCTATCTTAACGTGCATGAAAGTATGAGAACGCGTGTGGCAGAAACCGTAAAACTGTGCAATCTAAGTGCACATGATATTCGTGAAATGATCATAAGGCGCTTAAAAACAGGCAAAAACCCCTTTTCTCCTGACGGAATTGAGGAGATCGCACTCTTGTCTTCAGGGAATCCGAGAAGTGCGTTGATAAACGCAGAGAAAGTGTGCAAAGAATTGCACACATCGTTCCCAGAGGGAAATATTGGAGAAAAAGAGGTATTTTACGTAATTAAAGGTGAAAAAAGAGGAAGTTACAGACCTGTTATTATCACAGATTTAAACAAAAAAGAACCTGAAAATCCTGAAAGTGTGCAGATTCCTGCACAGAACGAGTCTGTAATTGCTACAGGTGCTGAAGAACAACCTGAACCAATACAAGAGGATATTGGCTGGGCTTGGGAACTAAGATCTCTTTCTCCCTTACAGAAGGAGATAGTTAAGGTTTTGGCAGAGTCTGGAAGGCCTTTAACTTATGAAGAAGTTTCTGCTGCCACAAAAGCTGGAAAAGGAAGTGTAGCAAAACAACTCAGCAGGCTTGCTTTAGTATCAGATTCTGAAATGATGAAAAAGAAAGGGATAAAAGAACCTGTTGTAGTAAAGACTGTTGTAGACGGCAAGTCTGCGTTCGAGCTTGTTGAAAAATACAGGAGACTGCTGGCAAGAGAGTGAAAAAATGGAACGGATAAAAAAGGTTTTCATGATAGTGCACCCTTTCTTTTTCAGGGACTCATATGGAAAGAAGGCAGTAAGCGAGAAAGCTGAAAAACATCTTATAGAATATTACAAGAGCATGATAGATCGTGTAGCATCTGATCCTACCGCTGTAATGTACCTGGAACTAACATCAATGCATGGAAAAGAAGCAGAAGAACTGGTCAAGTACGCTGAAAAACAGCTGGGGAACAGGTTATGGAACCCTAAAAAAGGTTTTGGGATCTTTGAAACTAATGTGAGAATTTTTGCAGGCGGGGAAAAGTACGGTGTCTGCCCAGAAGCTGTAGCTAAAGAAATTGCGGAAAAAATGTCAAAGCACAAGATACGGGCAGAAGTTTGGAACATGCCTGATATTGGGCTTATAAGCTTAGAGGACCCAACGCGCGGAAGAATGTGGCACGAGCTCTCAGAGGAAGAGAAAAAGAGAGTGCTTGAAAAAAGAAACATAGGATTACCTGCAGATAAAAAATACATTCAAGAAATGAGTGTTGAAAGGGGTTTTAGCACTATCGCACCCTGGAAAAAACGAAAAAAGAAGAGATAAGAACTAGACCCCCTGAAGTTCCAGTATTCCAGTCTTGCAGGAGAAAAGCATAATAACCTGTTTTACCATAACAAAAATTGTGAGTCAAAAAGAGTTTTTTAGTAAAATAGTGCTAGATTACTGTCAGTTTCCTATTCCTCGGACTAGGTACATGATCCTAGAAAAACTCAAAGAAAACGGATTTTGGGCTAAAACTCCTGCTAGAAGGGCAGTATCCTTGCTTAACAAAAAACTGGAACCACTGAAAGAGCAGGGATTACTTTTGGAGTATGATGAGAAACATCCACGATGGAATGAAATGAGAACAGTATTAAAAAAATATTGCACTGCTTATAATATAACAAAACCAAGAAAAGTGCAAAAACTTTACCAAACCAACTTCTTTTATTCAGGTAAAGAAATGTTCCTTCCTATCCTACCAGAACATAATTTTGTGCTTACCGCAATGTTTAGCAGGTTTAACAGACCAGAAGATTTTGGCATGAAAACATTGAATTTGTTCTTAGCATATGAGCAAGATCCTGGTAAAATTAGAGTAAAATCCTATTCTATTCTAGAAGAGAAAGATGCTGAAGTGCTTGAAAAAGCTCTTGAAGCATCTGCAGGAATGATTAAAGACTTTGGGCTTCCTTTCAAGCCCGATATTGACAACGCTTTAGAATTCTTGGAGGAGATCGCAGGACATGGACCCTGAGATGAAAAAACTCTTGCACGCGCTGAAGCAAGTGCCAGAAGGAAAGGTCACTACTTACAAAATCCTCGCAGAACACTTGGGCTGGCACCCTAGAAAGGTTGCCAGAATGCTTTCCAAAAACCCATTTCCTTTGATTTTCCCTTGTCACAGAGTAGTGTGCTCTGATGGCAGGATAGGAGGATACACTCCTCACGACAGTGACACAAAAGCCAGAATACTGGAAGTGGAGGGGGTCCCAGTAAAGGGTGGTAAAATACAGGACTTTCAAAAATACTTGCACGAATTCTGAATTTTAGACTCTTCCGGCCAGTGCTTTGTAAGCACACATTAAAGATGGCAGGGTCTTGTGGAACTTTGGTTTCCATCCCTTGTCATGAAGCACGTGATCGCGCACGACAAAAACAGCTGCTGCCTCAACATTTCTCCGCTGGGCAAAAGCGAACAAGGCTGCTGCATCCATTTCAACTGTTTTAATGCCTTGCTTGGCATACTCTATTGCTTCTGCCTTTATTTCTCTGAATGGCGCGTCAGCCGTCCATGAAGGTCCGACAGAATACTTAACCCCCTGTTCTTCAAAAATTTTTGCTATCCTTTCAGTGAGTGTTTTGCTCGGGAAAGCGTACTTGGAAGGCTTGATGTAGTGGTAGCTTGTTCCCTCGTCCCTCAAGGCTTTGTTGCACAGGACAATGCTTTCAGGCTTGACTTCAGGATCCAGGGATCCTGCTTCTCCTATTATTATGAACCTCCTGGCTCCCAGCGCCAGAAGCTGTTCTGCGTACATCACGCTCGTTGAAGAGCCTTGAGCACAATAACACGTTCCGTATCCCTTACTAGATTCTCTGACATCAACCAGTTGATAGCCCGGTTCCTGCGCAGTCCTCTTGTGGCAGTTTTGAAAAATTTTCCCTCGAATATGACAAAAATTGTTTCGGGAACTTCCTCTTTTCTTCCTCCTCCTTTGGTCTCGTTGTACTCTTTCCACTTCTTGTGGGTGATTATTTCTCCTTCAAGCTTCCATTTCCTCGGGAAAATAAGGTATGCCACCAGAATAACCTTATCTCACGTCTTTTGAGAATGGTAGCGGGGAGAGGATTTGAACCTCCGACCTCGGGGTTATGAGCCCCGCGGGCACTCCTGGCTGCCCTACCCCGCTATACGTACAAGCAGAACTGAATCACTAACCTTTATGTAGTAACCGTTTAAAAGCGTTATCCACCTAACACTCTTGATGCGAGCATGGATTCTGTCTGTCATTCTACTACTTTTGTTAGCTGGCTGTGTTCATTTTGATGAGAAAAACAACATCACGTCAGAGAATACCAATCATAACGCCAGTTCTTCTTTAACTAACAGTTCAGTTTCACCAGAATCTGGTTGGACGCTTGTTTCCATACGCGGTCGCACGTTTTACCAGAAAAAAGAGACAGAACATTTTGGAGGAAAATACAACGCATGGCTTGTGACAATCTGCATAAAGGATGTTAACAGCACTCGAGAGTACTGTCAGCTGGGAGAAATTGAGTATTATACACCTGATGGAAAAAGATACTCAGGGTATATCACAGAAAGAGCGCTTCCTGCACTAAAATGGATAAAAGAGAACACAGACAATAGTTCAGTTTTTCTTTCTTGGTGGGACTACGGGCACATGATTAGAGGGTATGGTGAAAGAAACGCGGTTCTTTTTGATCTGTCTCAGGAGTTGCTTCCGACAGTAGCAGATCCAAATATCACCAGTTTTGATAATAGCAGTAAAACAGTAAATGTTGCCAGAGTCTTTGTTTCTAATGATACAGGACTAATTGTGCAGACGATGAAAAAGTATAATGCTACCCACATTTTCATTGCCAGAGAAGACGTGAAAAAGGCCCGCGCATTCTTCTACATTCTGAACAGAACACAAGAATACAGTGACTTTTTCAATGTGGCGTATAATGTGATGTTTACAGAAAAAGGGAAAACATTGAACTTGTACAAGCTCCTGGAGAACAAGAAAGTTCCAGACGAGCTTGTTTTGGTCTATTCAGACGATTTTGCAGTGATATACTCCCTTAAAACCTGAACAGCCTGTCTTCCAGCAAAACAGCACGGTTTATTTATCTGCTTGCACGAAAAAATACTGGGGAATGAGGAATTTAGTTTATCTGATTAGCGGAGCATGAGGATAGACGGGCGGACCGACCCCTTTCACACTCTTTTGACAGGAGGAAAACAAAAATGCCCTTGCTTGCGGAACGCGTGAAAGCATTCAAAAAGAAAAAGCCAGTTTCTGGAAAGGTTCATGACTATTTTCTTACTTACCAAAAGCTGTACAAAGAGCTTATGAAAAAAGGACTTAAGGAAGAAGCGGAGGAACTTAGGAACCACGCTTTCAAGAAAACAGTAGAAGAAAAACCCTTGAGCGCAGGAGACTACGACGAGCTGGGAAGACCTCTGTCTAAAAAAGACCTTGAGCTAAAAAGGGAAATGGAAGAAACGGAGCTGACCGCGCTGAGGATAAGCGAAGAAGAAAAAGAACTCAAAAAAGGAAAAGAAGTAATGGAACTGCTGGCTGATGCAGAAGCCTTTTGCCGCAATCCTGCTGATAGGACAAGAGGGGAGTTCATCCTTAGGAAAATACAAGAGCAGACAGAGGTCATGAAAGGAAAGCTTGAGCAGGCCAGGAGTGCAGAAGAGAAAGAAAAGTTGAACAGTGCAATACTCTCGCTTGGGAAAGTCATGTACGACGTAAGATCAAAACTGGCTAAACGCTGACCAACTCTAAGATCACGCCCTTCTTACAGGTTTCTACCATACCCTTCCTCTAATGGTATTGTTTTCATCAACACCCACGCGAGCAACAGTCCTGTAAGAAGTCCTGTGAAAGTAAACCCTGCTATTACTGCAAGCTGTGCCAGTGTCAGGGGCACAACGCCGAAAACGCTTGCAAAAGGAGCATAATACAACACGAGTAACTGCATCACAACTGACACAAGCAATGCAATGTCAAGCCACTTGTTTGCAAAATAGCTTGTTCCTTCTTCGTACCTTATAACGAAAAGCCGCACGAACTCGTAGAATATGAAGCCTGTGAACGCCATTGTTTGGGCTACTTTTGGACCCCACAACATGAGGCCCACGAAAAACGTGAGCAGGATCATTAACGCTTTTTTGGCGCCTATGACTGGAATCATCCACCTAAGCCGCCTGTCTATCACACCAATCTTCTTATTGTGCGGTTTTCTTTTCATTATGTCTTTAGGCTCAGGATCCATTCCCAGTGTCAGGGCTATTGGCCCGTCAGTAAGCAGGTTGATCCATAATAGTTGTGGCGCGGTCACGAGCAGTGTTCCAGAGAACACGGAAACTGTAAAAACAGACA
>CAZVAJ010000010.1:0-31454 GCA_964625085.1 Microcaldota archaeon | reverse complement strand
AGAAACATTTAAATATGATTGTGTCATGATAGAATCATGACAGAAAGACTGCCTGCCAGCCCTGCTGACAAGGACTTTGAAAAGCTGGTGTTCGACTTTAAGTACGATAAAGAACAATTTAAAGACCCCGCTGCTTTGGGCCTGATGTTGTACAGGCTCGCGAGGGAAAGAGAACAAACAAACATGCTCTTTAAGGAGATCCTGAGCAAGCTGGATAAAATTTCTACCCAGCTTTCTTCACCTCAGTTGGACACCCGAAAGGAGATAGTCCTGTCAGACGTTGACTCTGCCCTGCTCAAGTTCGTTAGGGCAAAAGGCAAAGTTGATGCAGAACAGGTGCGAAAGAGGTTTGGATACAAGGGCAAAAACGCTGCCTCCGCAAGGCTCAACAGCCTCTACGCGCGCGGGCTCCTTAAAAAGACAAGGGCAGGCAAGAAAATTCTGTACCACGAGTGAGGGGATTCTCAGTCCAGCCATTCCCCTGTCCCCCCTCATTCTCCTCCTTTTTTCTTTGAAAAATAGCATTAGCTCTAAAATGAGTTAAAAACAACAAAAAGAGAAAAATAGGGGGTTTTAAAACAGTTCTTGCTTTTCTCAGCAAGTAAAGGTTACTGTTGAGTACTTGTTTTCTTCTATGTCGTATTGTTCGCCTGCAGTTAATGATGTTGCAGTGGTGTTCACAAAGTCCATCCATGCAGTTTCTCCTGAGCTGAGTTGTGTCATGTTGATGTATCCTATTTGTGTGGAGCTTCCGTGCTGGTATACTCTGAAGTGATCTGAACTGTCAACTGCACTTATTGTCAGTGCACCTGCGTTTCTGATCTTGACTTTGCCGTTTGTTGTGTCACACTGTTCTACCACCAGCTGGTTCTGTGATGCTGTTGTTATTGCTGGCTTTTGTGTCAGAGGTCCTACCCAGAACCACACAGCTACTGCTGCTATTACTGCTATGGCTATCAATAAAACCACAGCTACTACAGGAGATATTCCTTTTCTCATCTTTTTTACACCTCCATTGGTTAGTATGAACAACTAATCCTGCATTTATAAATGTTTCGTTAGGTTTTTACAATTTTTTTACTCTCTTGCCCAGCAGCGCGTCCATCATGTCATCTGTTTCTAATATCCTGAATCCCTGAAAGTTAGAAACTATTTTTTCAACTTCTTTTTGAGGAAGGCCAGTTTTCTCAGCCAGACTGCTAAGCAGGATTTCTTCCCCTTTTTCCATGCCTGAGAGTACCTCCAGCACCTTTTGTTCAGGGTCTTCTACTACTTTTTCTTTTATCTTCTGGATCTCGTTTGATATTGTCTCTTTGGAAGGAGGATGTTCTATCTCTGCGACTTTTTGTTCTAGAAGATTTATCCTTTTATTTACAAGGTCAGAATCGCTTCCTTGCGTGAATGCTTCTTTAGGCAGTGCTGCAAGCATCTTTTTTATTTCGGATAATTCTGCCAGCACGCTTTCTATTTTTTCAGATTCTTCTTCCTTCATTTTGAGTATATTCTCAGTTACCTTGTCATTTACTGCCTTTTCTATGCCCTCTATCCGTGTTGATAATGTATTCACCTTTGCTTCAATTTCGTTGATCTTTTCTGCATTGCTCTTAGTGTCAACTGTTTCAATTTTCTTGTAAATCCTGTCAAGGTCCTCTTTTAGTTTAGATATCAAGTACTTCGTCTTTTCAGGTTCTAATGACATAAGTTCTTCGTAATCTTTCATGTTTTGATCAATTTCCCCAATCTTTTTCTCAAGTGTTTTGATCAGGGCCTGTTGCTCCGGTTTGCTTTTGTTTTCTTGTTGAATTGCTGTCAGTTGTTTTTCTAGTTCTTTCAGTTTTTCATCAAACTCTGAAACCAGGGCCTTGCTTTTCTTTTCTTCTGTTTCTTGCATTCTTCTTTTTAGGTCGTCTATCTCCTGTTTTAGCGATGCAATAAGGGCTGCTGTTTCTTCCGGTTCTTTTGAACTTATCTCTTCATAATTCTTCAGTTCTTTTTCTATTGCTTCAAGTTTGTTCTGAAGAAGAGTAACATCCTTCTTTTGTTCTGAGAGTAATTTAACCAGTTCTTCTTTTTGCATCTTGGCTATTCTTTTATCTGTTTCTTCTGCATGTTTTTTAACGTATTCGAGCACTTTTTTTGTGATCTCTTCTCTTGTTTTTTTCTCCTGTGCTCTTACTTCTCTTTTGAATTCGTCAATCTCCTGTTTTAAGATAGCTATTCTTGCATTGACCTGTTCTGGATCCTGTGATATCATTTCAGAAAGAATGTCCACTTCTTCATCTATTTCTTCCACTTTCTTTAGTAGCCGGGAGATTTGTTCCCCGTAGGGTAGTTTGGATAACTGCTCTTTTACTGCAGAAATTTGCTTTTCCAGTTCAGCAAGCTGTTTGGCTTGTTCTGTTCTGACTGCTTTGAGGGTTTTCTCGTATTCAAGCAGTGTCTTCATCCGTTCTGTAGCAATTGCAGCCCGCTCTTTTTTGAGGATCTTCTCATTTTCCTCCAGCTTCTTCTTCATATTCTCAAGCTCTTCTAATGCTTCGACCTGGCTTTTTCCAAGCGCAAGGAGAAGCTGGTTTGGCTCTTCCTCTGGAGTTACTGCTTCTTTTAGAACTTCAGTAAGGTAATCGATCCTTTCAGCAATCCGCTTATTCTGCCTCAGTGCAATCTCTATAAGCTCCCTTAATTGCTCTTGAGTAGCCACCTCATAATCTTTTTCAGGTCTTGCTGAGCCTGCTGTTTCGAGGTCAAGCATGCTCTTCCTAAGGAGCTCTTTTACATTCTCTTTCTTCTTTGGCATGGTCTCACTAACGGCGCAGATTATTTTAAACCTTCTCTTGGACAATCCACTTTATCCAAATAATCCAGAATATGAACGCGAATGCCAGTAGTACAGTTTTCCACAGGATGTCATGAGTAAAATAGAACGTGCTTACTCCTGCAGAATATGCTGAGTAGATGCTTGTTGAGAGCCTAAGCACGTTTACCACGTGCATCAGGGGCAGTGCTACTAATACCCCTATGCCTTTTTTCCTCCAGCTTGCTCTGGGATAACCTATTATCAGAGCACTTATTGCCATGAACCCGAAGAGCCCGGTGCATTCTGGAATTATTTCAACATCAAAATTTTTGTCTGATAAGGACACGACAGATTTGGATAAGAATACAGGTTCTCCGTTTTTCTGCAGGTTTGACACATACTCTGTCACTATCTTTTCAAGGTCAGGATGCAAATGAGCAGCGTATTCGGCCGTGCCAAATTCGGACTGTTTTTCAGCAAGCCCAAGCCCCCTGAGTTTTCGGAGGACTTCTGGCTTATTCGTGACCTGGTCAGGAACTCTTACGTACACTTCCTCTAGTTCTGACCTTGCTCCCATAACATTAAGCACAAACACAGTGTGCCTGCCAACCTCTCTCTGTAACACTGTCATGTCCGGGCGCGTGGTTGTCAGGGCTGCTAGCAGGGCTCCGAACAAAGCGAGAACGAAAAGGAACCTGAGCATTTCTTCTAGGTTTAGCGGTTTATTCTCTTTTTGCATTCTGAAAACACTCCTGCCAGGATATTCATGTCCTGTTTACTGAGCCCAGGGCACATTAGGAGGCGTTTGAAAGCTTTCTCTGCCCGGTCTTTGTTTTTTATGTTCATAGCTTCAACAAGATTGTTAAAACTTTTTTCTACTCCTAAGCTGTCCTCTTTCTTTGCGTTTACTGTACCTCTTAGGGTGTACAAGATTATTGCTGCAGCATGGGATAAGTTTAGTACGGGATACTCTTTTGATGCAGGGATTGTTATAATCAGGTCACATGCTTTAAGTTCTTCGTTTAGTAAACCCGTTCCTTCTCTTCCAAAGAGCACCAGTGTCTTTCCGCTTATCTTGTTTTTGGCTTTTTCAGGAGGCATGCTTGTCATGCCTTTCCTTTTCTTTCCAGTAGTGCCTATAATCATATCAAACCCGCGTGTCATTGATTCAAAAGAGTTGAACACCCTTGCTTTTTCTATGATTTTTTGCGCGTGTTTTGCAGAACGTCTTACATCGTCGGACAAGATATTGAAAGAGGGGTTCAGGATCCTTAGGTCGTGGTATCCAAGATTTGCCATAATCCTTGCGATAGACCCCGTGTTCTCTGGGAATTCTGGCTCCACTATTCCTACTGAGATACTCATCTTTCTCACAGTATCCTTATGTATTCCTCTATCTCTTCAAATGTTATGGAACATCCTGCGTACTTCAGCGAAAACAAAGCAGCTTCAAGCTCTTCTTCATTCCTTGCAAATCCGAGGGAATACGCCAGCGCGAGCAATTCTGTTGACCTTATTATTGGTATCCATCCAACCTTGTCCTTCAGTGCTGCCAGATTGTGCTCGTTTATCTTTATATCCTTTCCAAGCTTGTTCGTCAGGTACTCGTGCAATTTTTCTGGTGCTTCTATAATCATCCGAGTATTCCTTTCATCCACCAGGAGCAATCCTTTCTTGTCTCTCATTAGTCCTCCTACGCATTCGGCTTCTCCAAGATGAATTATCTTCAGACCCTTGTTCTTGTGGATGAATAGGTTGTTTGACAGGTTCATGAATTCCTGTGCTTCGGGTAATGCTTCTGACACTTTCAGAATGTTATCATCAACAAGTTCTTTTATTCTGAGGCCGTTCCATTTGAATTTTCTGATCCCTTCAGCAGCTGAAATTGCTTCCTTGTAAACACTTTTCGGGATTATGAACTCTGTTTTAGGAAACATTTTCAACACGTTAAGAAGACAGCTTGATGACAAGCTAACCAAAGAACTTGCGTCACAGTAAACTCTCATGATTCCTCCTCCAAAAGTTTTCTGGCATTCTTAAGCCTTTCACGCACGCTTCTTGTTTGGGTAAAAGGTTTTTCATGTATTTTTGTTTGCCCCACGTACGCTGATACTTCTGTCAAGTCTGCACCGGTTAGTTCGCAGGCCGTGCTTAAAGACAGTCCAAATGCGTATGCTGTGCTCGCGTACTTCATTCTCGCCTTTTGCACTACGTTACCCAGATAGTTTCCGTATTCTCTGTCAAATTCTGTGACGTGTTTAAGGATTTCTGGGATGTCCTTTTTCTGTTCAAGATATTCTATGAGTTTGCTCTTGAATGTTTCCCATTGTTTCTCTTTTTTGAAGTGGACTTTTCCCAGGATTTTTGAAACTGCGTAGTATAATATTGCTCTTTCAACTTCCTGTTTGTTTTGGTCTAGTACTGCTTTGTCAAATACCCTTTCGCTTATTTCCCTTAGTTTTCTTGAGTCTTCTTCTTCTATCGCCTTTATAACTTCCGCGTTCAACTGAACCACCTCGTTATGCTTGACTGCTCTCTTGCAGTAGCTGATTTCTCTTGCAAGAGGTTTAATGTTTTTTCTATCCTCTCTTCAGAAAAGTCATGCTCTTCCACTAAAATCTTTTTGATCTTCTTCGGGTCAGGGTCTTTCCATTCAAGAGAGTATCTTTTGGTCACGTTTGGTTTTAGAAATACTTCTCTGACCTGTTCAAGGTCTACTTCTGGACTGATACCTTTATCCTTGTATACTTCTTCCGCTTTTTTTCCCTGTTTTACAAGGGCAAGTGCTTTTTTTGGACCGATCCCTTTTATCCCTTGATTGTAGTCCGTGCCGATGAGGATCCCTATCTCCACAAGCTGTTCCCTAGTTATTTGGTTTTTGCTTAATACGTTTTCAAGGATTATGATCTCAGGGTGTATGGTTACATACACCTTTTTTCCAGGAAGTTTTCTTCTTCCTGTCAAGTTAATGTTTCTCACTAGGACAGGGGCTCCGAAAAGAAGACAGTCATAGTCTTGTGAAGCAACACAGTAAACATCTTCCTTTTCTGCCATGAACGATGCTTGAGCTTCTCCTTCTTCAGGAGACTGTACTACTGGAATCCCCATCGCATGAAGTAGCCTAATAGAGCTGTTCAGAACATGTTCGTCTAGGCTTACCGCAGCTTGAGCGCGTTTCCGTGCTGTTTCAAAATCTCCTTTTTCAACAGCCGCTTCCCATTCTTCCCGTGCTTTTTTCCGCGTTTCTTTTCTCTCTGCCACTGTTTCCGCCTTCAGTTCACTTGGTCTACCGTCAAAAACATATGCTGGTAAGATTCCTTCTTCAAGTAGTTTAGCGTTCCTGTAGAACAATCCGCTCAAGTGAGAGGTTATCCTGCCGGCAGAGTCCATGAGGGGCGTGCCATCAGGTTGCCTTATTATACTCAAAAACTGGTACAGTGCGTTATATGCGTCTACTGCAACCTTTTTTCCTCTAAGGCTGGCCAGTTCTATCTCTTGTTTTGGGATGATGTCCTCTATTGCCACTCCCATGACTGAAAAAAAGAGTTTGAGCATAAAAAGGTTTTCGGGAAGTTATTCAAGCAGGTTGTCTATTACATCTGATAGGTCATGCGCGCAGATTACTTCTATCGTAAAGTTTTCCATCATGGTCTTGTTACACTGCACTGCAGGGATAATCATGCTTGTCATGCCTGCTTTTTCTGCTACTCTTGTTTTATCCCCGATTCTTTCTACTTCCCCTATTGTTTGGTTCTCGTAGACGAACCCTGACACTGCAACATTTTGCTTTACTCTTTTCCCTTCTGCTAGGGCCACAAAACCTGCGGCAATTCCAGCAGTGCCAGAGGATCCTGATACTTCTGTTGCTTCTGAGTCAAAGGTCACGAAGTAATCTTTGTCAAACGCCAGTTCTCCAGTGTATTCTGATGCGACCAGTCTTGCTAGAAGTATGGATTCTTGCAGGTCTGTTCCCACATACGCTCCTGTAGAGAAATCGGCAAAAACTCTCCCTTCTCCTCTTTTTGAAGTGATGATTATATGAACTATCTCCCCGTTGCTGGTGTTATCAAAAAGTCCTACGCCGTTTACAATTACAGTGGTCTCTTCTTCTGTTATGGTTGGTTTGTGTTCCGGTTGTTTTGGTTTGCAGGGTATCACTATCTTTTGGTCCTTCACGTTTGTTCCTAACCAGAAAAAGCTTGCCAGCAAGACTGCTGTGGCAAGTATTGCTCCTGCTTGTTTTAGTGTCACCTGAGTTCACTCCAGCATAATTTGTACTAGTTCATCTAGGTTGTTTACCTCTATAACTTTTACTCCTGTTTTTTCAGACACGTCTACTGGCTCATACTTAATTTTGCATTCTTTGTAGTAGTAGTTGTTACTTTGTTTCTCAGAACAATCTTCTATCTGCTCTGTCCCTACTTTTTGACCAGCAGGTACTATCAGCACTTCTCCAGGGCTGAGGGTTTCTGCTTTTTCAAGAATGCTTCCTACAGCGGTTATGCTACCATTTTCGGTTATGCTGCCTGTTGCATAATGGTGGGCTTTTATTTGCTTGTTTTCTATTAGTGCTACAAGGGCTGCAGCCATGCTTGCTCCTGCAGACGGGCCTTCAATTTGCACGTTATCTTCTTCAACAGAAAAAATAAAGTCATAATCATTGCTGTTTATTCCAGTGTACTCTGCTGCTGCTTTTACTGCAGTTCTCAGGGACTCCTGCGTGTCGGTTATGAACAAAGGGTTGTCTATGTTCACGAGGATTTTGCCGTTTCCAGGAATCATGCTCACTCTTACCCTTACTAAGATGCCCCCGTTCTGGCCATTAACGCCTACCATGTGCGTTGTTATACTCCTGGCAGCAGGTTCTGGGCTAGTAAATCCTAAAAAAAATCCGATAAGTACTGAGATTAACAGTAGGACTGCTTGCGTTTTTGTCATTGTGACTTCTCCTTTTAAGTGGCGGGCGGTCCAGGGGTGGCTAGGCCAGACAGGCATGAGCTGTTGGGGCTTACCTCAGTCCTGCTACCTGGCAGACACCCTGAACACGGTTTATGGCTGCTCCCTCCCGGGCCTGACCAGGTTCGCCGTGTTCAGAATCCTGTCAGACAGGACGTCAACGTTGGGCCCCAGGCTCATGTAAGCCTGGCTCTAACGCCCCCTGGGTTTCGGCTCTGCCGTAAGCGGATTTGCAGTTACAGGAGGCCGCTACTCTCCCAGCCTAGCCCGCCGAGTCTTCTTTAGGCATAAGTATATATATAAGTAAGTGACTTTATATACCACAAATTAGGTATTGAGGTGAACGCTTGTGGAATCAGTTGTAAGAAATGCAGTTTCTAGGGCTCAAGAGTCCAACATCGCAGGGGCTTCTGCTTCTGTTCATGGGCCAAAAATTATGGTCGTTGGAGTTGGTGGTGCAGGAAACAATTCTGTGAACCGGATCGCTCGGTTAGGAATAACTGGAGCAGAGCTGGTCGCGATAAACACTGACGTCCAGCACTTGGGGATAATCCACGATTCTATTAACAAGCTCCTTATTGGGGAAAGTGTGACAAGAGGGCTTGGTGCAGGGGGTTACCCTGAAGTTGCAGCAAAAGCTGCAGAGGTATCAAGAGCAGCAATATCAAAAGTGCTTGAGGGAGTTGACCTTCTGTTCATAACCGCAGGATTCGGAGGAGGAACCGGTTCTGGAGCAGCTCCGATAGTTGCGGACATCGCAAAAGAGAATGGAGCAATAGTAATTGCTATGGTCACGTACCCATTCAAGCTTGAAAGAAGCAGGCTTCTGAAAGCAGATGAAGCAATAGAGAGAATGAGGAAAGTTGCTGATACGGTTATCATAATTGACAACAACAAGCTTGTAGAACTTGTGCCGAACCTGCCTATGGATCAAGCATTTGCAGTAGCAGACGAGATAATCGCTAGGGCTGTTAGGGGAATAACCGAGACAATAATGACACCATCTCTGATAAATCTGGACTTTGCTGACGTGAGGTCTATCATGACTCAAGGAGGCGTGTCCGTAATCAGCGTTGGAGAAGCAAGAGGCCACCAGAGAGTGGATGAAGTTGTGCAGGACACCCTTCACAATGCCCTACTTGATGTTGATAGAGAAGGGGCAAGAGGTGCACTGATACACATAACAGCAGGCCCTGACTTCAGCATAAAAGAAGCGAATGACATCGGAGAAAAACTAACAGAAGCAATAGACCCAAGGGCAATGGTAATCTGGGGCGCTAGAGTTGTTCCAGAATATGAAGGAAGGGTGGAAGTAATCTGCATCATGACCGGCGTGAAATCAGCGCACATCAAAGGTCCTGTAGCAGAAGGCCTGACAGAAAAAGCTTCAGATCTGAGCCTTGGAATAAGCTACCTGAAGTAAAAAACCTCTCTTTTTTATCCTTTTTCTCTTGTTTATTTTATGAACCAAGGTACTGCGTTCATTATGAATAGGATACCCACAAATCCTGCGATTGATGCAAGCGTTATCTTCCGCACACTCTCTTTTGAGAAGAATTCATTAAGCAGGTCTTCAACAAGCTTGTAACCATCAAGCATCCAGAACGGAAGCAAGTTTACCATTCCAACAAGATAGTTCAACAAGAAGGTCCATGCCAAGATCCCCAGCACAGTCACTGCAGCCCAGTCAATCAAAGAGTACCTGCTGTAGGCAGGCATTATACCTCCCATGACCCCTACCATGCCCTCTTCATCTGCAGTTATCTTGTACTCTCTACCATTTACCACCAGCACGATCTGTTCTCCAGGACTCTTGTTGAATAGCGGTCCAGGGTTTTCTATCACCATACCAGGAGCTAAGCCCGCCTGCTGGGCGGGAGAGCTGTTTTCAACGTACTGGATCATGTAGTTCATTTTTTCAGGATTGTTTGAGATCACAAGGGGAAACGGAGCGCTTTTATGGCCGTCGAACGCCGGCACACCGTACAAAGAATAGCCTGTTATCAGAGAGGTGCTGCCAAGAAGAAGTATGAAGAACAGTGCTGCTGTGACAAAGTTTGCCATGGATCCTGCAGCATAGACCCTCATCCTGCGCACCCTTTTGGCTTTTTTAAGTTCTTCTTCATCCGGTTCTGTAAAAGCGCCTATTGGGATTATGCCTAAGAGAAGTATCCCAAGAGATTTTACACTGATCTTCTGTGCTCTTGATACAATACCGTGAGCCATCTCGTGAACTACAAGCAGGATAAGCAGGGAGATTACAGCGTATAGTGGAACGTTACCTGTTCCAGGGATTATTGGGATGACCCCTGGGCTAGGTGTGGTTCCTTGCATGTATTCTTGAACTATCATGAGGGAATTCAGCGCTAACGCAGCCAGAATAAAAAAGGATATTCCAAAAAACAATGTTAGTAGGAGTATCAGCAGGTTCCCTGCAAAAGGAGCTACAAGCAAGAGGATTGCTGGAAGCGATGCTAAGTACTCTATGATCGTTTTTTTCCAGTTTCCTGTGTTCCGACCAAGCAGGATCGCACCCGCAACTCCGAGGGACATTATTATCCCCACATCTGCAAAGAAGTTCCAAGCACTCTTTTTTCCAGCCAATTTGTCCAGAAGGTTAAGTCCCTTCCGAGTCCTTGCGAGTACCAGCACACCTTGGACCTCAAACCCCCTTTTCCGGAAAATAACGGCTGGCAGGAGCACTAAAAAGACTGTCCCTAAAATGATGAGAATTAGCTCTTGCATATTACCTCACTTTTTTATCTTGACTATGTCCCCCAAGGTTAGTGTTTGGGATTCTCTTTTTTCAGAGGTTTTCACTGGTTCGTATTCCTCTCTGAGTTTTATTCTCAGGGTCTTTTCTATCTTGTTAACAAGTTTGTCATCAGGAACCATATCCCCATGCTCAAGTCTGCGGATTACTGACTCTGTTTCATTAAGCTTCTTGGCAAGATCTTCTCTTTTCAATCCGAGCTTGTTTCGTTTTTTTCTTATCCTATCTCCGTAGTCTGGAGCCAGCATTATCTCCTTTTCAGCAGGTTGTTCGTTAACTTTTCTGGTTTGCACAGGTTTTGGTTCCCTCACTTTGCAGATGAACTTACCATGCTTAGTGCAATTTCGGCATACTTGCAACTTAACTCCTTCAACTTCTACCAAGAACAATTCCCCTGTTTTCCGCCCGCAGAGTTCACACTCCATTTCATCACTCCTATCCTTTAAGCGTAGTTGAAGTCAAGTTCCAGGACCCCATTTTTGTACTGCATTTTGTAGTCTTTTTTTACAGGGGCTGGAAGCTCAATTTCTTTGTAGAACTTCCCTTCCACCTTTATTGAAAGCAGAGTCTTATGTTTTAGGCTGATTTTTATGTCCTTTTTGCTTACTCCCGGAAGTTCTGCGACCACCTTTAGTTTATCTTTCTCTTTTATGATATCAACCAGGGGTTCCCTTTCTTTTGAGATCTTTTGTTCTTCTGGTTTTACGTTTCCAAAATCTTCTATCTTAACTCCCTCTGGCCCCATCTTTATTGAGAATCCGTACACTATTGGCTTTCTTCCCTCGTGCATCCTTTTAATTAGGTTCTCTTGTTCTTTCATCATGGTCTGAATAAGTCCGGGGAACATTCTTTCAATGTCCTGCTGCATCCTTCTGATAACTTCGTTAACATCCTCAAAACCAAGATCAATATCCTCAAAATCGTCTTCTATCCACATATCGTCTTTATCAATCTCTTTCTTTTTTCCCTTTTTTTTCCTTAACACCATCTTCTCACCTCTGCTTGAATAGCTCCAGCGCTTTTTCCGGGCTTGTCGTGATTATTCCTTTTTCCTGAAGCTCTTTGTCGAATGTTGGGATTACTGGGAGTGTCACAATTAAAATGTTTTTGGCAAATACTCCTGGGACGTTTCTTATTACCTGGTGTTCCCAGTCCAAAAACTTTACCGTGAAAACAGCCTTTTCATCTTTCCTTGGGGTCATTGAGATAACGTAGTAGTAGTCCCCTTTTTTTATCGCGAAAGTGGTGGGACTGCAGGCCAGGGCAATCTGCCCAACTTCAGACATGATGGCCTCTGCCCATTTTTCCTTTGGCATTACTTTGTAATCTGTTGGGATTGTTTTTTCCTTAAGCTCTATAGAAAGCAGAAGAACAGAATCTTCATTTATTATGTCTTGTTTTATTATCCTAAGGCCTATGTTACGTAAGTATTCTGCAAAACTGACTGGAACCTCAGATGTTTTAAAGAGCCGTTTTTCTGTTTTGCTTAGCATTCTGAAGACCGTAAACCCGTTCTTGATTAGTATGACTGTGTTATCCTCGCACAATTCGTAAATTTTTTTCAGGTGTTCTGCAAATACTTTGAAGTTCCAGTCATCGTACTTGAGAATAATTTTGTTAAACCGTAGTATGTTGGACTGTTCCAGCAGATCATGCCTGCCAAAGGATGTGTTCACCACTCCTTTTTTCAGGGTATCATAAAATGCGGCGTAATTTTTCTTTTCTGATTCAAGAGCTTCTGAAATTGAGACTACTGTTGATTCTTTTCCTATGAGCGCGCGTGTTTTCACTTCTTTTCCTTCTTCCCGAGCCTTGCCTGCAAGGTATAATGCCAGAAAAAGAGAGTTATCTCCTGTTACTAACACACTGTCCCCCTGCTGCAGGTTCAGTTCAGTGTAGTAGTCTTGGAAGTCCATGGAACAAGAGAAGGAAAAAGAGAATAAAAAACCCTGCGTAATGTTTTTATACCCTTCCTTCTTTCTTTAATTCGTTAAATTAGGAGGTTGTAGGATGGCAATACGTGCTTCAAAGCTTTACGGTCTAGACATCTATGACAGTGATGGGCGGTATCTCGGAAAGGTAAATGACCTTATACTCAACCTTGAGACAGGAGAGGTTGTCAGACTAACTACAGAACCTTTGAAAGCCAACATAACAAAGGAAGAACTGCCGAAGCTGCTTAAAAGGAAGAGTGTAATGTACAAGCGGGTTAAAGCAGTTAGGGACATACTAATTGTTGGCAAGGAGTGATAATCATGGACACTAAGGAACTGATTAAGGACAAGGCTAAAGAACTGAACGTTGTTCTTTCTGATGATGCTGTAGACCTTCTTGGAACAACTCTTGATAAATTATGCGAGGACATTCTCATAGGATCAGAGAAGATAAGGGAATACTCTGGAAAGGAGAAGGTTGACGAGGATGCTGTTAAAATAGCAGCATACCTTGATCTGCGCATAAAAAACTTGTTCAAGTAAACGCGGGCACTTTTTTTATACCCTAAACTTCTTTTCTATTATCTCCTTTATTGTGGGTCTTCCTATCTCTTTTACTGTGTAGTAAACATGAACGCTAGGCTGGTCTATCCACAGTAACCTACGCAGGTCAACAGGCGTGCCTATTATGACTGCATCACAATTTATTCTGTTTATGGCCTGCTCGAGTTCAACCAGTTGTTTTTTGCTATACCCCAAGGCAGGGAGCACGGGCCCTATGTGGGGGTATCTCTTGTATGCTTCTTTTATGCTTCCTTTAACCTTGCTTTTCGGGTTTACTATCCTGCAGTTGAATTCCTTTGCAATCATGTACCCTGCTCCGTACTTCATTCCCCCATGAGTTAAGGATGGCCCGTCTTCTACTACGAGAACTCTTTTGCCTCCTGCTATTATCTGAGGATTGTCCACAACTACCTTTGATTCAGCATCTACTATCTCTGCCTGTGGGTTCAGTTCTTTCACGTTCTTTTTTATCTCTCTGACTGCTGTTTTTGAGGCGCTGTTTTCCTTGTTTATTACTACAGCGTCAGCCATTCTTACGCATGTTTCGCCGGGATAATACTTTTTTTCGTGCCCGGGCCTGATCGCATCTGCAACCGTGAACATCAGGTCTGGTTTTATGAACGGAAAATCATTGTTTCCCCCATCCCAGACTATAAAATCCGCTTCTTTCTCAGCCTTTTTTAGTATTTTGGCGTAGTCTACGCCCGCGTACACTACCCTTCCCTCTGCTATGTGCTGTTCATACTCCTCTCTTTCTTCTATTGTAGTATCAGCTAGTTCAAGATCTTGAACTGTTTCAAACCTTTGGACTATTTGATCATTTAGTTTGCCATAGGGCATAGGGTGCCTTATTACCACCACTTTTTTGCCCTTCTTTTCAAGCACTTGACACACCTTTCTGCTCGTAGGGCTTTTTCCACTCCCTGTCCTGACAGCGCATACTGCTATCACAGGTTTTCTGCTTTTGAGCATTGTGTCTTTAGGGCCGAGTAGCGTGAAAGTCGCTCCAGCCGCCTGTGCTTGGGCTGCTTTGTGCATTACGTATTCGTTGGAAACATCAGTGTAAGAAAAAACAACTTCATCAACTTTTTCCTTTTTTATTATCTTTTCCATATCCTCTTCAGGATAAATCGGTATCCCTTTAGGGTATCCTTTTCCAGCAAGATCTTTAGGGTAAATCCTGTTCTCTATGAAAGGAATTTGGGTTGCTGTGAACCCCACCACTTTAAACTCTTTCTTGTTGCGGTAGAACATGTTAAAGTTATGGAAGTCTCTTCCAGCCGCTCCGAGAATAAGAACTTTTCTTCTTTTCATTGTTTCCCGCCCATTAGCTCCGTTATATCCTTGTTGCTTATTCCTCTCCGTTTGAGTTCTGTGATTATTTCTTGATCGGTTTTTCCTGCGATGACCATTCCTCTGATGAGTGCTTTTGTCTCGCTGATTTCCTGTGCATGAGGTTCAGACGGTTCTTCTGGATTTTCGATTACCTGTTTTATTCTTTCTAGTTTACTGCTTTCAAAATGTTCTTCCTTTGGTGCTGGTTTTAAGGACAGATATTTTTTTAGTATGATCAGTAGTACTATGAGCAGAAATAAGTTTAGTGCACCTAATAGGATTGCATCCTGGATCATGATATCATCACAAGGTCTGGCTATAAAAATCTTTTCTAGTCTTCATGTTTAAGTTTTTCCCACTTTGATGAGGGGATTTGTGAGAACTCTCTTTCAAGTTCTTCTAGTCGATCTTTAGAACACTTGTAGCATCTTCCGGTTACCAGCGTGGTTTTTATGCATTTTTCGCAGGTGTCAATCATCTTTTCTATGTCCTTTGATAAGTAATCCTGGTTCCATGCATACAATCTGGACTCCAAATCAGCAAGCCCTGCTATCATCGAATAAGCGTGTACCCGCTGGTTTCCTACGACAGTAAAGTAACAGGCCCTTGCCCTATGTGTCAGCGCATGAGCTAGTTCTTGAAGCTCGTTCATACAACCACCGATAATATAATGTGAGCACACTTTTTAAAGGATGCATTCTGTATTATAACTGATGGCAAGAAGGCGTACCCAAGGACAACCAAAAAAGGAGGTCAAGGCAAAAGAAAGAATTTACGGTCCGGACTATTCCAAGAAAGTGAAAGAATGGAAAGAGATGGTGCAAAGGGCACATGCAGAGTACGGTTCGGATCTTGAAAAAATCCAAGCGGAGTCAGGGGTCAAAGTTAAGGAAAGGAAACTGTCAGAATCTTTTGAGCTTAAAAAAGGGGTTCAAAAAATAGCTCACTCTAAGAAAGGCCGCAGGCCTGCGCTTGTTGTTGAAGTTGATGAAAAAACTGCAGAAGAATGGCTGGAAAAGTACCCTCGTATGGTTTCTAAGATGTCTCCCGGAACAAAAGAAGGAACAGTAGTGCTTAGGCTGGATGTGGTTAAAAGATCAAAAACAGGCTACGTTGAGGACGTTCTGAAAAAAGTTGAGGAAAGCTCAGTGATAAGAGAGTTAGGTAAGGCGGGGAAAGGGCCTGAGGTTGTCAGGGTGATGGTCACTAAAGAACAGTTGAATATCCTGCAAGACAAGTATCCTTCTCTTAAAGCGAATGTTATAGGAGACTATTCAGGTGTTTTGATCGCAGATATTCACACTAGATCAAGCCAGGGCATGAGAAACGAGGCATTCGCAGATATAATCCTGGATGCGATTGCTGAAGGTGAAATGATCCCTTTGGCTAAAGCAACTGTAAAAAAGACCGAGAAGAAGAGAACGCTTGAAGAAAAACCTGAAAAAGAGGCCGAGGCAGTAGGGGCTGAACCTGGAGGAGGGGGCCAAGGCGCGTCTGAAAAATCCAAAGCTAAAAAATCTTCAACAAAGGTGGTTATAGAAAAATCAGTTTCCGCTTCTGGAAACATCATTCCCCCTGAATTATGGAAGTTGCTTCTGATCCTTATTATCATAGCTGTTGCGTACGGGATTGTACGATCTATCCTGGGATGGTGAACACAATGCTTAAACTTTGCCTGGTTAACGCATTTTTCCACCCTTACACCGGTGGTGTGGAAAAGCACATGTATGAGCTCAGCAGGCGGCTTGCTAAAAAAATGGACGTGCACGTGATAACCTCTCTTTTGGATGGCACTTCTGAAGAGGAGGAATTGGAAGGAGTTCACGTGCACAGAATCCCTGCAACATTCATAAAAGCACCTCTCATTTACCCTCCTCCTCTCACTCTTGCTCCTAAAGCCAGGAAAGCAATACGTGAGTTTGATAAAAAGTTTGATTATAACGCGTTTCACTTGCACGGAAGATGGTTCCCTGACTTTGGGTATTCTGAGAAATACGCCCATGCCAATGGAAAAAAGTTTTTCATGACATTGCACAACCAGCGGCCTTTAGGCATCTCCCTGCCCGTGTCAGTAATCGGGACTGTTTTTGATCATGCTTATGGTGCGCGGCTTCTTGGAAAGGCAGACACGATCATTTCAGTAAGCCATGCTGCAAAGAAGGACATATCCCACTATCACGAGATTAACGAGGAAAAAATAAGAGTAATACATAACGGGGTTGACACGAACTTTTTCAAGCCAGTTTCAAGCGATCTCAGGCAGGATCTTGCCGATGGTTATGATAACGTGATGTTGTTCCTTGGCAGGTTGATAAAACAAAAGGGCGTGGAATACCTTATTCAGGCCATGCCCAAAATACTTGAGGAGAACCCGAGCACCGTGCTTTTGATAACCGGCAAGGGGAAATCCAAACCTGGCTTGATGAAGCTAGTGAAAAAGAAACGTCTGAAAAACAATGTTAAGTTTACTGGATTCATTCCTGAAGAACAACTCCCTGCATTATACTCCGCTTCAGACGTTTACGTCCTTCCATCCTTATGGGAAGTTCTTCCGATCTCCCTGCTTGAAGCTCTTGCCTGCGGAGTGCCCCTTGTTTCCAGCAACGCAGGCGGGAACGCTGAAATAGTTGAGCACGGCAGGAACGGGTTTGTGTTCAAAATGAGGGATGTCAGCAAGCTTGCAGAATACACCAGTTCCCTGCTTTCTGATCCATCATTAAGAAAAAGAATGGGGAAAGAAAGCAGGCGGATCGCAGAGAAAAAGTTTGACTGGGACATAATCGCTAGGAAAACCTACGAGTTTTACAAGGAAGTGATACCCTGAAGCTTTCTTTTATAATTCCCTCAATGAACGAGGAAAAGTTCATTGGACAGTGCATCTCAGAGATTAAGGCCCAGGCTCCTGATTCTGAGTTGATCATTGTTGACGCCTACAGCAAGGATAATACCCGGAAGATTGCTAGGAGTCTTGGTGCAAAAGTCTTGTTACAGAAGCCAAAGGGGGCGGGGGCTGCCAGGAATAAGGGGGCGGAAGTAGCACAGGGCGACCTGTTGTGTTTTGTGGATGCAGATGCTGTTATCGGAAAAGGATGGGTAAAAAGAGTGCGTGAGATCTTTTCTGACCCTAGGGTGGTTGCTGCCAGCGGACCTTTGAAACCTTTGGAAGGGAACCTGAAGGATGTTGTGGTATACCTGCTGTCCACAGATCTGCTCGCGTCAATCACTGCCCTGTTTAAGTTTTACCAGTTTCAAGGCCCGCAAATGATATTCAGAAAGGACACCTTCAGGAAAATGGGTGGATTTCAGCAAGAACTTCTCGCGTTAGAGGATAACGAACTTGGGAACAGGGCAAAAAGGTATGGAAAAGTGGTTTGGGACAGAAAACTCATTGCTTTTACAAGCACACGCAGGTTTGAGAAGAATGGTTACTTTAAAATGACCCTGATTTTTCTTAAGGCATTTTTTAGAATATACCTGTTGAAGGAGAATAGAACAAGTTACTCAGAAAGAGGAGGTTAGATCCAGGTATGTCTTTTCAAGTTCTTCAGTCATCTTGTCAGCAGAGTATTGTTCAGCAGTTTTTCTAGCATGCTTCCGCAGTTTTTTGAGGATATCCCAGTTTTCCAATACTTGTTTTGCTAGGTCTGAGGATGATCCTGCCTTGAAAAGCAATCCGTTCTTTCTGTGCTCTACAAACTCTG
Source organism: Microcaldota archaeon (assembly GCA_964625085.1). Classification (GTDB taxonomy): domain Archaea; phylum B1Sed10-29; class B1Sed10-29; order B1Sed10-29; family JAJSAI01; genus JAJSAI01. Next base: position 13,394 of record CAZVAJ010000010.1, on the reverse strand, counting down.
GAAGTGCAAGAGCATTTGCTGCGATTACAGGACAGCCGCATGCCATCGCTTCTAGTACAACAAGCCCTTGGGTGTCTGTTCTACTCGGCATTACAAATGCATCAGCAGCAGAATAGTACTGGTTCTTCTTTTCTTCCAGCACAAAACCAAGGAACTTTACTCTTTTCTCTACTCTGTTCTTCTTGGCTTCTTGCTTCAGGAATTCTTCTGCAGGTCCTTTTCCTGCGATTAGGAGAGTGTGTTCAGGAAGCTTTTTCATGGCTCTTATGATATCCTCTATGCTTTTTTCGTATGATAACCTTCCCAAGAATAAGAGTATTTTCTCGCTTTCCGCTATCTTGAGAGCTTTTCGTGCATTTGCTGCCGGACGAAGTTCTTGTATATCCACTCCTGTCGGCAACACCTTGCACTCTTTTACGTTCAGTTTCTCTTCAATTATCCCTTTTATTGAGTTGCTGGGGGTTATCACTAAATCGTACCATTTGTAGTGCATCTTGAGATATGACCATGCTGTTATTTTCAGGAACTCTTGCATCTGGCTGGATTTTGTTAGGTATCCTACATACTCTGGTAGAAGGGTATGGAATGTTGACACGCAAGGTATCTTTCTTTTTTTTGCTATTGTTAAGCCAAGAACGCCCATTGTAAAGGGGCCGTGAGTATGTACTATATCAAGTTTAGGTATCCTTCTCTTGATTGGTACGGCAAGCCCGAATTCAGGATAAGGTTTGAATTTCAAGGCACGGAAACTGTGGATATGCATCCCATGTATTTTTCTAGCATTTGGTTGGGGGCAAAAGATGTCTACGCTGTGCCCTTTTTTAACAAGCCTGGATCCAAACGAGTCTATACTTGTAACAACCCCGTTTGATTGAGGATGATATGTTTCAGTGAAAAAACCTATTTTCATTTTCTTCATCCTATTGCCATTATAGCAAGAAGGCTAGCAGTTAATGAGAAGCCCATTATTACTGGCCCGGCTATTTTTATCATGGCAATGACTGAGTTTATTGTTGCGGTTAGTTCTGCAGCTTTCTGAGGGCCAAATACGTTTAGACCTTTAACCTTTATTATCTCCCCACCCACTTCCGCAGGCTCCATGTCTTCCAATGCTCTTTTGACTGCGGTGACACTCCTTTTGATTATCTCCTTTTCAGGGATCCTTTTGCCGAGGGGGTTTTCTCCGCCTCTCACATTGTTAACGCAATGAGAGTCTGTTGTCATCACTTCTGCTTCGTCAAAGCCCATCCTTTTGATCTGTTCCAATATTTTTTCTCTCAGGCCTTTTTTCATGTTATTTGCATCGAATATTACTAGCGCGGTCTTAGTATCCCCAGTACCTATTACGAGAGCCCTAAGGCCTGTTGGCCCTACTCCTTCTTTTAGGGAGTACTCTTTCAGAGGGTCCACATACACGCCAACCTTTATGTTTTTGGGTTTTTTCCTTGAAAGGGCTGTCTTGAGTTTTTTCGCTGCCCCAAGCATCATGAAAACCTTGGAATTTCCTGAGAATATTGCATACTTGCCGCTCCAGTAACAGTTATGCGCGTCAGCGTACACAACTTTGTTTTTCCCTCCACCCATCTCAGAGGAAAGTGCAAGACCAATTGACGCGTCAATGTCTTCTGTTGGGTTTGGTGAAAATGTTGACACGGCAAGTATTGTATTATCAAGCTTTATTCCCAGCACTTGATAACTTTCTTCTTTTACTCTAACTGGTGAAGTTCCTTTATCACTGTATTTTATGTTCTTGATATTCTCGAGTACTGCTTTGTTTATCTTGTTTAAGGATTCTGTGTCTACCGGGTTTAGGTCATGAGTGGCAGTCCCATGGCCTATAAGTACGGTTGCCCCTGTTTTTGGTTCGATATGTTCTACTATGTGTTTGGTTAGTTTTCCGCCACCTATAAAACCAAAAGGACCTGGGTGCACTACCGGGACCAGGTATAATGCTTTCAAACCCTTTTTTGTCCGGAATGCTATCACGCCAACTATCGTGTCTGTTTTTTCAGAGAAGGCTTTCAGCCGTTTTTCCAGCAGGTCTGTTTTGTCAAACCAGTGTTCTATAAATGAGGATATCAAACTTATCGCGTCTACATTGAAATTTCGTTTCATAGGGGCGTTTAACAGGGCGAAAAAGAATATCATCCCACCAAAGATAATTGATAGGGGAAGAATCGATTTTATGATCAGTGATGCAAGTGCTATCTGCCCGGGTAGTATCCCCAGGTATGGCGCGTAGTATAATGCGATCAGACCTATAACAAAGTGAACTGATGCAAGGGTCATTATGCCTATGTTCGTGTAAGGGTGTGTGGCCCTTAACACGAATGCTCTTAGCGCGAGCACGAAAACAAACCCATACAGTATAAGATTGATACTCATGATAGGATTTATCCTTGTAAACAGTGTTCCTAGTATAAGGAACACTGCGAGGATTATTGAGGAAAACATTGCCAAGTATGCTGATCTTTTGCACGTCAGCTTCTTTGAGAGTACTTGGGACAGTCTGCAGGACAGGGGTATGGTTATTATTGAGGGAATAAAGATTATCCAGGTTCCTAAAAGAAGGCCTGATAGTATGCCCTTGTCTGATAACATTCCTGCAATTATTCCTGACGCAATTGAAAGAAGAATTATCCCTGCAAATGAGGTTCTCATACTGGGAAGCTCTTTTAGGTAGTTTGTTGCTCTTACTGTTTTTATTAGAGCTGGTATCTCCTCGCCCATAAGCTCACTTTACTCAGGATAGGTATAAAAACGATTTCGGAATAAATAACAGCATGGACTTTTTTCAGGCTGTGGAAAAAGCGAATAATGCAATGAAATCCCGTGAAAAATGGCCAGGAGACTATCGGTTTTCTTCAGCCATCTGTGTCCTTGAGTCAGAAGAACTCAAAAAATGGACAATTATATACTCCGTAGAGGGGGATAATGAAGTCATCAACGTGCTTGTTTCTGAATCTGTTAGAATGGAAAAAGCAAAAGCGCCTAACTTTAAGGAATACAAGGAGATAAAATTTTCCCAGATTAACATTGGACCCCAGGAAATCATGAATAAAGCAAGAGAAATTGTTTCAGCATATAATCAAGTTGTGACTAAAGAGATAATCGCGCTTAGGCAGGAGGCTCATCCTGTTTGGAAGGTTGTTTCTTTTACTAACAAGCTGGGCGTAATAATACTTGAGTTTGATGCGGTTACCGGCAAGCTGCTGAACGAAAGAACAGAGTCTTTGATAAGGAGTTTATAGAAAAAGGGGGTTTTCAGGACAGTTTTGAGTCAAGGTCTCTTTGAATGCTCTGACAGTCTTGTATTATCACATCGAGGTGTGCTTTCATCCGTTCTTTTTCCTTGTCTAGTTCCTTAACTTTCTTGTATGGTCTTATTGCTTCTTCGAACATTCTGTAGTCAACTGTAGCGTACGGGAATTCGTTCATTTTCTTTGCTATGTCTGACAGGATCTCTGCTAAAAACTTGTTGACCCCGACCTTTACCTCTTTTCTTATCATTTTGTCCTTGTCAATGTGTTTTTTTAGTTCTCTTACTATGACTGCATTTGGGAAGACAAGACCTTCATCTGTTGTATCCTTTTCTTCTTCAACCACTTTTGTTCACCTTGTACTGTAAAGGATGCGAATGCTTAAAAACATTACTTCCCCTTCTTTGTTCATGACGGGTAAGGAGATTATTGTTAGGAAAGACCTGCTTTTCCAGCAGCTTGGAAGTTATCTTGCTCTTTTGTCTGTGGTTTTTACATTGCCTTTTGCTTTGTCGCTCGCTTTAGAGTATGCTGATTTTGGAACGGTCCTGTTGGTTGTTGTTTCATGTTTTGTGGTTCCCCCGTTTTTTGCATACTTCTGGGCATTTTTTTACGTGAGAACAGTCCAGTACACTTTGTATAAAAACCGGCTGGAAGTTGAGCAAGGCATTCTTTTTAAGGTTCATAAGAACATTCCCCTGAACAAGATTACGCATATTCTTGTTATGGAGGGGCCTTTTGAAAGAGCGCTTGGTTTGAAGAGTATAAAGATATATACTGCGGGTTCAACAGGAAGTAGGCCTGCTGCGGTGTTGAGGGGGCTTGATCAAGAATCCAAAGAAGGGCTGGTTTCAGCCCTTGGCAGATTTTAGTGTTTTAAGGAATAATGATTTTGCTTTTTCGTATTCTTTTTTGTCCAGTAGGTCTACCACTTCTCCGTCATGAATGAGTACGAACCGGCCTTTTTGGAGTGATTTTCTCTTTTTGGCGGTGTATGTTCCGTCAGGGCCTTCTATTATCAACTGACCTTCTTTTTCTCCCACTACCTTTCCGGGCACCACCAGGCATTTTTTGTACTGTTCTTCTTTGAACTTTTGGTATGCTTTCATTCTTACCTTATTATGGTCCGTCAGGAAATAGGAAAGAACAGGATCTTGTTCTCCTATCTTTTTCATTACTCCGGGGTACGCGTCTGGAAACATCTCTAAAATCTTTTCTTCTACTTCTCCTGTTTTCAGTCCCCTCTTGATCTTTTCTAACAAGATCTTGTTGCACGAGATGCATTTGTCTAATCTTGGTCTTGCAATCTTCAGGAACCTTTTTTTCTGTTTGTTACTTAAGCCCAGTCCATAACCCCCCTTTTATTAAGATCTATTTCCAGACCATCTTTTGCGGTTATTATCCTCACCCCTGTTTCTTCTTGGATCTTTCTGGCAATATTCTCGGGCCCTTTTCTCAGAATGTTCATGCCAAAATGGGTGATTATTGCTTTTTTGGGCTTTGTTTCTTTCAGTAACCTGACCGCGCTTGGAGGGGTCATCAAGACAGGTATTTCCCTTTCCTCTGCTCCTATAAGGTTAATGATGATATACGGCACCCCTTTTACGGCATCAGTGAGCTCGGGGAAATACCCTGTATCACTTATGTATGCGAGAGTTTCATTGAACACAAAACCTATCCCTTTGCTTTCGCCGTGGTGAGTGGGGGTCGCCCGGATTTTTATTCCGTTTATTTCAATAGAATCCCCTGGCTGCAGTGTCCTTACTTCAGATAATAATGAAAGATAGTACTCTGGTAGCATAGGATTTTGTCCGTTCTCCCCAGTGCTTATTTCAGGGGGGCATACTAATACACCTCTTTTTTCTCTGGTCATACCTGTCATGGCTTCGATTACTGCGGGAGCGCCTGTTGAATGGTCAGTGTGTTTATGCGAGATAAGCAGTGCATCAAACCGCGGGTTTACCTGTTTTTCAAGGATCCGGCATATTGAACAGGGGCCAGGGTCTATCAGCGCTCTGAACTTTCCTTCTTCTAGCACGATCCCACCTGTGGCTCTTTTTTGGGTCGCAGTAACGTATCTTCCCCCTCCTGTTCCTAAGAATAATAGTTTCATTTTATCACTTTAACATACGTTGTACTTCCCAATTGCAAGTTCAGAGCAGAATCCTCTGATTTTGTCAAGTCTTTGGTTCACTATCTCTTCAACTTCTTTATGGTCAAATCCTTTATTACTTTTTATCCTGGCTGATACGAGCGGTTGGTCTATTCGGCTTCCGATTCTTGTAATCATCCATACATACGCCGAGTCCACTCCAGAGACCTTTTCACATATCTCTTTTGCCAGTACATGAGATAAGACATTGTATATCTTTCCGATGTGTGAAACAGGATTTTTTCCAGCAGCCGCTTCTGATCCGCTAGGTCTGTTTAGGCATATGAGACCATTAACTCCATTCCCTCTTCCAACTTGTCCGCTGTCTCCTGATTCTGCTGATGTGCCAGTTACGGTTAAGTAGGCTCCTTTTATCCCTTTCCCTGGCTTGTCCAGTGTATTGACTGCAATGCATGTGTCACCTTGAACACTCTCTGCTATTTTTTCGGTTACCTCTTTCTTTTTTTTGAAGTACTCCTGCTCTGAGTTTATTTCTGATGATATGAACGCGAGGGCGATGGTAATGCTTTTCTTGTTTTTTCTTCTTACCCCCATGACTTTAACGTCTGTGCCTGTTTCAGGGAACTGCTTTTTGAATTCACGGGAATTTATCAGGTTCTCTGTTTTCAGCACTGTCTTTTCAAGGTCTGTTAGAGGGTAGTAGCCAACTGATGCGCTCGTGTCATTTGCTTCCAGCAAGCCCTCTTTTTCGAATATGCCTACAAGCTCAGGCGACCCTTGGGAAAGCGCTGGTTCCACCACAGCATGTTCAGAGAATTTTGGAAGGTTCTCCTTCAGCCAGGATCTTGCCCCCCGTTCAGCTATTTCAGACGCGGGAAAAGATTCTCCGTGAACGCTTAAGGTGGCCCTGTCTCCTATGATTATTCTCGCAGGTTCAGTTATCTTTCCGCCTCCGAACCGCACGTCTGCGTCTCCTGCGATGAGAAGGCCTTTATCTGCATTAAAGTGGTAAATTCTCCCGAACCTTTTGAGGTACTCTTTTGATAGTTCTACCGCCACTCTTTCTGCCACACTGTCCATTATTGTATCAGGATGGCCTTGTCCCTTTCTTTCAACTATCTCCACCATCTGTTCGTCTGCTGTTGGCATGCTGCTTTTTTCTACTATTATCTGCCTCATGAGCATCCCACAGTTTGTTCTCTATCGAACAAAAGCCAAGCGTATTTATATATCATGTGGTAATTAGGTGGATAATGGACAAGGACCAGATTGTTATTGACCGTCAGTCTCTTAAGGCCATTGCAATGTTAAGCAGGATGGATATCTTAAAATCGCTTGCCAAAAGGAGGAAAATGCCTTCTGAGCTTTCAAGAGAAGTCGGGCTTTCACCCAGCACTATTTCTGAGCACTTGAAGATCCTTGAGAATGCAGGGCTTGTTACAAGACAGGATACTGGGAAAAAGTGGGTTTACTACTCCCTTACTGATAAGGGCGCAGCAGTTGTTGGAACAGGGGGCTCAAGAACAAGGATCATCGTATTTACGCTGGTTGTATTGTTTGCGGTTTCGTTTGTTTACATACTTTCTCTTGCTCCCCGGACTCCGGGGACTGAACACTCTGAACTCCTGATTCCTGAACCAGAAAGTAAGACATTGCCTTCTGTAAACCAGCCTGGGGCTGTTAGTGCACCTTTAAGCACGCGCGAGATAGCACGGGATTATGAGGGCACTATGCCTGAAAATCAGTCTTCTAATTCTACTTCGGGATCATAACCCATGTTTTGTATTATGTCCCTGATTCTCTCTTCAAAGAACTGGTTCATTCTGTGTTTTTTCAGTTTTACGTAAACTCTTCTGTTTTTTTCATTTACTTCAACGCTTTCTATCACGCCTATTTCTTCTATTTTCTTGCCGCTGGGTATTTCTATTACCCATTCAAGTTCATGATTAAAATAGTCCCAGTCAAACATATAGTAGTGTACTCACAACATAGTTATAAAAATAAGGGCACCTTCCCCGCCTTTATTAGTAGATGAATTCGTCTTTTTCTTCTGCTTGGTCTTCAGGAGATTGTTCTGGTAATCCCAGTTTCGGTTCTTTGGGTTCTGTTTTCTGGTTTTCTTCTGTGTTTTTCCCAGGTTTTATTATCAGATAACCTAGAATGACTGCTCCTACAGCGAATACCGCGATCCAAGGGAGCATGCTGTGGTTATCTTCTGATTTTGTCAGTAGTGCGATTGTCCTTCCTGTTATCTTGCTTTCGTTTTTGTACACGGGGGATGGTTTTACTTCATAGTTCTGTTCTGGGCTTGTTAAGTTTTCCTGCACGCTTGTTGGTTCTGGTGTTTTTGTTTCTTTTCCTTCTATTGCCGCCAGGAAAAAGTCGGTATTTTCAGCAGAGGGCCTGAATCCTGCGACTATGATTTGACCGTTGTCTGTTAGGGTTCTTACTGCTGCTTTTTTGTCGTTTACGTATGCTATTGGGACTCCCTCTAGTACAACCGTTTTTGTGACCGGTTCTTTGTTTGAGATCAGTGAGTAAAGCTTGCCTTCAAGTTCTTCTTGGTATAGTTTTATTTCAAAGCAGTGCTGTAATTTTTTTGAGGGTGTCGGCTCTGAATAACATAGTGTTGGGTCTGGTTTTTCTACTTGTTCAAAAACAGAGTATGCTATTACTGAATCAGGGTCAAGTGCTAGGACAACAATGCCTCCTTCTTTAGCATACTCTTTTAGTATCACGTACATTTCAGGGGGTATATCGTTTATTCCCGCATCCACTAAAATCGCATCATATCCACTGGCTTTTTCTAGTCCGAATTTTTGAGATGTTGTTGACACACTGTTCCCTGACTGTGATAGGATGTGTGCTGACTCAAAGTTTTTATCAGGGGAATAAAGTAGTATGTTGGCTGATAACCCTACAGTGATCATCACGGCCAGGGTGATTATTGTGCCAATGATTTTCATAACAACTCACCAGTGGTAACAATATTGTTTTCTTTCTTTTTATACCTTTCGGGATTTAAAAAGAAGGTTCTATTCAAGGGTAAAGTACAATCTCCGGTTGTTTTTTCCCTTATTTTCTGTCTTGAGTGGGGCAACTTTTCCTATTTCTGTTATGTTCTTAACATGTGTTCCGCCGTCAGCCTGTTTGTCAATACCTTCAATTTCAACGATTCTAAGGGTGCTGATGGTTGGGGGAAGTCTTGACGCAAGCTTGACTATATTAGGTATTTTTAGCGCTTCCTTTCTCGGAAGGTAGTACCATTTGACTTCAGCACCCTGTTTTATTCTCTTGTTCGCCTCCTCTACAATCCCTCGCATTAGTTCAGGAGAGTAGTCTTCAAGATTAAAGTCAATCCTTGATTTCTCTGTGCCAAGCTGGTTCCCTGTGATCATAGCTCCTGTTTTAGTGTTTATCAAGGCTGAAAGCAGGTGTGCAGCAGTATGCATTCTCATAAGCGTGTATCTCCTGTCCCAGTCTAGCTCGCATGTCACCTCCATGCCGCTAGAAAGCCCCTGCTGGTCCACCTCATGCATGATATCGCTTCCTTCTTTTCTTACTTCAATTATCCTGAATGTTTTTCCCTCATGCGTCACTGTTCCAGAATCACTTGGTTGGCCTCCACCTTGCGGGTAAAACGCAGTCCTGTCAAGAACAATTTTATTCTCCTCTGCTCTTTTCACTTGTGCGTTCCATTTCCGCAGGTATGCGTCATCCATATACAACAAATCTGTCATGCTTTTTCCTCCTTTTTCCTTTCCAAAGCTTTTTAGTCAGCTGGCCTGCTGGCGCCAGATTCTGTCCCCGACCCAGTGCAAGTTCTTGAACACTTTTCCTTTCTCCGGAAAGTTCTCAGAATCAACGAGCGCTTGCACTACTGCCAGCTTCTTCAGGTTTTTTTCATCAACTATGTACAACAGGTCCCCTTTTTTGAATGCAGGTTTTTCTTTTACTCCTGGTGCCATGACATCTGCACCGTTAGTAACAAACCTGACCGCGCCCATGTCCACAACAACTGTCGGCAGGCTTGCTTTTGAAAAAAGGGTCGGGAAGATTACTTCCTCTTTTTCTCCGAGTAGGGGTACTCCTTTGTCGAGAATCACTTTTAGGTCATCTGATAATTCTTTCTCAACAATGTTTTTTCCAGTTATGAGTTCAGGGAACTGTTTTTTTAGTTCCTTTATCTCTTTTGACCTGAGCTGTCTCAATTTCATCCTTTCATAGTCCTCCAAACAGCCCGTAAAGAAGTCCTACAACTATGGAGAGTATAATCAAGATTACTATAAACTTGTCCAAGTACGGATTTTCAGCTGGCGCGACAATATGTGCTTCGTGAACAACGAGCTTCTCTTTTCTCTTTTCAGCCTCTTCCTTTGCTTTCTTCTTCGTTTCTCCTGCCTGGTTTAATGATTCTTCTTGTTTAGGTTTTTCACTCTCCTTTTCTGGCTGCTTCCTCTTCATCGCTTCCTTACGCATGCCTTTGTTAAGATTTAGTTCGGTTAGTATCTCCTTAAGCCTTTTTTCTGGCAGTTTTCCTTCTTTGTACCATCTTACGAGCTTGTTGACGTATTCATCTCCTGCTCCAGAACTTTTTAGGATATTCCGAAGCATCTCCTCATCCTTTCCCAGCGCCTTCCAATTTTCAACAGCGGTATTAGCCAATTTTTCAGACTTGCTGCGTACTCTTTTCTCTTTGGTCCTTGTAATTAGGCTGCTGGTTTTCTTTCGCTGACCCCTTTTCTGCTTTGCCATACTCTTAAAAGAGAAGCCCACCAATTTAAACCTAACCTTTTAAAAAAGATCAGGCATAAAAAGAGATAACTGCTCTTGTTCCGTTAGCAAAAGGGATAGTAGCTTAGCCTGGTTGGAGCACCCGGCTGATAACCGGGAGGTCGCCGGTTCAAATCCGGCCTATCCCACCATTTGCTGATCATTCCAGAAGCATCTTGCGCGCTTTTTTCTTGTTCCGCTCTTTTCTAGCCTGTTCTATTCTCTTCATCAGTTCAGTGGAACCGCTTTTTTTATATGCATGATATAACTCTTCTGCGCTTATTCCAAGGCGTGCGCACTCGCGCGCAATTTCCCATCCTAGTTCATGAGGTTCTTTTCCGTATTTCATTTTTTCGTAGCTTGTTTTGGTGTAGTTTATGAGTGCTGTTGAGGGGTATGTTTCAAGGTATGCGAATGCTTCGTTGAACGCAGGTGAATCAACAGAATACTTCAAATGTGTTTCTTCATGCCGCGCAATTTCATGGGCGGAAGCGCGCCGGAACACAGGCCGTCTATCTGGGCCCTGGTATGAGTATGTTACGCCTGTCGGTTTTACAAGAATGGCTTTTTCTTTGCCTTCTCCTGCCAAACGTTTTATTTCTCTCTGTTCTTTCTCAGTGAGTCCTTCTTTAGGTCCTTTCACTTCCACTGCTTTGCCGCCGACATCACTAACGCCGACCCCATGCTCTTTTCCTTTTTTTAATTCTCCGGGTAAATTTTCTGCTGAGTACACTGCCCTGTTTTCTATTTCTTTTATCCTGAATAGTATCCTCCTGTTCTCTTCTGACAAGGCTGCCCAGCCTTTTTCTTTAATCTCTTTTTCCAGAACATCAAGCTCTTCAGCCAGCTTTTTGTCATTTACAACCTTCTTTAGTTCTTTAATCCCTTCAAGGATTATTTTTATCCGTCCTCTTTTCTCCACAAGGGCCAGCTTTTCTGCCTCTTTTGGCAGTTTCCTTTTTGGCTTTTTGGCCCATTCTCCTGAAAGCCCAGGGGTTATTAATTTTATCATCTTCCGGATTCTGTTAACATTTGCTTTCATCAGGGATATTACTTCATGCAGGAGTTAAAAAGAATACTCGTCATCTGCCAGAGGGCCTGAGCGAAATACTCCCCTAAAACAAGGTTCTTACTGTTACTGGAGGTGGTGTAAGGGTGAATGCTGCGGTGATAAGCTCTTCAAACCTGTTTTGGCAGGCGTTTGCCTCAAAAGGAGAGTATTACATTGAACGGAAGGAGTTTGTTTCCTTGAAAAAGGAGCATCCTCCGCAGCGTTCCCCAGGCCTTATTGAAACGCTGGTTAAGAAAGGCCTGGCCTAACCTTTTTATTTTCCTTTTCTCCATCTTTCACGGTGATGCTGGTGGAAGACTGCATTTTTTGTAGGATTGTTAACAAAGAAATTCCTGCGAAAATAGTTTACGAGGACGAGAACCACCTCGCGTTCTTGGATGTTAACCCTATGCATGAAGGGCAAACACTCGTGATTCCAAAGAAGCACTATGATTACGTTTTTGACATGCCTGACAATGAGCTTGCAGAACTTTCTAAGGTGGTAAAGAAGGTGGCAAGAGCAATAGACAACGCCTTAAACCCGGTCAGGACCTGCGTTGTAATAGAAGGATTCCTGGTTCCTCACGTGCACGTAAGACTGCACCCGACAAAAGAACCGAAGCTTGAGTTCAAGCCCCTTCCAAAGCCATCAGACCCTGAGCTTGAAGAACTAAGGAAAAGAATAGCAAGTGTCTTAGAGGAATAGGAGGCTGGATAGTATGACCTTGGAAAAGAAGAAGAAAAAGAAAACAGAAGAAACAAGGGAAGAGAAAATAGAAAGAGTTTTCTTAAAAGAAGTCAGGATAACTCAAGAAGAAATTGATGCAGTGGAAAACGCGATAAACACGTGCAATGATATCCTGCATTATTACCTTGATAACTTTCCTCCGAAAGAAGGGATACAAGATAAGGTGATTTCTTTGACCCTTGACTGCGATCGTGTGTCTTTGTCCAAGCATTCGCTTGATCTTGCCATTTCAGAACTATCCCGGAAGGCCAAAGAAGAGGTCATACTCAAAAAGAAGAACTTGATCAGTCCGCAGGAAGCAGAAGCTGCTCGGAATGGGTTGGCTGGCTTGAAAGAAGAAGTCAAGCGCCTGATCAACAACACGCAGAAGATAGTTGATAAAATAAAAAAGGAAGGATACTAAGCACGAGGGGGGGACAGAGGGATGTAGTCCTCCTTCTGTTTTAAAGCGGCATTCTACTAAGCGGCAATTACTGCCTTGCACTCCCAGCGGCGGCAGGCCGTTTCATCCCCGGCAAGCCAAAGTCACGCTATGCGTTCATTCTGGATGATACAAGCTAGGGTGTCGTTTCTGCTCCTGCTACTGTTCCTCTCGGAACCTCCCTTTGCGGAACGCTGTTAATGGAGTGGGAGGAACTTCCTCACGCCATCATGGCGCGTGAGCCGCTCACCCACTATCCCCTACAAACTATTTTATTGCAGGAATAATTTAATGGTTTCGGAGCCAGGAACTTTTTTATTATCCCTTCGCCTTGTACGCTTTGCATGGATGGTTATGTGAAGGCTGGCGTAAGTTTTGGTCTGACTTCATCAGTCATAACCACTCTTGGCTTGGTCATAGGCCTGGCAGAAGGGATAGGGTCCCGAGCAGCTGTTATTGGAGGCATACTACTAATAGCAGTAGTTGATTCTCTTTCTGATGCTCTTGCCATGCACCTGTCCAAGGAATCAGAGGAAAAGAGCACTACGAATCAGGTTTGGGGATCAACAGTTTCTACTGTGGGATCAAAGTGTGTTTTTGCGCTGAGCTTTTTGTGGCCCGTGCTGCTTTTTGAGATCAACACAGCCATATGGGTCAGCGTGTTCTGGAGCCTGTTGCTCATAAGCATTCTGAGTGTGAAGATCGCATTTGACAAAAAAGAAAGTGTGAGTAAGGTGGTGCTGGAACACCTTCTGCTCACGTTAACAGTTATTATCTTATCGTATTACTTGGGGCGCTGGATTAAGAGCATCTTTCCGTAGGTTATCCTTTACAGCAGGTTCAGCAGTTGTTCTAATGACGTTACATTGAATTCTGCAGGCGTTTTTGCAGTATCGCTCTTTACGAGACCTACGACCATAAACCCTGCGCTTTTGGCTGACTTCATCCCGTCAACACTGTCTTCTATGACCACGCATTCTGAAGGTTGCAAACCAAGTTTTTCAGCAGCTTTCAAGAACACGTCAGGA
>CAZVAJ010000009.1:22897-37215 GCA_964625085.1 Microcaldota archaeon | reverse complement strand
CTCACGTTGTGAGGTGTACGCGCGCCAGTGGCCCCTGTGGAGTCAATGAAATCCTGAACTGGCATTAAAGTACTCCAGTCAAAGATGCTGGTATGGGTGAATCCTAACGAGCCTGTCGTGCTGTTTTCAACGTTCGTTCCAGTCGAATCATTGAGTTCCACGTGAGCACTGGACAACGGCGTTCCGAACTGGTCTTCTACTTTTACTCTTGCCACCCACCTTTTCTCAACCCTGTTCCCTGTAATACCTGAGAAAGTATTGCTGGAGTTCAGCTGCGTGAGGTTGTATCCTGTAGCGTTCATCAGGGTTATCGCATTATTTGAAGCGGTGTTTATTGTGTTACCAGAAATGCTCACCTCTCCTGTATCGTCAGACACGATGATGGCCGAGTCATACCTTGTTGTCCCTTGACCACAATTGTTGAAGGTGTTGTTCTCTATTACACTTGGACCTGGCTCTATCAAGTCAGTACACTGCGCCCCGTACACTCCAGGGGCTGTAATGTTAGTCACAGTATTATTGTAAAAGCTTAGCTTTGATTCGTTATAGTACACAAGGGCAGCAGTAACAACCCTGTTAGTGGTTCCGGGCTTGCCAAGATTCTTGAAAGTGTTGTTCCACACAGTAGCAGATGCTCCTTCTTTAACGTACACTCCCAACGCCATGGGAAGCCCTGTATCAACATCATAAGTATACCCCTGTATTGTATTGTTCCATGCCCTCACATTGTAAGAAGGCAGGGGTTTGTTTTCTTTCTTGGATTTTAGTAATTCCCCGTTGTACACTTTATTTCCGGTTATGTTAACATCATGTCCTCCTCCCACAAACACGGAAGAGCCGTTTATTCCAGAGTAAAAGTAGTTTCCTTCAATCAGTACGTTGTATGCCCCATAAACATTAATCCCAGAGCCTTCAACACTACGGTTGAAGAAGTTGTTCCGGATTATAACGTCATTCCCATTCAAATAGGCAATAGAACTGTTAGATCCAGGCATTTCCACTGTGTTGTTTTCAAAGGTAGTGTAACATGCGCTCCCGAAATTAACAGAAGAACCAGAGTCAGAGTACCTGCTTCTTATTGTGTTGTTGTATATGCTAGAACCGTTTACGAACACGCATAGAGCATCTGCAGTATTCTCTCCTGGACTTCCCACGTACTCCAACCGGTTAAATCTGACTGTTGAGTTCTCTATTAGCTCAAGCCCACATATGTCACTACCATTAATATGCTCGATTGTATTGTACTCTATAGTTCCTCTGGCAAAGATTCCTGCTTCCAAGGATTGCAGGCCTGTTGCATTGGCGACCGTGTTATTCCTAAGCACTGTGCCGGAATAGTCTGAGTATATCCCATAATCAGAAAAATGAGTGACAGTGTTATTCTCTGCTAAGTAAAATATATCACCCATGCCTGTGCTAAAGTTTTTTATCACACAGTTTTTCACGGTTGTGTTACTGTACCATTGGTTATACACACCGTAACCTGTGCCATTCCCAGTTATCCTGTGGCCCTGGCAGTCAAGAACCACGTTGTTAATGTCTATCTCAAAACAGGTTCCGTTGCTGGAAACATCATTCTGCAGGTAGTATTCTCCTTGTGAGAGAATCGGTCCGCACTCCGTTAGGTTAGTGGCTGCTGCGCCAACTGCTGCAAGCAGCAGTACCATAATCAGGTATTTTAAAAAGTTCATCATGATCTCCTCTTAATAATCACAATAGGGAGCCTATGAATCCAATTATGGAGTATAATGGTTGCAGTACGCCTGGCACGAGCACGAACCCTTCCCCAACGCTCTTCATTTTTGACCTCATCGTGGGCTTGACCCAAAGCTCCCTCTGGAAATCTTCCCTCAATCCAGAAGCATACTGCACCTCAAGAGTCACAGGGTATTTTCCTTCTTCCGTGGCTTTCACCGGAATTTTTACTTCAATGGTGTCCCCTGATTTTACGACAGCAGAAGCGGGCTTGGACCATGCGCCAGGCAGGCCCACGAGCTTGGCAGATATAACATCATCCACGAGCGACTCACTCTTCACACTGAAAGTGTAGTAAGAGTTTTCTCCCGCCAGAACGTTTTCTTGCACGAAATCATGCGCGTACGCGTTCTTGGTCACGTTAAGCTTGAAAACAATTCTTTCTGTTCCTCTGAACATGAATTCTTCAACAAAATAAATCTCCACCCAAGCGTTTTCATCCTCTTCTTCAGCTTCTACCGTGACCGTGAATCCTGATGCCCCTGTCTTTTCAGAAACCTTTAGCCCCTGGCTTGCCCTTACCACAACCTGGTCCCAGTCATACGGGGTGCCTGATTCTCTTGAGAAAACGAGCTTGACTGACTGACCGGGCGAAAGCTTGCCAAGATAGTATTCGCCGAGGTCGTACGAGTTCTTCTGCTGGTTGTACTCTATTATCTGGTCATACTCCTTCATGAAAGGAACATGCATGTACACGACAGACATGCCCATTCCGAGCATCAGTGCCAAAGCAAGCAGGTGTTTTATCATGCCTAAAAAGAAGAAGAAGAGGCTTAAATAACTTTTGGAAGCCTTTTCCAAGGCACTATTACGTAAATCAGGCCCAGTGTAAAGAGCACATAGATCAGTACATCACTCATTCCTGGAGCGCTTACTACGGTTGCTGCTGTACTTCCTCCGCTGCTGCCAGAGCCACTGCCAAGCGTAATTGGTGAAAGAGAACTAAGCGAAAATGAAACAGAATTACTTGTTTGATCAACAGACGCGCTGACCTGCTCCCATGCACTTCCTGTCCAGTGGTATACTGCAAGATTATCCTCGCTAACCCCTGCGGTCGTAAGATCTGACTCATTATAGTATATAGTGATATTCGCCTGACCAGATGCATCAGAGTAAACGTCAAAGTAGTAGACTGGTGTGCCAGGAGGCGTGTTAGGAACCGGACAAGTGTTAAACCGGGATATTCTCATGCTCCCTGAACTCGAGAATGAAACATTCAAGAAAGCTCCAGAAAAGTTTTTGGACAACAGCATGCCTGTGCCGGTGACACTCTCGTCAGCAGTCCTGTAAACGAACGGGCCCGCCAGTGTACAGTAGTAAGAGTTAGGGTAACAGCATTTGATTGTTATATTGTATTCTTTTCCTGGAGAAAGACCGCTCACTCCAACAACATGAGAGAGGAACTTATTTCCTTCTCCTGCTGATTTTTCTTCAGATCCTGCTCTCGCGTACACAGTACAACTGGTAGACACGTTAGTGTCAAACCGCGCTCCAATCGTGACATTGTCTGCGAAAGCTGTTCCTTTAGATGAAATGTTCGGAGGAGTTGGCTGGGAGGAGTACACGTAGTACTTCGGCCATTTGAAAGAAATGCCCCCTCCTCCAAAAACTGCAAGCATAACAGTAGTATAATTACTGATAAGGTAATAGTCGCTAGAATTAATCCTTATTTCCACTCCATCCCCTAAGACAGAAAACTCTATATAATATCCTGCATATGTTCCATTTGCTGTCATTTGATCCCAGCCGGCACTGCTTGAGTTGAATGTGTACACTCCCGCAGTATCAGAAGAAGCATTGGAAGATAATCTCACAGCATAATCTTTACTCCCTAAATAGATATACCGGTCGCCGGCTCCTGACTCAGCTGCGTAATAAAGGCAGTACCTTCCTTGAGAGTCTGTTGCCGCGTAGTTGGTGCCGTCAAGCTGGTAAGTTACTCCTCCTGTGCTCGCTTTTGAGGAGTAATCGTCTCCTGACTGGTATTCTGTTGCTTGGCCGTCAACAACACAATCCCTCTGGGATAAGGTCACGTGAACAGGAGTGAAAACGCGCACGATCGTGTCATTGTAAGCCCAGTTCCCTGATGGGTCAGAACAGTTGGCCCACGCGTGATGAATCCCTTCTGTTTGTACCATCTGGTTTAGTTGTTCTGTCGTAGGCCCAAACCCCAAACCTTTTTTTCCACTACTACTCATTTCACCCATGTCCTGGCCGTCCCAGTAAAAATGACAGGACACACTCCCGGAATTATCTGAAGCAGAAACACGAAAAGAAGTGCTTAGTCCTCCTACATCTCCAGTAGTCTCTGTATAGTTCTTTTTCTCCAGCTGGTCCGGAGAAACTTGTCCTACTGTCGGCGGAGTAGTGTCCTGCACTGTGATAGTAGTGTCATTGTATGCGCTTTCTCCTAACGCGTTAGTACAATTAGCATATGCTTGGAAAGGTCCTGTAGAAGAAGGAGTATAATTGTACGCCCAGGTTCCAGAAGTATTATCTCCGCTTATTAAGGTCATCTGAGCAAGAGGATTCCCTGCCCAGTAAAAGGTACAGTTTGCCACCTGGTTCGCGTCAGAAGCATTGGCCTTGAATTCTGTCTGGAATCCGGCCTCTGCCGTGCTCGGATAGACCTCGCTCACGACAGGAGCTCCAAGAGCAGGGACCGCGAATAATGCAGCGAGGAAAGTCAAGACCAAGAACATTTTCAGGCTTTTCATGAAGGACAAAAAAGAAGAGAAAAGTATATAAATATTACTGCTCACCGTATACTCTCACGCACCCCAAAGGAAATCCTGCGTCAGAACTGGCCAGTCCGGCAAGCATTGCCATCTTACTGAGCGCGATAAATCCTGCTTCTTCCAACTCCCTGCGGAAAACAGGTTCTGTCCCTTGCTCTCTTATTGTCTGCCAGAACGTTTTTTCGTCTGCTTCTCCCACTATTTTGTCTTTTTTTCTTGTAAACCGCGCGCCTGGAAAGAATTCTTCAAGCATCCTGGAGAGCTTGGCAGGGTCTTCAGTGTATCTTACATCGCATTCCACTCTCATGATCTCACACTCTTATCAGGGTGCGTATTTCCACGACCCCTGGATAGGAGCCTAACTCTTCTTCCACAAACTTCCTGAGGGACGAAACATCCTCAGTGTCAAGGGTTATGAGCACGTCGTAGGAGCCTATTGTTCTCTCAGCCTTTAAGCTCCCTTTGAGCTTCTTGATTATCTCCCCCACGCTCTCAGGAGAACATCTTAAGAGAATGTATGCTCTTACAGGCCTTCCCAGCGCCTCGTTATTCACTTCTATCGAGAATCGTTTTATGACCCCTGTTTCAAGGAGCTTGTCTATTCTTTTTTTTATAGCGACATCAGAAAGCCCGAGTTCTTTGCCCATTTCAGTGAAAGGGGTTCTTGAATCTTTCTTAAGTATCCCGAGTATTCTCTCGTCCGTGGGGTCCATGCAGATGGTATAACAGCAAACTTATTTATTCTTTTCCACCCTTTTGTTCCGTATGAGCGTGTCCCCAAATATAGTCATAAAAAAGTGCACGCAGGCAGGCATAGACTTCTGGCTTGCCAGCAAGGTTGCTTTGAAAATAGGGGACAACCTTCCTGCATCTGAGAGGGGAGTAAACAGGCTGATATACCAAACGCTTAAAGAACTTGATCCTGAAGCAGCTGAAGTGTTTAATGTTTACCATGGGATTAGGGTCAGAACGACTGACAACAGTATAGAATACTTTGACAGGAGCAGGATAACAAAGAGCCTTGTTAAGGAGACCAGGCTTCCTGTTTCTGTTTCGGAGGATATCGCGGCCAAGGTGGAGGCAGAGATACGCCGGCTTCATTTAAGGGATATCAGTGCTCCTCTGATAAGAGAAATGGTCAATGTTGAACTGCTTAACAGAAGACTGTTCAATGCAAAGTCAAAGTATGCTCGGCTGGGTCTGCCAGTGTATGACGTGAGCCAAGTTCTGAAAAAACCGCCTAAAATGCCTGCCGGGCTTACTGCTGTTTTCGGGAACGGGATAATGGAAGAGTACGCGCTCACAATGTTGCTACCAAAAGAATGTTCTGAAGCTCATCTTAACGCGCTGATACATGTTCATGGTCTTTCGCATTTCGCGCTCACTCCCCTCACATTCTTGAATGACCTTCATCCTTTTCTTGCTCAAGGAATCAGGATACCTGGGCTTATTTCAACAGGACCTGCAAAGAAAGCTGAAGTGGCTGTGTCCCACGCTGCAAGAATCCTAAGCATTTCAAAGGACTATGTCGCGTTCGGAACAGGGATAGATTCTTTGAATGTGTTGATCGCCCCTTTCTTAAGAGGCATTCCGAAAAAGAGGTGGCCTCAGATCGCTCAGGACTTCTTGTACGAACTTAATGAACACCACCTTCCAAGAAAAGCGTTCACTTTGACCATGTCAAAAAAGGTACCGGGCTGGCTTGCTAAAAGAAGAGCGGTACTCCCCGGTGGAAAAAGAGACGGAGCCTATGCTGATTATGCTGATGAGGCAGCAGGGTTTTATGAGATTTTTCTTGAAGTATTCAAAAGAGGAGACTATGACCATAACCGGTTTCGGTTTCCTTTCCTGTGCCTGAAAGAAGACAACCGGGGGCATGTGCGGCTTGATTCCAGCAAGAGCTTTGTTTACTCCGATATTGTGGAAAAGCCGGGAACAGGGTTAATGCAGTCTGTATCGCTTAATATTCCCAGAATAATTCACGAGGCAGGAGGCAGTGAGGACAAGATGTACAATGAGATAAAAAAGAAGACCTTGACCGCGTTCAAGGTCTTCCGTGTAAAACATGAACTTATGCTGGAAAACGCGTACAAGAAAAATTTCCTTCCGTTCCTTACCCAAAGTTTCAGGGGAAAGGAGTATGCTGGGCTTAAGGACTTTTACTACTTGCTTTCTCCTGACTTCCTCTCATGTGGTGTAAGCAAACTGGATGAAGGAAAAGGGAGCATTGAGCTCTGCGAGCGGATAGTGCGTTACCTTGAGAGGCTTGTTAAAGATGAACGTAAAGAAACAGGGTTGAATATTCGGCTGGGTTACAGGGAAACAGAGTTCTTGCGCCACAGAAACCAGGCAGAGGGTATTCCAACAGGAACTGTTGACACTAAAACAGTGCTTTCACTGCAGAAGCTGTTTCCCTTGGGGCTTGGAGCAAAGGAGCATATTCCAGGAATAAAGTTATCAGGTGACCTGTTTTGAGGTGCTTTCTTGGGATCAGGGTAGAACCAGAGAGATCTGTTCTTGACGAGCTTGAAAAGCTCAGTAAGATTGATTATGTTAAAACCGTAAAGCCAGAGAATCTTCAGGTAGACTTGCGGTTTTTCGGAGAACTTGATGAACAAGAAGTTTCAGAGGTTCAGAAAGCGCTGAGCGCCCTTGAGTTCAACAGTTTCACGATCCGGCTAGAAGGACTGGGAGTATTCCCAGGCCAAGGGTTCGTGAGAGTGGTGTGGGCTGGCGTGAAATCAGAAGAAGTGTATGTTCTAAAGCAGAAGGTTGACCAAGCCCTCTCGCCATTAGGGTACGCGCCGGCAAAAACGTTCGTCCCCCATCTTACGTTGGGCAGAGTCAAAAGAAAACCGGATGAAAGGCTTAAGAAAATACTATCAGAGGACCGGGACAGATTCTTTCAAACCCAACTGGTCAAGGAGATTCGGATGTACCAGAGTATTCTTAAAAGAGAAGGTCCTGAATACTCTGTGCTCTGGAGGGTGAAACTGGGATGATGAAAAGGTTTCTGTTACTTGCTGTCCTTTTACCGACAGGCCTGTGCCTTTCGTATGTGGGAGACTACGGCAGTAACATGGTGGTGTCTGGAGACAGGTACACTATGCTTATACCCCCAGATCTTAATGATTCCATCACGTTCAATTCTTGGGCAAAGGTCACGTTGAATCCATCCATTATCATTAATGGGGATGAACACGCTGTGGAACTCAAGCCTTCCAGGGAAAATTTTCAGCAGGGAAAAACATCCGTGACAGTATCCACCCCTCTTAGTGGGGAGTACGTAAAAGCCAATGCAAACATTCGGTTTTCTGAATCAAGTGCAGAAAGCGTGCTGGAGCTTACCGGCCTGACTGACGTGGAAGCAACTGTATCTTATCAATTTAACTTTGACAAACCTGTCCGCATTTTCTCTGTACCCACATACAAGAACTCAACTGACCGCGTTTTTGCATTCATTCCTTTAGATTATGACGGGGACGCGCTTGTGGTAACAACAAACTGGGACCTTAGCCCTGAAATAATAAAAAGCAACAATGTGAGAGTCAACTCTTTCTTACTATCCACAAGAGTGTTGTTAAAAACAAATGCAAAGACCACCCTTAGGCTGAGGGTGAAACCGTTCACGCTAGTACAAAACCAGAGAAAAAATTACCCCCTGGAGTACGAAGGATTCTTGTCCAACAAGCTTGTTAAGACAACAGGAAAAGTTGACATGAGCATACCTGATGCTCCGGGCAGGATTACAGAACTTATCTCTAGGCTTGGGGGAAAGGGTGGAAGAGAGGTGGAATTTGTTTCATTTCACGATGTTGATATGACAAAAATTGGGGGCGACTCCTTAACCCTTTCATGCATAGGCAAACAGGTGTGCATCAACTCAGGAATACCCTGCAAGATTGTTGTGGGAAAAAACACAGAAGGAAAGTATTACGCCTGGCTTGATGTTTTTGATGGGGCGTGGCAAGCTGTTGACCTTGTTAATGGATTAAGAGAACAGCCAGCAGGATACGAAAAGGTGTATGAAGAGCCTGCTGGCGAGTTTTACGTTGTCCCAGTGGAACCGTCTGATAATGAGCTTTATTCTGCGATAATTGCAGCGGCTGCAGAAGAACCGAGCCATCTGATCTATTACGTGCTGGCAGGGGCAGGACTTTTTACAGTGATAGTGCTCTTCTTCAAGTACAAAGCAGAAGCAGTTATATCAAGAACAAAAGAAAAACCAAAAGCAATAACGGTCAATATTGATGGGTTGTACGAGGTGGCAGGGGGTGATGTGAACCACCCGCTGTTGCAGGAGGTTATTGAAAAAATAAAACAAAAACAAGGGAGGGTCTCTGTAGAGGAGTACGCAAAGGAGATGCATTATTCTAAAGAGCTTGTGGACTGGGCAGTAAGAGATCTGATACAACAGGGCATCATAAAGAAGAAACAGTAGAAAGAACTCCCCTCTTGTCGCGGTAGTACTCGTTTATGACCTTGCTTATGTCATAGTAGTTGAACACTCTTTTCTTCACCATTTCGAGGAGAATCTTTTTTCTGTGGTCAAGCTCTTTAAGCACCTCTTTTTTACTTTTTCCAGAAAAGTGAGCGAGTCTCTCAAGATTTCTTGGCGGAATAGAACTTCTTTCAAGAGAGTTGCTCTCATAGTCCCAGGAAAAAATGTCCTCTAGTGAAACCGTGTTTCCCATGACCGAAGACTCAGATACTTGGACAATTCTTCTGACAAGATGTTTTGATACTGGATCGTACACCCTCTGCTGCACAAGTATTAGGTCAAGAAGCCTGAACATAGAAAGCGGCACATTCATCGGAGGGTCAGAAAGCCGGGTTATTGTTTCTCTTGCAGTGTTAGCATGCAAAGTCCCCATCATGCCCTGGTGACCTGTGTTCATGGCATTAAACATCGTCAAAGCTTCTTCACCCCTCACTTCCCCAACAAGGATTCTGTCAGGCCGCATCCTGAGCGCGTTCTTCAGCAAGTCGTTCATTTCAATTTCTTTTTCCAGCACACCCCTCCTTGCCTCGAGCCTTACCCAGTTCTTCCGGTTATACAGGTTAAGCTCCAGCGTGTCTTCTATCGTGATCACTCTTTCGGACAGGGGTATGAAAACAGAAAGCGCGTTTAATGTTGTTGTTTTCCCAGAGCTTGTGCCTCCTGCAATAAGAAGATTCATGGGATAAACCTTCATTCCTTCAACATGCAACCACAAGAATGCTGCAAGAGAACATGTCATTGTTCCGTTTGCTATGAGCTGCGTGATAGTAAGGGGCGCTTTTCTGAACTTTCTTATTGTCATAGTAGGCCCGAAAGGAGATACTGGAGGAAGAGTGATGTTTATCCTGCTGCCGTCCGGAAGCCGTGAATCAATGAATGGTACTTCCGAGCCCGGTCGTATACCTGAATAATTCTTTAACCGGTTCACAATTTCCATCAGGTCTTCCTCAGAAGAAAACTTCACGTTGGTCTGGCAAAGTCCAAATTCTCTGTCGAAGACAAATACCTCTGACGAGGAATTCACCATTATCTCTTCCAGGTTATCGTCCTCAAGAAGTCTTTGGATTTTTCCAAGGCCGATCATCTCATTTGCTATAAGGTACGCTAGCACGTCCCTGTGTTCGAATTCTTTTCCAACGCCGTCCAAGAAAGAGTACACCAGGTCATACGCTTTCTTCTCCTCATCGTATCCGAGCATTCCTTTGCTGAACGGTTCAAGGTCAGTCCGCAGTTTTTGAACAAGCTCCGCAATTATGCCCATCTTATTGTCTTTAATGTACATTTCCTCAAGTTCTTTCGGAGTGAGTGTCTTGTTCAGAATAGAGTCAACAAAAGAGAAGAACTTCTGTTCCTCCTCGTTCAGCTCAGGAAGCACTACCTCGTACTTATTCCAAGGGTAACCTTCGTATATTTTGCTCATCACCCGTTCTGACAGAAGCTTCGCCATTAACCTTCCTACAGGAGAACAGGGAATTTATATGTTTCGTAAACGTTTTTATGCCTCTGTCAGCATATATTTCTGATGGACTACGAAAATGTGCTTAGCAAGATACGGCCCTCAAAAGAGGAAGTGAAAAAAACACAGGAAATAGCCAAGAAAATAATCAACAAGCTGAACAAGCTAGGGTATGAAGCCGTGCTCGTTGGATCAAGAGCACGCGGCACTTTTTTATCAAATGACAGGGACATTGACATATTCTTTTTCTTCCCCCAGAACACCTCCCGGAAGAAACTGGAAGAGGAAGGGCTTAAGATTGGCAAGAAAGTGCTAAGAGGGCATGGGCCTAAAGTGCACTATGCAGAACACCCTTACGTGAAAGGAAAGGTGAAAGGGATAATAATAGAAGTGGTTCCCTGCTACAAGACAAAAGACAGGATAATATCCGCAGTAGACCGGACGCCATTGCATAACGAGTTCCTGATACAGAACCTGCGCCCAATGCACCGGGATGAAGTCATACTACTGAAACAGTTCCTGAAAAACATGGGCGCGTACGGCGCAGGACATAAAGTTCAGGGGTTTTCAGGATACTTGTGCGAGCTGCTGATACTACACTATGACAAGTTCGAAAACCTGCTTAAGGCAGCGTCAAAATGGAAACAAAAAACAGTGATAGACATAAAAGGACACTGCAAAAACCCTGAAAAGTTCAAAGAAGCACTCGTGGTAGTAGACCCTGTTGACCCAGATAGGAATGTTGCAGCAGCAGTGAACAGAACCGTGCTAAGCAGGTTCATAATGCAAAGCAGAAAATTCTTAGAGTCACCTTCTGAAGACTTCTTCTTCAAAAAAGAACCGGTTAACATAAAGAAGAGCATTGAAGGCAGGAACATTGTGGGGATTGTTTTCAAGTATCCTAAGGACACGGTTGAAGAGATAGTCTGGGCCCAGCTTGAAAAACTTGCCAAGATGTTACGCCAAAAAATAGAAGAGCAGGGATTCGAAGTACTAGGCTCAGCGTACTGGACTGATGAAAAATCAAGGTGCTCTGTAGTGCTGGACCTGAATACTCTAAAACTCAACAACTACAGCAAGCACAGAGGGCCTGAAGTGTGGGATGCTGAAAACATAAAGAAATTCATTGAGAAGAATCCAAACTACTTCTTCTACAAGAGCAGGATTTACTCCTGGAAAAAAAGAAGCTGCAATACTGCTGAAGACTGCTTGAAGAAACTGCTGAAGGAAGAGGAGATTCCCAGCAGGCTTGCTGGAGCGCGCAAGGCCAAAATAAAAAGGGGCTTGAATAATCCCCATCCTGCGCTTGAAGAATACTTCAGGTGGTACGGGTGAAAGTTGAGCAGGTCCTGAAAAGCAGGGAAGTAGAACTTGCGGTAGCAAACGCAATATCCCTGATGACTAAAAACATAAAAAAACCAGGACCATCACACTCAGTAGGCCACATGTACTACACTGGAAAAAAGGCAGTAGAAGAAGCGATCAAGGAAGGCGTTACAGACAGAGAACTCCTGCAGGACATTTTCATAGCTGGAATGTACCATGACATAACCCGCTCAGGCTTATCTGTCTCAGGAGTGAAAGATGCAGAAAAGTCCGCGAGAAAAACAGAAGAAATACTAAAGAGGATACTTCCTGGGCACAGGACAGACAGAATACGCAGGATGATAGAAGGGGACAAAAATGCTCCTGGAACAAAGTACCTGTTCATGGCAGATTATTCTGAGCTCACACCTTACCGCTCGTACGCGTTTGGGTACTACGAGCACCCTGTGGCTGGAAGACTTACGTTAATGTACAAGAAAGTGAAAGAAGGCAAGGACACTCCTGAGATATACCGTGATGAACTTGCGAGAAAGGAAGAAGAACTGGAAGAGCTTGGGGTAAGCAGACAGAGGATAGAAGAGCTCAGGAAACAGACAAAGGAAGAGAGCCTCAGGCTGGAAAAAACGTTCAGAGAACGGTGGGGAGACTGGTCCGGCAGGAAAATGGCTGGAGAAGCAGGAGCAGCAATAGAAACAAAACGGGTTGAAAAAGCCCTTGAGGAGATGGGAAGGCTTTTCCCAGGAATTAAAGCAAGGTTTAAAGAAGTGTTCCGCACAAAAGGAAGAAACATCACCAGCCTAAAAAGAAGGCCT
This sequence comes from Microcaldota archaeon, assembly GCA_964625085.1. GTDB lineage: Archaea > B1Sed10-29 > B1Sed10-29 > B1Sed10-29 > JAJSAI01 > JAJSAI01. The sequence goes on along the minus strand of CAZVAJ010000009.1, from coordinate 24,627 downwards.
GTTTACAGGTACGAAAAAGGCAAACTTAGGAGGCGAAGAATACGCGGAAGGTAGAAGATTACACTGTTAATGGAAAAACAAGCCTGGAAGAACTCCTGAACAATTGGAATAAAACAGGGGGCTTTGTTGCCAGAAAACTGGCTAAAGCTGCTGACATCGTGTACGAAATGACTGAACAGGAGGATTGTTACAACTTTTTGTCCTTTCCAGCATGCGTTGTTTCAACAGGGTTGAGAGGAACACTGATCCAGCTCCTAAAAAATGAGAAGTTTAACACAGTGCTAACCACATGCGGAACACTTGATCATGACATAGCAAGGGCTTATGGAGCATACTATCACGGAAACTTCATGCTTGATGATGCAGAAGTAAAAGAAAGAGGATACTCTCGGCTTGGGAACGTGCTCGTGCCCGCGAGCGTTTACGGTGACGAGGTCGAAAAAAGGGTCATGCAGTGGCTTCAGGAAATCTATGAGGAAGGCAAGAAAGAGCTCAGCACCCACGAGCTTGTCTGGGAGTTCGGGAAAAGAATGCCTAAAAACACGATATGCTGGCAGGCGTGGAAGCACAAGATTCCTGTGTTTATTCCTGGAATAACAGACGGTGCTATAGGCACGCACCTGTTAATGTTTTCCCAGGATCATCCTGACTTCAGGGTGAACGTGCTAAAGGACGAGAAAAAGCTCTCTGACATCGTTTTCGACCATCCTGTAACAGGCGCGCTGATGATAGGCGGAGGCATCTCAAAACATCACGTGATATGGTGGAACCAGTTCAAGGACGGTTTGGACTACGCGGTTTACCTGACCAGCGCTCCTGAATGGGACGGAAGCCTTTCAGGAGCCAGGATGAGAGAAGCGATAAGCTGGGGAAAACTCAAAGCAAAAGCAAGATACGTGACAGTAGAAGGAGACGCGACCGTGAACCTGCCCCTCGTCGTGAGCAGGATATTGTAAACCAAAAATTTAAGAAAGTAAATGGAGACAAGCATATGTTTGAACCAACTCTATTCGACGAATGCATAGACATCATCAAGCAATGGCAGCCAAAAAAAGCATACTCCAGGGAATTACAGTATAGGGATGATCTAAGGGACTTTCTTTATGAAAATTTGAATAATCCCAACAGACGTTCTGGGCTCTGGGGCGGAAGCATATTCAATGAAACCGAAAGAGGCCTTGTCAAGAAAGAAGATGGGAGAGGACTTTGTGACATTGCAATAGGTGAAAAGAAGGTAGGTATTGAATTAAAAAAGGATATAAAATCTAAATCTCAAATAGATAGACTTTACGGCCAAATAATACGATACAAAAAGGAATACACTGAAGGAATAATTATTGTACTAGTTGGAAAAGTAAATAAATATACTGAAGAAGAAATTCGACATTTAGTATCAAAAGAAAGTAATACTGATAACCTTTGGAATTCAAATCAGTTTCAAATAAAAGTAATAAACAAAAGTACAAATTTTAATAAAACAAAACCTAAAGAACAAAAAAGATCTCCATTTGGTTTAACTTTTGAAAATCCTTTTGCACAATTAAAACTTGATTTTTAATTTTTATTATACAACTATTAAAACAAAAAAAAAACGCCCCCGCCGGGATCCGAAAGAGGAGACACCTACGGTTTCTCCCTCTACCCTCTTCCCTCCAAAGAAAAAAAAACGCCCCCGCCGGGATTCGAACCCAGGTTACAGGCTGTTCGCGCAACCCTTTCCTCTCTTTTCC
>CAZVAJ010000009.1:17506-22797 GCA_964625085.1 Microcaldota archaeon | reverse complement strand
CCCTTTCTCTTTTCCGCGAACGCTTTTCTCTTTTGGGAAAGAGAAAAGGGTTCTCCGCAAGCCCGCGTCCTATCCAAGCTAGACTACGGGGGCGTCTTGCTAGAATTGTTTGTGATGGAAAAGTATAAATATGCTTCTACCAGAATATTTCAAACCTTTAGGTGGTTTTATGGTGTTAAAGTGTAGCAGTTGTAACAGGGAAGTATTTGACGATTACATCCGGTTCAAGTGCCCTGCATGCGGCAAGGCAGAGATAATCCGGTGCGATAAGTGCAGGGGCATGAGCGTTAAGTACGTTTGTCCGGAGTGCGGTTTTGAAGGCCCGTGAATAAATAAGGAGGTTTTGTGGTATGGGCAAGGCGTTAGCTGTTTACAGGGTTTATCCTGAAGAGGGTGCAGACGTTGAAAGTATTATTGAAGAGCTTAAGAAAATAGAGAAGGTTAAGGCTGTTGAGAAAGAGCCTATTGCGTTCGGGCTTGTTGCCGTCAAGGTGGGCCTGCTTTTGGATGATAAGCAGGATGACCCGGATGAATGGGAGAAAAAGATAAGACAAACAAAGGGAGCTGGAGAAGTAGAAGCTCTTGAAGTCAGCCTGATCAGCTGATTTTATATCTTAGCTTCTTTTTCAGGCAGTCCTTTTTCGAGAGCCGACTTGAGGGCGTTCATTCTTTCTTCGATTATTTCAATGTCTTTTTCTAGGGCCTCTATTACCCTCTTGTCTTTTGCCGTGGTAAGTGCCCGTTTGTCTCCTTGGATCATTTGTTTTAGGTTCCTTATTTCTTTTTCCACTTCCTCTCTGGTCATGCCGGGTTCTGGAACGAACGCTATTCTTCCGCCAAGTTCTTTTTCAATGGCTCTCTGGAATGTTCTAGACTGAAGTGAAGGGGTTCCTGAGGTAGTGCTCTGGAAAAGGATTTCCCTTTCTTTTTCCAAGGTGTCTGTCATCCCTTTTATCCGTTCTTCAATCTCTTTTTCCAGCGTGGCGTAGCGTTCATAGGCTTCCATTCTACCCTGCAGGCGGGCTGTTTCTTTTTGTTCACGCACTTTGGAAGCAAAGCCCTGAAGATTTGCTATTTCTTTGTCTATCTGGTCCACTCTCTGCATCGTCTCCCGCGCGACTTTCTCGCGCGATTCAGGAGACATTTTTATTCTTGTTTTTACTGCTTCGCGTTCTCTCATTCTCTGAACCCATTCTGGGGCGCGCTCTGCACGTTGAGTTGGCTTTGTTTCTCTTAGTATCTTGGGCTTTTTCCTTATACGCATCAGATCACCTTCAGTAGTATAAGGAGTTTCAATGAATTTAAACCTTAGGAAGAAACAGAATTTATGCTTCACTCTTTCTTTCCTTCTCTTTTTGCATTGCGCGTATGAGGTTTTTCTTGCGTTTTTCAAAGTACTTTATTTTTTCCTTGAGCAACGTGTTTCCTGGTTCTTCTTTCATCTTTTGCTTTAGGTCATAGATGCTTGCGTCGTAAAAGAGGAGCCGTGTCTCAATATCTGAAAAACCTGTTTCTTTTTTTGGTACAAACTCTGAGCCTATCCTTTTCGACAGCACCTCTTGTAGCAGGGGGTTTGTCAGCGGAAGCCCGTATTTTTCGACACACACTAACTTTTCCAGAAGGGTATCATACTCAAATTCAAGTTTTTCTTTCTTTTCCCTGAGTTCCATGAGTTTTTCAGGGTCTCTTGAGTATTCTTCCATTTCAACACTTGTTTCTATGATCTCATCCAGCAGTTCTCTTGATCTTTCTTCAAGCCCTCTCTTCTCTTTTTCGTACTCTTCTTTAAGCATCTTTTTTTCTGTTCTTGAAAGGCGAATTCTTTCTGTTGAATTTCGTTTAGGTTTCTTTCGTTTAGCCCTCATTTTTTTCACCAAGCACGTCAAGTATTCCTTTCCAGTGCCTGCCTTGCCAGTACACCTTCCCGCACTTGGAACAAGCCCAGAACCGGGTGCTTTTCACTTTTCCCGGCACGCCCGGAGGCCTTATGCGCGTTTCCCTGAGTTTTGTGTTACACTCAGGGCACCTGGACTGGTCAGGAAAACTCGGTTGCAGGTTGAACTGTTCCTTTGTTTCCTTGAACTGTTCCGCAGGGTTTCTGGCCTTCACATAGTACGCGTTCACCGCGCTTCTTGCAAGAAGCTTGTCCCGAGTAAGCAGGATTCTGGCGCCTGAATCCCGTATGACCTCCTCGTCTGGCATGCTCTGGGAAGCAAGCTTGCAGTCATACCCTGCCATCCTCAGCCACCTGCACAGTTTTCCGAGCATTACGTCACAGTAGAATTTCATCCTTGTTCTTTTTTGGCGTAGGGGTTAAATAATTGTTTGCAGGAAAGGAAAGCGTGATAAAACGCATTGAGCTGGAGAACTGGCGAAGCCATGAGCACACTGTGCTGGAATTCAGCAAAGGCACGAACGTTCTGGTAGGCATTATCGGTTCTGGCAAAAGTAGTGTGATGAATGCCTTGTGTTACGCTCTTTTTGGAACGTTCCCTGACCTTCAGCAGAGGAAGCTGAAGCTTGATGATGTAATAATGAACCGGCCGTACGAGAAGAAGAGGGCAAGGGTTCTTGTTCATTTTACTCAGGGTGAGGAGGAGTATTCGGTAGAAAGGGTTATAGAAAGGGGCAGGGGAGGTGTTGAAAATTACCTTAGGAAGGGCGACAGACTGCTTGAAGGGCCTAACTCTCGGCGGGTTACTGAGAAAGTGTCAGAAGTGCTTGGGATAAACTATGAGCTGTTCTCCAAAGCTGTTTATTCAGAACAGAATAACATAGAATACTTCCTTGAGATACCCAGGGGTCAAAGGAAGCAGAAGCTGGACGAGCTTCTTGGGATAACCAAGCTTGAAAAAGCCCGGAAGAACAGCGCACGGGCAACTCGCCAGCTGGCCTCCAGGATCGCGTTCCTTGAGGCAGAGAAAGCCCCTGATGAGGAAGAAATCCGAAAGAAACAGGCTGAATCAGAGCACCTGAAGAGCAGGATAAAGGAACTTGAAAGTAGGATAACTAAACTGAAGAGTGCGTTGGAATCTGCTAAGACCAAAAAAGAAGAAGTTGAAAACAAGAGAAGGGAACATGAACGTTTACTTCGCGAGCTGGAAAAACTGAAAGGTCTGGCAGAGGCTCTTGTCAAAAAAGCGCAGGCAGGCGCCAGGGATCTTGAGACTGTTGCAACCGATCTTGAGAGTGTCAGGCGCCAGATATCCCTCGCGCGAGAGTCTGAAAAAGAAAAACGGGCCCTTGAATCCCTCTTATCAGAAAAGAGGGGAGAGGCAAGTGTTCTGAATAAGGATTTGAGTAGGCTAGAAGAAGAACTTGCAAGACTCCCAGATGTTTCAGGAGTGGAGAGTGAGCTGGCAGAAGTTTCTGAAAGAATCTTGTCACTTAAGTCAGAGGTAGAAGCAAGCAAGACAAGAGAACGAGAAGTAGAACAGAAGATCAGGATGCTGGAAGGAAAAGACATGTGCCCGCTATGTGGCACAATGCTAACAAAAGAGCATGCTGACAAGATTGAAGCAGAAAAAAGAAAAGAGCTTCAGGAGATTATTGCTGACAGGGAGAAAGCGCTTCATGAGATTAACGCGCTTTCTGTCAGGGAAAAAGAGCTTGAAAGACTGAAAGAGAAAGCGTCCAAAAGGAGATATATTCAGGAACAGATAAACCAGGCAAGTCAAAGGCTTGCCTTAAAAAAACAAGAGGCTGCTGAGCTGGAGAACAAGCTCAAGGAGATAACCGTACCAGATTTGACTCCCCTGCTGGAAAAAGAGCAGGAGCTCCTCAGGGAGAAGGAAGCTGCTGAAGCCAGGTTAGAGTATAAAAGAGCAGTGCACTCTGCTGAAAATGTGAAATCCAGGCTTGAAGAAATCAAGTACAATCCTGAAGAGTATGAAGATGCAGAGAAAACGCTTAGCAGACTGGTTGCAGAGCGCGCTAGCTTGGAACAGGAACTGGCTGGAGAGAGGAGGCTGCTTGAGGAAAAAGAGAAACACCTAGAAACGCTTCTTGAAGAGCTTGAAAAAGCGCGCAAAGCTGCTGAAGAAAAAGAAGCCTGCAAAAAAGCCAGCGCACGGCTGTCCTTGCTTGAAAGGGTTCTTGCAGCAGGACAGGATGAACTTAGAAAAGAGTTCGTGGCAGAGACCAACCTTGCCCTGCAGGAAGTGTGGCAGAGAATATACCCGTACAAAGATTATGCAGGGCTTAAACTGGATGTTGAGGAAGGGGACTATGTGCTTAAACTCATTACCAAACAGAACGAGCTTGTTAATGTTGAAGGGATCACGAGTGGGGGTGAAAGGAGCGCTGCCTCACTTGCTTTGAGGATAGCGCTTTCCTTTGTGCTGGCACGCAACCTCAGCTGGCTCGTGCTTGACGAGCCAACGCACAACCTGGACAAGAACACTGTAAAAGAACTCGCCACCATGCTCCGTGAAAAACTTCCCCAGATAGTGGACCAGGTTTTCATAATAACCCATGATGAAGAGCTTGAGGCTGCGGCAAGCGGCACGCTGTACGTGCTTGACAGGAATAAAGAAGAAAACGAGCCCACAAGGGCAGTAAAGCAGTACTAACTGATGCCAGGAACATTTAATAAAATAACAATAGTATTATCCACAAACGAGGGGACCACATGCGGAAAAAACGCGGGGAACTGAGGATAAAACTAACCAAAAAAGAGAAAACAAAACTCAAAAAAGAGACAGAAACAGAGAAAATGCTACTCAAAAAGCGCCTAGAACAACTCCAGGAAGAGATATCCCGCCTAAAAGAACGAATGAACGCGCCCAATAGCCCTAAAGAACTAATGCAGCTAAAAGGGGAGTACGACAGGCTAACAGAAAAACAAGAATGGGCTAAAAAACGGCTCAATACGATAGAAAAGACCGGACTTCCGCTCACCAACACAATCCTTCAGATAATTCTTGAACCAAAAATAAATTCTGAATTTGTAATCTCCAAAAAGAGTGCAGAAGAAGGATTGCGGAAGAAAGCGGCAGTGTACAAAGAAGAGGAAATGAAACTGCAAGAACAGCTGAAAAACGCAACAAAAGAAGAACGAAAACAAATACAACAAAAAATCAAAAAAATAAGAAAAAAACGAGAAGAGATAAGGAAAATACTTGAAGCAGAGTACAAACGCAAACACGTTAAAACTGATGAGACTTTAACAACAGCAGAAGAGAAGCTGAAAAAACTGGTTAAACAAGAGCTACGTCTGAAAGAACAGTTGAAAAAAGCAACAAAAGAAGAACGAAAACAAATACAACAAAAAATCAAAAAAATAAGAAAAA
>CAZVAJ010000009.1:0-17406 GCA_964625085.1 Microcaldota archaeon | reverse complement strand
GCAACAAAAGAAGAACGAAAACAAATACAACAAAAAATCAAAAAAATAAGAAAAAAACGAGAAGAACTGTCAGAAGAGCTTACAGTGGAACGTCAAGAACAGGGTGCAGCGAATACTCCTTCTCTCAAAGTAGAACAAAAACCCCATACTCTAAAGGAGATGAAAGAGTACTCCGAAAACAGAGCATTCCTTGAAGCATGGGAAATTGACCTCCTGAGGAAAATCAACCCCATGGGCAATAACCCAAAAGAAGATTACTTAACCGCATTAACCGCAGTGAACGAGGAAATAAACAAGTTAGAATCCAAGCCAGACGAAAAACGAACGCCTAAAGATTCTAAGAAGCTAACAGCCCTGCGTGTCAGAAAACAAGAGCTTGAACAGATCATACAAGGCCCTACAGAAGAAGAGAAAGCAAGACTTGAAAAAGAACTGGAAGGGGTGCGGTCTGCCATGAAGAAGCTGGACGAAGAGTACTGGTCAGGCAGGAATCAGCAAACAGAAACAATCGCGCTTGGAGAAGAAGCAGAGAAAGAGCTAAGAGATAAACAAAGAGAACTGCAAGGGCTAGAAGAAGAGCGCAATCTATTGGAAATGGCAGACAAAGTGAGCGATGAAGTAAACTGGGAACTAGAAAAAGCGCACATGCTGGCTGAAATGAAAAAACAGAAGAAGAAACATTAACACCCAACAAACCAGAAAACACTGGTTCAAAGGATCTTATCCTATGAGCAAGAGAACTACGCCAGAACAGTAGAAATATATAATATTTTTGATACAAAAATATGGGTGAAACAGTATGAATATTAATATAAAACTTGAGGGCATTCTTAGTAGAATAGTGGAGAATGCGGTGCGAAAAGGGCTTGTCAAAACAAAAGCGGAAGCAGTGAGATTAAGCGTGCTAGAGCTTGGAAAAGAATATGGGCTAATAGAAGAACCAGACGTAAGTGAAAAAACAGCCCGTGAACTAAGAAAAAGAGAAAAACAGAAACCAGTAAAAGCAAAATCCCCGGATGAACTGTTTAGGTGAGCACTTGCGCGAACTTTATTATCGTAAGGCAGTAAAAAGAGAAATAATAAAACACTGTAAGAAGAACAAGCGTCTGGAAACGGCACTCAAAAAGAGAATAAGGCAAGTTCTCAAAAATCCCTATCAGTTCAAACCCTTGAAAAAACCACTACAGAACAAGAGAGGAGTTCATGTACTTTCATGTTACGTACTAATTTACTCTATAGAGAAGAATGCTGTTATTTTAGAAAAATTCGGGCACCATGATGAAGTTTACAAGTAGGTATCACAAAACCTTCTCTTTTGAAAGCCTGACCAGGAAACCTGCTGCGATGTTCCTCCTGCTTTTTGACTGGAACACGCCCATTTCCTGGAGCACTTTCTTGTTGTGCTCAAAGTCCGTGTTAAAATTGTCTGGGAACCTCTTCTTGAGCTCTTTCAGTTTGTTTGCCATGCTGCTGTTACGCTGTTTCCCCAATAATCTCACCCTTAAGATTGTAGTAAACGGTCTTACCGTTAGGAAATTCTCGTATTATCGTTAAAGGAAGCGCTCCTTTTTCTATTTCTGCCTTGGCTATGTCCGCTGCTGTCGCATCTTTTTTGACCCGTATTAGCGGAGGCGCTCCTCTTGAGAGCTGTAGCACTCTCACACCAATTGCTCTTGCGATCTCAAAACGAGTCAGCATCAAGCCACCTTCTGGTAAAAACCATTCTTTTTTGGAGAGGGGGTATTTAAAAGGTTTTCCCAGGTCAGCGCAGAAGCCCTCTGACTATCATGTTAACAGCCTGGTCTTCTGAAAGCCCTCTTGCCATCAGGGTCTCAAGCTCTTTCTTGTCAACCCTGCCTATCGCTGCCTCGTGGGTCACCTTCGCGAGAGGATGGCTCACACTTATCATGGGAGTAGAGCTTGCCTTGGCATTACTACCGTACAGGATTTCCTGGCAGTCCACGTGCCCTCTTGCATGAGCTGCGTTGCCTTCAACCTCTCCGAGCACGGACGCGTTGGCAGAGTCTCTCAGAAATATTCTACTGTTAGCAGTTCCTGACGCTCTTTCTCCGTTAAGGTGAAGGGCCTCCCTTATCTCGATCCTGTCGTTGTCCCTACCGTAAACTTTTGTCGTGAGATCACATACTGATCCTGCTTCCTGGTCCACCTCGTAGTCTATGTCCAGTTCTCCTACCATGCCGTTCACGAGCTTGAATTCTTCGAACAGTGATCCTCCTTCCAGGATCCTACCCCTGAGGAACGGTTTGGTGATAACATTACCCTTGGAGGAATGATAGTGCTCTTCCTTGTAGGTCATACCCGAGTTCTTTCCCACAATGACCTTAGAGTTCATCAAGTGTTCTATCTTCTGGGCATTCGGGAAAATGCAATGGCTTATGAACTCTGCCTTTGCACCATCTTTTATTATGAACTCTGATTCTATGACTTGCCGGCCTTCTTGCGGCAGCATCCCAAAACACAAGTGCACTGGCTTCTTCAGAACCTCTGAAACTGTCACTCTCACATTAACCCCGTCAGTGGTCTCCTGGTGTTCTATCCTGAGCCCTGGAACCTCTCGTTTGGACAAGACCCTGTTATGATCTATGACAATACTACCAACCTTGGGATCTTCAAGTGCGCTCTCGTTTCCCCCTGCCGTTGAGTACGCTTCTTTCATCCTTTCAAGATCTTCCATTCAAAAGCCTCTCATCTATTTTTCCAACATGATCGCATTCAACACAATTTCCTGAAAAGAATTGTACAACATCATCAACACTGCCCTCCCTTAGCACTCTTCCCCTGCACATCAACACGACCTTGTCCGCAGACTTGGCCATCGCCTCGCTGTGGGTTATGAGAAGCACGCCTGCTCCAGACTCCCTAAGGTCTTTTATGACACTTGTTATGACATTTATGCTGGCCATGTCAATGCCAGAATCAGGCTCGTCAAGTATAGCAAGACTCGGTTCTACTGACATAACCGATGCAAGTTCTATTCTTTTCCGCTCTCCCCCGCTTAGCCTTGAGTCCACTTGCCTGTCAATATATTTCTTGGGATCGAGTCCTACCCTCCTCAAAAGTTCAGAAGGATCCTTCTTGCCTAGGCTTAAGTATTCTCTGACGGTTATCCCCTCAAATTCTGCAGGTGACTGCCAGGCAAGAGTCATTCCCCTCCTAGCCCTTTCCGTAACACTAAGATTCGTGATATCTTTTCCCTTGAAAAAAATCCTGCCTGAAGAAGGCTTGTAACCGTTAAGCCCCATTATCATGGCGGCGAGCGTTGACTTGCCCGTGCCGTTGACTCCCACAACACACGTTATCTCCCCTGCTTCTGCCCGCAGGCTAACGTCTTCTAGGATATGCCTGCTGCCGGAAGAATAGTTCACGTCAACGACTTCAAGCAATGCCAACATAACAGCCCCCTGTTGTTATCACAACCAGAACAAGCTGAGAAAAGGAAGTTAAAAAGGGTTTTGTTGCAAATGCTTTAAAACATTTTACTTTCCTTCTTTATCACAACTTAGGGGCTTTTGGAAGCGAGAGCTTAAACAACTTTTTCTTGTCAAAAAAAGTGCGCAGGAGCTGCCGAGATATTTTTCCAAAAGCAGGTAGAAGAATGCGATTACAAGACCAGTTTTTCGGTCAGAGGAGAACATGTAGTTCTAGGGATATGAAAAAGATTAAAACAAAAAGTAAAAGAAAGGGTTTAGTTCCACACAGTTACTGGAATACCCAAACTCGCGTTGAACGCCGCGTTGACAGAGACCGTCACGCTCACTTGGCCTGGTTCTAGTTGAGTGTCCTGTACTCCTTCTGGTGCAGCGGCAGGATATCCTCTGTATGGTGTGTAGTACTGGTAGCCTACACTCAAACTGGTGGGATCCAGTCTTATGAGTGTGTTTCCGGTTGCCTCTGCCATGGCTTCTGCAGCAGAACTGGCCTCTCCTTCCGCGTTTTGAACTGCTTTTTCTATTGCCTGCTGCCTGGCAAGCGCAAGAGTTTCATCCTTAAGCCCGAAAGACACCTGTCCAATGTAGTTGGCTCCGTTCTCTGAAGCAGTGTCCAGTATTTCTCCTGCCCTGCTCGTGTCATAGCATGTTACCATGACATAGTGCATTACCTTATACCCTTTGAAAACCTTCCCATTCTGGGTCCAGTCATAGTCAGCGTACAGCCTGTAGGTTGTTGTCTTTATCTGGTTCTCAGGAATCCCAAGCGCTTTCAAAGAGCTCATAACCTGGTTCATTTTCTGAGAGTTCTGTTGCTGGGCCTCTTCTGCGGTCTGAGCGTTCGTTTCCACTCCCAGCGTGACCGCGACCTTGTCAGGATCAAGGTATACTGTGCCTGTTCCAGTGACAGAAACCTCAAATGCGGATGATGTGTTGGCCTGCGGTTCTTCATTTTCTACAGTCATGCCAATAGTGTTTGGAGCCGGTGTTATAACCAGTGCAAGCACTGATATCACCGCTGCTGTTGACAGCAGGTACAATATTGTTTTTGCTTGAATCATTCTTCCACCTCCTGATAGAGTTAGCTGATCCAAGTATAAGAATAGTCCGAAAATGTTCGGCCTGGAGCGAAGTATTACATGAATGCCCTGGCGTCCTGGCTTTTCTTGTTCTGTTTTTCTTCGTATTCTCTGGCAGCTTGTTCAAAATCTTTCCCGAGCTGGCCTTCTTTTGATTTCCTTTGCCTTATTTTCAGGAACAGTGGGAAGTTCACGGCTTCTCCAACTAGAATGCCTTCTCCGACCCTGAGGCTTGTGATGCTGTCCAGAGTGCTCTGGTCTATTCCCTCGCTTGATTCCCCTATGTGCTTCAAGTCGTACGGGTTCGTCACCCTCAGTATAAGCTGAGTGTTGCACTGTGACAGTGCAGTAGTACTAAGTCTAACTGGCCTCTGGCTCACGAGGCACAGGCTCGCCCCGAATTTCCTGCCTTCCCTAGCAATGGTCTCGATTATTCCCCTGCTTATGCTGCTTGACTCGTTTCCCGCAAAGTTGTGGGCTTCTTCCACGAACAGCACGAAAGGAGGAATCCTAGCATCTCTTCTTGCCCAGAATAGGTTTCTGGAAACCCATGCACCCAAAACCTGTTTTTTGTACAGGTTGGTTTCGTTCGCAAGGTTTATCACACTAAGTGTTCCTGGCCTGGCCAGTCCGTCAACTGAGATGTTTCCTGTTTTGTCAAACAGTCCTGTACCTGCGAGCTGTTCCAGCCAAGAGTTTAATGCCCTAGCAGTGGAACCCCCTACTTTCTGCTCGGCAACGTCCATGATGTCTGAAAGATCATAAGGCCCTGCTCCTGAAGACTGGTTTGCCCTCAGGCCTGCTAGAATTCCTGCCAGTTCTCTTTTTTGCACTTCTGACATTCCTGGCATGAACAATGCAAAATCAAAAACAGACAGGCTAGGCACTGGAATCTTCACGTTCTCGTAAACATTTGTCCTGCCAGCGTATGCAAGATCTTCAGCAAATCCCGTGTACTCTCCGTGCACGTCCAAAACAACAACCGCAGGCTTAGCGTCCTTCTTGTCAAGCAGTTCTTCTATCATAACGCTCACGGCGTACGATTTCCCTGCTCCTGACATTGCGAGCACAGCAACGTGCTTTTGGAACATTTTGTTCATGCTTACTTTCACGGGCACGTCATGGTGTTCTATTACCCCGAGGTTCAGGCCTTCTGAATCAAGCCCAAGAAACTTTTCCAGCTCTTCTGAGGATGCTGCGCGCACTACTGAGCCTGGGGCTACTGCCTGAAACGGTCTTCTTATGCCTTCTTCCGAGAGCACCCCGTACACCTTGACTCTTGCTGTTTCAAGCTCCCAGTCCTGGGCAGGAAGTTTTTCAGGAATAGAACCAGACCTTTTCATGACCTCCGGGTTCTCGTAGTACCTGTTTGATTTGTATGCTTCTGTTATCATGCCCACTATTTTCCCTTCTCCGGAATCTGTTGTAACAAACATGTTCTTTTTCACTGGCTGGGAAGAAACAAAGTAGTATTGCATTGTTGTGGGGCTGGAATCTGAGGATAGCACTCTTCCGATCATAAGAATCACTCAAAAGTATTTTTCAAATTCTTTAGGATCAATCTTCGCGAGCTTGAGAATCCCAAGCAGTGTTCCTTTCTTGAGTGACTTGTGCAAGGGAACCACTGTGCCCACCTTTTCTTGTCCTGTTTCTTTAGATAGCCGAACATGACTTCCTCTTCTGCCACTTATTATAAAGCCAAAATGATTACAGAGCACTTTCACTGCTTTTTCTCCAGAAATACTCTTAAGTTTTGACAACACGCCCATCCCCTGCACGTACCTCAAATGTCGTCAGCAAAGCAGGGCTTTCTTCAGACAAGGGGAATTCTTCAAGATAGAGCTCTGTAGCTTCTTTAAGGTTCCTAATCGCTGTCTCCACCGTATCTCCCTGGCTGACTGTTCCCACCTCAGGACATTCTGCAACGTACATGCCCTCTTCTTTATGTATCACAGCAGTCAAGACAGTCATAGTCCACACCATATTTCTTCTGCTTCTTTAGGTTAATAACCCTGCCGATCATTCATATCACCTGAAAGGCCGTCTTTCTCTTCTGGGCTTTAAGCCCATGCTGGCCCAGTATCCTTCTGCTTCTTTTATTTTTATTTTTGCCCTTAGGTCTGCTTCTATTATTGGTGCAGGTATTCCGTAGTCAGGAGAGACAGCCAGACTGGTTAACCAGGCTGCCAGATCTTCTGGCCTGAACTTTCCGTTATCGTAGTACTCCACTCTTATTGGAAGATCGTTATTAGGCCTGTAGTAAAAGAAACGTATTCTTTTAGCATGCTCTTCAGGCAGGTCTGATAAAACCGGGTGTTCTCTTGAGTGCTTGGAGTACTCGAACGATTCTGTCATTTCCCCTGGTTTTAGTTTGTAGGATAGGACAAGAGTATCGTTCTTTCCTGTAAGCGTGCTTGCTCTTGAGTCTTCAACCACTCCTGCAAGAACTTTGCCTGAGTCAAGCGATTCTTGATAGAGTGCAGTGTACTTGGCCATGACTTCCTTGTACAGTTTTCGGGCGGTGGACGCTGGCTTGTCCTGAGGCTGTAGCACAAGAGAACCGTCCAGCAAGATCATGTCCGCGCGCTGACAGGCTTCAAGCGCGCGGGAAGATTCTTTTCTCAGCCTGTGAAGTCCGGGCACGTCAAGCTCATCTGCGATGACCACGGGCTCGCCCATGCCAATGTACTCTGTTCTTTTCAGTTCCCCTGCATCATATTTCATAACCGTGGAAACGGCCCTGAGTAAAACCAGCGTGACCCCTGGAATTTTTTTAATGCTTATCCCACCGTCCACTCCTGCAACTGTTCCTGAAAAAGGAACTTGTGAAATCGTAGTAGTGTTCAGGTCTAATTTTCTTGCAGCTCCCTCATGCTCTTTCTGCACCATTCTGATAATGTCCGGGACGATCATCGTATTTTATCAGAACAGGAAGGTAAAAAGGGTTTCTGAACCTTTTTTAGGTAAAAACACCGGAATGTTATCATGATCAAAAAAGTCTTCGGAGAGCCTGCGTGCGTGCTCGGGAAAAGCTTGATTATTGCAGACCTGCATATTGGCATAGAGAATGAAATAAAAGGAGCAAGAGTCAGCGCTGACGCTTCTGTTATGATAAAGGAAATCTGCAGGCTACTCGAAGAAACACAGGCAAAGGAGCTTGTGATACTAGGGGATCTAAAGCATAACGTGTACGGGGCAAGCTGGGAAGAAAGGAAGGTCCTGCAGAATTTTGTGAACGAGATTCCTGTTCCTGTAACTCTTTTCAAAGGGAATCATGATGGCGGTGTTGAAGGGTGGCTTGACATAAACATTGTTCCAGCTCAGGGAAAACAGGTTTCAGGATACTGGTTGTTGCATGGGCATGCCAGGCCTCCTGAAGGGGAAAAAGGCCCGTTCTTAGCTGCTCATTCTCATCCTGCTATTTTCTTCCAGGACCCTCTTGGAGGCATTAGCGTGGAAAAAGTGTGGATCGAACAGGAAAATTTAATAATAATGCCCGCGTTCAATCCAATCATAGGAGGGAGTAACATAAAGGAAGGGATCACAGGGCCCCTAAAAAAGATGTATGATCCTGAAAGAGCAAGATTGTTCCTGCTGGACGGCTTGGAAGTGAAAGCATGAAACAAGTGATCATTGTCAGGAAAGACCTGAAACTCCCGAAAGGAAAGCTTGCCGCACAAGCAGCACATGCTGCTGTAGCTGCTGCTGAACTGGCCAGGAAAAAGTGCCCTGAAAAGTGGAAAAAATGGAAGCAGGAAGGGATGGCAAAAATAGTGGTTTACGTGGCTGACGAGACGGAACTGTTCGAGCTGAAGGAAAGGATTCCTGACAAGATCCCAAAGGCCGTGATAACCGACGCGGGAAGAACCGTTGTAGAACCTGGAACAGTCACGTGCATGGGCATAGGCCCATGGGACGAAGAAGAACTAGACAAGTACACAGGAGAACTCAAGCTGGTGTAAATGCCGAAGCAAAAGAAGATCATGAAGAAAGAGAAGAAAAGGAAGCTCTTAGAAGAAAACATTCGTGAGAGAGAAAAGATTTTTGAGGAATCTCTAGAAGGAAAAACCGATGAAAAAACGGAAAAGAGGTTAAAGGAGTACATAAGACGTAGGAATCAGAGGATCGAAGAACTCAAAGAACTCGTGAATGAAATCCCATGGGTGAACATGCAGAGCACCATAGAAAAACTCAAAACGGCAAGACACGAAGAACTCAGGAAAGCAAAAGAGGGGCTTGAACAAGCCCCAGTAACCGCAACAAACGTGACTGAAATAAAAAAGACTTTAGAGATAGCAATGCAAGCTCGGAAAGTCCAAGCAGAAGCAGTAGAAGGAAAACTGGGAGAAGACATCTTAGAGAGAATAGAAAAAATGGAAAAAAGAATCAATAGAGTAGCTAAAGACAAAAGTATAACCCTCAAAGGTAAGGCGGGAGAATACTTCAAAGAACTTAATGAGTTGCTGTATGAGTTTAAGGACCTGGAAGAAGAGTTACACAAAAAGAAACTCGATCTTGAAGAACATGCACTAGCCCTGGGGGCCACAGGATATGGCAAAGGCACCTTTTACTGCACTGAAACAGAGGATATTCAACTAAACAAAGAAGGTATCGAAGGAACCCCTCAAGTGTTTTATATAAAAAATTTGCCAGAACCAATAGTAAAATTCGAATCCGCCCAAGATATTATCACGCATGAAAAAATTCATCAAGACTTCTACAATACCATAAAAAAAAGTGGGAAAAAACTACCAAAGCACCCAAACGTTTACACGATAACCATATTCGAAGCTCAGAGGAGTAAGATGATGTACCCTGACAAATTACTTAAAGTGGTAGACGAAAATAGAATGATAGATCACACACTCATGAACCCTCATTTGAAGGGACTCTTGCTCGCTTCAAAAGCTGCACGGGCTGGAATCACGGACAGAGAGTTCACGAGAATGTGCCTGGAAGCAAGAAACATAGAAGAAATAGACAGAATACTGGATAAGATGCTAAAAAAGAAAGAGAAGAAAGAGTGATCATCATGGGATGGATAACAAAAAGAAAAAGAGACCTGGAAAAATTTAGGAGAGGGCTTAATAGAAGAAAGATATCAGAAGCAGAAAAAGAAAAGATACGGCGCAAGATAGACGCGCATGATGCAAAGGTTGATGCCACGTTGGAATTCAAGAGGCAATCGCTTGAAAGAGAAAGAGGCAGAGCAAGCCAAAAACAGAAAAAAAACTATTCATACTGCAAAAAGAGGATTAGGGAAAACAAGGAGTACGCAAATGCAGTAAAAATGATATTGGACGCGGATGATCTTACCCTGGCCAAACTGAAAGCAGTGCAGTACCTTGTCAATAAAGGCATTCCTGAAACAGAAGCGTATAACTTTGCTGACAGAGCAGCCCAGCTTGAGAAAGCAAATTATGCTGAAGTGCTGATAACTCCTAAAAAGAGGGAAAAAGGTGCCTAACCAGAACTACCAGAGAGGGTACAGGCTGGAGTACAGAACCCGGAAGATGCTGGAAGGAATGGGCTGGAAAGTTCTGCGTAGCCCAAGCTCAAAAGGAGAAGCAGACCTTATTGCTTTCAACCAGGACAGCAAAATACTGGTACAGTGCAAAACAACTGTTAAGGACGCGTTGTACGTTTACGGGCTGTCAGACCTTGTTAAAGAAGCAAAAAAGTACAAAGCAGTGCCGATCCTCGCGTACTCTTTCCTCCGGAGCCCTGTCTACGGCGTTGTGGTAAAAAATGACAGGTTTAATGCCAAGAAAAGAGCAGATAACAAAAAGCTTGATGAGATCCTGGCTGGTTTTTAATCCTTTTCCAGAAGCATTTTATACCCTGAACTCCTCCTTAGTTCAAAGGGGGGATTAAGGATGGCAATAGGAATTACTGCAGGCGAGATAATGCACAAGGGAGTGCTAACAATACGGGGCACTGTCAGCGTAAAGGAAGTGGCAGAAGCTCTGAAAAAAGCTAAAGTAGGCGGACTTATAGTAACAGAAAATGGCAAGAGCGTCGGGATCATAACAGAAGGAGACATAGTCCAAAAGGTAGTTGCAGAAGGCAAAGACCCTGAAAAAACAAAAGCATCTGACGTGATGAGCACGCCCTTGAGAACCGTGAAAAAATCCATGGACATAGAAGACCTTGCCAGGATAATGAGGGACGCAGGAGTTGACAGACTGCCTGTAACAGGAGAGCACGGTAAGATCATAGGAATGATTACAGAACGTGATCTTGTAAAAACAGAACCCGCGCTTATCAAGATAACAAGAGAAGAAGCAGAGATAGGATCTGGCGTGCTAGAACCAAGCCAGGAATACCTTTCAGGAGAATGTGAAAGCTGCGGGAACTACTCCACACAACTTGTCCTAACATCCCAAGGGCTGTTGTGCCCAGAATGTAGGAGGGAGTAGTATGCTCGTAAAGGATTACATGAATGAAAAAGTTTATGTGGTAGGGCCGGAAGAACCACTAGCAGCCATAAGAAACCTGTTCCTGAAGAAAAAAATAGGCCACGTGCTAGTGTACGATGAAAAACCGCTTGGAATAATAACAGAAAGGGACCTTGGCAAGGCGTTTTTTGAGGAAAAACGGCCCATAGACTCAGTTCCAGCTTCTGATGTGATGAGCAGAGAAATAGTAACAACAAAACCTGATGCGAGCGTCTACCAAGCGGCCAAAAAGATGGATGAGAACAGAATAAGCATGCTTCCAGTAGAAAGCTCAGGAAACATAATAGGAGTTATAACAAACAGTGACCTGCTCAGGTTCTTCATAGAACACCATTCAGGAGACGCTATCATGAGCAAAATAATGAACCCAGAGGTTATCGCAACGACAGAGAACCACTCAGTATTCCACGCGCTAAAACTAATGAAAGAACATGACATTGACAGAATAGTGGTAAAAAGAGATAATGAAGTTGTGGGAATCTTATCAGACAGGGACGTTAGCTTTTCAGGGCTTGGTCTAAGGCCCCGGAGCCTTACTTTCATAAGAAAAACAGTAAAAGGAGTAAGGCACGAAAACGTGAAAGTATTCCCTCTGATAGTAGCAGACCTCATGAAAACACGGATAGAGTCAGTAAAACCTTTCGAAGACGCCAGCATAGGCGCAAAAAGAATTCTTGAAAAAAGGGTTGGAAGCGTTCTCGTGATGGAAAACAAAGCATTACTAGGGATTGCCACTAAAACAGATTACGTGAAATGGCTGGCAGAACACCAAGAATAACCTTTTTATAAAAGATTTCTCAGAATAGTACCTGGCGTGGGGGATGAACCCAGGGGACTTGATGATCCTAAGGGACAAGACCACGCCAAACATCACAATATCACTAGATTAACGCTCACTAAACTAAACCTTGCAAAAGGAAGATGAAGGCTAGTGAGCTTATTCTGGGCCAGATATTGTAGGATAAAGGCCGGTGAAAAACCTTGGAAGAACAGCAGGAGCTTGAAAAATTGCTCCAGGAACTCAGAGAAAGCAGTCACACAAAGATAGTAGAAGGAAAAAAAGACAAAACAGCCCTTAACAAACTGGGCATAACAAACGTAGTGACATGCAGCAGGAGCATGCAGGAAGCTGCAGCAGTTTCCACAGACCCTGCAATCATTCTAACAGACTATGATGAAGACGGCCGTAGAATGGCAAGCAGGCTAGTAGAGCTCCTGCACGATGAAGGAAAAACAGCCGACCTTGATTACAGAAGAAAACTAAGGAAGATCACGCGCATAACACGCGTGGAAGAACTTCCAAAGGCAATTGAAAGAGGTGAAAAAGATGGCAAAAACTTATGTTGATACCGTAAAATACATAGTAAAAGCCGAGTATGAAATAGATGGTATCGTGGAAAAACCAGACATAATTGGTGCTATATTTGGTCAGACAGAAGGCCTACTGGGAGACCAGCTGGACCTGAGAGAACTACAGAAGTCAGGCAGGATAGGAAGAATAGAAGTAAGTGTTAACACAGGAAAAGGAAAAACAAGAGGGGAGATAACCCTCCCAAGCAGCCTTGACAGGGTAGAAACAAGCATTCTGGCAGCAGCGCTTGAAACAGTGGACAGGATAGGTCCCTGCGAAGCCAGAATACACGCTGTGAGCGTTGAAGACACCAGAACCAAGAAAAGAGAACAGATCGTGTCAAGAGCAAAAGAGATCCTGAAACAACTGATAGACAGAAAACTGCCTGAAAGCAGAGAGCTATCAGAACTCGTGAGAGACGAAGTAAAAACAGCAGAAGTGATCTCATGGGGCCCTGAAAAACTGGCAGCAGGCCCCGGAGTAGACTCTTCAGAAGAAATTATAGTGGTAGAGGGCAGGGCAGACGTCCTAACCCTGCTTAAAGCAGGCATAACAAACGTTATCTCACTACAAGGAAAGAACATTCCAAGAAGCGTTGTTGACCTGTCACACAAGAAAACAATAACCTTGTTCGTTGACGGAGACAGAGGCGGAGACCTGATAGTCAAGAACTTTGTGGAAACTGGTGGAGAAGCAGACTTTGTAACAAAAGCACCTGACGGAAAAGAAGTTGAAGAGCTTACTCAGAAAGAGATCCTGAAGTGCCTCAGAAGAAAACTGCCTTTACCAGAGTTCATGAGCCACACTTTCGGACAAGAAGAACACACTCACAGAAAACACGGGCACAAAAGATACGAACCCAGAAAAAAACAGGAAGCCCCTCAAGAGATAAAGGTCATGGAAAACACGCTTAACAAGCTCTCAGGAAGCCTGAAAGCAGTTCTCTTCGGAGAGGGGATGAAAGAGATCAAAGAAGTTCCTGTAAAAGAGCTGACAAGAGCCCTTGAAAAAGAAAGAGGCGTGTACGCAGTGGTCATGGACGGCATAGTTACACAAAGACTCGTAGACACCGCCGACAAAAATAACGTCAAGTACATTGTCGGAGTAAAACAAGGCCAGCTGAAAAGCACAAGAAAAGTTGAAGTGTACACTGCAGAATAAAAAAAACAGGAACCAAACATTATATACCTCCTTTTCTTTTTTAGAGCATGGCAAAGGGCACTGTACTAGAAGACCTGATCAGAAAACTAGAGAAAGCCAAGGAAGGGAAGTGGGTAAGAGTAACCCTAACAGTAGGACACAAAGTACCCCATATACAGGCAACCCTCGCGGAACAAGGCTACAACGTCGAGGTAAAAAGAGAAGGCCCGAACACTTTCAGGATAAGGAAAAAGAGGGAAGTAAAAAAGCGCAGGCCCAGAAAAGAAAAGGAATCTAGAAGAAAAAGACAGCCTGCTGCGAGACCCAAAAAGCCTGAACCCCAACCTATCATAAGGCCTGAAAAGAATTATGATATCCTAAGCCTGAAAACCGAGCTAAAGAACAGAATTCACGAAATAATGCGGAACCAGCCGGAATTAGCTGCAGAAGATGCCAGGACAGTAGTATCAGCAGCAGTATACCAGATGGCAAGAGCAAGAGAAAAAACAGAACCAGAACTGGCAAAACAACTTTATTCTCTGGAGAAAGTTCTTGACTCAAAAAAGCCCCTGCCCAGAAACCTCTTGTTCACTGAACTCTACTATGGCGGAACAAGCATAGTGCACGAGACAGCCAAAAAAGGACCCCCTGAAAGAATAAGCAGGGAATCAGAAGAGATCATAGAAGGGATAAAAGAAGGGAAAGGAGAGCTAGAAAGAATCTGGGAAACAGAAGAACTTAGGCAAAAAAGAGCAAGGATACCTGAAAGAAAAAGGCTGCTTCTAGGCCTGGACAGGAATGCGCTTGAAAAGTTCCTGAAACTAAAACTCAGGAGAAAAAGAGGCAGGCCAAGGAAAAGATAAAACACAAACTTTTTCTTCTAACAAAATCATGACAAGTATCATGTGAAAGAATTCTGTTAGAGCATATAAAATAGCAACCGTCAAGGTTTTTAATATGGCTGGAAGGAATATGAAACAAGAGAGTGGTATCTCATGCTTGACATCAAACTGTTCAGAGAGAATCCTGATGTAATAAAACAAGATCTTGTAAAAAGAGGAGAAGACACTGGTATTGTTGACAAGATCGTGGAACTGGACAAGGAATGGCGGCAGACAAAAATCAAACTACAAGAACTCCAGCACAAACGGAACACTGTGACAAAAGAAATCGCTGAGCTCAAAAAGAAAGGAGAAGACACTGGTCAGAAGATCACGGAAATGCGTGAAGTGAACCAGAAAATAAAAGAAATGGAAGAGAGGGCAAGGGAACTCGAGAAAAAGAGGGATGACCTGAGGCTCAGGGTCCCGAACCTCACGCACGAGAGTGTGCCAGTAGGAAAAGATGACACAGATAATATAATGATCCGCACATGGGGAAAACCCATCAAAAAAGACTTCGAGCTCAAGCCACACCAAGATGTGCTTGAAATTCTAGGGCTTGCTGACTTTGATGCTGCAGCAAAAGCGAGCGGCAGGGGATTCTACTACCTGCTCGGCCAGGCAGCCCTGCTTGATCTTGCAATACAAAGGTTTGCGTTGGACGAACTTCAGAAAAAAGAGTACACTATCGTGGAACCCCCTCTAATGCTCAGGAGGAAAGCAATGCAAGGAGTAGTAGATCTGAGCGCGTTCGAGGAGGTATTGTACAAGGTAGAGAACGAGGATTTGTACTTGATAGCCACTTCAGAGCACCCTCTTGCAGCCATGCACATGGACCAGGTGATATCAGAGGAAAGCCTGCCTTTACGGTATGCTGGAATAAGCCCGTGCTTCAGAAAAGAGATAGGATCTCATGGGGTAGACACCAAAGGGCTGTTCAGGGTCCATCAGTTCCACAAGATAGAACAGTTTGTTTACAGCATGCCTGAAAAATCATGGGAAGAACACGAGAAGATGATAACAATAGCAGAAGAACTGTTCCAAAAACTAGAAATCCCGTACCGCGTGGTGAATGTGTGCACAGGAGATCTTGGCGGCACTGCCGCCAAAAAGTATGACATCGAAGCATGGATGGCAAGGCAAGGCAATTACAAGGAAGTAGTCAGCTGCTCGAACTGTACAGACTACCAAGCCCGGAAACTTAACATCAGGTACCAGAAGAAAAACGGGGAAAGAGGGGTGCTGCACACCCTTAACTCAACAGCCATCGCAACAGGCAGGGCAATGGTCGCAATAATCGAAAACAACCAGCAACCTGACGGCACTGTGGTGATTCCTAAAGTACTCCAGAAGTACATGGATGGGCAGGAAATACTGGAACCAAGAAAAAAACCAATAACGTATTAAAACCCTTAAAACCCAAATAATCTTGCCCTGATTCTTGGGCCCATAGCTCAGTCTCCCTTCCGCCACACTGCGGAGGAAGCGGCTGAAGTGGCAGAGCACCAGGCTTTTAACCTGGGTGTCGGGGGTTCGAATCCCCCTGGGCCCGCCAGAGAACCTTTTAGCAAGTATATCCGGAACCAATGTTTTTGACTTCTTTACCCTCTTGCCAAAGGGATAAAAGGGCCCAACGCAATAATAGTATCATGGCAAAAAAGGAAGATCTCAAGGATTTGTTCAAGGAACTGGAGCAGTTGGAAGAAGAACAGGAAAAGACCATACTGTCCATGGGCAAACAGTTCGAAGATCTCACTAGGCAGGCGCTGGAAGAGGGGGTTGAAGATCTGGCGCTAGAAAGGCAGATCGAAGAAAAGGAACGCTTGATACAGGAACAAGAACAGAAAATGAAAGACCTCCGTGGAAAAATAGTCCAAGAATTAGAAAAAGAATACGGAGGGCTTAGAACAGTACAAGAGATCGCAAGGGAGCGAACCAGACTGACAAAAATGGCTGAAAAAGGCAAGCTAAGCAAGGAAGAGATGAAGGTCAGGACAAGACTACTAACCGCCAGAATGAGCGAGATAAACTCTAACTCAATCAAAAACATTAAAACAGCATCAGGTTACATTGGAGCGGTGTTCCCTCCTGGAAAGATAGAGGGCATACGGCAGGAGATTCTGAAAAGGATGTCCGAACTCAGGTCAGAACTTCCGCAGCTGAAGGCGGAAAGAGAACACGCCAGAAAGGAAATTGCCAAGCTTTCAGAAAAAGTCCGAAAAGGAAAGGCAACAGAAGAAGATAAAAAGAGAATAGCAGAGCTTAAGGAAAAGGAAAGGACACTGACAGAAAAAGCGCTTGATTTTGTGCATACTATTAACGTGCAAGAGGCAACACTCGAGTCACTTGAAAAAGCGAGAGAGATTTCCAGGGCCAGGGTTGCTTCGCAGAGGAAACGTGATCTTGAAAAGCTGGAGAGAGGTAAGAAAAGAAGGAGGAGGGCGTGAGCCCAAATTTTGGTGCGGGGGATGGGATTTGAACCCATGACGGCACTAAGCCACCGGATCTCTCCAACCCTTTTTCTTTGGTTGAGCTTTCTTTTCTAAAGAAAGGCCACTTAAGTCCGGCCCCATAACCAGGCTAGGGCACCCCCGCTGCCACTAATTTTTCCGAATCATTCTAATAAATATGTTCTCTCACGAACCGGCCGGAAAATATACTGCATAGAACTAAAAGGCAAATCTTATAATACTTGCTTTTCTTTTGTTCTAGCATGAGAAAGGGCCAGGCAGCGATTGAGCTGCTGATGATACTCGCGTTCGCATTCCTGCTCTTAACACCATTTATTTGGCAGGCTGTCCAGACCTCACAGGTTGAAACAAACTTGATCCAGGCCCGGAAAGTGGTCAATGATCTCGCGAGTGCTGCTGAATATGTTTATGCTCAAGGCACAGGATCAGTAGCAAGAGTAAGAGCAAAGATTCCTCCAGGAGTTATCTGGAACGAGTCGTACATCGGCAAACCCTCGTGGGCAAACCAGAGCATAGAACCAAGAGAAATACAGTTAAGAGTCGAAGCAGGAGCTGGTTATAATGATGTGTGGAAAAG
>CAZVAJ010000008.1:19393-38481 GCA_964625085.1 Microcaldota archaeon | reverse complement strand
GGCATGCTGGAAACTTCTGGTAAAGTGCGCCAGGAATACTTTGAAAGAACAAAGTACACTGGAGCAAAAGAAATGACCGCGATTCCCAAGACCCACGCCAAAGGAGTTAATGTCTGGATGTTGAACATGTACCAAGACCCGAAGAACAAGAGCAGGAAAACACCTGTCAATACTGTTGGAACCCCAGCCTTCTTTTCCAGAAGAATGCTCGCGAACGCGAGCAAGAAAACAGTAAAGTAGATCCCGGGGGTCACGAAAAGAGCATACTCCGCACCACATAAGAAAGAAAACATTTGGTGGTCCTGCATTGCCCTAAGCAAGCCCCCGAAGATCACAAAGGGCAGGAGTGAAATCCATGTTTTTTCGTCTGCCTGCAGCCCAAGCTTTTTCATGAGCCTGGCAAGCAAGGGAAGGCTGGCAACTAGCAGGACCGCGTACACGAGCGTGTTCACGGGATTGTATCCTGTCCCGTGCAGTATAGGATTAATAAAGTAGTCTTCGAGAAAGCCCATCTTTTGATAATAACCTCAACAAGTTTAAAACAACTCCGTAACCATTAAATCGCTCAAGCATCAGAAGAGGTACTGTGAATACCTCTTTTACTCCTGAACTGTGCACTGTGTGCAAGGGCGTGAGAATGCTCTGTGGCAGGAGAGAATGTCCTCTAGTCCTAAAGTACTACGCAAGCCTAAAGGTGGAAAAAGTTGTCAGCACCAGGGAACTGCAGGGAGCAAGCCCTCCCAGCGTGTTCGTAGGAAGACACGGGTATCCTAGAGTGTACGCAGGGCCCATGATCTCGCCCTTGGCAGAAGAAGCAGAAAAGCTGGACTCGCCTGAGTCATGGACAAGCCTTCCCTTGCAGGAGATAGTCAGGAGGAGGTTTTCTCTCGTGAGAACAGAAGCTGAAGCGAACGTGAAAAAGCAGGAGAAGATCACTGAGCTAGTTCAGGAAACCGTGCTCTCAAGAACACCGCCTGATGCAGAAGCAGAACTCGAAAAAAAACCCAGGCTCTCCCTTGACCCAGGCTCTGAAGTCATGTCACCCGCGGCCAAAGCCAGGAGAGTAACTGTTTACGGGACAAAAACAGATCACAGAATCGAACGAGTGTGGTCTGATACTGACCTGCCTGCGAGGGACGCGCTCGCGGATTTGTACGAGAAAGGAGTGCCTGTTTCCCGGGTTAGCCAAGTGCTGAGCGCAGGAATGCTGGGAGTCAAGAAGAAAAGAAGGATGGTGCCAACAAGATGGAGCATCACGGCCTCTGACTCTATCCTCTCAGAAGAGCTTGCGAAAAAAATAAGAGACTGCCCACTAGTAGGACAGATTCTTGTATTCTCAGGATCACAGTATGACAACAATTACGTGATCGTGTTCTTCCCAGAAGGGGCTGGATTCGAGATGCTTGAAGCATGGTCTGGGAAAAGCGCCTGGAATCCTGGGACAAGAGTGGTAGTAGCAGGAGGCAGAGAAGGCAAGAAAGGGCTAAAAGAGTATCCTGAAATAGGCGGGAGCTATTTTGCTGCCAGGCTCGCGGTGTACGAGAAACTGCGAAAAATGCGCAGGAATGCGGGAGTGCTGGTGCTCCGGCACATTGGCTCAGGATACACTCTTCCGGTCGGAGTGTGGCAAGTAAGGGAAGGCGTCAGAAAAGTGCTGGCAGGAAAACCAGAAAAAGTGGCTGACTTAAAAACACTGGAAGAGACTATCAGTAGAAAATCACCCGTCCGGTTCAAAACATGGTTTAATAACAGTAAAATCCTGAAAGAGCATGTGGTGCAATCGAGACTGACAAGGTGGATGTCATGACAAGCCTAAAAGAGGTGCTTGAAAAAAAGCTTTCAGAAGAAGAAGCAGAAAAGGCAGTCACCAGTTTTGACATAATAGGGGATATCGCAATAATAGAAGTGCCAGGAGAACTTGAACACAGGGAAAAAGAAATAGGCGAAGCAATCCTTGAGGTGCACAAGAACGTTAAAACAGTGTGCAAAAGAGCAGGAATACACGAAGGCACGTACAGGATAAGGCCTGTGAAAGTAATTGCAGGAGAAAACAAGACAATAACAGAATATAAGGAGTCAGGAGCAAGGATTCGGCTTGACGTGAGCAAAGTGTACTTCACCCCCAGACTAAGCCACGAAAGGGAAAGGATAGCCAATCAAGTAAAGCCAGGAGAAATAATAGGCTACTGGTTTGCTGGAGTCGGGCCCTTCGGGCTTGTGATACTAAAAAAAGTGCCTGACGTGAAAATTTACGCGATAGAACTAAACCCGGAAGCAGTAAAGTGGATGCAGAAGAACATCCGCTTGAACAAGGTTGAAGAAAAAATGATACCCATACTCGGGGACGTGAAAAAAGAGGCTGAAAAAATTCCTGAAAAAATGGACAGGATTATAATGCCCCTGCCCAAAACAGGAGAAGACTTCCTAGACCTCGCGTTCAAGCACGTTAAAAAAGGGGGGATAATACACTTTTACTACTTCGGGGATAGAAAAGACCCCTATGCATTAGGAGAGGAGATAGTTAGAAAAAGGGCTAAAAACGCGAAAATACTGTTTAAGAGAGTAGTAAGGCCGTTTTCACCAGGAAAAGTTCAGGTAGTATTTGACATACTAAACTAGAGAAAATCCTTTTCAAAACTTTTTTTCCTGCGCCCGCCCAAGTACTCTTTTATCTTCTCTTCAACAATGTCCTCCACGTCATCTGCAGTAACATACGCAACAGGGTTTATCATATCAACAACGTACTTGAGCTCCTTCAAGTCCCTCCGGATAGTATCATCTGCTTTCTTGTTCTCCTGCACGATAACCGCCAGATCACTGACCTGCTTGCTAACCTTTTCAACAGTCTCCTTAATCTTATTGAACTCTTCTGACTCCTCTAACCCGTGCTTAGACTCCATTCTAGCCACAGAAGCCTCAAGTTCTTTAAGGATCTTGTTATGAGTGATTAGAGTTTTGCCAATAACTTGCTCGTTCTTCTCGATTATTGAAAGCCTCTGGGCCAGTACACGAATCTTAGAATCAAGCGCATGTATCTCAGCCAGAAGCCCGCTTGAGGAAACCATCTCAGGTCTTGCCATTACTACACCTAAAAACATTTATAACGAATAGAATATTTAAAACCATATAAACGTTTTGGGTGACTGGAATAAAAGGGTTCATACTTGATGTGGAACATGAAGAAGGCAATAAGCTAGGCCTGTGGATAAAAACAGGAAACAAAACAGAGAAGGTGACTGCTGAGTATGATCCCTACTTCTACGTAGAAAAAGAGAAAGTATCAAAAAAAGAGCTTGAGAGCATCCCAGGAGTAACAAGAGTAGAGCCTGCTGAAAAAAATAATCGCGGGAAGCAAACCAAACTGTGGAAAGTTTACACAAAAGACCCCGGAGAAGTAATACACGCAAGAGAAAAAATAAAGGACATTGCAGAAACGTTTGAAGCAAGAATCCGGTTCATAAACCGATTCCTGGTGGACAATGACCTTTACGCTTCCAACTACTACAACTTTAGCATACAAAACGGAATGCTAAAGAAGGCCAAGAAAATAGAACAAGAGCCCCTGAAATTGAAGCAACTGGCCTTTGACATAGAAACGTACAACCCTGAAGGGATCTCAGATCCCCTTAAAGACCCTGTGCTCATGATCGGGATCGCGGACAAAGACGGCTCAAAAGTCCTAACATGGAAAGATTCAAAAGAAACTGAAATGTTCGAAGAATTCGTAAAACTAGTGCAGGAAAAGGACTATGACGTGCTCACAGGGTATAACTCAAACGATTTTGACATACCCTACATGAAAAAGAGAGCAAGAAAACTCAAAGTAAAACTCCTTCTAGGACGGGACGGCACAGAACCAGGAGTAAGCAAAAGCGGGCTGGGAAAACGAAGCAGGATAAACGGCAGAATCCACCTTGACACGTACAGAGGAGTTTCTTTCCTCACAGGAATCGGGGCACTCAGACTGCCTAAAAACGATCTTGAATCCATCTACAAAGAGTTCTTCGGAAAAGAAAAACTGGACATAGACTGCGCCAGAATACACGAGTACTGGGACAAAGGAGGAAAAGAACTTGAACTCCTAAAAGAGTACAACCGACAGGACGCAGAAGCAGCGTACCGATTAGGAGAAGAAATCCTGCCCTTGTACATTGAATTAAGCAGGATACTCGGACTGCCATTATACGACGTGACATGGATGACCAGCAGCCAGATGGTAGAGTGGCTGATAATCAGAGAAGCTGTAAAAAGGAACGAAATAATCCCACGCATACCAAAGGAAAAAGAAGTCATAAAAAGAATGCGTAACCCCATAAAAGGCGCGTTCGTAAAACTCCCTGAAAAAGGACTGCACGAAAAAATAGTCGTATGCGACTTCAGGAGCTTATACCCCAGCATAATAATGTCCTTCAACATAGACAGCCACTCACTCGTACCAGAGGGAGAAGAATGTGAAGACTGCTACAAAACACCGCTCGGGCACAGGTTCAGGAAAAAGCCAGCAGGCCTCATCCCAACAGTACTACGTGATCTGGTTTACACCCGGAAAAAAGTAAAAAAGGAGATGGAGAAAACAGACAAGAGATCAGACAAGTATAAAATGCTCCACTTCAAACAATGGGGTCTGAAGATAATCGCGAACGCGTGCTATGGGTACATGGGGTACCCAAGAGCAAGATTCTACTCAAGGGAATGTGCAGAAAGCGTAACAGCACTTGGAAGAAAATATATACAAGAAACGATGAAAAAAGCAGAAGAAGAAGGATTCAACGTGCTGTACGTGGACACTGACAGCCTGTTCCTAAAACTCGGGGACAAGAGTCCTGAAGACGCCAAGAGATTCATACAAAAAGTAAACAAGAATCTTCCGGCAGACATGGAACTAGAATACCAAGGGTATTATCCAAGAGGATTATTTGTAACAAAAAGAGGGGAAAAAGAAGCAGCCAAGAAAAAGTACGCGCTAATACGCGAAGATAGCACGGTTGAAATAAAAGGATTCGAGCTCGTGAGAAGGGACTGGGCAAAAATAGCCAGAGAAACCCAAGAAAAAGTAATAGCAGAAGTTCTAGAACACGGGGACCCTGAAAAAGCAGTAGAACACGTCAAGAATATTATAACAGAACTCAAAAGAGGGAACGTCCCTCTTGAAGACCTTGTGATATACACGCAGCTAACGAGAAGAATCCAGGACTACGAACAGATAGGCCCTCACGTGAAAGCTGCCGAAAAACTAAAAAAAGCAGGGTACAGAATACGCCCGGGAATGGTACTAGAGTACATTATAGTAAAAGGAGGGGGAAGCATAAGCAACAGGGCCTGGCCGTTACAGTTAATAGGAAACAGGAAACCAGATACAGAGTACTACATACACCACCAGATTCTGCCAGCGAGCATGAAAATACTCTCCGAACTTGGCATTGAAGAAGATGAGGTGCTAAAAAAAGGAAAACAAACGGGGTTAGGAAAGTGGATGAAATAGAAGAGTACATAAAAGCAGGAAAGATTGCTGCAAAAGCAAGAGATGCGGGAAGAAAACTTGTAAAACCAGGGGAAAGTGTTCTAAAGATAGCAGAAAAAATAGAACAAATGATAAAAGAAGAGGGTGCAGGGATTGCGTTCCCCGCAAACATATCAATAAACGAGAACGCAGCACACTACACCCCAAAACACGCGGATGATTTGGTCATAAAAGAAAATGATGTTGTTAAGGTAGACGTTGGAACACACATCAACGGGTTCATAGGGGATACTGCGATAACAGTGGACGTGTCAGGAGAACACTCCGACCTCATAGAAGCAGGCGAGCAGGCTCTTGAAAACGCCCTTGCAATTGCAAAAGCAGGAGTAGAAGTAGGAAAAATAGGAGAAGAAATAGAAAAAACCATAATAAGCAAGGGATTCAGGCCAGTGGAAAACCTGTCAGGCCATTCGCTCGGACAATATTCATTACACTCAGGAGTAAGCATTCCAAACGTAAAACAGGAAAAAACAGAAAAGTTGGAGGAAGGAATGGCAGTTGCCATAGAACCCTTCGCAAGCACAGGCAAAGGTATTGTCACAGAAGGGAACATCACAGAAATATTCCAACTTCAAGCAGTAGTGCCAGTAAGGAACACGCATGCAAGAAAGCTAATTCAGGTAATAGCGCAGGAGTACAAGACGTTGCCGTTTGCAGAAAGATGGCTTTATAGTAAAGGGTTTAATGAGTTCCAAATAAAAGTGGGGCTGAAAGAACTTGTGCAGGCAGGGGCACTACGCCCTTACCCTGTCCTGCATGACATCAAAGGATCCTTAGTATCCCAAAAAGAACATACTATTATAATAGAAAAGGACTCCTGTAAAATAACAACAAGGTGAAAAACGATGAACATAACAAAAGAGATAAGGACCGCGGTCGCAATAACCGGCGGGATAATCGCCATCATCTCATTCATGAGCATAGGAGTATCGGTGGAAGACGCCATGAACCTTCAAACACTAAAGCTGCTCATAGAACCTCGCACGATTATACTGCTGTTAATTTCAGGAGCAGGAACAGGCATGATGCTGGCAAGCCTGAGAGACAAGTTCGAGAAAAAAATGATGTACACCGGAATTGTTGCATCCGCACTATCCATACTCATGTTTCTAACCATCCCTGAAAAGATAGAAGCAGGGATAATGGCCTTGTTCACAGTCTTGGGATTAATAGCATTCGCATTGCACTCAAGCAAAAACACATTTATCTACATTCTTGCAGCAGGCGCCCTGATTTCAGGAATATTAGTCGTACAAGCAAACCCAGAACAGTACCAAGAAAGTTTCAAAAAACAAATAGGAACAATCGCAGGAAACATGACAAATAGCATGCAAAACATACTAACAAAAGACGACATCAGGAGCATGATAGAAGACCAAAAGATGTCAAGAGACGAAATAGAGAAAATGGTGTTGTCAAGCCAAGGGATATCTGGAAAAAGCGACCTCATGGCCAAATTTGAGGAAGAATATGCTGAAACGTACGGAGACCTGTGGGACAGGATGTCGGAATCCAAGAAAACTGAGATAATAACAAACGCAACAAACACAGCATGGGACAGCATCCAAAAAACAATCGATGAACAGTACAACGCACAATCAGACCCTGAAAGGATAGAGATGATGGTTAACAGCACCTACGCAACACTACAGGACAAGATAACAAACGAGAATAGCAGTATCCAAAAAACGATTGGAAAGATAACAGAGAAAGTGCCCTTCTTCAAAACTCTGCTCAGCATGCTTCCGTTGCTTTACGGCTTAATCGCGTTCACAGCAGTAACAATATACGGAGTGATTGTATCACCATTCTACTGGCTGTTCGGAAAACTATTCCGTAAAAACAGAGAAGAGAAAAAGATAAGGCCTGCGAAAATACCGCGGGAAATCAGCCCAGAAGAACAAAAAGAAAAAACATTTGAGATAAAAAAAAGAGTAGAAGAAGAAACAAAGGGAATACTGCAAAAAGGAAGAGCGTATAAAGAAGAACCAGCTGCCGAACACAAGAAACTAAAACTATAAAACAACAAGGGCCCGTAGCTCAGCTTGGATAGAGCGCCAGGCTTCGGAATGGGGACAACCTACGGTTTTCCCCTATTACCCCTTTCCCTTTTTGGATAGGAAGAATGGAGAGACCTGGTGGTCGGGGGTTCAAATCCCCCCGGGCTCGTTATTTTACTTGAGAACGAAAAATCGCAACATTACAAAGTGATAGAATATGACGCCAGAACAGGAGGCTCGTGCGCTGGCGCGTGAATGCCTGGAAACCCGGCGGTGGGAAGGGAACGTTGCTCTGATGGTCCTGGACGCCGCTTTCACCAGCGTGGGCCTCAACTACTTCGGAACAGTAGTGCCTGCAGTGAAAAAAATCGTGGGAAGAGATCCCAGTATTGATTTGGAAGAACTTTCGCGCGCAAGACCCATATACAGCGTGTGGAAGAACAAGAGAAGCTGGCATGTTGCCAAAAGCGTGAGTAAGATCCTGCTCGGGTATGGAAAAACAGACCGGGAAAGGATCAGGAACTGGGCAAAGAGCACAAGACTGGAAGAATGGGAAGATGATCCTGTTGGCAGGATTAAAGGAGTTGGGCTGAACACGTGGCAGTACCTCCGGATGATGGGGGGAGTAAACACATTGATGCCTGACAAGATAGTAAAACGATTCCTAGAAAAAGAGTACAAGATACAGGCAGAAGAGGATATCAAGCTCATCCAGAAAACAGAGGAAAAGGAGCCTGTGTTCTTGTGCTGGCTCGCGTGGATAAAAGAAAGCGGTGAGCATGGGAAGACTACTTTATGCTCCGACCTTTTTGTTCAATAACCTCCTGAACTTTGCGGCCCCATTCACTCAAGAGTTGATCTATCTTTCTGTCAAATTCTTCTGACCCCGCCTTCTCATGTTCCCTAACAGCAGCCATAAAACGTTCTGTTATCTCATCCAGTTCTTTGTCCTTCAGCACATTATTTATCTCCATCATCCCAAGAAAAACATTTGCCTTAATCTCCTCAGTCTCTTGCATTATTTTATCGTAGGCCTGCTTAGACTCAAGCTTGAGCTTCATCTTCTTTCGGCCGTACTCTCTTGCTTTCTCTTTTTTTCCTTTGGCAAGTGCCTCCTTCTGTTTTTTCTCTAATTCCGCGTACTTTCGAGAAAGTTTTTCCGGATCATGAGAAAAGAGAGAATGTAATCTTCGGTACCATGCTTTTTCATACTCCTTTTCCCACTTTGCTATCCTAAGCTTGCGTCTTGCCATGATTCTTTTAATAATCAGGACACATAAAAAGAATGATGGTTCAGGGAAAAGAGAAAATGCGCGTACTGTTGCGGTTTCTTAAAAAGGAGTATTTGGAAAAAGCAAGAGAGCACTACATGAGCAACCATCTTGACCCTTTCAAGACCCTTGTCTCCTGCGTACTTTCCCAGAGGACAAGAGATGAGGTCACGGAGAAAGCAAGCCGCAAACTATTCTCAGAATACTCCTCACCTGAAAAACTGGCTAGCGCAAACCCAAGAAAAGTCCAAGAATTGATCTACCCTGTAGGATTCTACAAACAAAAATCAAAAAAGATAATCATGCTGGCAAAAGAACTTGTTGAAGAATACTCCAGCAAAGTGCCGTCTGACAGGCGCTCGCTCATATCCCTTCCTGCAGTCGGGCCAAAAACAGCAGACGTTACACTAGGTTATGCGTTCGGAAAACCAGTTATACCCGTGGACGTGCATGTTGAAGTTGTGTCAAAAAGACTTGGGCTTGTTCACAAAAAAGCAGGATATGAAGAAACACGCAAAACCCTCGAGAAACTGACTCCAGAAAAGGACAGATGGATAGTCAATGTGGGCCTGGTGCTTTTCGGAAAAGAAACGTGCAAAACACGCAATCCATTGTGCCAACAGTGCAAGATTAAAAGAATATGTGATTATTATAATAAAAGAGGAGAGTGGAAAGAATGACCAGCATCACCGTCCCTGTAAATGGGAATGAAAAACTGGCTAAACTAGTTGACCAGATTAACAAGGATAAGGAACTATTAGGTCTTTTAGAAGCATCAAACGTGATGTCAATAGACCGGTTAGGATACAATGATCATGGACCTGTACATGTGAAAATAGTCGCGAACATAGGCTTAAGGATTCTCAGAATCCTCCTAAAAAACGGGATCATCCCAAGCATTGTGAAAGATTATAACATGACTGAAGAGGATGCTGAAGTTATTGTATTCTTAGCATCAGTGTTGCATGATACGGGAATGGCTGCTGGAAGAAGAGATCATGATTCTCTTGGCCTCATGATCACAACACCTTTTCTTGAAAGACTGTTAGAAAAAGTGTACCCTGAAAAAGAAAAAACAATAATAAAGTCAGAAGTAATGCACGCAATGCTATTTCATGACACCAACCCCAGTCCCTTGACCGTAGAAGGGGGCGTTTTCTTGGTGGCTGACGCACTTGACATGGAAAAAGGGAGGGCAAGAATTCCTTTCGAGAAGGGAAAAAAGGACATCCACTCAGTATCAGCCCTTGCAGTAGAAAACGTCAAAATAGAAGAAGGAACTAAAAAACCCATCAAGATAACCATAACCCTCGGGAACTCAGCTGGAATATTCCAAATAGACAACCTTCTAAAGCCAAGGGTAAAAGCATCAGGCCTGCAGGACAAAATACAGATCCGCGTGGTCATAAAAGGAGAAAAAGAAAAAAGGATTTTGGATAGTTACGAGCTTTGAAAAATCATATGCTCATTATGTTATCCGCAATGAACTTTTTCAGTTCAGGATCGTCCGGGAAGCCCATTCCACCCTTGTACCTCTTTTCTCCTGCAGGGTTGTAGAAACCCCTACTTATGAAAACAAACTGTTGTCCGTCTACTGTCTTCCTGCTTATTTCGACGAACTTATTGTTCCCGTACTTGTACTCTTCAACCTTTATCACTTCATATTCTGGCATTCTTAAACCTCCTAAATGATCTGTTCC
Source organism: Microcaldota archaeon (assembly GCA_964625085.1). Classification (GTDB taxonomy): domain Archaea; phylum B1Sed10-29; class B1Sed10-29; order B1Sed10-29; family JAJSAI01; genus JAJSAI01. Next base: position 27,989 of record CAZVAJ010000008.1, on the reverse strand, counting down.
TTTGTCCGAACCTGCCTTTTAAAAACCTTTCCAATGGTATATAGTTCATGGAACTACAGGCGCTCGTGCCCGGAAAGAACCCTGGCCTCAGCATAGCAGAAGCATTAGCATTCCTTGATAAAACTGAAACAGAGTACAAGGTATATGATGTCTCATTGTATGGTCTAATAGTACAATCACAAGAAGACCTGGGCAAATACGCTGACCTGCTTGGAGGAACACTAAAAATATGCCGAATAGAAGAAAAAATAAAAAAGAAAGATCTTGCAGACTACCCCCCACACGGGCAGCCGGGAAGCCTGCACGCTGAGAACACCCTACTCTCTACATTCAAGCAGAAATGGCAGACAAAAAAAGGAGGCGTGTATTCTCCTGCAGACCTGCTCAAAAAAAGAATCAGGGAAGAAGTTGTAATACAAGGCACGGACAAACTCTACATAGGAAAAACAATAGCAGTTAACAATCCCTTTGAACAGGCAAGAAGAGACATGAAAAAACCTGCCCGGATAGGTCTTACAATGGCCCCCAGCAGGGCCATGATCCTGGTAAACCTGTCCAAAGCAAGAGATAACATGCTAGACCCCTTCTGCGGAAGCGGCACAATACCTATAGAAGCAATTGTCAACGGCGTAAAAGAGGTGATAGCAAGCGATAAAAACAAAAAAGCAGTTGAAGCCGCACTAGAAAACATGAAGTGGGCTAAAAAGAAGTACAACAGTGAAACCGAGATCAAAGCCGAAGTGTGCGATGCAAGAAAAATTCATGAAAAATTCTCTGGCATAGACGCAATAGCAACAGAACCAGAACTTGGACCACCCTTAACAAACCCGGTACCAAAAAAAGATGCCGAAACGATACAGAAATACCTGCACAATATGTACTCAAGGTTCATGGAATCCGCGTGGAAAGCCCTGTGCGATAATGGAAAGGTTGCGATAGTACTTCCTGCAATAATGTCCAAGAAAGGCAGGTTCATCAGGCAGAGACCAGAATTCAAAGGCTTCAAGCTAGCAGACCCCTTCAAAAAGATTCCAAAAAACCAGAAGAAAAGATGGATGCATAAAACCATCATAGACGAAGAAAGAGAACCTGGAAAAAAGAGGGTTGTGGCAAGAGAATTCGCAGTATTTGAAAAGAAAAGATTTTAAGCAATACCCTCCTCCAGAATAGCATGAAAGAATACACACTTCCGTTCGAGAAAATAACCAAAAAAGACCTGCCAAAAGTGGGTGGAAAAAACGCTAATCTTGGAGAAATGCTCAACAAAGCAAAAATCCCAGTGCCAACAGGTTTTGCGGTAACAGCCGAAGCATACCAGCACTTCATACGCTCAAACAATCTCTGGCCAAGGATACAGAAAGAACTTGACAAGATAAAAAATCCTAACGACACCCGGACACTAAAAGCTGTTGGAAAAAAAATACGGACCATGATCCTAGAAGCAAGAATGCCTGAAGATCTTAAGGAAAGCATAGAAAAAGCGTACGAGACACTTTCCAAAAAAGAGGGGATAAAAAAAGCGTACGTTTCTGTAAGGTCAAGCGCAACAGCAGAAGACCTTCCAGGAGCTAGTTTTGCAGGGCAACAAGAAACGTACCTGAACGTGGTAGGCGGAAAAAATGTTGTCAAAAAAGTGCAGGAATGCTACGCCAGCCTGTTCACGGACAGGGCAATATTCTACAGGATACAGAAAGGTTTTGACCACTCCAAAGTTCACTTATCTGCAGGAGTCCAGCTCATGGTGGACTCCCTGTGCTCAGGAGTCATGTTTACTCTTGACGTCAGGAACGGGGACACGACAAAAGTTCTGATAGAAGGCGCTTGGGGCTTAGGAGAATACATCGTGCAGGGGAAAGTGACTCCTGATGACTATTTTGTTGACAAAAAAACAATGAGAATAATTGAGAAAAGCATTCCGGAAAAAAGGATAATGCTCGTTCGTAAAAAAGGAGGTGGAGTTATACAAAAGAAGGTTCCTAAAAGCATGGTAAAAAAGCAGGTTCTTTCAGACGCGCAGGTCAAAGAACTTGCCAAGTACGGAATAAAACTGGAAAAACACTACAAACAAGCCCAAGACATAGAATGGGCGGTTGACAGGCAAACCAACCAGTTGATGATACTGCAAAGCAGGCCTGAAACTGTCTGGTCCCTGAAAAAAGCAAGAGCAGAAGGCACAGTAGCTGGCAAGATAATCCTAAAAGGGCTTTCAGCAAGCCCGGGGATAGGAGCCGGCAAGGTCAAAATAATTCACAGTGCTAAAGAAATCAAAAAGATCAGAAAAGGAGACATCCTAGTAACATGGATGACAAGCCCTGACATGGTTCCAGCCATGAGAAAAGCATCAGCAATCATAACAGATTCAGGAGGAATGACAAGCCATGCTGCAATAGTAAGCAGAGAACTCGGCATTCCCTGTATCGTGGGCACGGGTAATGCAACAAAAGTGCTCAAAGAAGAACAGAAAGTAACAGTAGATGGAGGCAAAGGCCTCGTGCTTGAAGGAATACTAAAAAGCCACAAAGAAAAGAAACATGAAGAACCTGTACCTAAAACAAAAACAAAGGTCTACGTTAACCTCGGAGTCCCTGAAATAGCAAAGGAAATTGCCAAAAAACCAGCAGACGGCGTAGGGTTAATGAGGGAAGAGTTCATACTGGCAACGTACGTAAAAGAACATCCTTTATCTCTTATAGAAAAAGGAGAAGAAAAACTGTTCGTGGACAGGCTTTCAAAAGGAGTGAGCATGGTCGCAAAAGCATTTTACCCCCGACCCGTCGTTCTAAGGTTGTCTGATTTCAAGACCAACGAGTATCGAGAACTAAAAGGGGGAGGAAAGTACGAACCAGCAGAAGAAAACCCAATGCTGGGGTGGAGAGGCTGCTCAAGGTACATCTCTCCAGAGTACGAGCCCGCGTTCAGGCTGGAGTTGAAAGCAGTAAAAAAAGTGCTCCGGAGATGGAAGAACGTGCACATCATGCTGCCTTTCCCAAGAACTGTTGAAGAAGTAAAAAAAGTAAAAGAGATAATGGAAGAGGAAGGACTAAAACCTGGAAAGGACTTCAAACTGTGGCTGATGGCAGAAGTTCCCAGCAACATTTTTCTGGCTGACAAGTTCGCTGATTTATGCGACGGTTTTTCAATAGGATCTAATGACCTTACCCAGTTAATCCTCGGAGTAGATAGAGATTCTCAGATCCTCGGAAAGATGGGCCTATTCGATGAGAGGAACGAAGCAGTAAAAAGAGCAATCAAGCACCTGATAAAAGAAGCGCACAAAAAAGGCAAGACTGTGAGCATATGTGGGCAAGCCCCAAGCAACTACCCTGAGTTCACAGAATTTCTGGTGAAACACGGTATTGATTCAGTGTCAGTAAACCCGGATGCTGTTGAAAAAACCAAGCGGATTATTTCACGAACAGAAAAGGGGTTGAAAAAACATGCCTGATATTTCTGAAAGGTCAAAAAATTACATGGGCTCACCAATAAGAAAGCTGGCAGCAATGATTGAAAAGGCAGGCTTTGACCCAGACATGATAAGCTTTGGAGGAGGAGCACCCAGTCTCACACCCCCAAAAGAAGTGCTTGAAGAAATGTGCAGAAGGGTGAAAGAGAACCCTCAGAAAACAACAGCATACTGCAGCACTATCGGGCTGCCTAAAACAAGACAAGCCATTTCAGACGACCTCAAAGAATGGGAAAAGATAGACATTCCAGCAGACAGCATAAGCATAACAACAGGAGGAACAGAAGCCTTGTACGTCACCCTCCAGACTTTGTTAGACCCAGGGGATGAGATAATCACGTCAGACCCCAGTTACTTGGGTTACAGGGAGCCAATAAAACTCACAGGGGCAAAGGAAGTAATGATCCCGACAACATGGGAAAAGGACTTTCAGATAAATCAAGAAAAGGTCAAAGAAGCGCTTGGGAAAAAAACAAAAGCAATACTCATAGCCTCCCCAGATAATCCTACAGGCACGTTGTACAACAAGGACAGCTTGAAATTTCTAACAGACGTTGCAGAAGATCATGACCTCTGGCTGATAACTGATGATATATACAAGCACATAGTGTTCAAAGGAAAGTTCACCAACTCCAGGTGTTATGGGGCAGAAGAAAAAACGATCACATGCTGCTCGTTTTCAAAAACAGCCAGCGTTCCCGGACTCAGAATAGGCTACTTGTACGGGCCTGAGAAAGTAGTCCGCAAGATAAGTGAGATAAAACAGGCCACTACTCTAACACCAAGCAGAACCGCACAGTATGCTGTCAGAAAATTCCTGGAAAACAAAGGAAAGATAAAAAGAGAGTACTTGTCAAAAGTGGTGATCCCAACTTACAAGGCAAGGAAAGAGAAAATGCAAGAGTGCATTGACCAGTACCTGGCAGAAGCAAACTACTCTGAACCGAACGGAGCATTTTACTTTTTCCCTGACATAAACAAGTACCTTGAAAGGATGAACATGAATGAATTGCAGTTTGCAGACATGCTGTTGAAAGAAGAGAAAGTAGTGGTAGTGCCAGGCAGGTTCTTCGGAGCTCAGGGTAAAGGACATGTCAGGCTTACGTTCGTGTCAGAAACCGAAGAAAGAATAGAAAAAGGATTTCAAAGAATGCAAAGGTTTATTGAAAGACACTCAAAACACTCCTAAACTGAAATTTTAGCCCGCCTGAGAAACGAGTCCTGAAACATTCCCCTTGATCTCGGTGACAACCCAAACACCCCTTAAACTGACAGTATAGCTTGTAATGTAGGGGTTCATGGTCACGTTCTCAGCCTTAAATTCCTCAGCAAGGACCTGCGCGTCTTTCTCGCTGCCTGCATTGGTCGCTGACATAATCTTTTCATCAGAGTAACCCACAAGTTCTGCGGTGCCCGGCTGCTTGTAGTAGACCACCAAAGGCATGCTCGCAACATCACTAACCACGGATAAGTCAACGTGCTCCTTAGAAGGATATGATTCCATGAACACTTTGAAACGATCTACACTAACCTCAAGAGGGCCTATTATGTAATGAGAGCCGTCGACCTTTGCACCGTGCCCTTGAAGGCCCCCCAAATTACATGAGACGATTCCATCTTCTTTAGAAGGTGTTGTGCTGCATTGGTCCTGAAAGTATTTTTCTATCTTATAAGGATCTCCTTCCAGGAGCATGAAGATATAACCGTTATGTTCAAACACCACTGCTCTTGACGCAACAGAGCCCATGTTTTCCATCTGTGGAAAATACCCTTGACTGAACTCGCTGTTTAGCGCAGAAAAATCGTTAAACGCAACAAAGCCCAAAGAATCTTTTGGAACATAATCATACAGGTTGTTCTCAGGCAATAAAAAAACCACAAGGATAGCCAAAACACCTGCAATCATAAGAATTCCTATCACAGCTTTTAATGGAAGAATAAATTGCTTGTTCCCCCTCTTTTTTTTAACTGTCATTGAACCACCAGAACAAGATGAAGGAAAAGGGTTTTAAAAGGTTTTGGGAAAATAACTATTTCTTACGGGGATCCTGTCTGAGCAAGTTGGGAGATGTCTCCTTTTAGGGTAATGATCGCCCATTCTCCGTTCTGCTGCGCTGAGGACTCTGTTATTCCAAGCGGGTTTCCTTTCTCTGCCTTGTTTTTCTCAAACTCGTCAACGTACTTCGCAGCATCTGCTGAACTGCCTGTGCTCATCGCCATTTTCATTATGCCATTTGAGTACCCTATCCACATTTTCTGAGTCCCGTTAGTACTCTCATGTGCACCGTAAACTACTGCACCCATACCTGCAATATCTTCTAATGGGGCAGGATCAAGATAGCTCTTCAAAGGATACTGGGAGTAGACCGACTTGAAATCGCTTAAAGAAATTCCAAGACCTGCACCTGTTGTCGATGAAGCCATAAGAACATGGTTGTTGTCTATTGCTGCAAAGTACTGTCTTGAGCTAAGAAGGTTACAAACAGACACTTTCCCATCTTCTGAAATGCTTCCGTTCTCTTGAACACACTCTTGTTTAAGGTAGGAGACCAGCTTCTCAGAATCCCCTTCTGTGACAATGTACGGGTTGCTCATGTACTCGAACAGGGCCACTTTATCCAGTTTGGAGCTTAGTTCCTGCATCAGTTCTTTCGAAGAGGGATCTACTGATACTTCATCCATCATGCCAAAGTCGTTAATCATTATGAGTGCTTTTGTTCCGCCAGGGATGTATGTGTAAAAACCTGCTGGCTGAGGAGCTGCTTGTTCAGCTGTTTCATTTGTCTGGCCACTGCCTCCTGTTTCAACACACCCCGAGAAAAAAACAACCCCCATTAACAGGAAAGCAGATAGTAGAAGTATTCTTTTATCCATATTCTCACCTATCTAGTAGTAGGCGTTCACTGTATAAAAGTCTGTGCCCTCAAGGCGCAGGACTACCCATGTTCCTCTCCGACTTGTGCTCATGTTCTTCCCTGTTATCTCTTCTACTGCTTTCATGGTCTCTATTGTCTCCATCGCCTTATCTTTACTTCCAAAATCTGTTCCGACCATAATAACATCCTTTGAGATCCCGACTACTGATACGGTCCCACTTTGCTTTGAAACGCCTGAGATGGGCATGGACAGGATATCTGACACTTCTGAAAGCTCTGAAAGATCATATTTGTCATCTTCATCTAAAGGATACATTTCAAGCATGCTTTTAAAATGCTCCTCACTACACGATTGCCCACGTGCAACATGAGAACCAAGTGTTTCTTTAGGAGTCATGAGAACATGGTTGGCGTCTATCTTCGCCAAGTAGTAATGTTCAGTCCAGTAGCCATGATCAAAACTGCAGGTAACAATATCATCAGAAGTGTCAACTTCCCCTTCATCGCACATGTCTTTAAAGTAATCCTCTGCTTTTGAAGGATCTCCTGTGATCACCAAAAACTGTCCTAATTCGTCATCCCACTTATACTTAAACGCGATCAGCTGGTCAGCAAAATCCAGCTTCTTAAACTCTCGTTCATACAACAATCTCCCGACAGAAATATTCTCGTTCTCATTCAGCTCCTCAGCAAAATTTACGTCATTGATCACAAAAACGTCCGTAGCCCTTTTTGGAACATACTCATAACCTGCAAGCCCAGAACCTGAAAACATTGGCAGGATAACAAACGCCGCAATCCCTATACCCACAAGTATGAGGATCGCCATCAGGAGTTTGTTTGAACCTGCTTTTTTTACGGGCATGGGGCCCTGTTTAGGTAACACGGGCTTTGGTTGAGCAGGAGTAGTTGAAGTAATAGGTGTTGGTGTTGAAGGGATAGTGAAGGGTGTAGTAGGGGTTGTTTGTTTTGCAGGGGGTTGGCTGGGTGTTGTGGGTGTAACCAACGTTGGAGTAGCAGGGGTAGGGCCTGTAGTTTGAACTGCTGGTCCTGTAGAAGAACCTGAGGGAGCTGCAGGCAAGGGTTTTGAAGGAGCAGGTTGGGTCGCGAGCTTGAATGCTGTTACAATCTGATCTTCAGTATATCCTCTTTTCACGAGCTCGTCTATTACTCTTTCTTTACTAACCCCTTTTTCAAGGGAAGTTTTAATATACGTAACAAGATCATTAGGCATGCTCAACAAACATAGAAATAGAAAGGGGTTTTAAAAAGTTTCGGTTTACTGTTCTTGGCTTTCAATCTGCACTTTAGCGCTGAGTACTTCCACTCTTTCTGAAAGCAGGTTAACCCGTTCAGTGAGCGATGTCACAAGGTCTATCAGGTTGTCCACAACGCTTGCCAAGAGCTTTTCGTCAAGCTCGTCAGGGTTAACGTTCCTTAGCTTTTCATTAGCTTGGCCAAGGCCTTCTTTTATCTCCTCAAATGATTTCATTCTATTCCACCTCCATTATCACAAGCTTTGAATTCAAGTTTTCGCACGCCTTCCTTATCTCTTGTTCTTTAAGCTCTAGGCCTGGAAGAGTGTTGTAGTGCATTGGGATAAACACTTTCGGCCTTATTATACTTACTGCTTCAACAGCTTCTTGCAGGTTCATCGTGTAAGTGCCTCCAACAGGCAGCATGGCAACATCCACCTTTCCTGCAAGTTCTTTCATCTCAGGAATCTTGTCCGTATCGCCCGCGTGGTAGAAGGTTGTTTGCCCAAGAGTAAACAGGTAGCCTACCCAGTTATTTTCTTTCGGGTGGAAAGGGACTCCAGGCGCTTTGAACTTGTTGGTGTTATACGCTGGCACTGCTTTCACTTTGATCCCTGCTACCATTATTTCTTTTCCAGGAGAGATCGGAATGCATTCTGAGCCCGGTAGTTTTTCCAGACAGTCAGGAGGGCACACGACTTTAGTCTCTGGCCCTGAAACTGCCCTGATTTTGTCAGGATCACAGTGATCATAATGGGAGTGGGTCACCAAGACCAGGCTTGCTTTCTCTGGAGATGCTGGAATGACAAAAGGATCAGTGTAGACTACCTTGCCTTCCCAGTTAAAGGAAAAAGTAGCGTGCCCGTGCCATTTTACGTTGATTCCTTCAATCAGCATGAAAGGTAAAAAGACAGAGGAAGTATTAAATGGTTACGTGGCCTCTCACGTTTGGCTTTTTCGAAGGATCATACACTAAAATCCTTTGGTTTTTCCACACTGCA
>CAZVAJ010000008.1:0-19293 GCA_964625085.1 Microcaldota archaeon | reverse complement strand
GCAGGATTAAGGTCAAGCACATCATGCTTTTTAACAGTGCCTGAAACAACAACCCCCAACACTACTGTGCCAACGCTCTTGACAGGAAACGAGTGATCCACAACAATCCTTAAAGGGGCAGAAGGGTCCTGTTCTGTCTCAAGCCCGGATAAAAAAGACAGTAATTCAGGAATGCTTCCGGTAAACATTTCGTAAGAATCAGCCACTGTTCCTTTAACAAGAGGCTTTACTTGTTCTTCAATCACCCCGTCCAAGAACACGACGCCCCTCTTTTTATCAAAAGCATCGGCAGCCAGGACTGCTTCTGCAAAACGCTGGTCAAGGTTGCCTGGTTTAACGTGAAACAGGATGACTTCAGCCATGCTCACGGACAAAAGCAGGGATGCAAATTTTTCTGAAGCTTCAACAACATTTATTATCCTGTCTTCAACCTTACGGTTGTACAGCGTGATGTCAGAGACCGTGCCTTTTTTCCCCAGTTCTTTTCCAAGACCCGTGATCATCGGAAGCCCAATCATCATACACTACTAGGTTCCGGGAAAAGGTTTTTTAAACACACAGGTAGAAAATGATACTGTCATAACCGCGAGGGTTGCTTAGCCTGGTATAGCGCAAGGTTGAGGGCCTTGTGGGTTAGTCCCATCGGGGGTTCAAATCCCCTCCCTCGCACCTACTTCAAAAGGTCTAAAAGCTCTTTTTTCGAGCTTATTCCTTCAAGCTCCTTTTTCGGCAGGATAGGTGGATCAAGCTCCCTATCCTCTGAAACAAAAGCAGTGAACCCGTTAAAAAATTCTGAAAGATCCCTGACCTTTTCAGGGTCTCTCGGCAAGTCCTCGCTAACCACTATCCTGTTCATATTATCATATGCAAGTGCGTCAAAACCAATCCTATCAAACTCTTTAACCTCAAAATCCAATGACTTAAAAAGTACAGAAACACGTTTTTCAAGCTTTTCTTCAGGAATTCTAAACTGCTTATCAGAGTTCCTCGCCAAACGCACTTTGAATTTTCTTTCAATTCCCTTGGCTATGTCTTCTCTCATTCGGAGAACTCCTTTCTCATACAAGTACACTGCCTCTTTTGTCACGCCTATCTCTTCAGCCATTCCTGAAAGGGACAATCCTGCTTCTTCCCGCAATCTTTTCAGCTGGCCAGGGTCAAACTCTATAACTCGCCTCCCTCTGGAATAAGATGGAAAAACACGGGAACATGAAACGTACTCCTTAAACGTGTCCAAGGAAAGAACTTTGATCCCAAACCGTTCATAAATCACTCTTTTCCTAAGAGGACTTCTCTTTGTACGGTCCCCGACAATCAGGGGTTCCACATCAAGACAGTATGAAAATTTCTTGAGCTCTGATGCATGCTCAGGCCTAACTCCGTCAACGTTAGAAAGTGTTTTTACGATAATCTGTTTAGGCCCGGATGCAGCGAGATCAAAACAAGCTGATAGGTACCTTAGGACAGTATATCCTGCGCTTTCAAGAATCTTTTCTGCCCTAAGGATAAGCTTGTCCTTCATCTTCACTTCAACTTTTTGCCCATCTTCTTTGGCCTAAGGTGAGTTGACCCGCACTTCCTGCACTTTTTAGCACTGTACGGATTGCGGGTGCTGCATTTCATACAAATCTTCTTGTTCAGCAGTCTTGCCTTTACTTCAGGAAATATAGCCATTTTTTACTGCCTCCTGGTAAAATTCTCTGCGGTAAATTATTAAAAACCTTTTGCTTTTATTAATCTCATGATACACCTCTTGTTGCACGTTATCGCGCTGGCTCCTCTGCTAATGATCCTGAAAAAAGTTTCCAAGAACCTCAGGCCCACTTCAAGAAAACTATTTTTCCTTAGCATGATAACGATCCTGTGCTGGGACGTGCTTGACATATTCATGCAGTCCAGCACAAACCCTGGAACAGCCATGCTTATCCGGCTGTTGATAATGTTAAGCCTAAGCGCAGGCACTCTTTTCTTCACGCTCACAGGATTCCTGCTCGGCAGGATAAAAACAGCGTATGGTCTTACAATTGGGATGATTCCCACCCTCTTGTTCGTGATAAGCATACCTTACGTGCAAGTTCAGAAGACAGCGAGTGGTTTTGTTGCTGGCTATGGGCTCATGACAACAATATGGCAGGCAAGTGTGCTAGTAGCCTTCCTGATAACCTCCGGAATTCTCTGCCTAACCAAGAAGAAGGTGGACAAAGAAAACAAAAGAAGGCTTGAATGGTTCTCTGTAGGCGTTCTCTCCCTGGCGATCATAGGAGTAGTCCTCTCGCAAGCAACAAAATACTTCAGCATACCTAACATAAGCGCGCCGCTCAGCGCTTTATCTACAATCCTCATACTAAAAGCGTTCAAATAAAGCAAATGCCAGAGCAAAAGGTTTTAAAACACTTTTGATGGAAAGAAACCAAGGTGTGAACATGAAAAGAAGGCCTAGAAAGTGGAAAAAGAAAGGCACAATGCGCTGGAAATGGAGAAAAAAGAGAATGCGCAGAGAAAAGAGAAAGCGCAGAATGAGAGCAGGAAAGCTCTAGTTTTATTAATGCTTCTGAACTGGTTTAATAAAAGAGGGGCCATGGGGTAGTGGTAGCCTGACTGGCTCCAGAACGGCTGGAGCGCTGAGCCCTACCTAAAGGGCTATGATCTCGGATTGGTATCGTGGGGATACCAGTCGATGTGGGTTCGATTCCCACTGGCCCCACTTCCTCCAGATCCTGGAGAATACAAACTTTTAAAAAGACCCTGTTTTTCTTACAGTCAAACAACAATCTGGAGGTGTAAAAAAGAATGGTCTCATTCAGTGAGATGAAACAGTACCAAAAACTTGCAGTAGGCGGAGCGGTACTTGCCATAGTAAGCCTCTTCCTGCCCGTAGCTTCAGCAAGCGCGCTTGGAGTAACATACTCCCTAAGCGGACTGGATGCAATTGGTGCAAACTGGATAGGCATAGGACTATTGCTAGCAGTGCTAGCAATACTGAACGAAATTTTAGGCATGAACAATGAAATGGTAAGGACAGTATACCTCGGCCTTGGAGCACTGGGCATACTATGGGTCCTATATGACATTATATCTGCAGCATCCACATCAGTGAAAGTGTCCATGGCCACACAGGGGATGGCAAGTGCTGGACTCTCAATAGGCGCATACACTATGCTGCTTGCTTTGATACTATTCGTTGTGAGCGGCTGGAAGTACAGGCAGACTAAAATAATGGCATGAGCAAAAACAGTACCCTTTTTATCCCTCCTTTTCTTTTTATTTCACCATGAGTGTGTTCACTGCAGAGCAAAAGGAAGCATTGCTTAATGTTAGGAACCTGCTTGAAGGCAGTGTAAAGTTCGTGTTGTTCGCGGGAACCGCGGCAAGCCAACATGGGTACGCCAAAACCGTGAATGATATTGACATTCTTTTAACAAAAGAAGACCTAAGAAAAGCTCACGGCCTGTTGGTCAGTCTTGGGCCAAGCAAACTCACCAAACACGAAAAACCAGGGGAATACTGGGGGTTCAGGATAGACCTACCTGGAGCGAACATAGAATTTTGCGCGGACATAGCCTTCGAAATAAACGGGGAAAAGGTGTACTATTCTGCGGACAATGAAATGTTCGAGCATGCTCACAAGATAATGTTAAAGGAAAGGGAATTCGTACCAGCCACGAGCCCAGAGGACACATTGGTTTTCTACGCGGTCAGGCAGAATCCTGAAAAAAACGACTTGGATAAGATCAACGCAATACTGAAAAGAAAACATATTGAATGGCACTTGGTCAGAAAAAGGCTTGAAAAAATGGGGCAGGCCGCGTTCGACAGAACGTCAGCAGTGTTGCCGATCTAACTCATACAACACAGCATATTCCCCGTTTTCGTTTTCTCTAACCATGTTAACAATCCGGCCATTCCTTTCAAAAAGTTCCTTAGAAGGATATTTGTATTTTTCCATATAAGAATAGATGTGCAAGTACGCATAAGAAACATTGTACTTGCATACAAGAGTGCGTAATGCAGGAGAGTACCCATTAAACACTTGTGACGCGAGTATTGTACGTTCATCAACCTCTGGAGCATATTCAACATACGCGTCCCAGAAATTTTTTCTGTGCGCTATTCCAGTAACCCAGTGGCCTTCCGCAAAACCACTTAACACTACCGCGTTTTTAGGGAGATGATCATCTGCCCAAGATAAAAGCTGAAAATCTTCTCTCTGAGGACCAATATTTGAAAAAAACAGAGGATAGTATAACAGCACCCCCAACAAGTAAACTAACACCACCCTTCTGATTACCTTTGTTTTAGATGACATATTAAACTCTTTCAACAAATTACCGAGCTTAGAGAAGCCAACTGCTGCAAATAATGCAAGAGGGTAATACACGAACTCATTAAGACGATTCCCACCTATAAGAGGCACAACAACTGCTAAAACCAGCCACCTTGATTCCAGCCTTAACTTTTTATGATATACAAAAAACCCGTACAGACCAATGATCCAGGTTAATACGGAAACCGAACTGGCGGCAGTTCCTGTCTCAAAAATGAAGTATTGCATGCCTCGTTGAAGTTCAGAAAAGTTAGCGTACGCGATAGAAGACTGGGGAAGCCCTCCATTAACAAAAAACATGGCAAACAATACCATAAGGCCTGCTAAAACAGGCGGTATCAAACTACTCCTATCCTTTGAGAAGATAAAGAACCCGATGATAGATCCAACAACGAAGACTAGTGGATGGACTAAGACAACAGCAATCATGCTCAACATAACTGCCGCAGACCGTAATAGGTCTTTATCCTTAAAGTTAAGGAGATAGTACACAAAAAAGATTAACAACAGTGCTAACAGCCGGGGGTTGATATGAGAGCTTAAGTAAATAAACCCAGGTGAAGTAATCAAAAAGAACAAGGCATATTCTCCTGTTTTCTTTCCCAGTTTCCTGACCGAATAATCATAAAAAAGGACAACAAACACCGCGCCCAATAGAGGATTTAATAGAACCTTAAACATTCCGGGGAACAGTGAAAGAATTGCTGGAAAGCCCGGTGGGTAGGTGTACGGTCTGCCACCATAAGAGAGAGGATCGTAAAAACTGCCTTGAGAAATTAAATCAGCCATACGAACATGGAAGTATGTTGTAAATCCGATAATATTCTCTGGAGAATAATTGATCGCGCGTATTAACGAAGGGGAAAGGAACAACAAGAAGGATAATACAAATACTGCTTTTTTACTGGTTAACAACATACACTGCAGCCTCCCTTTGACAAACCGGATTACAAGACCATGAAATGAATACTTTACTCAAATTTAATGATTGCTCTATAAACTGCCTGCCACCATCTCTAGACGCATAAACAATATAATCAGGAGAATATTCCCGCACATTCTGCCTAAAAAGATCCGGGGAGTACTCCCAAAACATACGCTCATAATCAATCCACCTTGAAACGTTAGGCGTACTCTCAAAGTACATATCAAGATTACATGTTTTATTAGTCTTTGAAAGGGTCAAAAACTGCCCACAAAAGGAATACTCGCTCATAATCCTCTTACCCTGCATAGAATCCAACCATTGCATTGTTAGATTATCTGGTGCATTTACTGAAGAGTGAAGATTTGACTGCAACATTAATAGAACAGCAAGAACAAATGAGAACATAAAAATAACTTTAAGAACCCAACAAGACCTGTTGGTTAATCCAGTGGCAACAAGCATTACAAAACCAACCGAAATATACAAAGGAAGCCGCCATGGATGAAAATAGCTTGTAAACAAAAAAGAAAAGTACAGAACAGTGAAAAAGACAACCCATGAAATCCAGAAATTTGTGAAAGGATTCCTCTTTACCATCACAAGAAGGGGAAACACCGCCCCTAGTATAAACGGCGCGTACAGAATCAACCACCCTTTAACCGCCATGAAAACAAAAGTTGCGCCGAAGACATTATTACTCTGGTAAAGCAAGTCATACCTGGAACCATACCATGCAAGTAGGAACAACAGAGAAGGCAGTATAAATTTCACAAGCCTCCTCCTATCTTTTTTGAACACCAGCACTAAAAGAAGAAGAGAAGTGTACACTCCTGCGAAAAAAGAAAAAGAGAACCCTATCGCCTGGAATACTCCTGCTAAAATGTATTTTTCCTTGAAGTACACGAAATAAAACGCTATGATGGAAAAAAACAGGCAGATGACTTCTGGAGAATTGTAACCAGCACTTAACAAGAACGGATTAAAAGTCATCAGGAATAGCCCTATCAAAGCGTCATGCCATGAACCGGAAAATTTAAGAAGTATAAAAAAAACAGCAATAGGAACAAGCATGCTAAGGAAAGGAAGAAGGAACCTGACTATCGTGAGGGTACTGTATCCTGACAAAATACTCAGAAAAAGTATCAGGATATGATAAGACGGGGGATAAAGGTTTGCTCTTTCTTCAGGCCAGGGGATGGTTCGAGGGATTCCATAAGCATACGCTTCTGCCATCCGCGCATGAAAAAAATTATCATAGCCTATGGGATACGGTTCTCTGGCGGCAGGAACAATCCTAAGTAGTATGCCTGTGAACAAAATGATAAGAAAAACGGCAAGATGCTCCTTTTTCATTTACATTCTACCTCCTCAAATAAGGTGTAAGGGCTTGCTTGACCCCCAATCCAGACTTTGCCTGTGTACAGATAGTAACCCACCTTGCCTGAAAAGTTAGAAAGGACAGTGTTTAGAACACCTTCCCCTGAAATATCCGCTTTTAAGATGTTAAACTTGCTTTCGGGACTTTCTTTCCATATCTCAACAGTCATTTTTCTACTAATGTTGTAATGAAGTGACAAGTTACAACCAGACTTGGTTAGATACACATAATCAGCAGTATAATCCTGTCCTTGAAATGACAATGTTTGATAGGCAATCACAAGAGAAAAGAGCACGGTTAAAAAGATTAAAAAATTTCCAGAATCCTTACACAACTCAGAAAATTTCCAGTGCATGACAAGATTAATGAAACTGACTTAAAAAAATAGAGGGTATTGTTCACCTGCCCATCTCTAGACCAAGCTTGAAAGCTTTTATGTTTTTGTCCACATCGTATCTGACTGTTTCTTTCACTGCCTTGATTATGCTTTCTTCTGATATTGGCAGAAGGCCTTTCGCTTTTGCGTAACCGAGCATTAGTATATTCCCGTAGATTTTCTTGCCAAACTTTTGTTTGGCAGTCTCACTTGCTCTTATAACATGAACCTCCTTCGCGAATCCGGAAACCCTTTTCTTTATCTCTTCTGTGCTAGGGTAGGGGATGTCTAGTATGTTCCCGTACACTGGCTTGAGTGGATCATCGTTTATCAGGAACACTGTCTTTTCTTTTCTGGCGTAGTATGCTGCTCTGATCGCCTCAAGGGGCTCGAAAGCAAGAATAAGGTCTGCGTTTGCTTGCATTACCGCGGGCGACACTGTTTGATTGAAAGGATGTAGTCTTACAAACGCTGGAATGTGCCCTCCTCTTTGAGCAAGCCCGTGCAACTGAACGCCTTCTACCATGTACCTGTCAAAGTTCGCTGCTCTTGCGAGCACGACCTGTGTCGTGAGGACTCCTTCGCCCCCTACTCCGGTGAGCATTATATCATAGTTCATTTTGACTCCTCCTTTTTCACGCGTATTGCACCGTACGGGCAGACCTGCGCGCAAACAGAACAGCCCCAGCAAAGGTTAGGGTCAATCTTAAAGACAGGAAGTGCTCCTGAGGTGTCCTTGATTATCGCAGGGCAACTGAACTTATCAGTACACACTCCACACTTTTGGCACTTGTTTTGATCAATCTCGAAAACAGGCCATGAAAGACCTTTTTTAGCCATGCTCCTCTTCCAGAAAAGCCTGCACTCTCCCCTGCTCACTAGCACTCTTGGGCCCTTGACTTCTTTCAGCTCTTGAAGTGCCTGTTTCAGTTGCTTTTGGTTGAAAGAGTTTACAACCCTCACTTCCGCACCCAAGGCTTTTGCTACTTCCGCGATGTCTATCGCCTTGGTCGGATTGCTTGTGGCTGTAAATCCTGATCCGGGATGCGGCTGGTGCCCTGTCATTGCGGTCACATGATTGTCAAGAACCACAACAAGAGGGGATTTTCCGTCATGAAACCTGAGGGTTGCAAGCTCGGGCATGCCTGCGTGGAAGAAAGTGGAGTCGCCCACGAACACCACAACATCCTGGTCGCTTACTCTTGTTATACCATGCCCTATTCCTATGCTGGCCCCCATACTGACCACAAGGTCCTGCATTTTGAACGGCTCGAATATTCCCAGAACATAGCATCCGATGTCACCAGGGTAAATAACGTGAGGCCCGTCTCCGAATATTTCTTTGACTGCATAGAATGTTGACCTGTGAGGACAACCGTAACACATGACGGGCTTTCTGGGAGGAAGACCTTTCAGTATATTATCATACTTCCTCTTGTGCGCCTTTAGATCAAGCTTGAGATCTCTTTTCAAGAACTTTTCGAACACGGGCAAGAGCAGTTCAAGGGTGTATTCTCCGTCACTCGGAAGAAGATCTTTGCCGTGCACAACAAGCCGGGGATTAACCTTTTTGGCGGTCTTGTTCACAAACTCTTCCACAATCGGCTCCAGTTCTTCAACAACCAGAACTTTCTTCTTGTCTTTTATGAAACTTGAGATAAAGTCTTCTGAAAGGGGGAAGGTCATGTTTATTTCAGCGACAGGAATCTTAGCACCAAGCATGTTCAACAGTTCCATCGTGTACTGAAAACTGACTCCTGAAGTTATTATGCCTATTTTTTGCTTAGAGTTCTTGTTGTACACTTTGTTTATTTTTTTACCGTACTTCTTTTCTATCTTCTTTATTTTTTCATCCAGCTCTCTGTGCAGTTTTTGTAGTCCTGGACGTATGTTATTGTAGTGCTCAAGGTCCTTTGCAAAAACCCCCCTTGTCTTAGGCTTCTTGAATTTGCCGAGCGTTACTGTTTCTATCACGTGACTTACTTTGGTCGTGCTCCGGACGAAAACAGGCACGTGAAATTCTTCTGATAGATCAAAAGCGAATCTAGTGAGATCAAGAGCCTCTTGAGGATCAGACGGTTCCAGAGTGGGCACCTTAAACATTCTGGAGTAGTACCGGGTATCCTGTTCTGATTGGGCTGAACTCCAGCCGTTAGGATCGTCAGCAACGAGAATCACAAACCCTGCTTTGGTCCCATAGTACGCGATGGGACCTACAGAATCTGCTGCAACATTCAGGCCGAAGTGCTTCATGCTTGTCATTGCCCGAACCCCTGATAAAGCAGCGCCCGCAGCAGTCTCAAAAGCAACTTTCTCATTAGCTGTGTACTCGAAAATTAATCCCCTTTGTTTTGCCACGCGCGATAGGGCAATAGGCACTTCAGAACTCGGAGTACCGGGGTAAGCGGCAAAAACGCCAACCCCTGCTTCAAGCGCACCTCTTGCTATCGCTTCATTACCAAGCAAAACTACCTTTTTTCCAGCAGGCTTCAGCAAGTCCATGACGCTAAAAGGAAAAGATTGTTTAAATGCTTTCGGTAGGATATCTTAATCTTTAAAAACGCCCGTTTCCTTTTCAAAGAACATGACTGGAAACGGAGAATGTGATGAACTGGACAGTAGGATACTACGAGAACTGCAAGAGAACAGCAGGCAATCTGCAAGAGCACTTGCAGAAAAACTGGGCGTGGCCGTCGGAACAGTACAGAACAGAATCCAAAAACTAGAGCAAAACAAGATCATCACAGGATACCACTGCCACTTAGACTACGGGAAACTTGGGTACAACGTGGTAGCAATAATAGGCATTAAAGCAAGAAGAGAAAAACTGGCCGAACTTGAGAAGGCTCTTGAAAGCAAAAAAGAAGTGTACGCGCTCATGGAAGTTACAGGCACTTTTGATATAATGATTGCAGTAATTTTCAAAAGTATAAGTGGGCTAAACAAGTTTATCAAAGACCTTCCTGCTGACTCAATAAAAGAAACACAAACTTTCCTCGTGCTCAAATCACTAAAAGAGGGGCACTACCGGGTGTAACCAATGCTTAACTTCACGATAAACGATGTAAAAATAGTGCTAAGGGATATTGGAGAAGTCATAGAACTTTTTTCCCTCGTCCTTCTAATCCCCGTTCCCCTAGCACTGTACTATGGAGAGGGGATCTCTGCTGTAGAAGCATATGTTACTGCTTCAGTGCTGGGCATCCTAACCGGGCTTTTACTGAAGAGATTGTTCAAGAACTCAGGAGAGTCCAGGACCGTGCATGCGTTCACAGCAACAACTGCAGTCTGGATCTTATGCCCTTTTATCGGTGCCTTGCCCTACATGTTTTATCTTGGCTCTGGCCCGCTGGACGCGTACTTTGAAAGCGTGTCAAGCATGACCACAACCGGGCTTACAATGCTGGGCTTTGAACTGCCTAAAAGCCTGATCTTCTGGAGGAGTGTTGAAGCGTGGATAGGCGGAGCAGGTATAATCGTGCTCGCGCTCATAGGAATCTTTGGTTTCACAAAAAGTGCAAGATTATCTGAAGCAGAAGGCAGGGAAGAAAGGCTAAGGCCTAACATAATAAAGTCTGTGAGAATGGTGTGGTTAATTTACGCCTTCCTAACGCTGCTTGGCGTGATACTGCTCCTGGGAACCGGAATGCCTGTATTCAAGGCAGTGAACATGAGCATGCAAGGGATAAGCACGACAGGACTGGCGCCGGCAGAAGACATACTCCTCTACCCTGGATCAAAACTGTGCTTAATGTTCATCACCCTCATGGGCTCGTTTTCATTCCTAGTCCACTACAAGTACATGAAAGGCCGCTTAGGAGCATACCTAAGGGATGTGCAAGTCAAGCTAATCCTGATCCTTGCACTGCTTGCAATAATACTAACCATCCCTCAATTTACAAAAATGCATGGAAAAACAGGACTAGAAGACGCTGCGTTCAGTGCAGTAAACGCAATAACCAACGGAGGATTTCAAGCATTTGACTACGCTCCCCTTGGCTCATTTGTAGTAATCATAACGGCAGTGCTGATGATAATAGGAGGATCAACTGGATCAACAAGCGGGGGGATAAAAGCATTGAGGCTATGGATCTTCCTGAAAAGCGCTTACTGGAAAACAAAAGAATTCATCCTTCCCTCAAAAGCATACTTTCCCAGAAAAATAGAAGGGCATAACATAAATGACGAAGACATGAACGTGACTTTCCTGCTCATCATACTATACCTCGTCTTCCTGTTGTTTGGGAGCCTAACGCTCGTGTCAACAATGCCAGTTAATGGAGAGCAGGCGTTTTTTGAAGTGGCAAGCGCGCAGGGTAATGCAGGGCTGACAATGGGAATCACAGGGCCTACAATGCCCCCTGCAGCAAAAGTCATGCTCTGCCTAAACATGATAGTAGGCAGGCTTGAAATCATACCCCTTTTAATAGCAGGAGGATTCTTGTTAAAGATAAGGAGGCGGGACTAAATGTACATCATAATCATTGGCGCTGGAACAATCGGATCACACCTGGCAAGACTTCTAATAAAAGAAGACTGCGACGTAGTAGTAGTGGACAAGAACGGAGATGTTTGCCAAGAGCTTTCTCAAGAACTTGAAATAATCGCAATAAGAGGAGACGGCACAAAACCAAAAACACTTGAAGATGCAGGAGTAAAAGAAGCTGATGCGGTGGCGGTGCTCACCGGCTCGGATGAAACTAACCTTATAGTGTCCTTGATAGCAAAACAAGCTGGAGCAGAGTACGTTGTTGCGCGCTTGGGCGCGCTGCACTATGATGAACAGGTTCTCAAAAACCTGGGGATAGATCTGGTGGTTTATCCAGAAGCAGCTGCAGCCGGATACATTTCTCAGATGATCACAAAACCAGAGGTACTGGACCTAACATTCTTAAGCAGAGGAGATGCAGAGATAATAGAACTGAATGTAAAAGAAGAATCTAAAATCGCCGGAAAGCAGATTTCTGAAATAAAACAACCTAAAGGAACAAGAATAATTGCTGTTATAAAAGACGGAAAGCTTGCCATACCAGAAGACAACACCGTTATCAACCCAGGGTCAAAGATTCTGGTGCTCTCAAAAATTGAAAGCATAAAAGAAGCGAAGAAACTGGCTGATTAGGATGACCTTAAAGTTTGAGGTGCAAGGCAAAAGCATAGTAACAGACAACCTAACAGAAGGCCTGGAAAAAAGTTCCGTTAAAGCATATGCAGAGACGTGGAAACAGTTAGACGGCCTCATTCTGAGGACAGAGGAAATTAAAAAAGTAGCAGAAAAGATAGTTCCTGAAAAATTTGACTGGAAAGACGACCCTAAAAAAGCAGCAAAAGCAATATCCGGGATAAAATCTCCTAAAGCAACCCGGCTACTGGAACCAAGAAACCCTGAAGAAAAAGAGATAGTTCAAGCCCTTCTAGCATACAAGGTGCTGAAGAGAATAGGAATGATTCAAGATGAAGGTCAGTCTTGAAGCAGAACACGGAACATGGGTCTGCATAAAAAAAGGAGAATTTGGGAACACTCCTGAAGAAAGGATAGACTGCGCCAGATTACTAGCAAGCATAGCACAATCATGCAAACGGAAGCTAAGACAAGAAAAAGGAATAGACCCAGAGAAAATTGCGGGAATATGCGGAGCAAAATACAACCGGAGACAAAAGGTGTACTTGCTTAAAGGCCGGAAAAAATCAGACGACATAGAAAAATGGCTTGAACAAGTAAAGAGATTACCAGAACCAAACGAGTCTGCGCTCCTGCTCCTTGAGATGATCGGCTACCCCATCATACCTTCACAAAAAGCATTTGAAGAGTACCTAAAGAAGATGGAACTGGGCACAGAAGGATACGGGCCGATGAAATAAAGCTCATGCTACTCATTATACCTATTCAATCTTTTCCTCAGAATTCCTTTCAAACCACTTTCTTGGAACAATCTTACCTGTTTCCACACCATCAATTCTATCAAGCACAAGATCTCTCTCAAACACTCTCTCTGCGTTTTTTAGATCTTGACGGGCAGTAAGAGAATTCTTAAGCCTAAGAGTTTTTCTTTCTGGAGCCTAAGGCCTGTATTCACCCGGCTCCAGAAACTTCTTCGGAGGAAAGTAATCAGACATTTTTTACCCTTAATCCTTCTCTTCTTCTTGTGGACTGACATACAGCGTAATAACCTCTTTTCTTGTTTATAATGCCAACCAAAATGTTTAAAACAACCGCAAGCCAGAAAAATACCAAAAACGGGGCCATAGGGTAGCCTGGTGATCCTACCGGCTTTGGGAGCCGGTGACTCCGGTTCGAATCCGGGTGGCCCCACCAACCCACAAAAAGCCCTTAACTGCAGTATAAACAATCTTGGTTAGAGAACCCTACTCATAAAAAGACTGATCCTTTTAAAACTGTAAAAAGCTAAAAACTCTGAACGCGCATATACACGCGGGAGTTGCCTAGCCAGGTTATGGCGCAGGGCTTAGGACCCTGTGGGTTAGTCCCGTCGAGGGTTCAAATCCCTCCTCCCGCACTCAAACCCTGTGGAAGTGAAAAAATGGCTGAAAGAGAAAGAACAATATTTGATGTGATAGAAGAGGCGCTAAAAGCTCATGGTGTGCCTGCTGACGAAGAGATCATGAAAAGAGTCAGGGACAAGATTTATGCTAAACTGAAAGATAGAGTAGACCCGCGGGAAATAGAACGAGAAATAAAAACAAACCGCCCAGGAGAACTTACAACAACCGCATACGAGATCGTAGGAAAAATGATAAGATCCAGAGAGATAAACAAAGGAGAACTTGAAACAAAAAGGGCCATGGCAGTAGGAGAAAAAACAGAAGTAAGCAAACTAAGCTTAACCTACGGAAGAATGGCAGGAATAGATAAGAACATTGCGGACACGATGGTAATGTTAGGCGTAAAGCCAACCAAAGAGAACGTAGCAAGAGTAAGGGGAATGCTACAAGCAAAACTGAGAAACGAAGCAAACCCACAAGAGCTAAAAGCAGAACTAAAAAGCGACAGGCCCGGAATCATCTCAGACGCGGCCTCAGACATAATAAAAGATATGAAAAAGGCAGGGGAACTGCCCGCTTTGTCAAAAGAAGAACTTGAAGAAATAAGTAAAACAAGAGAAAGCCTCAGAAAAGCTTTAAGAAAACCCAAGCTGCTTAGTAACCTGAAGAAAAAGCGCAGGAGATAAAAAAGCAGCCTCGGTAGCTCAGCGTGGTGGAGCGCTTGCTTGGTAAGCAAGAGGCCCCGGGTTCAAATCCCGGCCGAGGCTCCAGGCGTGCCGGGATAGCGAAGTGGTTAACGCGCCAGCCTGGAGAGCTGGTGGGCTTCGGCCCGCGTGGGTTCGAATGAGCCATTCCCTCACTTCAGGGAAGACTCCGACAATCCCACTCCCGGCGTGCGATCTAAAAACAAAAGAATAGGAGGATAACATGGAAGCCATTACCATATTAGGGATAGTGTTCTTAGGACTAATCCTGTTTACATTAACAGGAATAGCCCTGACAGGAATTACACTACTACTAGCTGTGAACAAAGGGCACACCAGATTCCAAAAGTTTTTCATGGTGCTGATAAGCTTTTTTGAAAGCCCCCTCAAAACCATGGTGAAAATATTCCGGATAGACCCGCATGCGATAGACAATATGATAATAGAAATAGAAAACAACCTAATGCGCTCAGACTTTCTTAAAGTGCCGTACAATGAAAGAATGATCATCCTGCCCCAGTGCCTAAGACACCCAAACTGTCCTGCCAGAACAAGCCCAAATAGCATAGAGTGCATTGGGTGCGGGTTATGCAACATAAAAAAATTAAAGAAAGAAGCAGAAGAGATGGGATACAAATTCGTCCTGTCCCCAGGTGGAACATTCTCAAAAAGAAGAATAAAAGAAGAAAAACCAAAAGCAGTGCTTGGAGTTGCATGTGAGTTTGAGCTAAGAGAAGGTCTTGATGCCTGCATGGAATACCGTGTACCCGCACAGGGCATTCCCCTGCTAAAAGGCGGGTGCGTCCAGACAATAGCAGACTGGGACAGAATCAAAGAAGTCATGAGGTCAAAAATATAAACCTGATTATCACAAAACAAGACGATAACACGCCGGGGTGGCTTAGCCTCTGTCCAGCCTCGCGTTTGACTGGACAGCTAAAATGGTCAGAGCGCCTGACTCATAATCAGGAGGCCGCTGGTTCAAATCCGGCCCCCGGCACTTCCCTGCTTTTTTATATACCTCTCCCTCCTCTGACAGAACATCATGAAAGTAATCGCGCTTGGAGGGAACTACATACATGAAGAAAAAGAAATGCGCCTGGCAGCAAGAGCAATCTCAAAGTACTTCAAGCCACCTCTAATCCTCACTCATGGCAATGGACCTCAAGCTGGAGAACTCCGCAAAAAAACAGGATTCCCCCTGGACCAGGTAGTAGCCCTTACTCAAGCAAGCATAGGCTATCCCCTCTCAAGAGAAATTGAAAAAGCAAGCGGCACAAACACAGCCGTCCTGCTAACCAGAACGTTAGTGTCTAAAAAAGATCCTGAATTCAAGAGGCCGAGCAAACCAATTGGCAAGTACTATCGGAAAAAAGCAGATGGCCTAAGATACTTTGCAGGAAGAGGATGGAGAGAAATTGTGCCTTCACCAAAGCCCCTTAGGATCCTGGAATCAAAAGCAATAAAGAAACTTGCGGCAAGCAAAAACATGAACGTAGTGTGCTGCGGGGGCGGAGGCATACCTGTAACAAAAAGAAATGTTGGGATTGAAGCGGTTGTTGACAAAGACCTTGCCAGTGCAGTGCTAGCAAAAGCGATAAAAGTAAAAGAACTGATCATCCTTATGAAAGAACCGTGCGTTTACATGAACTACGGAAAACGAACGCAAGAGAGGGTGCCTGAAATAAAGATTAGAGAAATAAATTCCCTACTAAAAAAAGGGATATTTGAGCAAGGCACCATAGCCCCAAAAATGAAAGCAGCAGCATTATTTGGGGGAAAAACGATAATCACAAACGCGGAGAATATTGACAGAGCAATAAAAGGAAAAGAGGGGACATTAATATGCCCATAAAACACATCCTGAGCATAAACGACCTAACCAAAAAAGAGTGCAAAGAACTCGTGAAAGGGAGATGGAAAAAAAGCTCTGGGAACGCAGTTCTCTTATTTGAACTACCCAGCACCCGGACCAAAACATCCTTCGAGCTCGGGCTCAAGGAGATGGGAATGAAAACATCATACCTGAACACACAAACCACCCAGATAACAAGAGGAGAAACAATTGAAGATACAGCAAGAGTACTGTCATCCTACGCGAACGTAATAATCGCAAGAATGAAAGAGCATGACACGCTAACAAGATTCTCAAGAGCGTCAGAATCCCCTGTAATAAACGCGCTTAGCAACCTGGAGCACCCGACCCAAGCAATAAACGACTTTTACACCATAGATAAAACAGTAGACCTTAGGTCTGCAAAAATCGTGTGGGTAGGGGACGGAACAAACGTGTGCAATTCCATAATACTACTGGCCAAAAAATTGAACGTCAAACTAAAGGTGGCAACACCCAAAAAATACAAGCCTGCGTATGAATGCAACTGGACAGAAGACCCAAAAGAAGCGGTTGAAGAGGCCAACGTGATAATGACAGACGCGTGGGTGAGCATGGGACAGCACAAACACGCAAAACAGAAAATAAAAGCGCTGAAGAGATACCAGATAAACAGCAAGCTCGTCAAAAACGCCTGCCAAGACTGGTTCTTTATGCACTGCCTTCCTGCCCACAGAGAACAGGAAGTAACAAAAGAAATAATTGACGGGAAAAGAAGCCTTGTCTGGAAACAAGCAAAAAACAAAAAACTCACTGCAAAAGCAGTTGTATCCCTGGCCCTAAAAAAGACAAAAGGATTATAATCCCTAAAATCAGAATAATATTATGAAAACCAGGATCTTGATACTGGCTTTAGTGCTTGCCGGAATGCTCTCACTATCAGGGTGCACATGGGTCAAAATAACAAACAACAACGTTGAAATACAGGTCAAAAAGTATGTCGGAAGCTATGAAGAACAGGCAGAATGCGAACCGTTCGCACTGAAAAATGCTGAGATCTGGGTTGACGACGAGTACTACTACACAGACTCTCAAGGAAAAGTGGGGCTAGAACTAGAAGAAGGACAGCATAAGATATTCTATCCTGGTTGCTCAGGCAAAAACATGAGCAATGAACTTGACTTTAAGATAGAAAAAGGCAAAATATACTACCTAAAAAACAAGATCTACCGGAACGGGTATAACGAGACAATCCCAACACAATCAGACAGGCTGATAGAACTTAACATATACTGTTGCACCAGGTAAAAAACTTTTTATACCCGAATATCAAAAGAACCAACTAAGCCTCGGTAGCACAGCGGCAGTGCGGCTGCCTTGTAAGAGGAGACACCTTACGGTTTCTCCTTCTATCCTCTTCCCTTAAAGAGGATCCAAGAAAGCAGCAGGTCGTGGGTTCAAATCCCACCCGAGGCTCCACCGACTAATGCTTGGAGATGAAAAAATGGATAGAATAGAGTGTGATGTTCTAATAATTGGAGCCGGTCCAGCAGGACTCACTGCAGCAATGTACACCGCAAGAAGAAAGCTTAACACTATCGTTGTAGAAAAAGCACTTCCAGGAGGACAAATGCAATTAACGATGGACATAGAAAACTACCCTGGTTTTGAAAAGATAAACGGACCAGAACTTGCTGAAAAAATGAAAAAACAGGCAGAAAAGTTCGGGGCCAAAATAGAGTATGACATGATAACAAAAGTAAGCGTGGAAGGGAATATCATAAAAGCAGTAGGCAATTCTAAAGAATACAAAGCAAAGACAATGATAATCGCAACAGGAGGAGAACACAGACACCTCAAAGTTCCAGGAGAACAAGAGCTTGCCGGAAAAGGAGTATCATACTGTGCCACGTGCGACGCGCTGTTCTACAAAGGAAAAGAAGTGGCAGTAATCGGAGGAGGAAACAGCGCAGTAGAAGACGCAATATACCTTTCAGGAGTGGCTGAAAAAGTGCACCTGATACACAGACGGAATGAGTTCAGAGCAGACCCTGACAGGGTAGAAAAAATGAAAGAACTTGGAGTAGACATAATCACTCCAAAATCCCCTGCAAAATTCGAAAAAACAGAAGAAGGTAAAGTAAAGATAACATTCAATGAAGGGGGAGAGATAGAAGTTGACGGTGTCTTCATATCAGTCGGGTACATTCCTTCAGCAGAAGTTTTCAAGGGAACAAACCTGGAGTTCACCAAAAGCGGGCACATAAAAGTAGACGAACAACAAAGAACAAACCTGCCCGGAGTATTCGCAGCAGGAGACATCACAGGCAGGCTAGCTCAAATAGCCGTGGCAGTCGGAGAAGGAGCTCTTGCCGGAATGAACGCGTACAAGTACATACAAAAACCTTACTGGAGCTGATAAGATGATAAGGATATACAAAATAAGTCCCGAAGCATTAAAAGAATCAAAAAAGATCCTGGAAGCACAGGAAAACGTTGATGAACAAGGCAAATTAGAAAAAAACGAATTCGCCAGAAACGGCTACACCCTGCAAAGCGCAACCGCACTTGGACTGGAAGGAGACGAGTACTACCTGTACATAGACGCGCCAGAAGAATTCTGGAAAAAGAACGAAGAAAAACTGAATATCAGTGGTGTAACAAAGCTAGAAAACGAAGAGTATGAAAAAGTAAAAGCAAAGTTTGACGAAGAAAAAGAGAACGCAGCAGCAGGGATAGGGAATTTATTCGGATAAGCTGATCAAAAACCGAAAGGGGCCGTGGGGTAGCCTGGTAGCCTTCCAGCTTCGGGAGCTGGTGAGCCGAGTTCAAATCTCGGCGGCCCCATACCTGGCAAAAGAAACTATTTAAAAACCTAAAAAGCCAAGTATAACCGTAACTTAAATGTCCCGTGGTAGCATAGTGGTAGTGCGCCCGGCTGTAGTAAAGTCTCTCGCGCTCCTGCGCGAGACTGTAGGTACCGGGAGACCGCCGGTTCAAAACCGCGGAAAGGAAAAACACAAAATTCCTTCCACGGAGAAAATCCGGCCCACGGGACCACCTCTTTGGGCCTGTAGATCAGTGGAAAACCCATTTTTCCTTACAGAACTCTGGGGAAAAATGGTTCACCAGAGATCGCCTGCCTTGCACGCAGGAGGTCGGGGGTTCAAATCCCCCCGGGTCCACTAATAAGGGCGCCTTCCCCGCCCTTATGCAAGAAAGTAAGGAGGGTCCGTGGTCTAGCG
>CAZVAJ010000007.1:27012-41402 GCA_964625085.1 Microcaldota archaeon | reverse complement strand
ACTATGAAGAACTGAGAAGACTGCAAAGGCTTGAGAAAAACAGTTCTGACCTTGCGCAGATCCCTCAAGATTTTTACACCCAGCTTTCAGAGTACGTAGGATCGCTCATAAAAGAATACAAAGCTACAGGTTCCCCCAAAGACATCCGCCTGCTTGAAAACGTTGTCCGCGTGTCAAGAGACATATTCCAAAGGAGAAGCCAGAAAATGCTTTTGCATGCGCTAAGAACCTTCAATGATAACGGCAATAACCAGCCTGCAGTCATAGAAATTGAAAAAACATGCTACCAAAATGTAATAAGCAGTCTTGAAAACATGAATGATGAATTTGAAGGGGTGCTTGTAGGAGAAAGACCTGTTTCAGGCACAGAAGCTCAGCATGAAGCTTCAAAGGCCCTTGAAGCAATAGACAAAATTGAGGAAGAACAATCTTTAAATATGGTGCTGGTAAGAATAATACAGAAAGTTCCGAAATTCGTTTCCTCGGACATGACGGAGTACGGGCCGTTCCAGGCACGGGATCTTGTAAAACTTCCTGAAAAAGAGGCCTTGCTCCTGGTGGAAAAAGGGTTTGCAGAAAGAGTGTGATAAAAAATGAACATGCCAAAAGAGATACGGACATACTGCCCGAAGTGCAAGACGCACACCAAGCACAAAATAAAAAAGGTTACACAGAAAAAGAGCCCAGCTCCTGCAAGAAAAACAGCTTGGGGTCAGAGGAAGTTCATAAGAAGAACAAAAGGATACACCAGCAGAATTGCAGGGAACGCTGATCACGTTAAACAGTCCCAGAGGAACGTGCTGATGCTAGAGTGCACGCAGTGCAAGAAAAAGCAGCAGAGGACTGTTGGAGAAAGGACAAGAAAAAAGATAGAGCTTAAAAAAGGAGTGTGATCAAAATGCTTACTCCTAACACCAATTTTGTTAAGGTAAAATGTGAGTGCGGAAACGAGCAGATTACGTTCAGCCACGCGAGCACGTCTGTAAAATGCAGTGCATGCGGCAAGTTGCTCGTGGAACCAACCGGCGGGAAGGCAAAGGTTAACGCCACCGTCATAAAATCTTTCTGAAAAACAATAGGAGAGTTTCCTTTGAAAACAGAAGAATGGCCGTCAGTCGGAGAAATAGTGATCGTCAAAATAAAAGAGATAATGCCGTACGGAGCAAAAGCAGAACTTGTAGAATACCCTGGAAAAGAAGGGTTTATTCACATCTCTCAGATCGCTAGTTCGTGGGTTAAAAACATCAGAAGTTTTATCTCAATAGGCGCGCTTAGAGCAGCGTACGTTGAAAGGGTCAGGCCAGAAGACAACGTGATAAACCTCTCTCTGAAAAAAG
Source organism: Microcaldota archaeon (assembly GCA_964625085.1). Lineage (GTDB taxonomy): Archaea > B1Sed10-29 > B1Sed10-29 > B1Sed10-29 > JAJSAI01 > JAJSAI01. Next base: position 40,065 of record CAZVAJ010000007.1, on the reverse strand, counting down.
TGTCTGCTCAACAGCAGAAACGGAAGATGGATGATTGGAAAAGGGAAAAAAGAGCAGACAAGATGTTTGAAGCCATATGCAGGGATCTCAAAGAAGATTTTAATAAAGCATACAAGGAGATAGCAATCCCTCTCATTAATGAGTACGGAGACCTGCTCGCGGCTTTAGAAAACATAAAACTGGAAGGAGACAAGGCATTTGAGGGCCTGAAAATTCCAAAAAAATGGCAGGACAAGCTGAAAGAGTTTGCTGATAAAAACATCACGATCTCCAAAGTAAGCCTCTCCGCTGACATTAATTTGACCTTCAGGACAAACAACGGACTGGAGCTCATAAAAAAAGCATTCAAAATCCCCGAAAAGCAGGGACTGGATGTACTATACGTTGGAGCCCCAAAATATAGGATAAAAATTGAGGCCAACTCCTACCAAGAAGCAGAGCAGGAGCTTGATTCTGTGCTTCAGGAAATGGAAAAATTCGTGACCAAAAATGGCGGTGAATTCTCCTACGAAAAAGCAAAAGCCTAGAATCAGAAGATGCCCAAATTATCATTACTCCTTAAAAAAACAGTGTCCTGTCTGTGGAGAGCAGACTACTCTTGCTCGTCCAGTACCCTTCTCAGAACAAGACAAATACAAAGAAAAGAGGAGGAAGCTTCTTTACTCTAATTCTTTCTCCTCTTAACTGTCCTGGTCCTTTTTACCGTCTTTTTGCTGCCGGCTTTCTTTATCCTCATGTATCTCTTGTACAGCTTTTCATCCCTTCCGGCAGTATTCTGCACAGGAGCCTGCGCAAGATTGTACAAGTGGTAATACTTTGCGTTGAACATGTCCCAGATCTCTTTCGGGACCCTGAACTCCCTGTTCTGTTCAGGCGCTTCTATTACTACCACTCTCTTTTTCTCGCCTTCGGTCTGGATTTTGAAAGCGTACAGTGTTCCTACATCATCCTCAAACAGGTCCATAAAATACACTCCTCCCTTTTTCCTTCTTAACGAACCCAAAAACAAGGTTGTAGTATAATAGTAGTCAAACAGGTATATAAACCCTTTTGTTGGAAAAAATTCTATGCAACCGATCCAGATAACATTTAAAAAAAGACCCCGGCTCAAAAAGCCTATCTTGGTAGAGGGGCTTCCAGGCGTTGGCCTTGTGGGCAGGCTTGCTGCAGAGCAGCTCGTAAATGAACTTGATGCCCAGCCCTTTGCAGTGATGAGATCTTGTTATTTTCCTCCACAGGTTATTGTAGATGACCGCGGCGAGATTTCAATGTTCGAAAACACTTTCTACTACTGGAAGAACAAAAAAGGAAAGAACGACCTGATAATACTCATGGGAGACCATCAAGGCTTATCAGCAGACTCACACTATGAAGTTTCTGAAGCAGCAGTAAAACTCGCGTACAAGTACAACACAAAAATGTTATACACTCTTGGAGGATTTGGCACTGGAAGGATGACGAAAAAACCCCGGATATTCGGAGCAGTAACAGACCAAAAGCTAAAGAAGCAGCTGGAAAAGCAAGGCGTGCTGTTCAAAGGAGGCCCCACGTTTATAGTGGGGGCCGCTGGCCTGATGCTTGGGATAGGAAAAGAGTATGGCATGAAAGGAGCCTGCTTGATGGGAGAAACACACGGCGCGTACGCAGACCCAAACTCGGCAGAACACGTTCTAAAAGTACTCACAAACCTTATAAAGATAAAAATCTCGTACGCTGGACTGGAAAAAATGGCGAAAGAAATAGACAAAGAGTTCGAGAAAATCAAAAAAGCCCAGGAAAAACAAAACAAGGAACTCCTGCGGGGCAAAGAACTTTCAACAATGGACAGGATGGCTTACTTCAGGTGATCCTGTGGAATACGCTGACTTGCACATTCACTCCCACTACTCCAGAGCCACTAGCAAAAAAATGAATCCTCTTGAACTGCCTAAGGCAGCTAAAGAAAAAGGGCTTACTATACTTGGGACCGGCGATTTCACGCACCCTAAATACTATGAAGAACTTAAAGAAGGTTTAGGAGAGATTGGTCCTGACGGGTTTTACCACAAGGAGGGCATTAAGTTTGTTTCAACTTCTGAAATCTCTTTGATGTACTCTCAAGGTGGTAAAGGCAGGCGAATTCATCTTGTTCTCATTCTTCCAGACCTGGAAGCGGTCGCCCAGCTTAATTCAGAACTGGCAAAATGGGGCAGGCTGGACTATGACGGCAGACCGATCTTCAACCGCACCGGGCCTGAAGTAATAGAACTTGTGCGCAGTGTAACAAAAGACGCGGAAGTTGTGCCCGCGCACGTGTGGACCCCTTGGTTTGGAACGTTCGGATCAATGTCAGGATTTGATTCTTTGAAAGAAGCGTTTGGAGACCAGGCCCAGTATATTCATGCGGTAGAAACAGGGCTCTCAAGCGATCCTGAGATGAACTGGATGCTCAGCCAGCTTGATGGCATTAACCTGGTGTCTTTTTCAGACGCCCATTCCCCGTACTCCTTCAGACTTGGCAGGGAAGCCACAGTGTTTAACGTCACGAGCTATAAAGAGATGATAAACGCAGTGCGCACAGGCAAAGGACTTGTTTCAACAGTAGAAGTTGACCCTTCCTATGGAAAGTACCACTATGACGGGCACAGGAACTGCGGGGTTTCTATGACTCCGGAAGAAGCAGAAAAACACAACAACATCTGCCCTGTTTGCGGAAAACCGCTGACAATAGGCGTGATGCACCGCGTTTTAGAGCTTGCTGACAGATCCTACGGTTACAAGCCAGAGAACGCTAAGGATTTCAAAAGAGTAGTTCCTTTAGCTGAACTGATAGCAGCAGCTGAGCGCATGGGAGTAGGATCACAGTCAGTTTTCAGGAAAACAGCGCGTTTGATATCGCTCTTCGGCAGCGAGTTTAACGTCCTGTTCAACACGCCTTATGATGAGCTTGAAAAGGAGCTGGGAGACAAAACAGCGTCTTTGATAATAATGAATAGAGAGGAAAGTATTAGGATACGCCCAGGTTATGACGGGGTGTACGGGGAGATAATTCTTCCAGAAGATAATTCAGAAAAACTGTCAGAACCCCAAACAAAATTAGGCAAGTTTCTTTAGTTTTCTGAGCGCGTCAGAAAATTTGTTCCTCATTACAGGAAACCTCATCGCAGCAGCAGGATGAGGCATTAGCACCAATTTTCGTATTCTTCCTGCAACTGTTTTTTCAATTACTTTTCCCGAGTCTTTTGAAACGCAGTATCCCTTGCCTGCAATCGCGTGAATTGCAGTATTTCCTGCAAGAAGCAGAAAGTCCGGATCCACAAGCTGTATTTGTTTCAGCGTGTAAGGCAGGCATGCCTTGACTTCTGCCTGTGTGGGGGTCCTGTTTTTAGGAGGCCTGCATTTAACTGCTCCGGTTATGAAGAAACTGCTTCTTTTGAACCCTTCTCTTTCCAGTTCTCTTTCCAGGAACCTGCCGGATATTCCAACGAACGGCAGGCCTGTTTCATCTTCTTTTTTTCCAGGAGCTTCGCCAACAAGAAAAAACCTGGCGTTTTCAGGGCCCTCTCCAGGCACAGCTTGGTTCCTGGTTTTATACAAGGGGCATTTTCTGCAGGTTCGTATCTCACGCGCGAGATCGTCCAATGTGTTCATCATGGAATAAAACGCTTGAACAGGTTCTTTAACCTTTTCAAACCAGAGGGCTTTTCAGGCCTTTCTTTTATCACTCTCAGTTTCCTCTTGGGCCTGCCTTCTCGTTCGATCATTGACAGGAACATCTTCTCGAACATTTTGGCTGCTTCTTCCCCTGCTCTCTTGTCTTCAGTTATCTTGATTCTTCCATGCGCGTCCTTCTCGAGTTTGTAAGAGAACATTTCCTTGACGTGGTCTTTGAGTGCATCGTAGTCCGACACGTGGGGAGCGTTTTTTCCTACTATCTCGAAATATGGTCTTTCCCTTTTTCCCCTGATTGTTTGGCTCGTCAGCCTTCCGTACTCGTAGTCTATGACTTTTGCCCGCATGTGCCCGTGTTCGTCCTCGTAAAACAGGATGTTGCCAGGGTGGAAGTCTCCGTGTTCTACTCCTAGTGTTACTTGTTCGTACATTGCCTGGGCAAGGTCGCGGATTACTCTGTCTTTTTCCCTGAGGATTTTGATGTGGTCCTTTTTGTTTCCAACGCTTGGGATCGCAAGGGAGCCGGCACTGAGCCAAGATCCTCTCATTTTAGTAGGTATTTCCTCTTCCCTAAGGTACACTTTCCTTTCTTTTATCCTCCTCCCGAGGAATTTTCCCCAGTTTTTGGGCCACTTTTCCTTGACTACTGCTTGGAGCTTGGGAGCAGTTTTCCCTGCTTGCATCACGAAAAGAGGGCCCCAGCTTTCGTCATGGAGTTTCTGCCCTTTCTTGTCTTTCGTTTCAGTATAACTCTTGGTCCAAACCTTTTTTAGAGAGGTTAAGTGCGGCTTTTTCTTCTTAGGTTGTCTTTTAGATTTTTTGAGTTTAGATCTTCTGAGCATTAATCACATTGGGGCGAAAGACGAATATAAACGAGGTGCTCTTCTGCCAGAGGGTGTTTGAGTGATTCACTCAAACTACGCCCTATATTTAGTGTGGTTCTAAGAGAACATGCTCGTAACTTCTTCTGTCCTGACCTTCTTTTCTTCTCCTGTGAGCATGTTTCTTACCGTGACCTTTCCTTCTTCTAGGTCCTTCTGTCCTACTATCACAACATACTGTATTCCTCTTCCTGAAGCATACTCAAGCTGTTTGCGGAGCTTTCTTCCCATAAGGTCTGTTTCAGAAGGGATCCCATTTTCTCTGAGCATTTTGAGTATTTCAAACGCTCTCTTGCGCGTGTCATCATTGACAGGAGCGACAAAAACTTTGCACACGGTTTTTGGAATGTTCTCAAGCAAGCCCTTTTCTTCCATTAACATTATCAGCCTTTCAACCCCTATTGCGATTCCAGTAGCTGGTGTTGGCTTGCCTCCTAAGATTTCTATGAGGTTATCCCATCTTCCTCCTCCCGCAAGTGAACTGTTAAACTCTCTTGACCACACCTCAAAAACGATGCCAGTATAGTATCCCAAACCTCTTGCCAGGCTTAGGTCAAGCACAAGTTCTGCGTCAGGCGAGTACTCCTCAAGCGCGCGGGAAAGTTTTTTTAACTCTTCCAGTCCCTTTTTCGCAAGCTCGTTCTCAGCCTTGATGTTTTCAAGACCTTGCTTTAGATCTCCTTTGTATTTTATGGCGCTCAAAGCCTTCTGCACCACGGGTTCTTCAAACCCTTTCTGCACAAGTTCTTCCACTACTCCAGGTTCCCCAAGCTTGTCCAGCTTGTCTACACTCCGCATGAAATCTTCGCACTTTTCCTTCTGCACTCCTTCTTGAACAAGCAGTCCTTCGAGCAGGTTCCGGGAATTGATTTTAACGTAAAAGTCAGAAAAACCAGTCTCTTTTAATGCGTCTACTGTCATGCTTATTATTTCAGCATCAGCTTCTGGTTCTGAAGATCCTATGATATCAGCGTCGCACTGGTAAAACTCCCGGTACCTTCCTTTCTGGGGCCTGTCATACCTCCATACCTTGCCTATCTGGTATTTCTTGAAAGGCAGTAAGAGATTTGGTTTGTTAGTAACGTAACGGGCCGCGCTGGTGGTGAACTCGAACCGCAGGCCGAGCTCGCGGCCAGACTGGTCCTTGAAATAGTATATTTCTTTTTTTATCTCTTCTCCACCCCCTCCTTTTGCGGCAAGCAACTCATAAGACTCAACTGCCGGCGTATCCAGTTCGTCAAACCCGTACCTCATGAACACTTCTTTTATCTTGTTGAACACGTAATTCTGTTTGACCATTTCTTTGGGGCCATAGTCACGCATGCCCCGCGGGGGCTGGAACGTTGTCATGTTTTACTTCCTCCGGTACTCATTATCCCTTTTCTTGTTAAATAGCTTTCGAACATGGTGTTCATCTTCACGGTCAGGTCTTCGAATACGCGGATGTTCTGCAGTTCCAACAGTCTTTCAAGCATTCCCTTCTCCAGCACCATCTCGTTGCATTTTTCTGCAGGCACCTTACAGCAGTCTGTCTTTCCAGAGTAAAGCACCCATGAAAACACGCCGCATTTGGCGCATGCTACTCTAACACGGGTACTTGGAGGGATATTCTCCTTGTTTAGGCAGTCCTCTGTTTTTGTGATCCTGACTCCTGGGGGAGCGAGTGCGCTTACAACACAGTTCATCAGATCCCGTAGGTTTTCAGGGTCTTGTTTCGAGATATACTCATAAACCTGTGTCGGCAGTTTCCCTTTAAGCTGAGTGTAGTCTACTTTCACGCTGCTTGCGGTTTTTCTGACATCAGTGACGTTAACTTTTATTTTTACTTTCTTGTTCCCAAGTGAGATAGTTCTCATCTTGCGGGAGAGATCAAAAGGGTCGAGAAGAATGACTATCCTCTCAGTCGGGATTCCCTTGGAGAGAAGGTATGTTGCTTTGTCTCTTACAAGAACATACTCTGGCGTGCCCCCGCAGTCAATGAAGACACTGTCCTCCAAAACCTGTTTGCAGGGAGTTTCCTGTTCTTTGGTCAAGATCGTTTTCTAAGAAAGATTGTATGGGGCCGCGACCGGGATTTTCTCCGCAGGAGGAAAACACAGAAAGCCTTCCTCTCCACGATTTTGAACCCGGGCTGAGGGATCCACAGTCCCTAGTGCTAACCGCTACACTATCGCGGCCATCAATCTCAAGAACATTGCGAGAGATGGGTACTCCTTTTTCTCCGTTTGGTTTTAAAAGGATTACTCTGTCATTCTCCAGCACTATTTTCACAGAATCAGTTATCCCAAGTTTTTGCCTGGCTTCAGCTGGCACTACTATCCTGTTTTTCTTGTCAAGCTTTGCTACCAGCGTGAAGGCAATCCATCCTTTTTCACCGTATTATACTGTAGTGTTTTTCCCACTATATAAATTAGAGGGTTTTTTTAACTTTGAATGAGGTAATAGTCACATGGGTGTAATGCAAGCCAAGAAAAAAATGGCTGGAAAAAAATCACGGAAATCAAGAGTACGGAAATTAAGAGTGCTTAAAGACCTTCAGTTCGTTTCTCCTACTGTTTTTAAGTATAAGGGAACGTATTTTCAGGTTTTGAAAGGGGGGAAAACCAAAAGACTGGGACAGAAAGTGGAGGTACTTTTAGATGGTAGAATAAAGATAACTGAAAAGACAGGTGTAAAAATACTCAAGCCCAAAAAGCTTGCCTCTCCTGAACTGAAGAGAATTCAGGAGCTGAGAAAACAGTTAGCACAGGAGAAACAAGAGATTGAGCAAGAGCGAGAATCAGCAAAAAGCGCTTATGCTGAGGCAAGAAGACTCAGAATGGAAACAGGCCGTTTAAAGAGAGAGATGGAAGAGGAAGCAGAAGAAGTCAAAGCGTTTATTGAAAGAAAGCTTATAGAGCTTGAAGAGAGGGAAGAAAAGCTTAAGGAACAGGAACAGCTTTTAAGAGAAGGGCTCAAAAAGAAACGAAAGAAACGCTCGCCTCTTTTTGATGAGTTGAGGTCTTGAACCTCACATTTCTCTTAACCTTTTTATCCTTTCTTCTATCGGAGGGTGGGTGCTGAACACTCCTTTGAGGTTAACGCTTCCCAAAGGGTTTGCTATAAATAGGTGAGCATTTCCTGTATTAGCGTTTTTCATCGGTTTTTTGTACCCTGCTATCTTTTCAAGCGCTCTGGCAAGCCCTTCAGGGTACCTGGTGAGCATCGCGCTTGTCGCGTCAGCCATGAACTCTCTTTTTCTTGATATTACTGCTTTGATCATTGCGGCAAAAATAGGGGCCACAATAGAAGCTATTAATGCGGCCAGAAGCACTATCAGGACAGCTTGCCCACTGTCCCTGTTTCTTCCTAGGCCCCCGTAGAATGCAGCATTCCTGAACAAGAACGCTAGAGCAACTATCGTCCCTGCCATTACTGCTGCAAGCGTCATAATCTTAGTGTCCTTGTTCTTGACGTGGCCCATCTCATGCCCTACGACTCCAAGAACTTCATCTTTGTCCATCATTTTTAACAAGCCTGTGGTAGCGCAGATCACAGCATGTTCTGGGTTTCTGCCTGTGGCAAAGGCATTCGGCGCAGGGTCATCAATCACATAAGCTTTTGGGGTTGGCAGTCCTGCAGCTATTGCCATCTCTTCTACTGCGTGCTGGAATTCCGCTTCATCAAGGTCGCGCATGTTAGCAGGTCTTGCCTTAAAATGCCTTAGAACGATTCTGTCAGAATAGTAGTACTCATAAGCGATGACTAACAGCATTACGATAAAAACCACGCCAGTAAGCCAAAAGCCCATAAAGTACCCGAAAACGAACGCTATCCCCATGAAGAAGGTTAAAAAGAAGGTTATTAAGGCTATTGAAAGCAGGTCATTCCGTCTTATCTCTGAAAAGAAGAACCGCCTCATCTTCTGGCCCTCCTTTTTAGAACTTTACTTTTGGGACTGCCTTTTCTGATTCTGGTATTTCAAAGAAATCCTTCTTAGTGAAGTGGAAGATGCCTGCGAAGATATTGGTTGGGAACATCTGTATCTTATTGTTATAAGCGAGCACTGCATCATTGTAGAACTGTCTGGCGTATGCAATTTTTGATTCAATGCTCTCAAGCTGTTCCTGCAAGAGCTTGAAGTTTTCAGACGCTTTAAGAGTAGGGTAGTTCTCTGCCACTGCAAACAGTGATTTCAAGGCTCCTGTGAGCATGTTGTTTGCTTTGGCCTTTTCTGCTATCGTGCCTGCTTGCATCAAGGCAGCCCTTGCTTTCGTAACCTCTTCAAAGACTGTTTTTTCGTGCTTGGCATACCCTTTTACTGTCTCAACAAGGTTGGGGACAAGGTCTGCTCTTTTTTTGAGCTGCACGTCTATCTGGCTCCACGCGTTTTCTGCCTGGTTTCTTGCTCCTACAAGCGAGTTGTACGCGTATATTGCATAGAGCACGAGGGCTACAAGGAATATAATACCAATGAAGGCTCCCAGGCTTATCCCAAGTATTGATAGTATTGGTAGCATAGTTCTTTCACCTGCGACTAAAAAGAAGGGAGAGTATAAAAATCTTTTAGTTTGAGGGGAGTAAGTGAAAGGGTATTTAAACTTCTAATTCTTTGCTTTAGCTTGTATGGGCTTGCTTGAAGTAAATCTGTTCTCGCTGACTTATCTTTTGGCTGCCGGCGTGTTCGGTATTTTATACTATAATCTTTCCAAGACAAAACCGAAAAATCCTGCCAGGATAGCGTACAACAGATCGATGCTTGCCGTGGCTTTTTGGATGTTTGCTGACTTTTTGGAATACAGTGCAACAGATCCGGTACATGCAGAGCTGTTTCTGATAGCAGCCACTTTGTTTACCGCGATAACCCTGTACTTTGTGCTCACTGCAGGGCTTCTGCTAGCAGGGAAAAATCCGAGACTGATCAGGTATATCCCACTAATTGTTGCTGTTATTCTTGCCCCGTTTTTTGAGGTTCAGCCTGCGGTGTTTACTCCTTTTGATGACAAGTTCAATCTTCCTTTAGGATTATGGCTTGGTCTAGAATTCATATTTTTTATCGCATTCCCTGCTGTACTGTACTTGGTGCGCAGAAGAGTTTCTGACAAGAGGCTGGTAAGAAAGCTTGATAGTCTCATACATTCATCTGTGTTTGTAATCTTCTTTACAATGCTATACTATGTTTATCACTTGTTTGTTTTATTACCTCCCCTCACATGGGTTGCAGTAATGGGATATGCAGGGTTTACTTACAGGGTCTTTAAGTGAAAAAAGGGATATCGATTCTTTTTGTTCCTTGGGAATGCGCGAGCGGTTGCAAACATTTTTATCATTGGACCGTGCTGGTATAATGTATGGAAGAATTTATAGAAGCCATGTTTTATGATCATTTGGGTAATAAGCGGGCCAAGTGCCGTTTGTGCCGCAGGGAATGCACTATTCCAGAAGGAAGCGCAGGCTTCTGCAGAGTAAGAAAAAACATTAACGGCACGTTATACTCCCTGAACTACGGGCACGCGATAGGAATGGCTGTTGACCCAATAGAAAAGAAGCCTTTCTACCACTTCTGGCCCGGTTCTCAAGCTTTCTCTTTTGCCACAGTGGGCTGCAACTTTAGGTGCCTTCATTGTCAAAACTGGGACATATCTCAAGCCAGCCCTGAAGAATTTCCAACCCCTTACATTCCGCCAGAAGACCTGGTTAAAGAAGCAGAAAGTTTTGGCACGCGGATAATCGCGTACACGTACACGGAGCCCACAATCTTCTACGAGTATGCCAAGGATACTGGAATTCTAGCAAGAGAAAAAGGCTTGCTGAACGTGTTTGTTACTAATGGTTATACAGGCCAGGATGCAATAAAAGACGCTGCAAAAAATTTTCTGGATGCTGCAAGGATAGACTTAAAAGGAGATGAAGAACACTACCTAAAAATAGCCGGAGGAGTGGTTTTGGACAAGGTCCTTGACACTATCCGTGATTACTACAAGACGGGAATGCATGTTGAGATAATCACGCTGGTCATACCTGGAGACAATGATAACAGGGAGTTTGTGACCCGGATGGCTGAGTTTCTCAGGACAGAGCTCTCGGACGAAGTTCCCTGGCACTTTACTCGATTCTACCCCGCGTACAAGATGATGGATGTTCCAGAAACTAGTGTCGAGGCCCTTGAGAAAATGTATGACTGGGCCAAAGAAGAGGGCATGAAGTACGTTTACATAGGGAATGTCCCAGGCCACAGGTACAATCACACATACTGTCCAAAATGCGGGAAGATGTTGATAGAACGGAGCGGGTTTGGAGTAAAGAGATCAAACCTGGTGGGGAAACAAGGGGAATACAAATGCCCGGTTTGTGGGACAAGAATCCCGATAATAGGAAGCATAAAAACAAGTTCTCCTGCTTTGCAATTTTTATAGCAGTCCAAGAAAAACTGCTATAAGCACAACCGCAAGCCCAGGGATTCCTGCGATTACTACTATTAGCAGGACAAGAGGATTAGTCAATGGAACAGGGACTCCGAAGATAAACCGCAGGATAAGCAGTCCAACAATCCCTATGATCACGTTTGCTACAAGATTCTTCAAATACTTCATAAAAAGAAAAAACCCGACGAGCAGAATCACCGCGCCAAGAAGCAGTCCAAAGTTTCCTGCAAAAGCTTTCAAAGGCTCTGTTACTTGAGTAACGTTTCCAGTAACATTTACCACTTGGCTTACATTGGGTAATAATGAAAGCATCATCCTGTAAACACCTCTCTTTAAATACTCATAATAGTATAAAAGCGTTTCAGAGGGATTTTGGATGATAAAATTTTCTGATGAAGAAGTAGCAATAGGAAAGGCCCTGCTTGAAGGCCCCATGGATGCAATAGAGCTTAGGAAAAAAACAGGGATTCCTGCTGACGAGCTAGTTCAAGCGCTCAAAAAGCTAATGAGCCTTAGGATAGTCCAGCTTGATGGGCAAAAGTACAAGCTGGTTGACAAAATAATAGAAAAAGCATCAGGCGAAGTCAAAGAGAAGTACAGGGTCAAAATGAGCATAGAAGGAGTGAGTAAATCAAAAGAAGCTCTTGAGAACCAGATGGGAGTGCTCGTGGACAAGATAAAAAAAGAGAACATTATTATCCATGACCTAGAACTTGCAGATGTTCATGAAGCAGAGGGAACATACTCTAATTTTATAGAAATTGACTTTGGAGCAAGTTCTTTTGATAAGATAATACACATGATAATAAACTACGGGCCCGGCTCCATAGAACTTGTAGAGCCAGTTTCTAACATAGAACTCACTCCAAAGGAAGTTCACGACAGCTTTATGGAAGTCGCTAACTTCACACACTACTATGTTGGCATGGTGGTGAACCTGAGCATGCAGAATAACATCCTGCGCAAGGAACTTGCAAAGGCAAAAAACGAGCTTAGGAAAAAAGAGATCGAAGAACAAAAGAAGGGTTTATAAACCTTTGCCCTTGGCGAAAACATTTATAAAGGGAAGGTTGAATTACACCAGACAACCAAGGATTTTGGACGATGAACGAAAAAACACATGAAAATTGACCATCAACGAATTGAACATAGACAATTGTTATGAAATTTACCAAAACATTTATAAATGAATAGCATATCAAGTTCAAGAGACGTGAATTGATTTTCACGTCTTTTGATAAATCTTTGTGAACCAAAAAAGAGGTGAAATGAAACATGAGAAGTATCAACACTAAGAGGATAGCCGCAATAGCAGCAGGAGCTGCTATGGTTGGTAGTGTACTATCTACCGGGCTAGCCGTTGAAAAAGACCCAGCACAAATATCTGCATACGTAAACCAAATAAAACAAAACCTGAACGACGTGAGCGTAGTAGTCGGTTCTGGCGCACAACTCAGCGACGGAATCTCCGCAGCAAAAGTAGCTGCAAAACTAACTGCACTGAACTACGAGCAGCTCACAGAAGTTCCAAACTGTGAAGTGGACGTGAGTGCACTCACATGCACAGGCGGAACAACAGAAAACGCAAAAGTAAAGCTATCCTCAACAACAGCAGGACTAACAGAAGGAATAACAAGCAACGAGTACAACGCAGTCTTAACAAAAGCAAGCGGCAGCATGGGCGCGTACTCAACACAATACAAGAACATAACAATTGAACCACCAGGGATGCTGCCTGACGTTCTCTCCCAGAGGACACTGACAGTAACCGAGAGCGGAACAAGCAAGCAGTACACCTACAAAGAAATGATCAAGCTAGGATACGGAACATACTCCGGAGACACAACCGGCCTCAAAGCATCTTATGCAGAGGACTGGAGCACAGGAGATTACGGACTCTACCTAAAGGCAAGATACGGAGACATAATCTACAGACTAGACTTCGGAACAAACGGTTTCCCACTAAACGCAAGCTATGATACATACCCAGAGATAGTAATGCTTGGAAAAACCTATGCTATTGGAACACAATCCAGCCAGTACGGCTCAGGAAAAATAACCCTACTGTCCGGAAACAGACACTACATGCAAGCAGGAGAAGAAGTAACAGTAGGAGA
>CAZVAJ010000007.1:25551-26912 GCA_964625085.1 Microcaldota archaeon | reverse complement strand
GACACACTTGGAACAGACATAAGCGCAAGCAACTCAGACAGTTACGCGTGTGACCTGTTCCCGAACTATATCCCAGTAGGAAACAAGCTGGTCCTGGACAAGGCAAACAACCCGAACATGGACCTCACAGGAATACTCGGAAACAGGAACGTGTACTACACTGCAACAACCTCTCTTCAGCTTCCGTTCGCCAAGCTCAAGGACGCTGGAGCTGGAGCAAGTGACGCTATGGCAATAGTGTTCGACTCCAACACCAGCACAGGAAGCAACGCAGGAGAAGACCAGTACACTGGCTTTGAAGTATACCAGAACGTTTCAGACGCAACCACTGGCGGTGGAGCGATCAACGTAACAAGCCAGAGCAAGTACGTGTACCAGGACGCATCAACAGCTGCAGACAAGTACGAAGTAACCGCGTTCGGAACAATAATAGACGCTACAGAAACAAACAAGGTCAAGTTCAACCTGGCAGAAGAAGGAAGGGACGCAATCCTGCAGATAACTGGACAGGCAATAACCGGAAACGAGAGCAAGCAGATCAAGGAGCTTGGAGTTGGCGACGAGGCCTGGAGCGTGAAGGTTGAAGACATAACCTGCACTGCAACAGGAGCAACAATAGCCAACCCAGAAGATGCAACATGCACTCTCGGAGACACAGGAACACTGTACCAGCAGACAACAAGCGGACTGCTGCCTGAGAACTTTGTCATCACAGACCAGCAGACTCCTGCAACATACCAGATAGTGATCGGTGGACCGATCGTGAACAGCGCAGCAGCAGGAGTTGCAGGAATAGATGACCTGACAGCAGCAGGCCAGAGCAAGATAATCGTGTCCGGAACCAAGGTTGTCATCGCAGGATACACCGCGGCAGACACAGAAGCAGCAGTAAACGACTTCCTTGACTACCTAGCGTGAAAAAACTAAAAAACCCTTTTAAAGAAAAAAAGGGGGTTTTTCCCCTTTTTCTACTCCTTTATTTTTATACGCGTAAAACATAGAGGTATAACTATGGACACTAAAAAACTGGCCATACTACTCTTTTCAGTCTTAATCCTCGCCGCAGCAGCATGGATCATAATCCAGGGCATTCAAGCACCAAAGTGGGAAAAAGCCTGCTTTGAAGGAAAATACTGCTTCTGGACACGGCAAGGTGAAAATTTTTCTCAGGTGCTTGACTCTTCAGACAGGGCAATAATTCTGCTGGAAAAAGACAAGTCCCAACAGCAGGGATTTGAAAAAGTTTCCAACGCCCTTACAGGATACCTTATCCCAGGTCTTAACAGGTACAGGAAAATGGTGGATGTTAACGACATATATGGCGTAGAATACTCTAATCAGACAATTATTTCATGTTCTGG
>CAZVAJ010000007.1:16520-25451 GCA_964625085.1 Microcaldota archaeon | reverse complement strand
TTAACGACATATATGGCGTAGAATACTCTAATCAGACAATTATTTCATGTTCTGGACCAAACATTAGCATAGACAACTGCACTATTCCTTCTCCAGGGCCAAACGAAGTGCTGATAGTGCTGCGCCCTCCAGGATCAAGAGAAAACAAGGTGGTGCTTGACAACAGAACCATCACGTTTGAAGGAGAACAGGGCTCTGACATCGGCGTGCTAGTATACCTGTTTGACAGGTACTACCTATCCTGAAGGTGAACAACGTTGAAAGCAAGCGTCATAATCCCCGCACTTAACGAGGAAAAGGACATTGCAGACACGGTAAAAAAAGTAAGAAGCGTGTCAAAAGACCTTGAAATCATAGTTGTTGACGACGGGTCAACAGACCGCACTTCAGAAAAGGCAGCAAAAGCGGGCGCCAAGGTAGTGAAACACAAAAAAAACAGGGGCAAAGGCGCAGCCATGAGAACAGGAGCAAAACACGCTTCATCAGACAACCTTGTTTTTATTGACGCAAGCCAGTTCCATCCAGAAGAAATCCCCCTACTTCTTGAACATCTTTCAAACAGGACGCTTGTCATAGGAAAAAGACCGTTTAAGGTAATGCATTTTGCCAGACGCCTGAATAACGTTTTTTCAATAATCGCGATGTTCCTCGCCACAGGCAGGATGGGAAGGGATATCCTTTCAGGGTTTTTCGCAATAAAGAAAAAGGATTGGAATTCCCTTCACTTAACTCAAGACCGGTTCCAGATAGAAGCAGAAATGAACTATAAAGCGTTCAAGAAAAAGATGAGGCTAAAGTACGTGCCCGTGACAGTGGATTATCCCCCTAACCTTGCGTTACACAGGCAGTTCACGAGCTTAAGGGAATGTGGAAAACAAGTAGCATTCTTATCTCGCCTGGTCCTAGCCAGCTGGAGCAAACCATTTAAAACATTCTCACGCCTAAAATAGTCCTGAAGATGCTGGGATCGCCTAGTGGTAGGGCGCTGGCCTGCTAAGCCAGTTGGCTTCGGCCTTCGGGGGTTCGAATCCCCCTCCCAGCGCCATGTTGTATGTGCTTAGTTAAATGTCTTTTTTCATTACCAGATACCCAAAAGTATTTATATGTCAGTTATATAACTACTATAGGTGATATATAATGAGTGATGTTACCACTATTCAACTTGATAAGTCTGTTGTGAAGGCGTTGAAGGAGCTTAAAGAATATCCAAGGCAGACGTACAACGAATTAATTCTGCATTTGATAAAGCTTTCAAAGAATGTGCGTATGAGAAACCAATACGATGAATTTTTGCACAAAATCCAGCAGCCCAAGATGAAAGAGTTATGGGATAATGACTACGATGAGGCGTGGGAAGATGTTTAAGGCAGGAGATGTTATCATAGTCAATGTACAATTCACAGATACGTTTGAGATTAAACGGAGGCCTGCCCTTATCCTATTTGAAGAGTTTGATAACGTGGTTGTGGCGGGCATAACAAGCAATACTAACATGAAGGGGATACCTCTCTCAAAGAAAGAGGGGGCTGTAAAAAACAGTGTGATAAAACTGAATTATATTTTTACGATTTCCAGGGCCATGGTGGAAAAAACACTGTTTCATTTGAGTGAAGAAAAGAAACGACTGGTCTTTAAAGAGATGACAAAACTTTTAAGTGGGCTAAAAAGCTGACTAACCGCAAACCTAGTCCCTCCCACCGAACAGATAGTCAATCACCACAGTGGCATAGCAGCCCTTTGGAAGAGAGAACCTGAGCACGTAATAGTCTTCGCCTTTTTCTATTATCCTGAAGTCAATGACCTTTGCCCACAGTTTTCTTCTCCTGCCTTTTGAGCTGAGTTCAGGCATTCTGTTTATCCTAAAGCTCTCTAAAGAAACTCCTTCCTCCTCCAGGACTTCTTTCTCAAGCTCGTTCCTCAGTTTGAGCTGGTAACCGTACAAAGGACCTTCTTCATACCCGCGTCCCTGTTTTATTGCCTTTTCAAGGAATCGGTTGAACAGGCTTGACTGGTACGCGTACACGAACATCAGCCTCAGGTTTTTTGGAAGTGCTCTAAGCGCTCCAATGTAGTCTCCAGGAGACTTTATCAGATGGTTTAGCATTGCCCTTTCGTACTTGTACTTCTTAGGCAGTTCCTGTAGGCATTGTTTCAAGTCCCATGATTTCTGCAAATGTTCCCTCGCTTTTCTAGCATTCTCTGACTCCTCTTCAAAAACTCTTGCAAGGTAGACTTTCACCGCGCCTTCAAAGTCCCCTTCAATAATCTTTTTGCCGACAATGTGGGTGATAGGCCGCACTGTTCCAAACCTCTGCGCTCCGAAAAAGTTTGGAACCTTCTCCAAAGACTCTCTTGACGGAGGCTTGTCAGAATACACTTTTACTGTGAACCTGTTCCCGAACAAGTCCCCGAGGACGATTCTCCTCCTAGAGTAATGCCATGGCTTTAGGGTCAGGTCCTGGAGCGCGAGCTTGTCCACGTCTTCTTTTTTCACGCCCTGTATTGAAATACGCTGGGTTGTGACCGCTTTTTTGTCCTTTGTTCCAGCATATCCTATTCTCTCCTGAGATATCCTTAGCGCCCGAGCTATCCTTTTTACTGCCAGGTGAGTGTCATAATCCCTTTTTTCAAGCACGCAAACCAGGTGCTTGCC
Source organism: Microcaldota archaeon (assembly GCA_964625085.1). Lineage (GTDB taxonomy): Archaea > B1Sed10-29 > B1Sed10-29 > B1Sed10-29 > JAJSAI01 > JAJSAI01. The sequence continues at coordinate 22,798 of CAZVAJ010000007.1, read as the reverse complement.
TTGACTTTCTGACTCAAACTTAGGAGACCACCCTACTTCTATAACCTTCTTGTCAGGGGTTATCTCCTCCACAATAAAGTCTTCAGGAGTTCTTTTTATCTTGTAGGCCATCCTCTATCACACTTTGAATCTCAGGATCGCGCCAATCCCCCTAAACGCATTCAGAAACTGCGCTCCTTCAGGCGTGTCAGACGAAATCATTTCAACCTTTGCTCCAGACTGTTCAGCAAGCTCTGCCAGATCGTCAACAAGGTCCCTTGTTTCCAAGACCTCAAGCTTCCCACCGCATTTTTTGCACTTGTCTGGAATTCGTGACTTGTCTCTCACAGTAGTCTCGTATTCATCACCGCATGTTTGGCACTTTAGTTTTACCCTGAGCCAGTCAAGATCCTCTGAAAGCAGAAGAGTTTCAACCTGGCCGTTAATTAGGGCTTCTCTTACTTCTTTTTCTCCGTATGCTGCAAGCCCGTTTTTCGCGATGTTTGTCATGAACCGGTTCACAAGGTCTTTTTCTTTGGTTGCTTCAAGTTCTTCCATTATCTCTCCAGACCTGTCCACCAGCTCTTTTATTCCCATCTCATCAGTATACCCTGTGTCAATAGTTCCCACAATCTTGTTCTTCACGGTGTTATTGAGGTACTCTTCATTAAGGAAATAGCTTTTAGTGGGCCCAGGCCCTCCTAAGATTACTCCTTTTACATTCTGCTCTGAAAAAATGTTGTTTGCTGCTTCTCCCACTTTTTTGAAGAACTCGTGAGCAGCTATCTCTATAAGACGTTCAAACCTAACGCTTGATTGTCCTCCAGCCCTGTGCTTTCCGGGAACATATGATTCAAAATGGTTCACGATCTCTACTCTTTTTCCCTTCAAGAGTGCCAGAGTAGCTTCCTTGCGGTCTATCACCATAAGCCCGTACACCTCTGAAGGTTCTATCAGGTCAAGCAGAGGATCCAGGAAAAAAGTTGAATCACACCTGTACAGTGTCACGTTTATTGGTTCAGGGGGAATGAGGGTATACAATTCTATTTTTCCATTGATGTTCCCGCAGAATATTGCTATTCCGGTCTCAGGAGGCTTGTTCACTCCCTTGAGCAGGTGCATTATTCTCTCTATTGCCCCTTGAACGTTTTTACGAGTCTGCTTGCTTTTGATGTTGCTGGCTTGCCCGTACTCATCTCTAAGCCGGTTGCTCATCTCGCTTACATTGTACCCAGGAGCAAGGTATATTGTTATCAGTTCTGTGCCCTGGCCGCGGATGTTCTTGAGTTCTTTCAATTTCTTCTTGAATTCGTGGTACTCTTTAGAACCTTTTTGTATCATGACTGGTTTTTACGCAGTCCCTGTTTTTTAATGCTTTTCCGCCACATTAATAAATGTTCAAGCGTTTTTTTACTACGGTGAATTGCATGGTTGTACTGTCTCTTGGTGGCTCTCTGTTGTTTAGGGGAATGGCTCCAGACACCAGGTTCATGAAATCATTTTCAAACATTCTTTCTGGTCTGCGGGGAGTGGGCGTGGTTGTCGGAGGGGGCACGATAGCAAGAAAGTATGTTGATGCAGCCAAAAAGTTCAGCGCAGATAATTATGACCTGGACGAGATAGGGATTAGTGTTACCCACGCGAATGCCAGGCTCGTGGCAACAGCACTTCAAGGAGCAAGGTTTTTTGAGCACCTTGATGAGGCAGTGGAATATCTTGAACTGCATAAAGGGATTGCAGTAATGGGGGGAATGTTTCCAGGAGAAACAACTGACACAGTTGCAGCGCTCATGGCAGAAGCGCTTGGTTCAAGGTTCGTGAACTTGTCTAACGTTGATGGGGTGTATGACAAGAACCCTCACGTGTTCAAGGGAGCAAAAAAGTACACCCAGCTAACGCACAAGCAGCTGGTCAAGTTTGCAGCAGAACATGACAAAAGAAAGCCAAGGGAAAACTTTGTGATAGACCTGCTTGCTGCAAAGATACTTGCAAGATCAAACATAGAAGCCCATTTTGTTAACGGGCGCAAGAAGAGCGACGTGGTCAACGCAGTTTACGGCAAGCTGCATTCTGGAACAAGAGTAATAGATTAGTCTCTTATTTTCAGGAGTTCTTCTGCTTCAGCTGGCAGAAGCACCGGTTTTTTGTAGTTTTTCCAGTCGTCAATAACTATCCTAGGACACGCGGTTATAACAAAAGCATCAAAAGGAAGATAATCAAGAATTTCAGGAGTGATCATATCCCCTGCGAGCAAGAACGCTTCACGCTCGTGTTCTTTGAGCAGTCTTGCTGTTTTTTCAGCATGCTGCCAGTTCTTCTGCCCTGGCTTTGTTGAGACCACAATCCCAAAAGTTCTGGCTTCATACGCTTTCGAGATCCTTGCGTACTTCTCTTTATCCGCATCTTCTGGAAGTATCTCTTGCACTATTCCGGTTCCAGGATCGAGTGAAATCACCTTTTTTTTCGTGTAATACGCTGCCCCGAGAGGATGAAATCTTCCAGAACCAATGTACAAGATGGCTTCAGAGTTATGGCCTGTCACTGCACTGAAATTGCATCCGAGCACTTGTCCTGCGTATTCCATTCCAGTCCCCTTTGACAGGAATACTTTCACTCCTCTTGATTCCAGCCATTCTTTTGCTTTTGGTATCTTATTCGCGTATTGTACTGTGGTGGCCAAAGACACGCTTTTAGGAAGGTATTTCACTGCTTTTTCTAAGGCAGGAATGATATCAACATCAGAAAAACAGGGCACATAAACAGTGTTCTCTGATTCAACCAGCTTTGTGTGACAAAAGTGGATCGTAAGGTCTGTTTCAGGGAGTTTTCGCAGGTCGCATGCTCCGAAGCAGGGATCTATAGAGAGCACTGGTTCGCACTCACTAGACAACACGCGCATTACCTTTAATGCCTCTGCCTTCATTCCTTCAGGGAACTGTAAGAGCACCTTTCTTGCTTTTCTTTCCTTTATTATCTTTTTTAGTTTGTCCAGCTCCAAGTCGTACACTTCATTCACTTTCCTGTCTTATCATAGATTTTTCCAGTCATACTCAACCCCAGCAGGTTGAGGGCAAGAAAGACCACCAGCGCTTGAATGTGCCAAGGAAACCAGGTCTCAGGAATCCCTCTGCTTATCTGGAAAAGCCAGTAGAACGAAATGATCTCTTGAACGCACAATACAAAAAACGCTGCACCACTCCAGAAGTGTAAGGACAGTTTTTTCCTTTGATACTTCCTGAGCTGTATGCCTCCAGTTATCCCAAAGACTATCGCAAGCATAACGCTCATGCTCAAGTACACTAACACCGTATTAATCATTTCAACCACCCTGAAGCAACTGCGATCAACGCATAACCTGCTGTCAGCAGGATATTAAGAGCAAGCTGTAGCTCTAAAGTTCCTGTCTGCAAAAAGGATTCCACCACAACAGCAGAGTAAACAAAGAGTATAGTGATAAACCCGATCAAGCCAACAAATAGAGATGTTTCCTTGAATGCTTTGTAAGTCTTTAGCATAAAGTAGGTAAGGTAAAGAACTGCTGCAAGCCAGGCCACTTTTGCAAGATCATATACTTCCCTGTTCATCAGTAGACAGTTGTTCTCGCACACGATCATGTTTTTCTCAGGGTCTATTCTGTACTGGCTGAATAAGGTTGGCCAAAGCATTACACCCAGCAGGATTATTGAAAAACCTAACAAGATCTTTCCATTGTTTCGTTTTAGCCCTTGAAAAACTCGCGTACGCATACTATTTCAACTCCCTTTTTTATCTCGTACTCCACCCAGTCAAGAGAATGTGCTGTTTCAGCCATCTTTTGTATCCTGAGAAGCCTCTTGTTTCCTTCAAGCTTCATTTGTATCACTCCATCAACAATGTATGACAAGGTATTGACTACTTCTGGAGGATGGAGTCCCTCTTCTAGGACAATGACTCCAAAGCTGTTTTCAGACCTTTTTATTATCCCTGCCACTATCTGCAACAACTTGTAAACAGAATTAGGGTCAGCGTACAACAGAAAATCACTGATGGAATCAAGAACAAGAACCATGTTCTTCCCACCCAGCTCATTGACCGCGTCTTTTATTAACACGCTCAAGCCAGTCAAATCAGTCAAACTCTTTATTCCCCTCTCAGAAGTTTTCCCATACCTCCATGAGAAGCAGTCTATAAATCGGGAGTAATCTTCATACATTGTGACATCGCACCCAGTTAGTTTCATTTTCACCTTTGCAGCATGTACCGAGTCAGAGGTTATCGCATAAATGCATCTCCTTTTGTTGTCCAAGGCAGAGCATGCTGCTTCTGTTACAAGAGTGCTTTTTCCAGAACCAGGAGGCCCTAATAACAAGAGGACCGTCTTTTCTGGGACTCCTCCCTGCAAAAGTTCGTCAAGTCCTTTTATTCCTGAGGGTATTCTTTTAGTCATGCGATCAGCCGGTTTTTATCATCACCTGTTCAGCGGTTGTACATCTCTTCATCTCGCAGTATTATAATATGTTATCAGCTCTTTTTAATGGCAACTGAACTGCACTTCCCTGCCGCCATCCACCAGAATGTATTCTCCGGCAGGAATCCTCTCAGGCAAGCGTATTCTAACAGTCTCTTCATTCCTAATGCTTGGGATACTAAGAGTGAAGAGAACCGTGCCATCAAGCTTTTGCAGGCTCATGTTCGTGCTCTGGAACGTGTCGCCATGATTCGTTATAAGTATCTTTTGGTCACTGCAGTCAAGAACCACTAGCTTGCTCTTCAGCGTAATGTACTCTTGAGTCCTTTGATTAAACAGGAGGTAGGTAATACCGCCCACTAACAAGACCACCAATACTGCGCTGATCAGAAACCATTCCGGCCGTATTTCTTTCACCATGCTTGAAAGGAGGACGAATCTGTTTAAAACGTTTTTCTTGACAAAGGCATAAAAAGAACTGTTGGGTCTAATCATCTGATGAAAGGAATAAAAAGAGAAGTGTGGGTGCTGGGATTTGTTAGTTTGTTCAATGACATATCTACCCACATGGTTTTCCCTTTACTCCCCTTGTTTTTGACTAGTACACTGGGTGCAGGAGCAGCTGCTCTTGGGCTTATCGAAGGAATTGCTGAGTTTATGAGCAAGGTTCTCAAGACTTTTTCAGGACACGCGTCGGACAGAACAGGAAAACTCAGGATTTACCTATTTTCAGGTTACTTGCTTTCAGTATTTTCCAGACCGTTTTATGCAGTGGCGTCAAGCTGGGTTCATGTCCTTGCGGTAAGATCGTTTGACAGAGTTGGCAAAGGAATCAGGGATCCTCCCAGAGATGCTTTAATATCACATTACACCAGCAGAAAGTACCGGGGAAGAGCGTTCGGGCTTCACAGAGCTTTGGACACTGCAGGAGCTGTGATCGGCCCGCTTCTTGCATTTGCGGTTTTAGGGATTGGCTTGTCCTACCGCCAGGTTTTTCTTATCGCATTGATCCCAGGAGCTGCAGCAGTAAGCTTTCTGTTCCTAGTGCGAGAGAAAAAGCTCAAGAAAAAGAAGAAGAGCTTGACTGCATCCCTAAAAGGATTAAGCCCCAGCATGAAATGGTTTCTTACAGCCTCTGCAGTTTTTGGCGCAGGGTACACCTCAGTGGCTTTTCTGGTGTTGTTTCTCTCTACTGAACTAAGTATTCAGAATACGCTGTTGCTCTACATACTATTAAACTTAGTGTATTCACTATCCTCTTTGCCAATAGGATTTCTTGCTGACAGGTTTGGACTGAAAAAAACTCTTGTGGCTGGTTTTGCACTCTACTCTGCGATAATGGCTGGTTTTGCATTTAGTCCTTTCCTGGCCCCTGTTTTCTTTGTATTATTCGGGGTTTTCAGATCACTTTATGACGGCGTTTCCAGAGCTTACGCGTCAGTGTTATCCTCTGCAGGCGAGAGGGGACTGGCGTTAGGAGCGTATGAAACAGTCACAGGAGTATCTGGAATGGCTGCAAGTATCATCTTCGGCGCGCTATGGCAGGTTTTCTGCCCAGCAGTTGCTTTCACTTTCTCAGCAGCTCTTGCAATCACTGCCGCATTTTTACTCCATCTCCGAAAACTTTAAATCTGGGCAACAGGGTAAATTACCTTAAGGTGGGCCCATAGCCTAGTCTGGATAGGGCGACAGCCTCCTAGGAACCTTTTCTCTTGCAAAGAGAAAAGCTTCACCAAAAGAGAACCCTTGGAGATGTTCTAAAAGGGAACTCATGGAAATGTTTCCAAAGGAGGACCCTTGGGAATGTTTCCAAAAGAGAACCCCTGGAAATACTCCAAGAGAGAACCTTTGG
>CAZVAJ010000007.1:0-16420 GCA_964625085.1 Microcaldota archaeon | reverse complement strand
TTGGGAATGTTTCCAAAAGAGAACCCCTGGAAATACTCCAAGAGAGAACCTTTGGATATGTTCCAAGAGGAAACCCTGCAGACGTTTCCAGAGGAGAACTCTTGAAGGTGTTTCAAAAGAGATTTTTCGGAGTCTGTTCGGAGAAAGCTGTAGGTCGGGGGTTCGAATCCCCCTGGGCCCGCTCTCTTTTTGATGAAATTAGTTGTTTTTTATTTTTTTAACATTTTCTTTAGGTCTTCTGTCAGATGGTTGCTTTTAACCCATATGGCGTGATTGCCTTCTTTTTTGTTCAAGAATAGGACTGCTTCGCTGTCTCCTATTATCATGTGAACTGAGTCTCTCTTCACGTGTTCTGTTACTGGGAAGTCTCCTGGTTTTTCAGAGATGAGTTTTATTTTGACTCCTTTTTCTGAGGCAGTGTTTAGGAGGTTCTTGTGTAAGCTCATTTTCTTTGATAGGTTGTTTCCTGAGATTATGATTTCTTGTTCTGAATTTTGAATTATCTCTCTGATTTTTCCGTGTATTGTTTTTTCTCCTTTCAGAACCCAAACAGTTTCTCCGTTGGTGTTCTTCTTGCTGAGTTTTGTTCCTTCTAAAACTTTCCGCACCTTTTCATAACTGTTTATTCTTTTCTGGAATTTTTCTTCCTCTTCTTTTTTGAGGAGTTCTATTAACGTGTCAGTATCTACTGCATGGAACTTTCCAGGTCTTCCTGGATGCGTGATCACTATTCCCCTGCTTGATAATGAATCAAGCACGTCATATACTCTTGGCCGGGGTATCTTTGCTTTTGCGCTTACAGCAGAAGCGGTCAAGGGGCCTTCGTGAAGTAAAGAGAGGTATACCCTGGATTCGTACTGGTTGAATCCAAGGTCTCTTAGAGAGTTTTCCATCGATTTCATACAAGCCCCTCAACATTTATATTATTAACCGCAATCTTTAAATATGTTACCACACACAAATAGTTACAACGGTGAGATTTATGAAGTTGAGTGCACTTACACTATGCATATTGCTCTTTGGAACAGGGTTTGCTGGAATAACCTTAAAACTTAATTCAGCTCCTGTACAAGAGGCAGGGATTGGCACCAATCCCGCGCACTTTGAGTTTAAGGTGACTGCTGACTCTACAGAAACAGTACGAGTTAAGGTTGCCACGAGCGCAGGATGGTACATGGAAAACAGTGATAAAGAGTTTGTGATAGGTCCTGGTGGAGTAAAGTACGTTGATTTGTTTGCAACGATTCCTGAATCAGGATCCTCTGACAGGTATCCAATACACTTAACATTTGAAACAAGTGACAAAAACTACTATTATTCTGGGTTATACGTTGAAAGGGAAGGCACAGGAACTTCCAGCACAACGCAGGGTTCTGCCCAGCTTGAGCTAAAGTCAGAATACAGGGAGATTTCTGTAAAACAGGGAGAAACCCAGACTCTCTACTTCCTGATAAGGAATCCTGGAAAGGAAGATCTGAAGAATGTTCTAATTTCAGGGGACATAAGCCCAAGACTAGATCCTGAATACCCTGTGAGCGGGTTCACCGTCTATGCTGGAGAAACAAAAACACTTCCAGTGAAAATAAGAGTGCCAAAGGACTATCCTGAAGGATATTACACTCTCACGCTAAAAGCAGCATCGGGAGAAAAAGAAGCAAGCGCATCCGTGCTCTTGAATGTTAGAGAGAAGTACTCATACGCAGGCAGTCTAAGCATGACAGTTGTGGCACTAGAGCAGTACAAAGAAGAGGATCAAGTAAAAGGATACCAGCTGGTGCTTAGGGTAAAAAACAACGAGATAACAGACATTAGCAACGTGGAAGTTCATGTTGATGGAGTGCCAATGGACTGGGAGATTGAAGGGGACAAGCTCTTCGGAATAAAAGGCTCAGAACTCAAAGAGATAACACTACGGATTAAAACAGACGATTTCAGCAGGCAGAAAGCAAGAATCTCTCTTGTGAAAGATGGGGAAGAAATAGCTTTCAAGGAACTTACGCTTGGAGGAGAAGAAGTGGGTATCACAGGAGCTTTTTATGTAGGAGGTTCTTTGCTTGTAGGCCTGATGGTTGTGGGCCTTGTGATAGCTGCTTTCCTTTACGTCAGGCAGAAGAACCAAGCTGCAGAGGAAGAAGAAGAGGAAAAAACAAAGAATTACCTAAAGCAGCTGGTAGAACAAGCAAAAACAGATGCAAGCACTGATGAGCAAATAGAGCACGAGCTCTAACAAAACCCTTTTTAACCGCCTTTTCTTTTGTATTACAAAATGAAGATATCAAGAGGCATTAAAGTAGAACACACAGGCGGAAGTATCCTGTTAGACCCTAGTTTTAGGTCAGAGGAGACCGTGTTGATATCTCATGCTCACTCTGACCACGTTCGGAACCATACTGGAAAAACAATTGCCACGAATCAAACTCTTCGTTTAGCAGGACTTTCAGGAGAAGGCAGGCCATACGGAAAACCGTTCGAAGAAGAGGGGTTCAGGATTACACTACTAAACGCAGGCCACGTGCCAGGATCTGCAATGATTCTTGTTGAAGACGGCCAGAGCGTATTGTATACAGGGGATTTTAGGCCAAGAGAGTCCCTTTTTGGCAGAGCAGAACATGTTAACTGCGATACCATAATAGTGGAAGCAACATACGGAACAGAGAAGTATGTTTTTCCGGAGCCTGAGGAAGAATACTCTCAGATTAAAGAATGGACATTAGACAGACTGGAAGAAGGTAACAGCGTCATGATCGGAGCGTACGCACTTGGTAAAGCACAGGAGGTTATCCACTCTCTTAACAACGGAGGAATAGTGCCTGTTGTTCATCCCCGGATTGCAGAAGTTACCAAGATGACGGGAATACCTCTTGAATTTCACAGCACTCTCTCAGAAGAGGGAGCGGACATGTTGGCAGGACAATTCGTAGCAATAGTTCCCCCCAGAATGGTGTCAGAGGAAACACGGCATCTTTTATCAGTACAGTCTAAAACAAGCGTGAACACGGCGATTGCGTCCGGCCAGAAGTTTTACCATGCAGACCATGTGTTCCCACTTTCAGGCCATGCTGATTACAATGACGTGCTTGAGTTTGTTGGCGCATGTTCCCCTAAAAAGGTGTACACAACTCACGGCCGTTCAAGAGAACTCGCAAAGCGAATAAAAGATGAACTGGGGATTCAGGCAGAACCTCTTGACTCCTAATCCAGTTTCTGTTAACATAAAAGAAATAATGTTTTAAAGAAGAAGTGAAGAAAATAACATTAGGTGTATTATTATGAATCCTAAGAAGGTGATACTGTGGTAAACAAGGGAAGGTCTCAGTACGTGACCTGTGCATTCTGCGGAAGGCGCGTTCCAAGAGACAAAGCAATAAGGACCACCAAGAGGTCTTTTTCTTACTTTGATGAAAGGGTTGGCCTGAAGCACATGGGCACTTATGAAAAAGTGTGGGCCTGCCCAAGCTGTGGAAGACACAGGGGAATAAAAGACCAAAAGCCTCGTAGAGGCAGGCCAAAGAAGAGATAAGCTTTGCTTATTTCTTTTTCCCTTTCTTTTCTTTTAGCTTTTCTATTCCTATCCCTACTGTTGCTGCAATGGCTGTTGCAAAGATTACTGTGAATGTAATGTCAGCAAATCCCTGCGTGCCCGGAACGCCTTTAGATATAGGAAGGTATGCTAGCACTGCTGCAGCCAGGCCTCTCGGTATTAGATAGCTCATTATCTGTTTATCCTTTCTGCCTATCTGTTTTATGCCATACATGCTGATGTTCACTGCTGCTGGCCTTACCACAAAAATTATGAGGGTCAGCACGAGCCCTATCACTATATTCTTTATGTCTGTTACGCTGACAAGCATTCCAATATAAACGAAAAAGAATGTTCTTATCAAAAACGTTATCATGGAATGGAAATGTTTGCTTGCTTCATCTATCTCAAAGGCCATCTCCCTAAACTGAAGCATTCTTAGAAGTTTTTTCCCGTTCCCTAGTACGATCCCGAACATCAGGCACGCAAGTGCACCACTTCCTCCAGATAGCTCAGTTAGAGTATAAAGCAAAAATAGTACTGCAAGATTAAGAAGGTAAGAGTACTCATACTTCACCATCTTCTTTATTATTGGAATCCAGAGTAGTCCCACAATCATCCCGAGCACGATTCCGACCGAAAAAGTGCTTGCAAGGGCTTGCGCAGGAGAAATGGGCATAGTAACACCGGGGGCTATCATGCTTATTATTGACAATGCGGTCACAACACACAGAACATCAGTTAGTACTGATTCGAGAGAGAGTATTACTTTAGTCTTTTCATAGAGGCCTTTCATCCCTGTGATAATAGGAATAACAACAGGAGAGCTTGTGCCTCCTACAATTGCTCCGAGAAGGATACCGTTCATAACTGGCTGGCCGAGTAGAACCATCACCAGTGTTACCGTGAAAACGGTCAGCGAAAAAGAAGTGATTGTTAAAAGCACTGTTCTGGGAGCTTCTTTGAGAAGAAGCTCTAGTTTCATGTGTATCCCGCCGTCGAACAGTATCATGATAATCGCGATGGCCGCAACAAATTCTGATACGTTCATGAACAAAGAGGTGTCAATACTGTGGGTTATTGGCCCTATTATCAGTCCTATTATCATTAGCCATATAATGTTCGGAATGTTGGTTTTTCTGAATATAACTTCTCCAATAAATCCTATGAGTGTTATCACACCGATTAATGCTATTGGGAGTAGTATGCTCATGAAAAACAAAAGGTGTGAAAAGTTTAAAAAAGCAACGGAACAGTTAAATAAAATAAAAACCTTTTATTTACAATGGTGTTGTGTGGGGTCTGTAAAAAGAAGGTTGAAGGCGATGTAAAATGGCTCTTGAGAGATATCTCTCCATCTAATTCTGTTATAAGTGATATTCAGATATGCAATTCCTGTGCTCATGATCTTGTTAAGGGAGTGATGGCTGACTTAAAACTTGATCCTTCTGAGTCATTCCACGTGACCAGTTTGTTCGGCGGGATCAAGTTTGAAGAAAAAGGAGTGCTCACAATACCACTATTGATCAACCTTGATAATGCAAGAAAGAGATTGCTTAAGTCAAAAAAGACCTGACCGCAAACCCCGCAAGAAACGCAACAGCAGCGCTTGCCAGAATAATACCAAGGTATGCAATAAGCTCTGTTCTTTTCACGCTTTCCCGAATCTCTTCCAACATTCTTTCCTGTTCTTTTACACTCATTTGGATCACTCAACTTTTGCGCCCGGCTCCATTTTTTTGTCAACTGTGAGCAGTGCGACATTACCTTGCTCACCCTCTGCAGCAAGAATCATCCCTTGGGATTCGATTCCCCTGAGTTTTCTTGGCTTTAGGTTCTTTAGGTAGATAACCTGTTTGCCTATCATCTCTTCTGGCTGATAATATGGTGCCAGGCCTGCGACTACTGTTCTGTTTTCTTTTCCTGTGTCCAATTCAAGCTTTAAGAGCTTGTCAGCCCCTTCTACTTTTTCAGCCTTCTTCACCACTGCAGTCACGAGATCCAGCTTAACAAAATCGCTGTACTCAACGGCCTCTTTTTGTTCTTCCATTTCCTCTTCAACTCCAAAGTGTTTTTTTATCTCTTCCAGTTTTTTATCATCTATCTTGTTAAACAACGGCCTGAACTCTCCTACCTGTTGTCCAGAGGGTATATCCTGCAGGGCAGTATCCCATGAACCATTGTTTACTCCGATCCAGTTCCTTATCAGCCTCGCTGTTTCAGGCAAGAAGGGTTCAAGCACTACTCCCAGCGCTCTCGCTATTCTTAAGCATGTGTACACAACGGGCGCCATCCTTTCCTTGTTCCTCCAGGGCTCTTCTTTTGTTAGGTACCTGTTCCCGATCCTTGCAATTTCCATGACCTTCTCTAGTCCTTCTTTAAGCTTTATGTTCAAGAGCAGTTTTTCAGCTTCTTTGATCGTTTTGTTCACTTCATCGAGTACCCTTTCATCTTCTTGGTTTAAGTTTTCTTTTCCGGGAATCTTGTTGTCAAGGAACTTTTTTGTGAACGTGAGGGTTCTGTGGATAAAGTTTCCTAGCGTGTCATTGAGTTCGGAGTTGACTTTCTGTTGGAAGTCTTCCCATGTGAACTCAGTGTCATGTGATGTGGGCAGGACTGAGATGATGTAGTACCTCCAGTAGTCTGCTGGAAGCACCTCCAGGGCATCAAGAGCAAATAATCCCCTGCGGGCAGACTTGGAAAACTTTCCTTTCGCATAATTCAGGTATTCCTGAGACGCGATCTGGTAAGGAAGAGTGTAAGTTCCGTCTGCTATTAGCATTGCTGGGAAGAAAAGAGTGTGGAATGGAATGTTATCTTTTCCTAGGAAATGCACGATCCGAGTGTTTGAATCATGCCACCAGCTTTCCTTGCCTATCTGTTTAGTGAAAGTGATATACCCTATTGGAGCATCAAACCACACATAAAAAACTTGACCAGGCAGGTCAGGAACAGGCACCCCCCACTTCAAGTTTCTGGTTATGTCCTTATCCTCAAGCCCCTGTTTTATCCAGGATAAAGCAGTGTTTCTGGCATTGGCGGGCCAGTGCGTGTTTTTCTCAATCCATTCCTTAAGCTCATTTTCAAGTTTACTGAGCTCGAAAAACGCGTGTTCTTCTTTTTTCACTTCAGGGGATGTTCCGCACACAGCACACCTGGGGTTTTTTATTTCAGTCACTTCAAGAACCCGGTTGCAGTCTTCACACTGGTCTCCTCTAGCATTGCCTTCGCAGTGCGGGCAAGTGCCCAGCACATACCTATCGGGAAGGAACCTGTCGCACTTAGGGCAATAAAACTGTTCAACTTCTTTTTTGTAGATGTAGTTGTTTGCTTTTATCCGATTGTACATCTCTTGTACTACTTTCACATGTTCCTTTCCTGCTAAAGAGGTTCCTGAAAAAACGTCCAGGTCAAGATTAAAACCTTCTACTGCTTTACGCTGTTTGTCATGGTTTTTTCTCACCAACTCTTCTATAGGAATGCCTTCTTTCTCTGCTGCTATCGTGCTGGGCGTTCCATACTCATCAGTTCCGCAAACGTAAATGCATTTTTTTCCCTGTTGCTTTAGGAATCGTGAGTATACGTCAGCTGGAAGAAGACAGCCTGCAAAGTGTCCTAAGTGAAGTTCATAATTCACGTACGGGAGCGCACTTGTGATGATATACTTCTCTGCCATTGCTCCTTTTTCCCCTTTGAGTGTTTAAAAGTTTTTCCAGGTTAGGAGTACATGGAAAATAGAAGAGATCCGAAAAAGCTCATGCTGATATTAAGCAAAGTTGGACCCGTGCCGTACGGTGTGTGAAAACCGAGCAATATAAGGAATAGAGACAAGAACAGCATCAGGTTTTTTATTCCAGGATGATACTTTTTGAAAGATTCGAATGAGTACACGTTATATTTTGCGAGGATATTAAGTAGTTCAGGATTGCTTGAGTAAAGTCTTCCAGATGCTCGTGTAGCGTTTCCGAAAACTTCCAAAATCTTTTTTCTGTTCTTTGTCACTATCAGGTGGTTTGCGTTTTTCCAGCTTGATTTTTTTCCTGGAACTGGAACAAAAAAGGTTGTTGATAAAGGAATCAGGGATTGGTAGTACTCTACTTTCCCATGGCTGTACTCTGCTACTCTCTTGCACATTGCATCCAGTCTTTTTCTGTTGAATGAGCTTATGACTACTCCGAGCTGCAGTAGCATATCCTATGCAAGAACGGCTGTTTATATATTGTTTATGGTCTTAAGCAAAAGTAATGATGTTTATCTCCTATGAATTGGTGTATTCGCTTGGGTACCTTGGAGCACTTCTTGCAGGCTTTTTCTCTTCAGTCACTATTTTCTTTCCAACTCCTGGTTTTTTGATCGTGGCTGCTATGGCAGCATCCCACTATTTTAACCCTTTCATTCTAGGCCTTTTTGCAGGAATAGGTGCGGCAGTAGGGGAGACGTTTCCGTATTGGATCGCGTTCGGAGGGGAAACCGCTCTTTCTAAAAAATATGATATTAAGGATAAGCTTGTTCGTATAAGGGAATATTTTGAAAAATACAGGGCAGAGATTATCATATTCTTTTTTGCTTTTTCTCCCCTTCCCTTTGATGTAATAGGCTTTTTCTGCGGGGCCATAAAATACCCTTTTAAGAAGTTTTTTGCTTTCACTTTATTTGGTAAGGTTGCAAAATACACACTCATCTGTTATGCGGTGTACTATGGTATGGAATTCGCTGTCAGGTGGTATAATGCAGTACCTTGAGGTCAAAAGAAAAGTTGAAAAGAAACTCTTACAAAAGCCTGCGGAGGCGTGTCCTTTTAGCCCGAACACGCTTACCTTTTTTTCAGTACTCCTCGGGTTTGTTTCAGGATACTTCATTCTTGAGGGCATGCTCGTTTATTCCGCCTTATTTTTCCTAACCGCGGTTCTGCTTGATGCTCTGGACGGCCAGGTCGCAAGAGCTAAACGCATTTCATCAAAGTTCGGCAGCTTTTTCGATAAAGTCGCGGACAGGATTGTTGACATGACTCTTCTTTCCAGTATCATCCTTTCAGGACTTGTTCCCCTACCAGCAGGGTTGTTCACCTTGTGCGTGATAGTTCTTGCAAGTTATTCCAGCGCAGTGGCTGAAGCTGAATCGCGTAAAAAGCACCTTGGCGAGGGAATGAGCCTGCGTCCTTTACGTTCAGCAATTCTGTTCTTAGGTTTATTGTCCGGGCAATTAGAACCAGCGGTGTTCCTCTTGCTCATCACTGGATTATACTCGCTTGAGAAGAGGCTGCTTGTTTCCTTTCAGTTGTTATCTTGACCAGAATTCTTTTACTCTTTTTTCAGGAGTGTCGCACAGTTCAGCGTCAGGATAGTACCTTTTTATCATGTTGAGGTACCTGCTGAATCTGTGGTCAAGGAAAACCACTGCTCCTCTCTGAGATGGTTTTCGTATGCATCTTCCAGCTGCTTGCAGCGCTTTTTTTACAGCGGGATAAAGGAACGCGTACTCAAATCCTTTCCCAAACATTCTTTCGTAGTACTCCTGTAATGCAAGTTGTTCCATGCTTGGCGATGGTAAGGGCAGGCCTGCGATAACTACTGTTTTTATGTCCGGAAGATTGACTCCTTCTGCAAGGCTTCCTCCTGAAACAGCGTACAATACCGCATCACCTTGTGCCATGCGCGTCAACAGATCAGGAAGGGGCGTTCGATTTTGTCTCACAATTTCCTGACTGGTTCTCCTGCTTATCTGTTCTAAGAACTCAAAGCTGGGGAAAAACACAGCAGTGTTTCCAGGAGTGGCTGACGCGATTGCGTCAATTCTTTCAGCCATTATCCTGTATCCCTTTTCATCCCTTTCTTTCCATCTGCTTGTTGCAGAAGATGAGACTATGCACACCCTGTTCTCTGCAGGGAATATTGGTTCCATGACTTTCTTTTTGTAGTTTTGCAAACGCATCAAATGCGCGTACATGTCGAAAGGGGCGAGTGTGGCGCTCATGAAAATCATGCTGCCTGCTTTTGATACAATTGGTCCAGCCATGTTCCCGGGATCGAGGCATCTGATAGAAAGGGAGAATCCGTTGTCTTTTTTCCTAAGAATCCTGAAGAATTCAGGTCCTTCCTGTTCCCACAAACGGAAAAAACGGTGAACTTGCAGTGTGCTGCTACTTTCATGGCTTTCAAGCCATTCAAGGCCTGTTTCCAGCAGAGAATCAAGATCAGGCAAAGGCACCTCTGCTTTTTCCATGATTGTTTCATTACCTTCAGAGTATGATGGGATCATGCGTTCAAGCCTGCTCAATTCAACACGGTCTTCGCCAAGGGCCTTGTGCTCTTTTATCGCTTTTTTAAGCATCCTGCTGGTTAGTGTTGCGCTCATGTTTTCCCTTATCCTTTCAGGGAGATTATGTGCTTCATCTACCACTATGATAGTGTCAGACAAGGATAGGCCTGTTCTTGAGAGGAACTGCTTCCTTATCCCTGAAAATAGATAGTTGTAGTCGCATACTACAACTTCTGCGTCCTTCGCAGCATCCATTGCAACTTCGTACGGACAGGGAGGGATTTTTTTGGTTTTGCATGCTGCTATAATCTCTTCTTTTCCACAAGTGCCGGATAACTGCACACCGTCATTCTTAAAAGAAGTGTAATAGGGGCAAAGCCCTTTCTTTTTTAGCATGCTGCAGTACTCATAAAACTCGCTTACCTCTCTAGCTCTTGAAATACAGTACTCTCTTTTTCCCAGCAAGTCCACTGCTTTTATCCCAAGGGAATGCTGTTCGTTTAACTGGCGTAGTATCTCAATACTTAGCGCGTGCTGGCTTTTCTTGGGGGTCAAGAATACTACTTTCATATTGTTTTCTATGCCCGCTGACAGGGCTGCAGAAAGAACTGCATCTGTTTTACCATAACCAGTATGTGCTTGAAGCAGAAGATGTTCCTTGTTCTGGATTGCGTTCACTACCTCTTGCATTATTCTTGTTTGACCTTTTCTTGCTTTTCTATGCCTGAAAAAAACCCGCATGATAAAAGTATTTTCTCAGGACTATTTTAAAAATTAAAGGACTCCCCTCTTAAGGTTGTCGAGTATCCTGTTCTTTTCAGAATATCCTTGTTTTGACAAGTGAGCCTTTCTCATCCTGTCTGAAAACATGGCTTTTGTCATATGGGCAAAGCAGCAGGTTGTCCCTTTCTTCGAGTTCTACTGAATAACCCCTTTCTGAGAAGCAAATGGGACAAATTTTCCTGAACTCCATCTAGCACACCTCCCCAATAGTGTATTATCTGGTTTTCAAGGTATTTAATTCCTCTGTTTTATTACTGCCATTTTGCTAGTGCCTCTTTAAGTTCAGGGGTTCTTGCAGCAGCATAGGGAAGCACGTGTCCTTCTGATACTGCATCCACAGCCGCGCGCATGGCTTTTGCGCCTGCCAGGGTTCCTTTAGGATGACCATGGATTCCTCCTCCCGCTTGAATTACCACGTTTTTTCCGAAAAGTTTTATAATATCGGGGACCATCCCAGGATGTAATCCGCCGGAGGCAACGGGCATGACCTGTTTTATCCCGTGATAACTGTCAGTCAGTGCTTTGATGTTCTTAATTACTGCCTTTTTGTCTTCAGCCATTTTTCCAACGCCTGTTCCAACATGCAACTGGTCCACTCCGATTGTTCTGAATATTCTTGCAAGAACATGCATGTCCACTCCAAACTCATTGCTTCTGGTTATTGCAGCGTGCATTGCCCTGTGAGCATGCAGGACCCGGCCTGTGCAGGCATCTCTGAGGGTCTGCACGGCAGAAAAACCAGACGTCAGAACGTCTACCATCACATACTCTCCGGCCCTTCTCTTTACTTCCCGCGCCCTGCGCAGCATCTCGTTAGTTTCAGCGGTCACATTAGGCATGTATATTTTTACTTCCCCTGTTTCTTTCTCTGCTTTTCTTTTTGCTTTTAGTGTAAGCTCAACTCTTTTTTGGAAACTGTTAAAACTTTGATTGCTTAGGTTCTCATCATCTTTCACTATGTCGCAACCGCCAACCCATGCTTCATATGCTACACGAGCATGTTCTGCAGGACTAAGGCCTATCTTTGGTTTTACTATCGTGCCCACAAGAGGTCTGTCTTTTACTTTTGTTATCTTCCTTATCCCGTCTATTCCAAATGCAGGCCCCTTAAATGATCGGGCTATTCCCCTGGGAAAAACCAAGTCTATAAGACGCAGTTTTTTCAGGTGCTTCATGCCAAATACATTTCCTGCTACTGAGCTCAGTATTTGCGGCATGTTGTTTTTCTCGAATAGTTCAGGGTGGTATGCAATGCTTACAGTGTCTTTCCCTATCTTGAAGACCCTTGCCATTAGTTTTTCTTTCATTCTTTCAGAAAGGGTCGTTAGTTCAGTCCAGGTGCCTATGCTTGATTCTGCTGCAATAGACCCTGCTGATTTACGGTTACATGGTGAGACTTGAAACACGCATACAAGATCCTTTGCAGACGGTTCATATGATAGGTCAACAAATTCTTCATACACGTTCATGAGCAGGAAAAAGGAGTTAAAGTTTATAAAGTTAGCAGGGTTTACCATTATTATGGACCGAGTTGCAACAGGCATTCCTGGACTTGACCCTTTAGTAAAAGGAGGGTTTTTACCTGGCTCAAGCATTCTGGTGGCCGGCGGAGCAGGTACTGGAAAGACGATATTCGCAACGCAGTACATCTATCACGGTGCAGCAGAATACAACGAGCCTGGAATTTATATTACTCTTGAGGAAGGAGTGACCAACCTGTGGTGGAATGTTAAAAATTTCAAATGGGACTTGGCGAAGTACGAGAATGAAGGCCTGATAAGATTGTACCGGGTTGGGATGATAAAACCAGCTGAGTTTGCCAGAAAGTTTGATGAAGAGATCATAAAAATAAAAGAGCTTGTTGAGGAAGTAAATGCGAAAAGGCTGGTTATAGATTCCACGACGGCTTTTGGGATGTGGATGTCCAGCGAGTCCCAGCTTAGGTATTCCCTTTTCAGGCTTGTTGATGAACTGAAGAGTTTGAAGTGCACCACTCTCTTGACCTCTGAGACTCTTGGAAAAAGAGACCAGTTTTCCCGCTTTGGTGTTGAAGAGTTTATAACAGACGGGGTTATAGCCCTGTATTTTAAGCCTCCTCAGAGAGTAATCTTTGTCAGGAAAATGCGTGGCACAGACCATGATAAAAAACTTCACCCCTATAAAATAACTAACAAAGGGATTGTGGTGAATCCCAAAGAGGAAGTGTTGTGGGAAAGTCTTGGAAGGTGATTCAGGTTGAAGAGGGTGAAAGCATTCTGGAAGCTTACCCGTTTAGAGCATGGTCTGCTTCTTGGTTTTGGCGCAATAGTTGGCGCGGTCACTGGTGCTGGCGGACTAATCCCCTTTGAGCTTGCTTCTCTCGTCTTCCTGTGCCCGTTCTTTATAGAGTTAGGGTCCTTTGCGATAAACGACTACTTTGACCTGGAGGCAGATAAGATAAACATGCGGACTGATCGTCCGCTTGTTACTCAGGAGGTTCAAGAAAAGCACGCGCTTGCCATTGCGTTGTTCTTTTTTCCAGCAGGAGTCATCACAGCCGCGATGATAAACTTCTCATGCTTTCTTGTAGCCTTTTTCTTTGCAGTACTATCCTTTTACTATTCTTGGTTTTTGAAAAAGATAGCTATCTTGGGCAACCTCGCAATCTCGTTTAGCATGGCTATTCCCTTTGCATTCGGGTCTATCGCTTCAGTAGAGACAGTAACAGGTCCTGCTTATGTTCTTGCCCTGTCCGCATTTCTGCTGGGTTTTGGCAGAGAGATCCTGAAATCAATTCAGGACATGAAAGGGGATGTGAGGACAGGAAGAAGGACCCTTCCTATATTGATAGGAAAAAAGAATGCTGCATGGCATGCCACATTTTTCATGCTCCTCAGCATTATTGTCTTGTTCATCCCTTTTATCCAGTCAGGCCCATATTATCTTGACCCTGTGTTTATCACGTTTGCGATTTCTGCAGCATATGTTGTGGGCCTAGTTTTGCCTGATGCTTATCATTCAAAGAATTTGAAAAGAGTAAGAACTGCCACGCTGTTAGGTATGGCTCTTGCGTTGTTCGGGTTCTTTCTAGGTGCTTTAGTCTAAGTTTATTTCAAACTCCATGTCGGAGATGTCCTGGCCCCCTTCTTCACTTTCTATGGGAATCAGGTCAAACTTTCTGCGCTTTTTTATTACCTCGCACAGAGTACCGCATTTTTTACAAGTGACTATCTTGCCTTCGCTTGGGTTTCTAATATTCACTTCTGCCCCACACTTTGGGCACTTCAGAGTCTCTTTCGAAGAAACCATTCACAGATTAGGGCACTACCTAATATTTAAATATTTCCATATCCTTACACTTTTCGGGTGTTGAGGTGCACGAGATAGACCTGGCAGAGATAGCCAAGAGGCCGGACTGGAAAGACATTTTGCTATCTACTGTGAAGGAGCAGAATATTGACCCCTGGGACGTGGACATAGTCAAACTTGTTACTTCTTTTGTGAACAAGATAAAACAGATGAAGGAACTTAATCTGTGGATTCCTGCTAATGCGATTCTTGCGGCCAGTGTTCTTCTAAGGATGAAAAGCGATTCTTGGACGCTTAGGGAGAGAGAGCGGGAACTGTTCATCCCTCCTGATTTTTTTACACCCTTTGTTTCAGAACAGGTGGATAACGTGGACCTTGTGCTTTTGTCCAGAGAAACAACCAGGAAGATAACCCTTGATGAACTGCTGACTGCAGTTGAGGATGTTATAAAAAAGGAACGGAAAAAAGCTGTTGTGAGAAGAAAGGAACCGCCGGTTATTCCCCAGTACTTGCTGGAGTTGTCTAATCCTGAATCTAAAGAGTTTAAACAAAAGGTTGAGGAGGTCTACTCAAAAGTACTAAGCACGCTTGATTCAAAGAACATGACATTATTCACGAATATTCTTCCTGAAAAGACCAGAACAGGCGTCATAAGCACTCTAATGCCTTTACTATACCTTGCGAACCAGCAGAAAATAAAAATCTGGCAAGAAAAAGTATTCGGTGAAATATTCATAGTGCCTGTGGACACTTGATAAGAGGAGACCGTCATGTACGAGCAAGAGAAAAGAGTAATAGAAGCAGCGTTGTTTATGTCACCAAAGCCCGTGTCACTAAAGGCCATAGGAAGAGTGGTGGGAATAGATTCTAACTCTGTTCTTTTGAAAGTTGTTGAGGAAGCAATGTCTGAGTTTAACTCAAGGAACACTTCTCTTGAAATTTTAAGGGTCGGAGAAAAGTATACCATGAGGGTCAGGTCAGAGCTTGCGGACAAAGTTTCTCATCTTGCTGTTTCTCCGGAAATGGGAAAAGCAGTGCTACGCACGCTTGCATTAATCGCGCTTAAGCAGCCTGTTAAACAGTCTGAAGTAGTCAAGGTGATTGGAAATAAAGCATATGATTACGTGAAAGAACTTGTTAACAGGGGAGTGGTCAAGGCCGAGAAAGCAGGGAACACTAAATTGCTCAGCACCACGCGCAAGTTTGAGGAGTACTTTGGAAAAAGTCCAGAGGAACTTCAGGCACTTGCATTCGGAAAATAAGGAATTTACTCTTCATAGTAGTACTCGTACATGACCTCTTGAACTTTCTCAAAGCTCATCTTCTCTTTCTTCATCAGGAGTTCTATGATCTCCTGTTTCTCTCTTGTCTTCTCCTTGATTTCTGTTATGTCAAGCCCGGACAGTTTTGCTAGCTCTTGTTCTTTTATGCTGGGCACGTCTGTTTTTACAGTAACATCTGTTTTAGGGTCATACTCGTAGACCTTGTTAAAGCTTATTGTTCTCTCTCCGGGAGTTACTTCTGTCACTGAGATTATTCTCCTTTTCAGCCCGGTCTCTGTTCTTATCCTTGCTTGGGTTATCACCAGGTCTATTAACGGAAGCATGTCTTTTGGAACATTCATCGGGGGATTGGTTAGTCTTGTTTTGAATTCTGCAGGCGAGTTAGCATGTAGTGTTCCCATTGCAGAATGGCCCACGTTCATGGCATTAAACAAAGTTTCTGCTTCCTTTCCTCTTACTTCCCCTACTATCAACCGGTCCGGCCTCATCCTGAGCGCGTTTATCAGAAGCTGGTTCATGGTTAGTGGGGGGCGGACAGGGTCTCCGGGGTATGATTCCATTCTCACAAAGTTTATTCTGCCTGCAAAGTTCAGTTCCATTGTATCCTCAATGCAGATTATCCTTTCTTTTGGTGGAATGAATGTTATTAGTGTGTTCAATGTTGTTGTTTTTCCTGAACCTGTGCCTCCTATTACTATTGTGTTAAGAGGATAGTTCCCTTCTCCTTCTACTGCCATCCACAGGAACGCGCCCAGTTCAGGGGTGAGGGTTCCTGCTTTTATCAGGTCTACTATTGAGAACGGTTTTGACCTGAACTTTCTAACGGTTAAGGTGGGGCCTTCAGGAGTGGCTTCTTTTAATGTGGCGTTTGCCCTGCTTCCATCCGGAAGTCTGGCGTCCATGAATGGTCTTTGTGGAGAAATCGTCTCACCAGCCTTTTTGGCTATTTCTTGTATCAGCTTCAGCAGTTCAGAGCTTGATAGTTGTAAGTTTGTTCTGCACTGTCCGTAGATCGTGTGATAAACAAACACAGGCTCTTTAGGTCCGTTTATCATTATCTCCTCCAAATCAGGGTCTGCAAAAAGGGTGTTAAGTGACGGTTCTTCCATGATGTATTCGGTTATTGGTTTTTTCTTGACAATCTTTACCCCTTTTACCATCTTGTGCACCTTTGACAAAAAAGGCGGTGATGAAATAAAAAGGGTTATGGCTCAGCCTTGGCGCTCGTCATCATCTCTTGTAGCGGGTCTGCTGGGGCAGCGTATCTTCACTGGCAGTGCCTTGGCTT
>CAZVAJ010000006.1:2811-59571 GCA_964625085.1 Microcaldota archaeon | reverse complement strand
CAAAGCCAAAAAGATGAGCGTCAAAAGCAGTCAGAAGGTAAAAGAATTTGAATGGGATAGGATACTAATTAACATCCTTCAGAGTATTGAGGAGATCACATGAAAATCTGCTACCTTGTCCCAAAGATAAGCGTGCCAGGATCAAACGGTGGAGCAACACACGCATTCGAATCAGCGAAGGCTCTAGCGGAACAGGGCATTGAAGTCCATATGATCTCCAAGAGAGAAAAAGGACAAAAAGAATACGAGCAGATGAAAAATCTCCATATATACCGTTTAAGCTTTCCAGGATATACGATAAAAAACAAAGCAAATCCTGCCCTAACAATCCCGCTTGGATTTCTAAAGGGATTCAAGATATGGGAAAAGAACAAATTTGACCTCATATTAGAACGGCTAGAGTTCACCTCTGGAGCAGGAACACTCCTCAAGAAAACAACAAAAAGACCACTTGTAATAGAGATTAACTCACCACACGTAGAAGAGTGGATATACAGAGGACTTCCACAGAACGTGGGTAAACTCTTTAAGATACTGGAAAACTGGCAACTGAGAAATGCAGATCTTCTCTTCGGACCATTAAATACAATAGTAGCCCCCCCTTATCGAGATAAATTTAAAGAGATAGAATGGGGGGTAAACACAGAACTGTTTAAACCGTTAAAAAAGAAACCAAACAAAATAGCTCTCTTCATCGGGGCCATGAGCTTATGGCATGGTGTTGAAGACATACTCAAAGCAGCAGAAAAGTACCCTGAGATAACTTTTGTTCTAATAGGAGAAGGACCCCTCTACAAAACACTCAAAGAAAAAAGCAGACACCTCAAAAATGTGCAATGGCTAGGCAAGATCCCATACGAAAAGGTTAAAGAACATATTGCGTCTGCAGGAGTTTGTCTTGCTCCATTCACAGATAGAAAATATGAACCACTCCAACGTTTCGGATTTTACTGGTCCCCCATTAAGCTATTCGAGTATATGAGCATGGGAAAACCGATAATCACAACAACCCTTGCACAAAGGATAATCAAACACAATAAGAATGGGTACGTAATACCACAGAATAATCCAGAGAAACTAGGAGAAGCAGTTAAAGAACTGCTAGATAATCCAACAAAATGCAAAAAACTAGGCGAACAAGCAAGAAAAGACGCAGAAAACAAATACAGCTGGACACAACATGCCAAAAAACTTATAGGTTATTTTGAGGAGGTAATAAACGAATGAGAATATTAATGCCAATAGACAGGACACACGGCGGAGCATTCAACACCAGTTTCACCCTTGCAAAGCAGCTGAAAAAAAAGGGACATACAGTTACCTTCCTCGCCCCAGAATATAATGGGAGCACAACCAAAGAGGACATTGAGATAATTGGACTGGACCTAAAAAAAACACGGTACCCAGTTTACAGAAGACGATTACTCGCCCTCTCAAAAAGATTAGATAAGCTATCAAGAGAGTACGATCTAATACACACTCAGGGATACTTCACCACGCTTCCCTTCCTCAAACAGAGCAGTAAGCCCATCGTTTCAACTATTAGAGACTACTGGCCCATATCATACAGACGAAATTTACTAGACCAAAACCTAGATATTAGGCTAAGACATCCTCCACGAGTAGTGCTAAAAACAGCAATAAGAGATTATGGATTGTTGGGTTTAGCTCTCGCTCCCTACTTACTGAAAATACAAAAAGAGAATAGGAAACTGCTCAGCAGATCAAAAAAGCTCATCTGCATGAGTAATTACGTCGAAAAGGTAATGAAGATTAACAATTTTAAGAACACCATTACCATAAAGAATGCAGTAGACTTCTCCAAGTTTACCGCGGAAGAGAAAGAAACAGAGTTCCGCGTTCTTTACCTTGGAGGAGATCAAGTGGCCAAAGGAGGCAAGTATCTCATAAAAGCTGCAAAAAAAGGAGGTTTCTGCACAATCATCGTTGGAATGAGCAAAGGGAAAAAAACCGAGCGAAATATTACCTTCTTACCATATGTTTCTCATGATAAGATCCCAAGCTTAATCTCCACATCCTCTGTGGTCGTAGTCCCTTCGATATGGCCAGAGCCTCTCTCTCGAGTAATATTGGAAACATTCGCTCTCAAAAAACCAGTGATAGCAACAGATACTGGCGGGAGCCCAGAGATAGTAGAAGACGGAATAAATGGGTTCCTCATTAAACCCAAAAGTGCTTCTGCAATCCAAAAGGCGGTGAAAAAGATGCAAAAGATTGGAAAGGCAGAGAGGGATCAAATGGGTCTAAACGGATTCCAAAAGGTCAAAAAAGAACACAATCCAAAGAGAATAGCAGAACAACACCTAAAAGTGTACAAGGAGGTATTAACCTGAGGATACTTTATATCGCAGACATACGATTACCGTCAGAAAGAGCAAGCTCAATACATATCATGAATATGTGTTATGCTCTAGGCAAAAAACATAATGTGGTTCTGCTTTCAAGAAAGCTCAACAAGAGCATAACTGAAATATTTGAATTTTACAATCTGGACAAAACATTTAAAATTAAATCTGCACCAGTCACATTAAAATCTCACTGGTTAAATCACCTGTTTTTCACATTATTTGCGGTTACTAACACCCTCCTACAGCTCAACAAATTTGACGTAATATACACTAGAGACAGTCTTCTTGCATACCTCCTCTCACCACTCAGACTTTTCGGTAAAAAGGTAATCTTTGAAATACACTCCCCAGTTGAAACGCAATTTAGAAAAAGGAATAAATTATACCGGAATGTGAACGCACCAAACCAACTGATGATCCGCCTAAAAAAGGAGATAGAAAGAGGGGCATTAAAAGGAGCAACTAGTATAGTTGTGATAACAAAAATAATGAAACGAGACCTAATAAAGAGAGGGATCCGTGCAGAAAAAATAATATACTTCCCAGACGGTGTAAACATAGAACAAACGTATAGGATAGCAGAGAATAAAAAAATCCTAAGAAAAAAACTTAAGCTCCCTCAAAACAAGAGAATCGTGCTGTACATAGGACAATTTTATCCTTGGAAAGGAGTAGATTTTCTAGTAGAAGTCGCAAAAAAAACAAGAAAAACACACTTCGTTCTCATGGGAGGCGTAAAAGGAGAAAAAGACCTCGCCAGAGTAAAGTCAAAAGCAAGGGGATTAAAGAACATAACATTCACAGGCTTCATTTCCGACAAAAGGATACAACAACAGTACCTTAAAGCTGCAGACTACACCATCATCCCCTCAACAAAAAATGAGATGAGCATGAGATATTCCTCACCCATGAAACTTTTTGAGTATATGGCTTCAGGAACCCCCCTAATAACCACAGACCTTCCCGCAATAAGAGAGATAGCAAATAACAAAAATGCAATCATAGTCCCCCCAGAAAACATCAGAGAGATGATCCGTGCAATTGAAGAAACAGCTCCGTCTACTGCAAAGAAAAAAGCAGAACAAGCCAAGAAGGATGTACTAAAGTACACGTGGGATAAACGTGCTGAATTCATCATGCGAGAGATCTGTAAACATTAACTGTTTTCTTAGCAATCGTATCCCATGAATACTCCTTAACAAACCTTCTTGCTGCAGTCTTGCTGCACTTTATCTCATTCTCATAAGCAGCTCGCATCGCGGAATAGAGATCAGAAACATCTCCCTTCTTCACCACACGACCACATTTACCAGCGACTTCCTTTAGTACACCCACAGGAGTGCCTATAAATACTTTTTCAACCACCATTGCTTCTAAAGCGACTATCCCGAACCCTTCATACTCCGAAGGGAGTACAACAGCATCAGCGCTTTTGTACTCTTTCCATAACTGTCTATCGGATATAGCTCTCCGCCACACTATCCGGGGATCCCGCTTCACGGCCTGTTCAACAAACTTCCTGAGTTGACCATCTCCCACAATAACCAACCTAACATCCTCATCAGTAAACCGTGAAAAAGCAGCTAGAAGAGTCTTCAACCCCTTATTAATACTAAGACGCCCAACAAAGAGAAAGGTGTAACTGTTTCCCCTCTCAGGTGTTATCTCTGCAAGATATTCAGGCACACTTACACCGTTTGGGATTACTGTGATCGGCGAATCTGGCGCATACCTCTTTATAATGTTCTCTTTAGTGTTCTCATCTACCGCGATTATGTGACCTGCATTCTTAGCTATTAATCTCTCTTCATGGTCTTTTAGTTTCCTCGCAAAAAATGAAAGAATTCCACCATGACTGCCGTGCAGAGAAGAGATACCGTGAAATGTTGTAACATAACCTTCTTTTTTCCTAGCATAGCCATAGGCTGCAAGACCTTGAAAGTGCAACACATCAAGATCATAATCATCAAGCGCTCGGGGAACATAAAGGGACCATAAATGCCTGTCAAGAAAATCATGACCTATCTTAACCTGGCGCACTTGATGAACATTGATCCCCTCTTTTTTCACGCTTTCAGCCATAGAAAAAAGGTTAACCTCATGCCCTAACCGCTTCAATGCTTTGGAGAGCTCCCAAACATGTCTCTCCATCCCCCCATTTATCATCCAGGGCACGCTTCTACAGACCATCCCCACGTTCAACAAACTCACCGCAAAAGACTCATTAATTTCTTAGTCTTCCGTACGAACTCTTGAGGGCTCCTGGTGCGCCTTATTCCCGTAAGGATTCTACTTAACGTAAGGGTTTCTTTATCCATGAGTTTACGCATTTTCTTCCATTCTTCTTTAAGCTCTTCTATTGAAAGATACTCTGTTCTCGCAAGAGGAGTATTACCAACCCGAATTCGCGTATCTCTGCAAACTTCATAGATGTCATCTACCTCAAGAAGCCCTTTTTGTACCGCTTCTCTGTAGAAATCAGTTGCAGGATATGGAAATGCGATAGAGAGATGAAAAAGATCTGCGCCAATCTTTTTGATGAACTTCCGGTCTTCTTCAAGAGTCTCCTTACTTTCTCCAGGGAGACCAACAATCATGTCTGCATGGAAAGAGATGCCTGCATCACGCGTCCACTTGATTGCCTGCAATTGCTGTGCAGAGGTATTTTTCTTACCCATACGTTTAAGCATGGTGTCAGAAGCAGACTCAATACCATACTCGATATGAACGCAGCCAGCCTTTTTCATCAGCTTCAATAATTCGGGATTAACACAGTCTACTCTCGTCAGACACCTCCAAGTCATATCCAAGTCTCGTTCTATCATTAGCTCGCAGATCCTTTTTGCTCTTTCTTGATCAAGGGTGAATGTCTCATCCCAGAAGTACACCCCTTTTATGCCATACTCACGCTTCACATACTCAAGTTCATCAATAACCCGTTCAGGGCTCATGAACCTCCAGCCCCTATCGTAACCCCTCACCCCATCAGAAGAACCTATTATACAAAATTTACAACCGAAAGGACACCCTCTTGTTGACCTAAAACGGATAGCAGGCTTCAGTTCCTTCCAAGACCTATCCCATACCTCAATGCTGTACTTCTCCATTGGTAACAGATCATACGCCAAAAAAGGAAGAGAATCCATGTTTATATCCACCGGCCTATGTGCCGTTCGTTTTGCAAGGCCTCCTTCCCGATAAGCTAATCCAGCCACTTCCTCTACTTTTCTCGAAGCAGAGAGGGCATCCACCAAGTCAGGGAAAGTGGTTTCAGGTACAGACAGCAGGATATAATCAATATCAGGATAATCAGAAAAAACTCTCTCAGGAAAAACCGGTGCAATAACCGTCTCAAGAAGAACTACTGCAGCCCCAGGATGCTGTTGCTTTGAGATATGTGCTGTTTTAGCATCCTTAGACAAAAGACCATCAGCAGACTGGAATAAAAGGATGTCATACTCTTTTTGGCGCAGAAGCCCTTCAAGATCTTTCCAGGAGATATTAAGCGCATTACAGTCAACGATCTCAACAGCATGCCCTCTCTCCTTAAGGATGCTTGCCAACTGAGCTAATCTCAAAGGAAACGGAACATAATTAACGTCTTGGAAACAGATCTCATCTCGGAGTACAGGGAGTTTTCCATATCGAGGAGGATTCACTAAAAGAACCTTCATATGTATCACTAGTTATTCAGATTAAAGGTTATAAAAGATTACGCCCAGATATAAGAGCATGAAGATTATATTCGTAGTCTCTGGCATGAACAATCCCAACGTGGGCATGCCAGTTGTAGTAACAAATCTTGCAAAACAACTTAAAAAGAGGGGTAATTCCGTACTAATTTATTCTTCACTAAAAAAAGACGAAGAAGTGCATAACAGGCAGAGCACCATTCATTATTTACGATTCCACGACAACCCATTGATCAATAAATTCAAAGCAATAAGAAACTTGCTCTATCTCCTGAAGGAATTCCAGCGAGAAAAGCCAGACATTGTACACATAAATGGGTTCCATATTCTAACAATAGATGCCGCTATAGCGGCAAGACTGCTTCGCATACCCTACATTACCACACTCCATGGTCTTGAGACCATGACAGAAGAACAAATTCCCCGCATAGACCCATTGTTCTACCGAATCGTCTTAACAAAGAGCAGTGCAATAACTGCAGTGAGTGAATTTATTAAAAAAAATGCACAAAAAGCCAGAAGAATCAAAGGAATTAAAGTTATAAAAAATGGAGTAGACACCACCCAGTTTAGACCCCTTCAAATCAAAAAAAAGGACCAGATCATAACCGTACAAAGTTTGTATAAAGTCAAAGGAACTGACAGGCTTATAAAAGCATTTTATTTTATACATAAAAATTCCCCAAAAACAAAGTTTATAATCTGTGGAGATGGACCAGAGAGGGATAAACTAAAGAGGATGGTGAACAGATTAGGCTTGACCGGGTCCGTTAAGTTTCTCGGAAGCGTTAACCACAACACACTCCCCAGACTATACAATGAATCTAAAGTGGCAATATTTACCCATTCTTATCTGCCCAGCATAGAATCTATAGCCTGCGGCATCCCAACGATAAGTTATGCAGAAGGCGATTCCAAGGAGGTTATAACCCCAAAAAACGGGGTACTAGTGGATGGAGGGCCACAAGAATTTGCAGATGAGGTATTAAAGATACTTAAAGGAGAAAGGAGATTCAAAAAACAAGCTCTTCTAGACAGCATACAAGGTTGGAGTTGGGAGAGTATAACTGAAGAGTATCTTAAAGTATACCGGAGAGTATTACATGAACAAAGAAAAGGAGATTCAAAAAAAGAGGTATGACCAAGCACAAGGTCCCCGCTCAAAACGAGAATTTGACATAACTTCACACAAGGTACGTAGATTACTAAAGGGGAAAATACTTGACGCAGGAGGGGGAACTGGCCAGATAACATATGGCCTTGACTCCACTGTTCTTGATATCTCAAAGAAATCCTTAGAGAAAGCAAGGGCTCATGGCCTGAAGACAGTAGTAGGCGATATAGAGAACATGCCGTTCGAATCAAACACGTTTGACACTGTTCTACTGTGTCATGTACTCGAACACGTGCTCGAACCAGAAAAGACATTAAAGGAATGTAAACGCGTCCTAAAGAAAAATGGAAGAGTGGTAATAGTCGTACCAAACGCAAGAGCAATCCACCAGTTGTGGCTATTACTCAAAGGACGAGTAAAACCCGCAGGCAATCCCCCTGGAGAATTCCACCACTATACTCAATTCACGGATAAAACACTGAGAAAAACGGTGTCCAAATACTTCAAGGTAACGCGTGTAGAAGGAGATGTATTAACTTTTCCAGGTATGCATGCACTGAAGTTGTATCGTCTTGGATCAATATTGGCTAGCTCAAAATGGGCAAACAACATCATACTTGTTGGACAAGTGAAATGAATCTATCGGTTATTTTATCCCAAGTAAACTTTCTAGACCAACGGTAAGCATTTTTGGATAAAGTTTCCTGCTTTTTCTTTGAAGATAAGATTTCAATACATGCCTCAGATAGAGCATCAATGTCCTTGGGAGGAACGAGTAACCCTGTCTTCCCATGCTGCACCACCTCTGGAATGCTACATAGATCGAACCCCACACAAGGAGTTCCACAAGCTTGTGCTTCCATGAACGGCATCCCGAAACCTTCCCATAATGTGGGTAAAACGAATAGAGAGGCTGAAGCATAAAGCTTCGGAAGCAGGATATCTGGAACCTTTCCAAGAAAGTGTATTCCCTCTACATCTTTTGACTTTTGCAGGAGTTGTTCATAGTACTCTTTATTAGCCCCAGAGCCCGCAATATCAAGAGTAGCATCAGGTATCTCTCTCTTTATTCTCTTAAATGCATCAATAATAAAGTGAACACCCTTATGGGGCTCCAGCCTACTCAAGAATAATATCTTTTTATCCACCGTTTCAGCCACGTCAGGCCTAAAAAACTCTGGATCAATCCCATTGTACACTACATGGGAGTCAATGCCCTGCTCTTCCAGCTCCCTCTGCATGTACTTACTAACGGAAATCCTTAGATCAGCATTTCTAATGTTCTTATGAATTCTTTCCAACTGTTTTATCCTAATCTTCCTAGCTTTACCCTCGTAGAGTGTGGGATCTGCAACGCCATGGTAACTATAAACAACACTTGCTTTCAGTTTCCTGCTCGCATGGTACGCATATTCATCTATGGGAGTAAAATCAACATGTAAATACTTTGGATTCAAGCGCTTCAATTGTCGTGTCGTCCTGAAGGATAGATAATGCTTCAACACAGGGGCATCCACTAAACGTGCAGGGATACCAACACTTTCTATTGGAATGTCAAACTCTCTCCGTTTTATGAAAGTAAAAAACCATGCATTTTCTCCCTTTTGCCTCATTTTCTTCGCGAGATTGTAATTACGGTTCACGTACCCCGAACCGAGAGTGACTGCATTGAACATAAAAACAAAATTCATATCACTTCCCTCCAAAAATCATCCGCAGCTCACTAAGGTGAACTACGTTCAAAACAATCATCAGTATAAGAAAGATAATCGCACCTATAAAAAGGAATAAGACTCCAAAAAACGACAAGGTCACCACCGGAATCATCACAACAAGAATCTTCAGGACTGTTTCAACATACTCTCTACCAATTAGCTTGTAGATGTTATAACCCATGACAAAAAACATTAACGTCATAAAAAGAACTCTCACAATACTTGCACCATACACTCCCAAAAGTGGAATAAATACAAGATCCAAAGGAAGGATACATATTGTGCACATCAACCATGCCCACATAGAGATATGTGGTTTATTATATGCCCAAAAGAGGGGCTTTGCAACAGTAGTGAATACGGTCAACATTGCCGCAATTATTAGCAAAGGAAGAAACGTTTCAACCACAATAAATGCTTCACCATATAGCAAGCTAATGAGAGGCCTCGCAAGTAAAAGAAGGCCCAGTGCAGATAAGAACGAACTGACTGCCAGATACCTTGTAGTAACCAACAACACCCCTTTAGTCTTTTTCATGTTTGATTCTCCTGCATACCTTGACAACAGAGGTGTCATCACCGTCCCTACTGCAACGGGCACTAGAGTCAGAAGGTTTGCAATAGAAATTCCTGCAGAATAGAGCCCAGTTGTAGCAGTACCTAAAAAGAGAGTTACTAAAAGAATATCTACTTTTGCATAAAAAAGCTTGAAGAGACTAGTTAATCCGATGTATTTTGCAAAAGAGAAGAGCGAAATCACCTTTTTAAGATCAAAATGGAGCCGTAGGTATTCTCTTATCAAGATGATACGAACCACAAAAAGGAAAAGAGGAGTAAATGCGAGGAAATAGAAGAATTGCTCAAAGGAAGATACGAAGAATAAGCTTGAAAAGATAATAACCTGTGAAGAGATGTTTAACAGAGCCTGTTCTTTAAACCTCTCTAGTCCTATAAGAATAGAACTTGGGATTGCGTTAAGAACTCTAAAATATGCAAATAAACACAGCAGGAGAGCTAAGTTTGCAGGAATATCCACAGGAAGCCAAGAAAGTGGAATTAAGAACCAGAAAATCAACAAACCAAAGCCTAAAAAGAAGAATACTGCGCTAGAAGCCAACTTTTGTATGCTATCTCTATCTTTTTTTCCACTCAAAAAAGAGATTTGTCTGAGGATGGACGCATCAAAACCAAACATAAAGAGACCTGAGACCATCTGCCCAAGAGCAGACCAACTGGCATATACTCCAAGTTCACTAACGCCGTATAAACGAGCAATCACAACAGTTATCAAAAAAAGTATTCCTAACGTAACAAATTGGTTCAAGGTAGTGTACGAAACATCTTTTACATGTTTCTTCATTAAAAGGCCTCGTTATCGTCCAATAGATTTGGGTGTGTAATCACTCCTTTCTTTGACTGAATATAGACATTCGCTTCCACATAGCTCTCTATCGTCCCAACATCATACCAGTAACTGATATCAGAAGTATATCCCTTAATCCTCTTTTCTCTTACAAGTTCAGGGACAATAGCATTCTCGAACCGCACTTTTCCATAGGGAATTCTATCTAATACTTTCCCCTTCATAACATAATAACCCGCATTTGCAAGAGTTGATCCTGGGAACTTTTTAGGCTTCTCGTAAAACTGGATGATGTTCCAA
This sequence comes from Microcaldota archaeon, assembly GCA_964625085.1. Lineage (GTDB taxonomy): Archaea > B1Sed10-29 > B1Sed10-29 > B1Sed10-29 > JAJSAI01 > JAJSAI01. The sequence continues at coordinate 49,018 of CAZVAJ010000006.1, read as the reverse complement.
GCATCATCTATCTTCGCGATCCCTAGACGAGAAGTATCCCGTTTAGGAACATCAAATAACGCCATTGTCACTTCTGGGTCTTGGCTCAGGTGAAATCTCAAGAATCTGGAAATATCTAGATTGGTTATATTATCCCCATAACACAAGAGAAAGTTTTCCTCTTTTTCAATACCTGCTTCATACGCGGCTAGCTTAAGATCTCCTCCGGTCTCCCATCCTTTAACATCAACAAAGTTTATTTTAACACGATATCTGCTGGCAAATTCTTTTGGAGCAATCTTTTTAAACTTTTCAAAATGTTCAACCACAGTCTTTCCAATATGGTCAGATGCATTAATAGCGACATACACCTCATCAATACTCCGTTCCACCTGCAGTGTTTCTATGATATAATCGATTATCGGCTTTCCGCCCACAGGAAGTAAAGGTTTTGGGATAGCATACGTTAAAGGTCTTAGCCGGGTAGCCTTTCCAGCAGCAAGTATTATTGCTTTCATCAGACTCGCCTCATTTTATACCACTCAACAAAGTTACGGATCCCTTCTTCAATATTGGTTTTAGGAGAGTATCCTAACATCTTCTTTGCTTTCGTAATGTCCGCGCTTGTAACAAGAGGATCTGTTTTCGGCCAAGGCACTCTTTTTGTTATTGCTTTTTTGCCAGTCTCTTTCTCGATAAGTGAGATAAGATAATTCAACTCTACCACTTGAGAATTTCCGAGGTTGAACACCTCGAATCCCCGCCTATAATTTATTGCACCAATGATCCCCTGAACAATATCCTTACAGTATGTGTAGTCCCTTTTCGATGTGCCATCTCCAAAAATTGTTATCTGTTCTCCACTCTCAATCATACGAGTAAATTTATGTATGGCCATATCCGGCCTCTGCCGTGGCCCATAAACAGTAAAAAACCGCAAACAGTTAACACTCAATCCATAGATATTATGATATGCATAACACATGAGCTCACCGGAGCGTTTTGACGCGGCATAGACTGAAAGAGGTTTGTCCGCGTAGTCGTCCTCTACAAAGGGAATCCGATCAGTTTTACCATACACCGAAGAAGAAGATCCAAAAACAAAATGTTCTACCCCTGCTTGACGCGCTGCCTCCAGCAAGTTAATAGTTCCTCTAATGTTAAACTCAGAGTATGAAAGAGGGTCCTTTAAGGACGCTCTAACTCCTGCGCGTGCTGCAAGATGCACTATCACATCAGGGTTCTCTGACTTGAGAAGATCCACAATCTTTGAAGAGTTTATGTCAAAGGGAATAATCTCAACTTTTTTACCAACGTTCTGTTCAACTTCTTGAAGGTTTTTTCGTTTGTAGTCTGCAGGATAAAGGAATTCATCATAGTTATCCACACCAATAACATCATGCTTCTGTTTAACTAACTCCTCTAATAGATGAGAACCTATAAAACCAGCTGCACCGGTAATAAGAATTTTCATACTACCACCCTATTCCAAAGTAGTTCATATTTTTATCTTTAAATAACCTTTTATCCAATGCCCTTCGGCCATCTATTATCACCTGGTGGATCTTGAAATCAGAGGGACTAAGAGATTTTATCTCCTTCCAAGCAGTTTGTATTATGATCACATCAGATGCATTTAATGTCTCCTTCAAAGAATCGTAGAACTGGATCCTCGCAGAGAGTTCGGGATACTCCCTGGTAAAAGAAGCTACTGCCACAGGATCATATGCATAAACCTGTGCTCCCCTAGCCAAAAGTTCTTTGAGTATATCATATGCTTTGGTTTCTCTAACATCATCTGTATCCTCTTTGAAAGCTAAACCAATCAAAGCCACTTTTTTATTCTTTAAGCCACCCAACTTTTCTTCACACAAATCCACGGCCAGTAGAGGTTGCGTGAAGTTAACAGAAAGGACACTTTTAAGCAAAGGAGCATCAACAGAAAAAAGACCATACAACGAAAGAAGTCCTTTAACATCTTTAGGGAAACAACTCCCTCCAAAGCCCAACCCGGCGTTCAGGAATGCTCGATTGATACGACCATCAAGCGCAACTGCATCCATGACCTCATAAACATCAACATTCAATTTGGCACACAATCTTGCGATTTCGTTAGCAAATGAGATCTTAGTCGCGAGCAAAGCGTTAGCAACGTACTTGATCATCTCGGCAGTTTCCACAGTAGTAAATACTTTAGCACACTGAAAGGGAGAATACAACTGTTGCATCACATCCTTTGTCCTTTCATCCTTACAACCAACAACAATCCGGTCTGGATGAAGACTGTCATACACCGCATTCCCTTCTCTCAAAAACTCTGGGTTAGACACATATCCAAAATCTTTCCCAAGAGTTAATCCCACCCCCTCTAACCGCCGTATAACCTTCTCACCAGTGGTAGGAGGCACTGTACTTTTGGTAACCACCACCCTAAACTTCCCATCCTGTAAATGAGGAATCAGACCCTCCACTGCAGAAAAAAGTTGAGACAGGTCAACCGAACCATCCTTATTTGAAGGAGTTCCCACACATAAGAAGATCATATCAGCAGACTTTACCGCAGAAAAGTCAGTACTGACCTTTAATCTGCTCAGATTTTTTGAAATAAGCTCATTCAAGCCCGGCTCATAAAACGGAGCTTTGCCTGAACGGATTGTGTCCAATTTATCCTGCCTTATATCCAGGAACAGGACATCATGCCCGCATACTTCTGCAAAAGTAATCCCCGTAACTGTACCAACATACCCTGTACCAATTACAGCAATGTTCATCACAACACCTCTTAGTACTAAAGATAATACATATACCTCCTTATATACCTAGATAGTCCATACAAAAAGAGGAAGCATTATGAGAATTCTCATCACCGGTGGCACGGGGTTCCTGGGCAAGGAGCTCATTCCAATTCTTTTGAACAGAGGGCACTCTGTCAGGATACTGTCCAGGCGGGACGTGAGCATTCCGGGGTGCAAAGTGGTGCAGGGAAATTTCGCGGACCCAACTGATGCGAGGAGAGCTGTCAAAGGCGTTGATGCTGTGATCCACCTGGCAAAACTCAAAGGCCACAACAGACCGTACCAGGAGCACTACCGGGTGACCGTGAAAGGAACAGAAAACATGGTCAAAGCATGCTTGGAAGAAGGAATGGAAGCATTCGTGCACGCGAGCAGTATTGCTGTACGCCTTGACTCTGAAACGCCTTATGCACGCGCGAAAAGAGAGTGTGAAAGGATTGTTATGAGCGCGCGGGATCAAGGTATGAAATTGCCTGTGCTCAGGTTCGGGCTCGTTTACGATGCCCAGGTGCTGAAAAGGATAAAAAGGCTCACTTGGCTGCCTATCCCCTGCGGAAACCAGACTCTGCACCTGTCCTGGAAAAAAAGCGCAGCAGAAGCCCTGGCTAATGCAGTAGAAAAAGGGAAAAACAAAGTATATGAAGTTGGGGACAAGAGGCCTGTCAAAGCAAGAGACTTTTACAAGGAACTGGCAAGGCCAAGGCCTGCGGTGATACTGCCAAGAGTGTTTTCTTTTCCCCTTGTGCTAGCAGGATACCCTGCACGAATCATGTGGAATGCTGTGGGGAAAAACCCGCCGTTGACGCCTGAGTTCGCGAGATACCTTTTCAAAGACAGGATACTGGAAACAAAAGAGGGATTAAAAGACCTGGGATACAAGCAGGTTGACACGCTGGAAAAGGTCAGGGAATGGAAAGACCAAAAGAGTTAAATAGTTGAATCATAAGTATATACTTATGAGTATACAGCACAAGTTTATAGACCGGAAAGAAGAACTAAACTTTTTGGACGAGAAATACAGGTCAGACAAGGCAGAATTAATAGTATTATACGGAAGAAGAAGAATAGGCAAGACCACCCTCCTCAAGAAGTTCATGGAAGGCAAGAACGCAACATACTTTCTGGGTGGGGTAGAGTCCTCTGAAAACACCCTGAAAAGACTGAGCAAACTAACAGGTTCTGAGATTAACAGAATAGAAAAATTTCTTGACTGGATAGAAAAAAAGTACCTAGCAGAGAAAGGGTGCCTAATAATAGATGAATTCCCGTTCCTGGTGGAAAACTTTCCTTCCTTCCCGTCACTACTTCAAGAAGCATGGGATGAAAGGCTGGCAAAAACAAAGGCAGTATTGATCCTTTGCGGATCTTCAATCAGTATGATGGAAAAACATGCTCTTGACTACAAGAGCCCCTTATACGGCAGAAGAACTGGCCAGTGGAAGGTAACCAAAATCCAGACAAGCTTCTTGAACAAGTTCTTTCCAGGGTACTCTCCTGAAGAGCTCGTGCTAACCTACGCCACGTTGGACATGATACCAGGGTATCTGACCAAATTTGATCCAAAAAAAAGGCCATGGGAGAATATTCGAGAGCAAATGCTCTCAAAAGGAGGATACTTTTACGAAGAAGTCCCAATACTTTTAAGAAAAGAACTACGTGACCCTGCTAACTACCTGTCAATTCTTTCTGCCATAGCAGCAGGGGCAAACTCTTTTGAAAGAATAAAAGCAGAAACGGGCCTAGACAAGAGCATGATATCAAAGTACCTACATATCCTGGAAGGCATTGGTATGGTAGTAAGAAAAACTCCTGCCCTACTAACATACAAGGGCAAACTCAAGTCAAGAAACAGAAGGTATGGTCTGGGAGACAATTTCGTGCACTTTTGGCTCAGGTACGTGTACTCCAACGAGCAGGACCTTGAAATAGGGCGCTTGAAAGAAGTTACTGTCCGAATAAAAGAGGACATAAAATATTATTTGGGAGAAAAATTCGAAGAACTTGTAAAAGAGTCTCTCCCGTGGCTCGGTTTCAACGAGTACTCGGAAGTAGGTTCGTGGTGGCACAAGAGCACGGAGGTGGATCTTGTAGCAGTGTCACGCCAGAAAAAGAAAATATTATTAGGAGAGTGCAAATGGAAAGACAACGTAAACGCGGAGAGGGTGCTAAAAGAACTAAAAGAAAAAAGCGAGAGCATGCCATTGCCCTCTGACTGGAAAAAAGAACACGTAGTATTCAGCAGATCGTTCAAAAAGAAAACAGAGGAAGCAAAATGCCTGTCCCTTGAAGAAATCCGGAGGAAGATGTGGAAGTGATAGCAGACCTGCACGTGCACACCATATACTCCCCTGACTCCATGGCAAGAGTCTCGAGCGTGTTCAAAGCAGCCAAAAAAAGGGGCTTGGGCGCTGTTGCTGTAACAGACCACGATTCCTGCAGAGCATGGGAAAAAGCAAGAGAGTGGAGCAAGAAAACTGGTGTTTTGTTCATTCCAGGAGTAGAAATAAGTGCAGAAAATGAGCTTGGAACTCCATTGGGCCATGTACTATGCCTGTTCCTGCAGGAGCCAGTGAAAACAATGAGCCTGCCGGAGTTGTACGAAGAAGTGAAAAGACAGGGAGGGATCGTCTCGATCGCTCACCCGTTTGATGTCTACAGGTACGGAATAGGGGAAAAAGCAAAAGAGTTCTTGGGATATTATGATGCAGTAGAAGTGTTCAACTCACATTCCAAGGACCCTGCTTTTGACGAGCTTGCCGCGGACTTCGCAAAAGAGCAAAATCTTCCTGTAACAGCAGGAAGCGATGCTCACGTCCCCCAACAGGTTGGCATGGGAAGACTTATAGCTGATGCTGACGATCTTGAAAGGTTGAAAAAAGAAATCCTGGGAAAAAGGGTGAGTGTGGAAGGAGAGTACAGGAGCGCTGGACTGAGGATCTTGTCAGGAACGCACAAAATATTCAGGCAGTTTTGGCACTAGCAAGTGCCAAAATCAATTAATTTGGAACTCATGAATGCCAAAATAGCAGTAGGATGCTGGGGCTGGTTTTTTAAACCCCTAAAGCCAAAATAACTGTTACTCGTTCGGCCGGGTGAACTTTTTTGATCGTAGGAGCAGGAATAGTCGGGCTTTACTTAGCTTCCCGTTTAGGAAGTGTAGAAGTCTGGGAAAAGAACAAGGAGGTCAAGCCCAAACCGTGCTCTGGACTTGTTTCCCTGACCGGCCTCAGGTCTACTAATCTTCCTTGGAAGGAATGCGTACTAAACTATGTCAGAGGAGCCAAGTTTCACACGAAGAACCGGGACCTGGTTATAGAAAGAAAGTCAGCGCAGGCTGCAGTGCTTGACAGGGACAGGATGCACAGGATCCTGCTGGAAGAAGCAGAATCAAAAGGCGCAAAAATACGGTTTGGAGCAGTGTGGAAAGGTCACCCTGACCCTAACATGCCCGTAATCGGGGCTGACGGGGCCTTGTCTGAAGTAGCAAGAGCCATGGGCGTGAAGAAAAACAAGTTCGTTTTCACGTACCAGATTGACGCGGTTCTTGAAGAAAAGATAGACCCTGAGTACGTGCACTTGTACTTCGGTGATTTTGCTCCAGGGTTCTTCGCGTGGGTGATCCCAAAGAACGAGAAAGAAGCAAGGATAGGGATCGGGACAAGAAAAAGCAACGCCCGCCTGCTGTTCAACCAGTTCGCCCGGCCAATAAAAATAAAAGAATGGTCTAACGCCCAAGCAGGCGTCATATCATTGTACACAGGGCACAAAATAGTCTTTGATGGAATGGCACTAGTAGGAGAGGCAGCAGGCCAAATCAAGAATACAACAGGAGGGGGAATAGTATTCGGGTGCAAGAGCGCAAGGCTGCTGGCAGACGCTGTAGAAAAAAACAACTTACAGTGGTACGAAAAACGGTTTAATGAAATGTATGCAACTGATCTTAAAGCACACGCCAAGGTCAGAAAACTGATTGATAAGATGGGTCCTGACAGAGCACTGGGCCTGGCAGAAAAATTGGGCTTCAAAAAAATTGCTGAAGAAGAAGGAGACATGGACCACGTGGGATCAATGGTCAAAAGATACCTTGGCAAAAAAGTAATGCTATTATCCCTGTTTTAAACGCCGAAGTTCCGTTTAGAACTGTTATAAAATTCTACGGCTTTTTCAAAGTCGTTCTTCCCGAACTCAGGCCACAGCTTCTTGGTAAAATACAGTTCCGAGTATGCAGACTGCCAGAGCATGAACCCAGAAAGCCGCTGGTACCCTCCTGTCCGTATTATAAGATCAGGCTCCACAGGCACCCACAGCCTCTTAAGAACCTCTTCTTCTGAACCAAAAGAATTCCTTCTGAAAACGTCAAAAAGCTCTTTCCTTCCGCCATACCCTAAACATATGTAAATATTTTTGCCTGAATCAAAACCAGAGGTCTTGGCCTCTATTTTCTTCACCCAGCCTCTAATGTTTTCATGTTCAAGAAAATCAGGGACCCCTGCAAAATGCACCCTGGCCTTCCTCTGCACCAGTTTCTCAGAATCATGCATTCTCTTAAGGTATTCTGGGAAAAGAGAGAACAGAAGCTCCTTCTCTTCCTCTGACCGGTAAAAATTTTCTGTAGAGAACCCCCAGAGTATAACATTTTTCACTCCTGTTTCTTCACACCAGTCAAGCACGTTCTCCGCGTTTTCAAACCCTTTAGAATAAGCTTCCATCAGGCTTACGCTTGACTTCTTAGCATACCTTCTGTTCCCGTCTGGAATAAATCCAACAGTATTAAGAACCATCGTGCTTCACTGTTTATTCCCTTTAGGTAACCTTTAATAAATCCGCATTGTTTTTAAGTGTTTATGCAAAAGGGAGTTTCTCCGACCGTGTCATTCGTACTATCAATCGCACTGCTTGTTATATTCACTATCGCCACATACACGTGGGCGTCAGCCAGCATAGAAGGGCTGGGAGAAGAAGGCAGAATAAAAGGATACTACAACCAAATGGCCACGCTTGAAAACATAATGAAAGAAACCGCAAGAGGCGATGAGAACTTTACCAGCAGGGTGTACTTCTACCACCCCACTCACAACTATGTCAGCCCGTACCTACTGGTAGACCCTGACCACGACCGCATTACCCTGACCCTCACCCAAGAAGCAACAGTCATAGGAAAAGCAAACGGAAGCGCTAACGAGAGCTGTGGTTACGATTACCTTCTTGACAACACTACTGGAATAACAATGTACCGTGTTAATGAGTATCAGACATTATACCAAGGAGCAGCAGGTCCTGGACCAGGAGAAATAGAATTTTCAGTATGCTTGCCTAATGTGGACATCGTGTGGGGAGGAAACTGCGCTAAAGGAAAAACAGGCCCCAGCACTACAATCGTGCTCAGAAAAGTTAATATCACGGCAGGAAAGCCCGTGCTTTCAGTAGACTTATGCTAAAGGAGGTTGAAAATTGGCTGTATTCAGTGTTGGAATGGTGCTAAGGATTGTGCTATTAATGTCCATGACCGTAAGCGTGTGGTTTGTCTTCAATGCCCACGTACAAGATATGAAAGCAGTACAGAGGGAGATAGTAATGGAAGACATAACAAAAGAGGTGCAAGAAATAGTGCTGAACGCGATAATGATCACAAGAAACAATCAAACGTACTATGAATCAAGAGTTTCTCTCCCGAACCTTGAAAGAGAATACAGGATAAGCGCACAGTGCAGGAACAATAACACGGTCATGATCCTAGCAACTGTTCTGGGCAGCAGTGAAAACTTCACGGCATCAGATAATTTAAACTGCAGTGGGCTTAGTTTTAACGGAGAACTCAGCCCAGGAGAAACATGCATAAAAGCACAAAACAATGGAACCTGGAGCATAACACTGGGGGGATACTGTGCCTCTGTCTAAAAACAAACTCAGGAAACTATTGCGCGAGTGGCCGGCGCCAGAAGAGGAGAAAGTAGGCAAATGGGTAAAAATGGCCAAAGTGGGAGTTGAAGAAGAGTATCCTGAATGGGCAAAAGGAGAGGCAGAAACAGTATCTGAAACAGACTACCTAAAAGAACTTCAGAGGATAACAGGAGAGGAAATAGAAGAAAAAAGAGTGGAGGACATAAAAGAGAAAATAGGCGGCGTGAAAAAGACTAAAAGCAAGAAACCAGAATCCAAAAAGCCTGTAGTGATAGAGTTTCCCAAAGTAACTGAAGAGATAAAAAGAGAAGAAGAAACAGAAGGCGCTCAGAAAGTCAGGGGCATGCCCTTCAAAGAACACAAACTCCCGAAAGAAGAGAAAAGGAGGGTGATACCCTCACAATGGAAGCCTCCTGAACTGAAAACAATAGACGTGAGATACCCCCTCATAGAACCGTACGCTTATGCTGTAATAAAATGGAACGAGAAAGCACATGAACTGAACTACTATGTACTAGAACCACCCCTAACAAAAGAAGAAGCAGAAAACCTGACGAGAATAAAGGACCTGGTAATAGACCTCCTTGACATAAACCTAATGGAAATAAAAGACCCGTCAAAAGTGAAGGGATACCTAAAAGACAAACTTGACCAGATTATCTCAGACTATGACATACGGCTGACTGAAGTCACGTACAATAAAATACTATACTACGTGTACAGGGACTTTCTTGGACTGGAAAAGATAGAACCGTTAATGCAGGACGAGAACATAGAAGATATTTCCTGCGACGGGGTCAACATCCCCATATACGTGTTCCACAGAAAGTACGGATCCCTGAAAACCAATATAATGTTCACTGATCCTGACGAACTAAACTCATTCACAATTAAACTGGCCCAAAGGTGCGGGAAACACATCTCAATCGCAGAACCCCTGATGAACGGAGCACTTCCTGACGGAAGCAGGGTTCAGGCCACGTTCTCTGCAGGCGGAGACATTGCAATGAGAGGAAGCACTTTCACGATAAGAAAGTTCACCAAAGATCCCCTAACAGTAGTAGACCTCATGAACTACGGCACCCTGCCAGCAACCATTGGAGCATACCTCTGGCTGTCAATAGAATTCAGAAACTCAATTCTTGTGTCCGGAGGGACCGCAACAGGAAAAACAAGCCTGCTTAACGCGCTGTGCCTCTTCCTACACCCTGAAACAAAAATAGTAAGCATAGAAGACACTCCAGAGCTCAGGCTCCCTCACGAACACTGGATAGCAAAAGTAGCAAGACCGGGCTATGGCCCTACAGAAAGAGGATCTGTAAGCATGTTTGACCTGCTGAGAGCCGCGTTAAGAGAAAGGCCTGAAGAAATCATCGTGGGAGAGGTGAGGGGTAAAGAAGCATACGTGCTGTTCCAAGGAATGGCAACCGGCCACCCTGGAATGGCGACCCTGCACGCAGAATCCTTCGAAGCAGTAGTCAACAGGCTGATCACGCCACCCATAAACCTTTCTCCAGGACTGCTTCAACACCTTGACATAATAATCATACTCCAGCACTCACGCATAAAGGGAGTTGACGTGAGAAGAATAAAATCACTAATAGAAGTTGTAGGGGTAGACTTCAAAACAGGAAAACTGATAACAAACACGCTGTTCAAGTGGGTCCCGTCAAAAGACTACTACGAGTTCTCATCAGACCAAAGCCACGTGATAAACAGCATAATAGAAGAGAAGGGCATTCCTGAAAAGAGCGTGTGGGAAGAACTGAAAAGAAGAGAGGACATACTAAACTGGATGAGGAAAAAAGGAATCAGGCACTATAAAGAAGTCGGTAATATAGTCGCAAGATACTACAAAGACCCCATATCAGTACTCGAAGAAGTGTATGGAGGGAAATTGAAAAAATGATGCCCTTCCTAAACCGATCATACAGAGTCATTGCGTACCGAATCTTCACAAGAAGCAGAATCATCGAAACGTTTTTCCCAAAAAAGTACAGAACAGACCTAAAACCAGCCCTCAAAAAAGCAGGACTACACATAACCCCTGAAGAATACCTGTCAAGCATGCTGTTAACCTGCGTTCTTTCAGTACCCTTCTTTTTCTTGGCGTTCAACTTCCTGTTCCTGCATGTAATACAGCTTGCTCCATCCGCCGCATTCCTAATGTCCATGCTATTCTCATTTATTTCAACAGGCAGCGTGATAGTATTCTTCCTAGTGTACCCAAGCTACGCAAAAGACAACCTGAAAAGAAACATTGAGGTTAACCTGCCGTACGCGGTCACTCACATGGCAACCGTGGCAGGCACAGGCGTTCCCATCCAGCTTGTTTTCAAGCTCATGGGAAACTTTGAAGAGTACGGAGAAGTCGCAAAAGAATGCAGGAGAATTGCGAGAAACATTGAAGTATTCGGTTATGACGTAACAACCGCCCTAGCAGAAGCCGCAGGCAAGACCCCAAGCCCAAGCTTCAAGGATTTATTATGGGGAATAGTGACCATAATCCGTTCAGGCGGAGACCTAAGACAGTACCTTGTAGGAAAAGCAAAAGAGCTCATGGAAAAAAGGAGGATTGTTGAGTCACAGTACCTTGACACGCTCAGCCTAATGGCCGAAATATACATAACCCTATTCGTAGCAGGCCCCATACTATTCGTGATAATGGTAACAGTAATGGGGTCAATGACAAACATAGGAATACCCATGAACGTGCTGTTCGCAATATTCGTTTATATCCTAATACCAGTCATGGCAGCAGGATTCATGTTCATGATAGAAGGAAGCAAGCCAGTAGGGATGTGAAAATGATACCATTCAAGAAAATGAGTCTTGCGGGAAAAGAGATCTCCCCAATGTACCTGCTAACAGGAGTAGGAATATTTCTTATAGTCCTGGCCATGACCGCGTTCCAGTACACCTTCTACTACCAGGGCCTGTTGGTTACAGGCGCTCTCGTGTCCGTGCTTCCGATACTCCTAACATACTACCTGGAGTACTCAAAGATAAAAAAGATAGAAGTTTACCTCCCTGACTTCTTAAGGGACGTGTCAGAATCAGTTAGAGCAGGAATGACCCTTCCGACAGCGTTTTACAACGCAAGTCAAGGAGACTACGGCCCACTATCAAAAGACATGAGAAAAATCGCTGCCCAGTTAAGCTGGGGAATCTCAATGCCAGAAGCATTAACAAGATACGCTAAAAAAACGAAAAGCAAGCTAGTAAAACAAGCGCTCATGATCATTGTTGAAAGCTATCAGTCAGGAGGAGAGATAGCAACAGTACTAGAAACAGTTTCAACAGACGTGAAAACACTTAAGGAACTTGAAATGGAAAGAAAAAGCAAGCTAAGCGTATACATCATATCCACGTACTTCATCTTTTTCCTGTTCCTGGGAATCATACTCATACTCACCAAAACATTTCTTCCGGCAACACCACAACTGCAAAGCGTGTCCGCAATACTCGGAAGAGGCGGAGGAGTCCCAATGAGCGAAGAAGACTTCAGGACAGTGTACTTCCACCTCTGTTTAATAGAAGCATTTTTCGCAGGCCTGATAAGCGGGCAGATGGGAGAAGCGAGCATAATCGCAGGAATAAAACACTCTGTAATACTGGTGATCGTTACCATACTCGCGTTCCAGTTCTTAGTAGTTGCAGAACCCTTCCAGTCAAAAGTAGCAAACGAGATCCTGCTCATCCCACCAGGAGCGGCTGGAAGCAGTGCAAAAGACATCGTGTACACGTTCACTGCAGACGTGACCAATGTGGACGTGGCAAGGGAAGTCAAAAGAGTGGCTGAAGAAAAAAACGCTGCTGAGTTCCGGTCGCTCACCCCTGACATGATAAAATTCACGTACAGGTCGTGCACCCCCTGCAATAAGGGGGACCTAATAGTCAGTGAAGATAGCATTATAGTGAAAAAACCGAGCAAAGTAAAGTACAGCATATACAACACAGGAAACGGGTATAACATAATGATCGAGGACGCGGGAGGCTAAAAAAGATGCCCGGAGTAATAAACTATGACTTTCTTCTCAGCATAACACTCTTCCTAACCGCATACGCAAGCATATTCTACATCACGCCTTATTTTGTGCAAGCGTACAGAGAAATCCCAGACCAGTACGCCCAAGAAATGAGGTACCTTGAACACGTTACCTTGAACACCCCGGGATCACCAAGAAACTGGACAGACGTCTCCAGCATGACCTCATTCGGGCTGGCTGCGTACTACAATCAGACCCTGCCTGGAGTGATAGACCCTGAAAAAGCAATGGCCATTAACAACACGAACTGCACCATGCTCGCGAGAAAGGCAGGACTCACAGAAAACGAGATAATGATCAGGATAGAATGGGCTGGAAAAACAGTGCAGTGCACTCCTGGCACAAGCCTGACAGGAACAAGAAGACATATCCTGCGCACGGTAAGCGTAGGAAACCAGACAGGGGTAGTGGAGGAGTGGGTATGGTGAAAGGCTTTTTCAGAATGATAGAACTGTTCCTTGCCCTAACCCTCCTTTTCACAGTAATAGGAACACTACAAATAAACAACAGCCCAAGGTACGCTGACCCTGCTAACACAGCAAGGCTGTACGACAACGCAAAAAGGATAGCACTCGCTTATAACGCTCACAGGCAGGACATTATCAACGGGAACATAGCACCCATACCAAGCAGCATGATCCCAGAAGACATAGACTACCATGTTACTCTTTACTCAACCTCCTCTGGACACGCGATTGACAGCGTAGTAACAGAATTAGGGAACGCGATCCCTCTGAACAAAACGCTTGCAACCCACTCCCTTCTCGTCTCAGGAGAGATAGTAAACAGCACTAACAGAACCTATGCTCCAAGAAGACTTCTGGTGGTGGTGTGGAACAAATGAAAAAAGGACAGTTCTACATAATCTCGGCGTACATGATTGCAGCACTACTCGCCAGTATTGCCGTGCTGTACTATCCTTCATACCACCGGACGAACGAAAGAATAGAAAAGACAAGCATCGTGGAAAGCGTGTTCCAGGAGATAAAAAGAGAAGCGGTCTACGCTGCCAGAATAGACCCTAACAATACAACCCTCCTCTCTGACTGGATCCAGTACTCTGAATGGTATGCTGAAGGAAAAGGCCTTGGCCTTAACATGGCGTACTCTACCGGAACAATATCAGGAGAGTGCGACGGGTACTACAACTGTGACTCAGACTGCACCACCGAAACCCTCTTCAACATAAGCTTATCAGACAACACCAAAATTATCTCAGGAAAAGCAAGAGTATGCTGGAAGTGAGTAAACCTTGAAGATGATCAAAGACTATGAGTTGTGCAACACTGTCTGGAAAAAGGCAAGAGGATTAATGTTCAGAAGAAAACATGAAAAGCCCTTGCTGTTCATCTTCAACCGAAAAGCAAGACTGGCCAACAGCATACACTCCTTTTTCGTCTTCTTCCCTTTTGACGCAGTGTGGTTAGATGAGAACATGAAAGTGGTTGACATAAAACAGAACATAAAGCCATTCACCCCGAACCTGTCCCCGAAAAAACCTGCCAAGTACCTTCTGGAGTTTCCTGCAGGAAAATCAAAAAACCTGCGGATAGGTGAGAAAGTGAGTATAAACGGGATAAAACCAGGATAATTCTGGGCGCAGGATATCTTGAACAGAATGATAACAACCAACAATGCACATAAGGAGAACAAAAAAAGACTGCGTTGAATGCGGTTCATGCGCAAGCTCCTGCCCGAAAACAGATTCTTTCGAAGAGTTTAAAACAATCATAAGATGCGATCCCAGCGCATGCCAACTTGAATGCACCTCCGCGTGCCAAAGGAATGCGATCCAGCTGGCCGGAAGCACTCCATCCATAATCTCAGAAAAATGCAATGGGTGCGGAGCATGCGCTGACGCCTGCCCTCTTAACGCGATAATCATCAAAGAAGGGAAAGCAGTAAAGTGCGACCTGTGCTCTGACCACGGTTTTCCGAAGTGCATAAACGCATGCCCATACAACGCGCTTCATATCCTGCCATCAAAAGAAGAGAAGAAGATGCTGGACAGCCTGCTGGGATACGAAAAAAGGAGGGTCAGGTGGACCAGTGTCTTAGAAGAAAACAAGAACATCATCTGCATTGACAGAAAAAACCGGAAAAGGTACGTTGTCAGGGGAAGAGAACCGTGGCTTGAAGAAGCAAGGGTAGTGCACGGACTGCTGCAAGAAAGATTAGATGATCCTGAGTTTGATGTGGAAGCTGACCTTGAAGACTACTGCGAGAGCATAGGAGTCAAGCTGTCAGAAGAAACAAAACCATTCCTAGCTAACGAAATAAGAAAAGAGCTGGAAGGGTATTCTATCTTGTCAGAACTTATCTCAGACCCGGAAATAGAAGAGATCGCGGTAAATGGAACCGAACAGCCTGTCAGGGTGTACCATAATGTGCACCAGTGGCTGGATACAAACATATGGTTCACGTCAAACCAGAAGATCACTGACATCGCAAACAAAATGGCAATGCCTCTGGGTAGACGGCTTTCTGCAAAAAGCCCGCGGCTTAACGCGAACATTCCCCTGGGACGATTGCACGCTGCGCAGTTTCCTGTGAGCAAGGAAGGAATAGTGTTAACCATAAGAAAATTCAAAGAAAAGCCCTTAACTCCTTCTAACCTGGCCAGAAACCAAACAATAACCCCAGAAGCACTAGCATGGCTCTGGGAAAAAATACTTGAAGACAAAAACGTTCTTGTTTCAGGGAGCACAGGCTCAGGAAAAACAACAACACTCAACGCCCTCCTGTGCTTTGTGCCGGTCAGAGAACGGATTATAGTGGTAGAAGAAACCCCTGAAGTCACGCCCCCGCACGAGCATGTTGTTCGGCTAACGTGCGCTCCAGAAGCAGGGATTAGTATGAGCCAGCTCGTGACAGACACTTTAAGGATGCGGCCTGACCGCGTTGTAGTGGGAGAAGTAAGAGACAAGAAAGAAGTGGAAGCACTGGTTGACACAATGCTTGCAGGACAAGGGAAGAGCAGTTTTGCAACGTTCCACGCGCAGACAGGTAAACAGGCAGTACAAAGGCTCAAAAGCCTGGGGGTAGGTGAAGAAGCCATTCCCTGTTTTAACATAATAGTCTGCCAGAACAGGTGGACAGACTACGAAACAGGAGAGGATCTAAGGAAGGTTACAGAGATAGGAGAAATTACTGAAGAAGGTTACGCTCCTGTGTTCGCATACCAGAACAAGACCCTGAAAAACCTGCAGGGTAAAAAGCAGGACAAGGAAAAGGTGAGTTTTATTGAAGACAGCATGCTTGAATTCAGAGAGTACTCTTGGAAAGCAGATGATATCTCTTTTGGCAGAAAAAATTAAACGCTTTAAAGAGGAAAAAGCGCTTGATTCAGAAACAGCGTCCTGCCTACTGCTGGTTCATGCACTGCTCGTCTCTGGAGAAAGTTTCGAGCGCGTGCTTGAAAGTGTTCCAGGAGCTGCAGGAGAAAGGCTCAAGCGCGCGGCGCTCAGAATAAGAAAGGGTGAAAAGGCGCACGAGAGCCTGGCGCAAGAGAAAAACAATTCTCCTTCAGAGTACTTCTCAAGAGCATGTGATGAGCTCGCGCGAACATACTACACTGGAACTTCAGAAAATCTTGCCGCACTCGCGAAAAACATTTCAAGAGAAAGGCAGAACAAGGTGAAAGAGTACAACAGCAAGATGATCATGTACTCCTTGTTTTTCGTGGTTTCTGCCGCAGTCCTGCCCGCGATGTTCGAAAGCTTTCTGATAATAGGCTCCTCGTTCATGGACATAAGCATAAGCCCAGAACAAGCGTTCCTAATAACAGTGGTAGGGTTTCCTGCCCTGAGCGCGTTCTCTGTACTGCTCGCAATAATAAAGAGGCCGGGATGATGTGGAAAAAAACAGTCCTGCTGTTCTGTATAGGGGTTTCTTCCCTTATTCTGCTTGACCCGTACGCAGCACCTTTTATCATGACATCTTCTGCAGTGTTCCTGTTCTTCCCAGAATACAAGAAGGCGCAGAAAAAAACAAGGATGAAAAAAGATGCTCCTGTTGTCATGTACCATTTTTCAGTCCTTTCCACATTCCTTCCGTTCGAAAAGACATTGAAAGAAGCGTGCAAGAGAAAAGGAGAGTTTTCCAGAGAACTTGCGAAAGTGGTCAGGAGGATTGAAAGAGGAGAAAGCGTGAGTAGAGCGCTGGAAAAGATGAAAGAGGACAACCCGTGGTCAGAAAAGGAAGTGAGACTACTTAAAGCGTGCTACGAAAAGGGAGACAGGGTGTCTGAAGTAATTAAAGACGCTGCAGAGAACGCGCTTGAGGATTCAAGGCTTGAGGGCGAAAAAAACGCGAGCATTCTGGTGGAAAAATACACGCTTCTTATAGCTTCAGGGCTCCTCATCCCAGGGCTTCTTGGCATGACGTTCTCAACCGTGTCCAGCCTGGACATTACAGGACTGCGGGGGATGGGAATGGGACAACAGGAGAAAATGATAATGAAGCAAGCCCTTCTTGAAGCTAACCAGCTGTACATTCCCATACTTGCTGTGCTCGTTTCAATTTTCCTCGCAGGCGCTGAAAAAGAAAGAATACTAGTGTACTCAAGCGTTCTCGTTCCATTATCCCTGTCTGTGTTCAGGATAAGCCTGACTGCCCGGCTTTTGTAACCAGCCAAAGCTTTTAAAACAGGAACTTCCTTTGAAGGACCATGTTAGAGATAAGACTGGACAAAAAAGTCAGCTTAAGAGGGTACACGCTGGTAGAAGGTTTTCCAGGAATCGGGTGGATTGCCACCATCGCAGCAGGCCATCTTGTGGAAAAGCTGAACATGAAAGACATAGGATATGTGGAAAGCGATCAGTTCGCGCCAGTATCAGTAATACTAAAAGGAAAACCAATGTTCCCAGTAAGAATGTACGCTGACCCTAAAACAAAAATAAGCGTGCTCCTCTCAGAGTTCGTGGTGCCAAGCCAAACAATATACCCTCTTTCAAGAAATCTTGTTGACCTTGCCAAAAAACAGGGAGTCAAGAGAGTAATCTCCCTTGCAGGAATAACTTCCCTGGCCCCTCAGAAAAAAACCGCTTACGGAATAGCATCCAATGATAAGGTTCTTCAACTGTTCAAAAAGGAGGGCATAACACCTATTGAAGAAGGAGTGACAGCCGGAGTGTCTGGAGTACTACTATCCTTGTGCGCAAGAGAGGATGTTAATGCCATGGGACTCCTGGTCCCAACCATGCAAAAAATACCTGACCCAGGAGCTGCAGCAGACCTGCTAGAAATATTCTCAAGAGTCACAAGGGTGAAAGTGGACACCACTGACCTGAAGAAAGAAGCAAGCCAGATACAAGAAAAAGTGAAAACAATGCTGGCCAAGATAGAAAAAGGCAAAAAAGGGTACGATAATGCTGAAAAGAACTTGTACCCTGGGATATACGGGTGATTTAGAATGGTCCCTTGTATAACCGCGATAGACTGGAATGAAATAGAAGACCTGATGATGCACGGAGTAAAAACGTATGAACTCGTGTGCGCAGATCATATAACAACAGCAGGAAAACTAAAAAAAGAAAGCAGGCTGTTCATAACCAACCTGAGCAAGCAGGACATAATAAAAGGAACAAGAGGCGTACTGGCAGAAGTAAAATCAGTCGAGATAGGGTACTGGAGGACGGTTCCAAGAGAATTTGACGAGAAAGAGCTGCTTACAGCAAGAATACAAGTAAAGTACCTGGATGAAGTCCAGGTAACAGAAGTGCATGATAAAGGAAAAGGAAAAGGGCTCGAAGTTGAGATAAAGTCTCACGCAATATTCGGGTGATAATTTGCTTGATCCAAAAGGATACCACAAGGTTTTAGGGCCAAGGCCAGCCGCTCTCGTAACAACAGTTGATGAAAAAGGCAGGCCTGACGTAGCAGTGTTCTCTTTTGTTACTCCAGTATCTTTTGACCCCCCGTTGCTGGCCATCGCAGTAGGCCCGAACAAACACTCTTACTGGAACATCACCCGGAAAAAGGAGTTCGTGGTCAACATCCCTACAGAAAAAATGCTGGATAAGCTTTGGATAGCTGGCGGAAAACATGATCCTGAAACCTCAAAAATAGAAAAGGCAGGACTAAAAACAGAAAAATCAGAAAAAGTCGGACCCCCTTTACTTTCAGAGTGCGCTGCAAGCCTGGAATGCTATCTGGAAGAAGCAAGAAAAGTAGGAGATCATGTTCTTGTTATAGGCAGGGTGGTCGCTCTTCATTATGCTCCTAAGATGGTTGACGAGGAAGGCAGGCTGAAAGCAGACATAGCAAGGCCTCCTCTGCACGTGAGTGATAACATTTTCGCGTTCCCTTACGTCACAAAAGAAGTTTAATCCTCTTTCACGTACACTTCTTTCTTGCACTTCGGGCACTCGTAAACTGTTTTGTCCCCTTCTTTTCCGAGCATTTTCGCGCATGAAGTGCAGAACTGCGTGCCACAGTAGGGGCAGTAATACTTTTTAGTGTTCAGAGCACCGCAGAACTTGCAGGCGCTGGCAGAAGGTTTTTCAAGCGCTTCAAGCTGCTCAGCCAAAGATAATGTCTGTTCTTTTTCAGGAAGCCCAAGCTCTTGTTCTATTTCTTCAGGAAGCTCAGAAGGAGTATACTCCTCTGGCACCATTTTTTCAGGGATCTTGGGCGGAATGTACTCTTCTGTTTTATGCACCTCTGTTTCAATGGGCGTTGAGGACTGCTTTTTTCTTCTTTCAAGGTACCTTGAACGGTATCCTTCATGCTCTTGTTCTTTGGGTTTTACAATCTGTTCTTTAGGTTTTGTAACATTCTCTTCCAGAATCTTTTCTTCAGAAGAGCCGGCAGCAAGCCGCTTTCTTCTTGCTTTTGCCTTCTTGATAAGGTCCATGATCTCTTGGTCTACATCAGAACTGCTTTCAGTCATTTTGATCCCACGATACGTTTTTAAACAATAAACTCATGCTTGATTTATATGGATTACCTTTTCACGCTGGCCAGGGATCCTCTTGGAACAATTCTTTACACTGTTGTGAACACCCTGGCGTACGGAAGCGTTCTTGACCTGCTGCTAGGGATCACGCTCGTCACGGTCCTTGCATGGGCCTCTTCAACCCTCATAAAAAAGGCCATAAAAGTAACAGAATTAAAAACAAAAGTCAGCAGCAGTATCTTAGAGCCTGTGTGCTCTGCAGTACTGCTGTACACTGTTCTAAGCATATGGTACCTGCTCGGAACTGGAAAGATCAGCTTCAGCATGCCTCTTTTCGGGATTTTCCTGGTACTAGGGTTATTGGGCAGGTTCATAGGAGATAAACTAACAAGCTGGCTAAACAGAAGAATGAAACTGCCTGAACCAATCATGAGCCTGCTCGTGATATTCCTTCTCTCTGGCCTGCTACTGTCACTGTTGGCAGCATGGATACTGGTTAACTCTTTATACTTTGAAGTATACTATTATAACCCATATGTGCCTAATTCAGGCGTTTATGCAGGATGGTAGTGAAAATGAACGCAGGAAGGATTGTTTGGAGCATGCTGGCATTCTCGCTAGCGCTTGCTGCATTATCCCTGCCTCTTGCGCACGGGGCAGAATACTGCAGGACCATAGACGGAAAGCAGTACTGCTATCAGCTGCCTCAGAAGTTTGAGAACTGCACCCAGGGCCCTGATGGAAAGTTTTCCTGCCCAGTAGACCAGGAAGCACTGAACGCATCATGCGATCCAGTAGAAGGAGGGTACGCGTGCTGGAGGCCTTTCATGGTCCTGGATGTTCCAGTAGAGTTCGTGACCCCCATCCACTGCTTTTCCACTTTCCAGTGCCAGGTCAACTGCCCTGAAGAAGATGAAAGCTGCCATGAGTGCAAGTACATGCTAAGCATATGTGTCTCAAGCGCGAACCTGAAGGAAGCTGGGAACATAACCTTTACCGCGGACGTGATCAAAAAAGGACAAGCAAACATAAGCACTATCAACAAAACCGTTGAATACCCCTATGATCTAAACCTGAGGCTTGTCATAGACCCGGTAGCACTTCCTGACGAGATATACAACCCTGAAAACTGCAACGTGAGCACTGAAGAAGGATTTACTGAAATGGTCTGTGGCCCGAAAACAGGCCAAAAGTTCTTGATAGACGCAATGGTCGAAAAGAAGGCAGACCTCGTGTTCTACACCGGACTGATAAAAGAGTACCGCGAAATAGGCTTTGAAGAGAAAGCAGGGCTTCTGCTAGAACAGCTGGCTCCTGTCCTGATAGTACTGGCAGCCATAGTTGTGGTCCTTGCTGCTTTCATAAAACACAGGAGGCGCAGAAGATGAAGTCAGAAATATTGCTTGCCGTGATAATCACTGTTTCATTGTTTTCTCCGTTCACGTACGCACAGCCTGAAAAATCTGCGATGAAAGCATCCACTTTCTGGGAACCAAAAGAAAACAAGCCTGCAAAAGAAACAACAGACGAGGATAAGTGCGCTGGAGAAGTGGGAATAGACAAGTTCAACTATTCTGACTATCGCGCTCTAAGACGACACGTGATAAACAACCTGCCTCAGATAGACGCGTACGGAGACTATGCTAAAGGAGCGCAGGAAGCAGCGTATGATGAGCAAGAACAGTCAGAAGTCCCTGGCACTGCTTTCGCCAAAAACAATTTTGTGATGGGCCCGAACGGGAAGATACTCTTGTACGATGTCCAGAGGCATCAGGTGGCCTCTCCTGCAGAAGCATGTCACCTCACGAACCTGGTGTACGACGGAAAGATGTCGTACGCTATTAGGACAGGGGAAACAGCGTTCTGTGGAGACGAGGACACGTGCAATTCAGGCTGGGAAAGCAGCAAAGGTGCAGAAAGCTTAAGAGAACAGAACAACGCGCTCGTAGAGTTTAAGGATGCCCTTATGAAAAACAAAACAAGCGTGAGAAGAATAATAAAAGGCAATCCCAAGATAAGGCAAGGAATTGAGTCAGTGGTTGGAGAGATCGATCCTGACTCGTTTGACCCTTCTGATTACACTGAAACTGAAAAGGTCCAGATGCTTCAAGCAGTGGGCGTGGAACAGTCAGACAAGATAAGCAAGCTGATGAAATCCCTGCAGATCCCTTACAACAAGGTAACTTCAGACTACTTGTACCTTTCTTTAGCTCCTGTCTCGCAGGCTGAAATGTATCTGATACCAGAAACATACTCAAAGTTCATAAAATGGATGCAGTTATGGAGAAGCTTTGATGACTGGTACTTGATCGTGGCTAGCGCGTCCTTACTGGCCTCTTTCAAAAAAAGCGGTGCATCAGACATAGGACAGCAGGGAACTAAGGAGATTGGGGAAGAAGGGGTCAAAGAGGGAACCAAGTGGACAACAAGAGTAAAAGAAGGAATAAAGAATAGTCTGAGAAATAAGAACTTTCAGCAATCTCTGACTGATGACACGATAAAAGACATTTCAAAAATAATCCAGGATGCAGAAACAGGAGGAAGGCAAGCTTCCGAAGCAGCGGAACAAATTGGCTGGTGGGGAAGACGCTGGCAGAGTATAAAAGGATGGGGCCGGAGGCAACTTGTTGGCGCAGACGCGATTGAACAGGCTGCCAAAAACGTGGATGATTTACCAAAAGAAATCAGTAAACTTAAGAAAGAACAGAAGATACTTAGAGAGGGATTGTACGCTGCTGAGAAAACAGATAATGCTGACGCAATAGTAAAATATAGCACAGAACTTCTAGAAAACCAAAAGAAAATAGAAAAACTGCAAGAACTGCGGGCAGCATCTTATAAAGTTATGGAATGGGGCAAGGGAAGCGAAGCATACAAACTTGGTTTAGAGGGGATAGAAGAAGGGGAAAGGATTAAAAAGATATCCTCTGCTATACGGCTTGGCGCGCGGATTGCTGGACTGAAAGGAAGGGCATTGAGGCTGGCAATGGCGAGCCTGCTCATCTCCTACGTAGCAACCTCTGGGTATAATGAGTACTTGATTGACCCATACTTCAGGATTGATGCAGTAGACTATGACATTTCAAAAGAAGAGTGCAACAAGCTCAAAAAAGTCAGGGGAGAAGATACAAACTGTTATGTTGGTACTGAAATAGAAGCCAACAGCGTTTACACCCCTAGAAAGCCTGAACAGAATACTGCAATGAGCGTTGCTTTCGGTTTTCTCACTACGAGAGTCGACCCAAACACTTACGGGCTCCCGAACAGGCTCACTCAAAAAGCAAGGCATCTTGGGAAACACGTGTACATCGTGGACCAGGTGAACTTTGACACTGCAGGAGGAGGAAAACCAACCAACATCATCAAACCGTTTGGAGAAGCGTTCTACTTCTACTCAGTGCACCCTGGCTCAGTAGGCTATCTTGCATGGGAAGATCCAGATGCACAGAGAGTAATGCCTGGCTACACCTCTATCTGGCTTTACTCTCATAACGTGCTAACTCAAGGAGGGATCTTTGAAAAAGACAATAACGCGTTCAAGCAGACATTGAAAATGACTGCAGGAGCCACAAGAGCAATAGGCGCCATGGCCCTAAACTATGCTTGGATAGTCGGAGTCCCGCGGACAATATTCCCCACAGGTGCTCTTTCCTTTACAGGAACCGCAGTTACCATCTGGTGGTTTGCACAAGTAGGAAGCGGGCAATTTGTAAGTGCTGGCTCTGATTCCTGGGACGCGCTGACAGAGGGAGTGCTAATAGACCCGAAAATAGCGTACGAGAACAAAGCAAAACTCTGCACCGAAGTAGCGAAGAAGTATGCTGGAGCAGGCTGGGAAAACAGAGTAGAATCAGAAAAAGAATTTACTCCAATAGTGGGTGATGTGGCTGGCGCTGGGGAAATTGGCGCTGCAAAGACAGGAGCGCTCTGGCTGATGATAGGGGCAAGAGGGTTCCAAGCAGCTTCTGAGGTATTCCCTCCGGCAGTTATAGGCGAGATAGCGCTTGATTTCGCGTCAATGTACGCTGAAATGAAAGCAATAGACGTTCAAAAAGAAGCAATAGAAAAGCTGATGGACTGCTATGAGCCGAACGCAGAGCTTGCTGCAATACAAAAGATTCCGACAGCACAGGACCTGCAGCAGGCAGCAGAATCAGAGAACCCTGTAAACCAGGGGATCTCTCAGGTTAAGTCACTGATACAAGGCATGTCTCCTGAAGCAGGAAAAATGATCTCTGACTGGGAGAACTACGCAGGATACCAGGTTCAAAGAATGCATCTTGTCGGCCAGGCAATTCCGACAGAGGGTAATGTGGGCAGGGCAAGCATTCTTGCGGACAGGATTTATGATGTGTACATGCATGGAGGGAACGTCAGGTGGTTCATACCAAAAGACTGTCCGATAAGCCTGTGCTACGAAGATCCTAACGGAAACTTCAAGTGCTCTCAGGAGAGCGGGTACTACTTCCTTGGGCCTGACGGCAAGCCCGTGCTAGAAGGCCCAGCGCCACAGCTATTAAGCCTAGGGGTCGACATGGACAAAGGGTACGCGTACCTTGTGAGCAAGGTCATTGAAGTGAGAAAGAACGATGAAGACCCGCTGCTCCTGGACATCAACCCGAGAGGGGAAGTGCATGTTTACAATGACTGCTTCAGGAGCGCGCTGGAGTCAAAAGATATCCTGGCACTGGACAACGAGCACCTCAGCCAGGAGTACAAGGACATGATCATAGCAAGCGCGTTCGGAAACCTTCAGGTAGTGAACGCAAAGGACACGATCCTCTGGTTCAAGCCCGGAACTAACGAGACTATTGCCACTTTCTATGCTGGAATCCCGGACTGTGAAGGCGCAACGTTCGGAGGAACCATGCACTATCCGAACTCGCACATAAAGTTCAAGAGAGACAGCATGGGCACTATAGAAGTGGTGTCAGAAGGCAAGACAGTCTGCAAAACAAGCTTGGGCGCAGAAGGAAGCATAGTGTTCTCCAGCGGCATGATCAGGCCAGGGTTCAAACAGGACGAAAAAACAGACTTTTCAGGCGTGTACCACGTGTACCTGAGCGGAGTGCTTTCAGGATTAGAACAAGACCTCAGCTCTGACCTGACAATGTTTGACGATGCCGCAGGCTACTTTGATACAGAGAACTGCACGATGCCTGACGGAACTCCTGGCTGGAAGCTTGTGTGGAAGTTCAAAGAAAGCGCTGATGAGGATATCATGACGCAGTGGAAAACAAAGGAAGAAACAATGTGCATGCCCACGTTCGGCGGCACAGACAACGAGGTCGCTGACTTCCACAAAGACGAAAACGGGAACAACGTGTTCACTTTCACTTACACCGGAGACGATGGTAATCCAGTAACCCAAACGTACACAGTAGAAAAGTGGGTCACTAGCGAAGAATCGCCTTACTCCGACAAGCCAGGGTACCAGCTAACAGGAGAGGACGGGAAAACGTACTTTGCCACAATAGAAGCAGGGCCTGACGGAGTACCCAGGCTCGTGATAACAGACGGGAACGGGAATGTCATAGGCCACGGAAGCGTTCCCATGATGTGGATGAACGGGCCTAACGGAGGGTACACTTCAAGCAATGGAAAGATAGGCATGACCAACGAGTTCTATTTCCCGCTTAACCCCCAGTTCACTACACTTGGCGCTAATGGGCTTGGGCTCATGACCCCGTCAAAGCCACCGTGGGGCGCGCCTGATGTCAATCCGCCCAAGGGCCCTGTTACTACTCAGCAGAATCCTCTGCTCTCGCTGCCGTCAGTTCCAGAAGGCAATGCGGGAATAGTGTTCGTGCTGATGATAATCGCGAGCCTTGCGATAGCAAGAGAGCTCGCGAGAAAAAGAAAGCAAGGCTAGTAGCACAGGATAAATGAAATTTTTTCATCGCCAATAAAACTGGTGTAAGAGTAAGCGTTAGATCCTGGACCGCACACAGGATCAGGCAACGGGCTTAAACTTTCTCCGTTATTGTTCAGGTTATAGCAGTCTGAAAACGAGCCTGAGCTGGAAAAGCACAACAGATTCGTGCCAGCAGGCGAGCTTGCACTGATCTTTTCAATTAAATCAAGATTGGCTTTCAGATAATCTTCTGTGTCCCCGCTAGGGTCAGAGGACTCTCTTTTTTCTTCAAGCTGCAGCCAGAACCAGTTTCCGTCACTGTCTCTGGCATAGTGCAGGGCCACAAGAGCGTTACCAGCGTACTCGTACGAGTAAGACCCAAGCACCTGGTTCCTTGTGCTTGCAGCGTACATTCCTGAAACAAGGACGAGCATAGTGACTGCTCCTGAAATCACAAGCACCAGAATAAGCCCGTCCATGACAGCAGCCTGACCTTTTTTCACATGAATCACTCCCAAACGCAAACGCACAAGGTCTTCAAGTTTATGCTTCCTCCGCTGCTTTTTGCAGCAGTAAGAAAAGAGAACACTGAAACGCTCCTGCCTTCTGGCGCCCTGCAGTCAATCAGCTCGCAGGAACCGTCTTTTAAGACTGCTGAAAAACTAGTGCCGTAAGACTGGGAAAGCAGCACCGCTTGCTTGTACCCCTCATAGTCCGGATTAACTTGACCAGAAGAATCTTCAGGGATCACGTTTTGCTTCATTAGTGCCCTGCTTATGTCCAGACCTGCTTTTAGGGCGTGAAGGCTCTTGTTTTTCTCATTGTATGCTGACATCGCGTAGTCAAACCCTGCGAAGAACAGCGTGAGCGCCATGACTATTATTATGATTGTCGGAAGATCATCTCCAACCGGCCCTATAAAACCCCTGCGCTTCATCCCATCACCCTCAAGATGCTTGCAAGCAGGCTCCTGAGCTTGTTATGAGCCTGCATCCTGTCAGGCTCACATGCACGCCTGCAGGTGTTACTGTTTTATTTATTTCTATTGTCCTTGCAGTAGAATTGATCGTGAAAGGATCAGGGTCAAGCGAGATATCACTGCTTACTGCCAAGGAAGTTGCAGAATCCCATGGGCCGTTAAACGCTTGGCCGTGGTCACCGTAAGCGAACAGCACTGAAACCACTTTTTGCCCGCTGACCGTGCTGGATTCTATTCTGATAGTGTATTGTTCTCCTGAAGCAGCTTGGAACACGGGCACCAGAATCCGTGCCTCAAGAGACTCTGGCAGGAGAGCCCGGTTAAACCCTTCCCTGACCTGGTTTGTCATGCTCTTTGCCTGCTCTACTCTGGTAAGCTGGCTGATCCACTGCTGGTAGTACAGGACCGAAGTCATCATGGTGAAAAGGAACACCAGCATCACGATCTTTGAAAGAGTCCACATCGCAAGGCCTTTCAAGATTAATCAACTCCTGAAATGAGCACGCTTCCGTCAGCCTGTTTTGAAATCCTCATGCTGTAAATCCTGGCAGGCATTTCCATATCCCTTCCACACTGTCCTTTTATTAGGGTGTTGTAATCGCATGTTAGCTCCAGGGTACTGCCCCCCACGTCCATCTTGGGCGGGCTGAAAACATTCTGCAGCACTTCAGCGTGCACCAACTGCAGGTTTCCGGACACGTTCCCGAAAACGTACAGCATGTAACAGTCTGGTCTTCCGAACAGTGACCTGCAGGTTTGCTTGTTTCCTTTTCCGATTATCACGTAAGAGATCCTGGTGCTCGTGTCCTCGCAACTGAAGTCTGCTGAAAAGTATCTTGTGGTGCCAGGACCTCCTTGAGCCACCTGGGAAATCACGCTGGCCAGCTCTGCTGAAGTGGCCTTTATTTTTTCAACACACTGCTGGGAGGATGCGTTCTCGTAAACGTAGTATGCTATTATGAGCACGAACGTTAGGACAGTAACCCCTATGAGCAGTTCTATCGGCGCTTCCTCCTGTCCCCTGAGCCTCATGCTTAGAGTAAAACTAGCAGAGTATAAAAGGGTTTTTTCAGCGCAGGAGCGCGGGCAGGGTCTGCTGCACGTACTGCCCTGCCTGGGAGAACATGGGCTTGATTATCGTGAAGATGAGTATGACTGCTATCGCTATTATTATCACCAGGTAAATCGGCGTCCAGTTCTGTCCTTTCCTCATAATATTTATCCTCCTGCACTTAGGAAGTATGGCTACAATCTGAGCCGGATGCGTCAATGTCGCTTGTACCTATACCAACACAACAAAGAGAGTCCCCGCACGTAGCATATATTTTAGCATCGAACGTTGAATCAACAACCAGCTTTGTAGGATCGTCCGCATTGCAGCCTGTTATTCCACTCTTGCAGACGAACTGGACAGGTGTCCCTCCTGCAACAGATTCGCTGAACGCGCTTCCAGGGTAAGCATCTCCTTCAATGAACCTCACCTTCTGAGCAGAAGACTTGATTATTCCAGGAGAAGAATACGCTTCTCTCAAGGAGTTTTCTATTGCGTGCTTCGGACTTGATACCTGCGGAGATATTCCTCCTATTATCGCGAGTAGTATTCCAAGAATCGCTATCGCGACCACAGCCGCAATCATCAACTGAAAAGTACTAAAAGCCTGACCCTTCATACATCATCACCTTGGTATAAGAAGCGATGGGTTGTTTTTAAACGTTTTCTTTTCCCTACGAGCAGTCAGAAGAGCCGATGTAGAACGTGCAGGTGCCAGCCTGACTGCATTTTACGCTGGTGGGAATCCTGCTTGAGTACAGTGCAGTGAGGTAGCTGCCACCAGAATCGGAATCAAACGCGCCGTTGTACTTCTGGCTCACCTTGAATGAAACGCTGGACGCAGAGGTTGAGCCAGTGAACGAGCTTGACTCCAGCCTAGTTCCTTTTGTGTAGTACACTTCCCTGTGTATGCATGAGCCGCGTGCGCTCAGCGCGCTTGCTATCATGTCCTTGACGTCCTGCGCCTCGTTCGGGCTGGGGCTAAGGAACCCTGCAACGTTAACGACCACTACTATCAAGGCTGCTGCGAACGCTGCCGCGATCACCAGTTTTATTGTCGCGAACTCTTGTCCTTTCATGATTTTTCACTGCTCCCCCGGGAAATCAGATTGTGATCGCGGTCATGCTCTGCGCGAGCCACGCGGACGCGAAGAACAACAGCAGGGCCACTGGCAGGGTTTTGGCAAGCTCGTAGTAGAACACTGTGTTGTTCTTGCCTTCCTCTATCCTGCTTATGAAGAACACGAGCGCTACTGTGAGTTCTATCACGAACACGGCCATGATAATCATGAACAGAAGCGGGCCAGGAGTGCCTGCAAGTGAAGCAGGGTCTCCTAGTGACACCATTGGAATGTTGATCCCGGGCACTGAGGTAGTGCCTGTGGCAGCGGTGGAACCTACTCTTTTCAGGGTGCTTACCACTATCCCCTGAAGCGCGGTGGTTATCCCGAGGACTATTGGGCCGATGAACACCGCGATAGACCGCATCATCCCTGTCACTTCTTTGAGCATTGACACTATTCTGTCTCTGACTTTCTGGGAATCCCTGATCTGCATTGACAGGGACATTAGGGACCTTGCAGCCTGTTGCACTCCAAGGGATATCGCGTCCACCACTACTCTGACAGAGCTTTTTATGAGCTCGCTTGGAACGTTTTTCAGGGACCCGTACACCGGGTCAAAAAATGCCATTTCTATGGTCATCCCAAGGTTTCTGATGTTGTCAGACGTCCTGTGGTACAGGTCTCCGAGAGGCGTCTTTCCAAGAAAGTCTGCCGTGTACTCCACTGCTTCTTCCATGGGCCTGTTTTCTCCAAGCCTGCTGGCAAGCAAGTAAACAGAATCCTGGAACTCTGTTTCCATTTCCATCAAGCTCTTTTGGGCCTTGCGCTTCGCGCTTGAAAGAGAATAGAGCATAATGCTCGTGAAAACGCTGCCTGCCACGAAAACACCTGCTACTGAAAAGAATGGGAACCAGGCCTGCTGGGCTTCAACATTCCAGCTTGGAGGGTATGGGTTAAGCAACGGCTCAAGGTAAAGGGAGAAAACAGCAACCAGTGCCAGAGCAGCCAGCAGGGCGGCAAGCAGTCCTGGAAGTTCATATGACCCAATCTTTATCCTGCCCTTTTTAGGAAGCCCGGGATAGTTGTCTGGGATCACTGGCGCTTGGTAGACTGGAGGCCGTTTTGCCAGAATGGTTCTGGCGAAAAACACGACCCCAAAAGGCACGCCAACGTTGTATATGAGTATCATTACCCACGTGTTGGAAAAAGGAAGTTTTGCCATCACGCTCCCTATGGGAAGCATGATTATCAACAGCAGGGGTAGGAGTATTCCCACGTAGTACAGGTATATGCTGGGTTGTTTCATTTCTCCTGCGTACACGTCCATGTCTTCTTTTATTCCTTCAAGCGTGTCAGACACAGCCTTGTCAAGGATCACGTGCCTCTTGGCCTCGTTCACTTCTATCGTGCTTGAGCGTATTAGCATGAGCGCGTGCTTGAACTCGTCTGAGAACGCGCCCCACTTGTAAGCCAGCCTGTCAAGCGCTTCTTCAGCTGTTGGATAGACCCCTGTTTTTATGTCCCAGTCAAGCGCCCGCAGGTCTTCTGCTATCTTTCCTGTTCCGTGTTCTGCAGCGAATGATATCGCACGCTCAAGGTTTGGGGAAAGCTTCATGCTCATGGTCAGGTAGTTAATGATTTCCGGAATGCTCGCTGCAGCTTTCATCTTCTGCATTTTTGCTGCTGAAAGAAGATAGTTCTGGACGTAAAAGCTGACGAGGAATGGAACAAGCATTAGTGGAGCGGCAGTGTACAAGAGGAAGTTGTAGGGCAGGAGCCTCATCCAAAAAACCAGGTAAACCAGTGTAAGTATTACAGGAACGGTCGCGAGAAGTGACAGGGTGAGTGCAAGGGATGATGCTGCGTTTACTTCGCTTGGCTTTAGGTCCCAGCCCAGGAAGTCAAGCGCGGCCTGGTACTCTATCTTCTTGAACTTGTTTTCTGCCTTTATGATCTTTCCAGCGTGCTTGGCGAACCTAACGTACAAAGGTTTTTCCTGTTCAGGTCTTCTGGCTGGAACGCCTGATTCTATTACTCTTTTATAAGTTTCGGCATACTGCTTGGGTGATACTACCTTCTCTTTTTTTCTTCTACTTCTTCTTGGCATTCTTGCTCACCTTCAACAATGGCTTGACCTGCGCTTCAAGCACCCATTTTTTCCACTGTTTGAGCGCAGCCTTGTGGTCTACTCCTCCAAGCTCTTGCCTTTGTTTTTCTTGTATTATCCTGAACATATTGTTGGAGTGAACGGTGTACTCCCCTTCAAGCAAGTCGGGGATATTGTACTTTCTTTTCTGGTCCACAAGAAACTGTTTTGCTTGGGCACGGGAGTTGATCTCCGCCCACAAAAAATCATTATCAACACCCCACCTGCTTGCTATTTTTTTCATCAGTTCTGACTGCTCAAAACCCTCTTTGTTATAGTACTGCGCGTCTTGTTTGGTGTCAAAATCAAGCAGTGAAACAAGCCCTCCTTCTTTTTCAGGGTCTTCATACCAGTGTTTTTTCACTTCCGTAATGTTCACTACTCTTCTTTGCCTTTTCAGAGAGCCTTTGAACCTTATCGGAGCAGAGGTGACTATAACATCGGTAGCCTTGAAGCTGGTGTTAGGCACTCCCAAGTCATTCACTATTCTGTCCCAGACAGAGTACGCGCTTTCACCGTGTATTGTCCCCATTACAACGTTTCCTATTGCCCCTACCCTCATTGCCTCGTACAACACCTTGGCCTCGTTTGACCTTACTTCCCCTATAATCAGTACTGAATCGCCCAGCCTGAGCGCTGTTCTAAGAGCCTCTTCAGGCGGCACTTCTGCGCTCGTCCGGCTCACGGCTATTGCAGACTGTGTTTTTAGCCTTTGAATGTTATAGCCTATTTTTTTCATGTAGGGGACGGGAATCTCAAGAGTGTCCTCTTGCACTATTATTCTGAGAGAAGGCAGGAGTTCTAGCATCAGGCTCATCAGCAGGCTTGTTTTCCCACTTCCCCTTGAACCGTTCACGAGCGTGCTTGCTTGTGCTTCTATCAAGAACGAGAGCAGGCCCGCGGTCTCAGCATTAAGCATTTTCACGTCAATGAACTGCGGAAGAGTCCACGGGGTCATCTTGTGCAATCTCAGGGCAAAAGCCACCCCATCAGGGGACAACGGAGGCCCTATAACCGCGACCCTTGTCTGCAGGTCCTGAATGTCATAATCAAGCACAGGGTGCGCTTCATCAAAAGGCCTTCCGGACTGCGCCCTGAACCTGCTTATTATCCCCTTTGCTTCCCCCTCAGTGAACATAACGTTGGTTTCGCACGTTCCATACTCTCCGTGCACCACGTACACGGGCTTTGTGCCTAATGGCGCGTCCATGTACACGTCAGTAAGCTTCCGGTCAGACAACAGCAGTTCCATCATACCATAGCCTACTGTGTACCTCGTGACAATCGCTGCAAGCTCTTCTATTTCTCTTTTGGAGATCTGTATCTTGTTCCGGTCAGCAAGGTCGCGTATCGTGGTCTCGTAAACGCTCGTAAAGTACCGTTTCACTTCTCTCTGGCTCATGAACCGCAGTCCTCTAGGATGGTATGTTGAAACTATCTCCTTGGTCTTGGACATGAGAAAGTACTTTTCAGGAGTAAGCGCGTACTCAGGGGGATTAACGTAGTACAACAGGTTTATTTTCTCAGGATGCTGGTAGATCCGAACGCTAGCGTCAGCCACTTCATACTGGTCAACAAGCACTATTTCAGGAGGCGTGTAAAAGAAGACCCTGCTGGCGACAAAAGCAGGCTTAATCTGCGCTTCAAAGAAAGTGCGGTAGATCCCTCTGTCTATTTTTACCTTGCCCATTTTCACGGCAAGCTCGTTGAACTTTCTTATCAAAGTTGTTTTCTCAAGCTCATCCCTCATCAGGTACAGCGTCTGCAGGTAGTACTCTGTGCACTCTTTTTGAGGGGAAGAAAGGGTTGAAAGAGATCCTTCCTCTCTTTTGATCACGTTCTGGAGAGTAACATACGCTTTTATCGGATCCTGCTTAAGCAGCTCTTGGCCTATGGAAAGCACTGTATTGTACCTGCCTGGCACCAGGGACTCGCAGGCAGGGTTGTTCACGAGCCTGCTCGGGTTCCAGACTCCTTCCTTGAAAAAGAATCTTGAAACATCAGCTATTTCCTTGAGTAGCTTGGTCTGCTCTTCATCATACGTTATCTCGTAAACGTCTGACAGGACAACATAATCAGCATCAGTTTTTTCTAGCAGTTCTATGACTTCTTTCATGCACTGAGGATAATCAACAACGCTCGGGCCTATGGGTCTGCCCTTGTAGTTTATTACAAGGTACCTCTTTCCTCCCTCGGTCCGAATCGCGTAATCCACCACTATTTTTAACCTCCTTGCTCCTTTTCCTTTGCATGCTTGGCGCAAGCGCAAAGGATGCTGTAATATTTGTCCTGAAGCTCGGTCTGATCTCTTTCAGCATATGGTTATTGCTGAGTGTAACAGGCCTTTACCCTTTAAAAGCCTTCTCTGCATCATGCGCAAGCACGCTGCTTAATGCTCTTGGGATCCAAAGCACGGTGCTGCCCGGAGAAAATCCCGTGGTTTTAGCAGACGGTTTGAACGCAGAAGTAAACGACCTGTGCGCAGGGAACGTTGAGATAGCAGTGCTATTGGGGGCTGTTCTCGCCACTCCTGACAGGAACAGGAAAGAGAGGCTCATAGGAGCCTTGCTTGGGTTCCTGCTCATCGCGGCAATTAACCCGGTCAGGATCTGGATCGTGCTGTGGTCCGCGAGCGCGCAGGGCCTGAAAACCGCTGACTTGGTGCATGACCTGCTGTTCAGAGGAACCCTTCTTTTCACGATAGCAGGATATTATTACGCTTGGTATGTTCTCAGGGTATGGAAAAGGGCAGGAATATTGGTTAGAAAGGCATATAAATACTAAAATTCCTTATTTTCTTCAGCCGGCTTTGGTGGTAAACAATGAACGCTAAGGACACCTTACTGAACGCCTATTATGCGGTGGAAGACCGCTGGTTTGACCTGCTTGACTGGATGGATGGAAAAAAAATTCCTGTTTACAAGCTCGTTGACCCGATAGAAAAGCATGGGATTCCTTCCCTGCCTGTTTTTATCGCGGTGATCCTGCTCGCGTTGTACTTTTTCGGCGGAGTGTTCTCAGGAATAGGGTTTATTTCAGGAGGCCAGGCAGAAGTGCCTATCTCAATCCAGGTCGTGGACCAGCAGATGGCCCACGTTCCAAGAGCAAGCCTGACAATACTTGACTCCAGCGGTAACATGGTGTTCAATGGCACGACAGATGATGAAGGCCTGCTAGAACTGAAACTGTTGCCCGGAGAATACATTGTAACTGCAAGCGCAGAAGAATGCGACTCAAGCACGGAAACGATAACAGTAACAGGAGAACAAGCAGAACCGTTCAGCATAGGCTTGACCTGCAGGCAAAAGCCAAGTGCTGAAGAAGCAACGCTTTGTGTTAGAAGTGATACTGGAGAAAAAGTAGGCAATGTGTTCTACACTACCTCTGACAGCACGGTCAAAAAAATGTGCGGGCAAGGAGAATGCACACTGCTCGTGGACAGCAGTAAAGAATACTTGTTCAGCGCTGAAACAGACAAGTACACGTATTCTGCAGAGTACTCTGGAGAGACACTCCTTGACCTTAAGGACTCAATCTCAGATAACTGTATTCTACTGCAAGGGACGGCAAAACCTGTTGAGAAAGGGCAGGTGTGCGTGAACGTGTTCCAGCCTGACGGAAAAACACTCATCCCCTATTTTGTGAACGTGAAGCTTGTTAACCCAGATGATGCTCATGAAGTGATAACCAAAAAGAACACGCTTGAAGGCACGGCTTGTATTGATATGGAGTACTACACTCCTTTCAAGGTGGAAGTGTCCCCTAACGAGCACGCGTACTACCTGAGCAATGAAACGTACCTGCTGAACGAAACAGTTCCCCAAATAAACCTGAACGTGACACTTCAGGATGCAGCAAAAACAACTTTTGTGGTAAAGAGCGGGCTTAACACTCTTGCAGGAGTTCATGTGAAAGTGGTGGACGCGCAGGGGGTAGTGGCTGCTGAAGGCGACACTGCCAGCAACGGCAAGTTAATGAAAGGACTTAAAAGAGGAGAAGAGTACACTGCAATGTTCTACAAGAGAGGCTACAGGACAACACAAGCGCAGGTGGAAGGAGGGAAAAACTATGTTATCAACATGACCCTGGTGCCTGACAGCGAGTACGGAAGGCTTTCGGTGCTCGTGCTCTACAAGGAAGATAATGCGTCAGTAAGCGATGCGACAGTAACCTTGTACAACTACAACCTTTCTCTTCCAACAGAGTACGCTGCGCCCTCTTTCGTGACCGGCTCAGGAGGCACCGTGCTGATTAACTGGGTTGATCCTGGCACTTACTGTGTTAAGGTCATGAAAGGATCAAGCGTGACAGAATGCAATCCTGACACAACAGTGGAAGTAAAAGCAGGCAAAAAAGAGTACCTGACAGTATACATGGAATCACAGAAGGTGGACGTAGTAGTGTTCGCGCTAAAAGGAACAGCGCCCGCGAGAAACGCTGGCGTAGCCCTTTCTTCTGTGCTTGGAAAACAGACTCTTAGCACTGATGCGCAAGGAAAAGCAGTGTTCAGGAATGCAGTGCGCAAGTCATCAATGTTCAGTGTCAGCGCAACCTGGACAGATCCTGAAACAAAAGAAGCATACTTCAAGGAAGTGAAAAACCTGCTGGCTGAAGAGGACACTGAACTAACTGTCCAGCTGGAAAAACCAGCCACCAGCATAAACATTACAGGAATTTTCCAGAACAACAAACCAGCTGGGGAATTAGTTGCAGGAAAAGTATACCACCTAGCAGTATCCCACGGTAGGCTGGCAGAATACAATAGTACGATAGAAATAAGCCTGCCAGAAGAAGTCAACATAGACGTTTACGGAAACTACCAGAAGTATTACAACAAAACAACTCATTCCATTATCATGAGCAGTCCGGCTCCTGAAAATGATACGATGGCAGAAGAGAGAATCCCATTCAGGATAAGAAGAGGGGACTGGACCTCAAAAGAAAACCTGAAAATATTATACCATGGAACCTGGGAAAAATCAGGGTACTCATCAAGAGATCCTGCAACCGGCGAAAAAGAATTCCTGTTCAACGCGAGCAACACAGTAAGCCTGTTCAAAAAGGACTTTGCGATCCAGGTGGCTTTACTTGACGAAAACGGAAACACTTACACCTTGGACCAAGCCCGGCCAGGAGACAACCTCACATTCTACGCAAAACTGGCATACGAAGGAGATGAAAGATTCAAGGGTTCTATCACGGTGGAATCGAACAAAGACGCTCTGTCAATGCAGACTCCTGAAATAAAGTGTCCTGAAACAAGTGAAAAGAAGAAGGGAAGTGCTTCTGGAACAACAGCAAGCTTCTTATCATACTGCCGCAGGAGTGATGACCCTGAAGATTACGGTATACTAACCGGCGAGACAGTAGAAATTTGGGCGCCGTTCAAAGTGAACAATGTCCTGGAAAACAACACAGAAGCTGTAATAAGCTTGAACATAGGATCAGACAGTGTCGCGTTCAAGTCTCTAACCATCGTGCTCTCCAGGATAGTATGCAAAAACCCTGAAGACTACGAAACGTCTGACTGGGAAAAAGGAACCTTCGTCTGCGACGAGGAAAACGGGCTCATGGAACGCACAGTACTAATATCAGAAGGGCAAACTTATCCTCCGGCAGAAAAGCCTAGCATTTCTTTTGAACAAGAGTTCACTGTAAGCACCACCATCTCTCCCCTTCCAGGATACTACTCAAGCGAGCAGTTCAGCATAAACGCTGGAGAAACAGAGAATCACGTGCGGTTCTCTCGGGTTGATTCAGAATACCCTGCTGGAAAAGTAACAGAATACACGCTGGAAAAATCAGACGACAACAGCCAAACAAGTGCCATGATATCGTTCAATAACCCTGACGCCTCTTACACTTTCATAGCAGTAGGAAAAGGCTGGCTTCCAGGAGACGCGAACATACACATAAAAAAAGACGATAACAATTTTGCAAGTGCAACAAGCCCTGTGCTCCTGCGCGTGACAAAAGAAAACCTGCCTGAAGAACAGTGCATAGACAACGTGTGCCTGAAAGCGTATGCTGAGACCGAAACACGCATAAGCATAAACCCTGTTAACACCCAGGCTTCACAGAACCTTGGCGATAGCATAATAGTAGGTACTTGGGTAAACGAAGAGCACAAAGGAAGAAAGCTAAAGAGCGCTAGCATCAGCGCAGCCTGCAGTTCTGAGCCTTGGATGGAAGTGCAGGTAGTAAAAGGAGGCAGGCACCTTACATTCAGCACAATATATGCTGGACAGCCAGAGTATTACAACGGAGCGCTTCACCTTGTCCTGCCTGCCGGCACCCGCATACCAACAGGAAACAATGTGGCAGGGCTTGCAATAAACCTCTCGTGCGAAGGAGGTATGATAACCGGGAATGCAGGACCCTATCCGGTCACGCTGGGACAAACAGCAAGCTTTGGGCCTGCTGCAGAGTTTAAGATCTCAAGCTTTAAGGAAGCGCCTTGGAGTATAATAATGAGTGAAGGGAAAACGAAAGAAGTAGCGCTAGAAATAGGGTATTATGGAACAGGCTTGCTAACTGACCAGCTGAAAGTGCAGGCTTCAGGTTCTACTGCGCTACTGGAAGATGAGAATAACAAGATAAGCGTGCAGGTGACCATGCCTGAAGGAACCTCCCTAGACGTATCAAACATTGACAAGACAACAGGAAGCATTGCAAACACCTGGTCTGAGTTCAGCGTAAAGAAAGGAGATTACTCCCGCAGCACCACAGAACAAGGAATAAGATTCAGGGACAGGCTGCGCGTAGTGTTCCCTTTATACGCTGTTTCTGACGGGACAGGAGACATAACAATAAATGTAGGAGACAGGACTTTCACACTTAAGGTAACTGCAGAAAACGTGGACTACGAAGAAGAAGTGGAATGCGATTCTGAGAAACAGATATGCTGGAAAATGTGGATAGAAAACGGAGGAGTCACGGAAAAACCGTACGATGCCACAAAAACAGTGCAGTTTATTGAGAAACCTGTGCTAAAAGCTAACATCTTCCCACTGGGAGACATCGCAACAGCACCAAAAATCTCCTTAGAGTATGATGGAACAGCAGAGATATCAACAGAAGGCTCTGCAGAAGACACTAACCCAGAAACCGTGTTAAGCGTAGAAGAGAATACTAATAGCTACAGCATAGAATTTGTCAAGGGCAGACTAACAAACATGACCGTCAGCGTCAGCATAACCCCTGAGTTCTACGGGAACATGCACTATACACTGAAAGCAGATGATACGAAACTTGGAGAGTATTACAGAGAAGTAGGCGGCGCGCTTTACCCAGAACTTCAGATATTAGACGAAGATGAAATAACAGAATTTTCCGGCCAGATAAAAATAAGCATTATGGACAGGAACACTGGCAAAAACATTGCAGAGTACCTGGAAGAATACGTAGACAAGGTTACGATAACAGACCCGAACGGGAAGAATGTGTGCACTCTGCCAGCCCAGGACCTGGCAACAGATGAAAATAATAATATCTTGCTTAACCTGGCTGACTGCTGGCAGAACTATGGGAAAGAACTGTTCGGGCAAGGCAGAGAAGATACAATAAAAACAGTCATTCTCACGGACAGCAGCGGATACCAGTCCTTGCTCGACCTCAAAAAGGAGGGGAAAGCGCTGATATTATACGCGGAGGTTGTTGACTCAAACGGAAAAGAAGTCTGTGTTACTGACACTACTGACACTATTATAGGAGGATGTTCCGAGTACCTTGGTGAAGGAACAGGTAATCTCATAAAAACAACCGTGTTAACAACTGATCCCGCTGTTTTCAACCAGCAGATTCTTCCTGTTGCCCAGCAGGTTTCTTCTGCAACAATCTCTAACGAGAAGAGAGAAACCCTTTGCAAGTACCCATCAGAAGAGTACCCTGATATAACCAACTTTGCAGCACAGTGCAAGCAGGACTTTGCAGTGGAAAACACGTACAGAGAATACCCCTTCAAAGAACTGTTCACAGGGCCAAGAGAGTACACCCTGACCGTGGCAAGCAAGACAGACAATGACGGAAAACAGTACTTCAGACAGGGAGGTGTTTCTTCAGAGATCAGTGTACTCGCGTGTTCTGAAAGCAGCCTGCCAAAAGGCCTTAATAAAGTAAGTGTGGCAACGCCGACAGAAGAGGCAGAAGAAGTTTCAATGGAAGTTCCGCTCATCCAGCAGTGCAAGAACCAAGGAGTGGGGATTAGCACAAGTGCCGGGCTTTCGCTGGACGTGTGGTACACAGAACCGTTTGAGGGAAGTTCAGAAGAAGTGCACTGCTTAGAAAGAGAAGAAGGAGACCCGTTGGCATGCGCTCTTAAAACAGAACCTTACACAGAAGATGCTGACAATGACGGGTATAGTGACACAGTAACGTTTGAGATAGACTTCAGCAAAGAACTGTTGCCTGGAGAAACACGTAAAGGAAACATCTCCCTCAATCTTACGCTTCAAGGCAATGGAATAAAGAAACAGAAAAAGCTTGAAGTCCCGCTAACGCTCGAGAGCAAAGAAGAGCAAGAAATAAGTACAGAAGGACTAACCTTAGTGCCAACAGAGTACGGGAACTTTGAACCACACTTTAAGATGACTGACTCTGACAAGATCGACTGCTCATCCCACATGTGCAACCTAAGACAGGTTCTGCTTTATAACCAGGCTAACTTTAACACAGTTTATTACACGCTGGTGCCTGAAGAATTCACTAACGCGTACAAGAACATTGCTCAAGAAATTATTGACTACTACACTTCTCAAGGTGCAGAAGTAAAAGAGAGTAAAAGCCTTGACGAGCTGTACGCAACATGCGATCCAAACAAAGAGCCTTTTGCCGAACTCTGCTTCACTGACAAAGTGGAAGAAAAGTCCTGCCTGCCTGAAATAGGAACCGGGGAACTGACCATCGAAACACTTCCAGTAACAGGAAGTGATAAGAGTTGGAGCGTGGCGTGCTTTAACACGCAGTCCTTATCCGAACTGACTGATGATGATATTCAGGAAAGGTTTGCGCTGTTCTTGCCTGTTGATCTGGAAAGTAGTTTCGCGGAAGAGGCTCCTGAAACGTACAACACGCTTATAACAGTAGCCGTGTCAGACTCTCAGGACAAGTTAAAAGAAAAAGCAATAGAAATGCTGAAAAACGCCTGGAGCATACCTCAGGATACCGTGTATCCTGAAGACTGGATTTCATTAGGCAGGGACGCAGGAAAAAGCAGCAAGTGGGAGCATGAACTGGTAATAGAAGAGTGCAAGAAAGCAGAAGACAAAGCATGCCAGGATATGATAAAGCACATGGGAACAACAAGCATGCCTGCAGGAGCCCTGCCAGCAGTGTATGTTGATGATAACCACAAAGTTCATGTGATAGGAACAAGTACGGCAGAATTATCTGAAATGCTGGACCACCTTAACACATACTTTGAGGGAACGAGTACCTTGCAGTACGACAGCGAACACAAGATAATAGTGCCCAGAAGAACGTTCACTGTCTGGCTGAACAAAAACATTCCAGAGGACACAGTCAGCGAAAACTTTAACAGCCTGCTTATTGACACGCTTAAACTAGAAAGCCTTAAAGACCTTAAGATAGAGTATGCTGAACCTGGAAGCACTCCTTTCAGCAGTATTATTGGTTGGATTGACTCGCCGGAAAGCTTCAGCAACAAAAGGTATGATCCAGAAAGCACAAGCACCTCTGACTACAAAGCAAGGTTTGCGGGAGTGAACCTTAACACAGAATGGATGCTGCCCGAGAACACTGCGGTCCTGTGGGAAGGCCGTGGAAAAGTGTACATTTCAGTACCTGGAGACAAAAAGAAAGAAAACGCTAATAGCCTGATAACCTTCGCACAAACAGGCGACAATGAAGATGAAGAGCACTTGAAAGTAAGCGGAGAAGGAGAAAAACTGCTGGTGTTCAAGTTCCCTGACGCGAGCATCTCAGACCTTACAAAAGTGATAGAAGAGGGTTATGTAACAGGAGAACAGAAAACGTACGCGTTCAAGCTCAAGCCAATTGACAACGAGTACTGGGACTGCACTTCCCCTGTGGCTGCTGCTTTCTCGTACTCTGGAATAGACTTGGATAACAATGGTCTTACTGCAATCCGGCCAGGAAAAGTAGTGGTCAGCATAAAAGCAGTGGACGGTGAACTGTCAAGCATAGACAAGAGCTTGGCGGAGAACATGGGACTAAAAGGATACAAGTACCTTGACACTGGCAAGAGCAAGGTAAGCTTCTTGCAGGCCAGCAGTACCCCTGGAAGCACGAAAGTGCTCCCAGGAAAGAAGTGCACCTGGTTCTTTGACCCTGAACCAAAAACAGTCATAGGGGACGGTTCATCACAGGCTGCAGGCAGTGACCCAACAGCAGTGTTCGCGCTTAATTCTTACCCGAGCAAGATCATAGTCCCGACAGAGTACACGACAGACACCGGGACAGAAGTGTCTAACTTCAAGCTGGGGTCAACAACCCTGTACAATCTCGGGTACGACCTAATAGGCAAGAAAGAAGTAACAATTCCGGTATCAGAGCTTACTGCGGTCGCGTACGGAAGATCAGGAGACAAGATAGACGAAGACACGTGCAGTCAAGGAACTACGTGCAAGCTTGACACGAACGGAAGGATGGTAGCGTACGTTACAGTAACTGCAAAGCCTGAAGAAGGTTCAGGAGACTACATGTTCACGACCGACGGGTTCATAAGAGTAAAGTACAGTGCAGGGGAAAAAGAGGTTGAATTCCCTGCCGCAGCAATTGGTTACACGGATCTTGCTACAGAAGAGTTCTCGCCAGGGTGGGTTGGTCATCTTTGGTCAACTGACTACAGGATAGGCTTGGAATATCCTTCTGACGCTGAGACTGAAGAGCCCAGTAGCGACAAGTCTGGAGAAGTGTGCGGAAAGAAGTATTCTGGAAAATGTGAAAAGCACAGAGTATGGGGCACAGGATGCTGTGACTGGCCCAATGTTAAACAGTCTGTTGTGTACTGTGATGCAGGAGATGTCTGCTACTCCGAAGCAAGCAGAAGATGCGATGACGAAATATTTGCAGGGGTGTGTTCAGGAGAAAACGCCTGCCACGCCACAGGCAACGACGGAATGTGCATCTCATGCCCAGAAGGAGAATTCCCGCGGATGGGTGTTATGTCACACGGTCTTCAGGTATACTATTGCGCAAAACTTCCTGACAAGAATGATGAGTTTGGACAAGGGTACAGGGATTCGGACAATTATGTCTCACAAGCAACATCATGAAGCAAGAAAGGAGCGTCTTGAAGATGAAAGGCTTTTCTCTTTTCACGCCCCTTGTGGGCACCACCCTTATAATCCTTGCTATCTCTCTCGCGACAATGATGGTGCAGAATGATATTCGGGCTTCCAGATCACTTTCTTTCAGTTCCATTGTCACCCGGGATTACGTGCAAGCGAAGATAGTCAAGGCCACTTATGATGTTGGCATGATAAGCGTGCTCAAAGAAATGTTGGAAGAAAAAGTGAATTCTAAGTACACCGGCGATGCAGCAGGCCTACAATATTACTTCACCGGGCCTGCGTTCAAGAGCAGCCTTAAGGATAGATCAGTGTTAAAAGGAGTAGAAGCGCTTAGGAGTTCTTTGGGAATACAAGAACTGCAGGATGACACAGCTTTTTTAGACAAGAAAGAAGAGATTAGTAAAAGCCTTCAAGGAAAAGAGGTAATAAGTATAATTGCGGAAAATGGGAAATACTGTGCAAGCGTTTTACCCTCAGGGTTTAAAGACCAGGACGTGAAGCAGGCAATGTCAGTGCACACAAAAGATCCTGAGAGTAGTACAGAACAGGTCATCTCGTTCACCCCCACGGAACGCTTGTCAGCCTGCCTGGACACTAATGTGCAAGGCTGGGTTGACGACACAAGCAATATCTGGGAAGGAGTAACTAAAAACAGCATCGAGGGCACGAAGTGTAGTGAGGTAGACAGTGTAATCGTAACAAGGTACACTGACTCTTTGGCAGGAGATGGCGTAAAAGTAGTACTAGAGTATGATCATGATTATGGAACGTTCAAGGCAATCATTACTAGCGGAAGCACTTCAGGGAATGAAGAAGAGCCAGAAAAGTATCACTGCCAAAACGGCAAGCTTTCTAAACAAATAACCTTCGTGCCCCCTGAGCATATTGAGGTCCCTCCAATAACTGAAACTCCTGAGTTCAGGGATCACGGCGAGTTCACCCTGACATAGTAACTTTTATAATCCACTGTGCTCTTTTTGTTTGTAATGCTGAACGTGAACGCGCTGGTCGTGTTAGGGATAGTGACAGACTTTACTGACAGCCTGCTTAGGTCGTTTGGGCTGCAGGATGAGTGGAACCTTATGTGGTTCGGGTTCAAGCTCATCGTGCTCCTGTTCATAATCTCGTTCGTCAGAAGCAGGTTTGAAGGAGGCCCGGTAATAACCGCAATAGTGCTAATACT
Organism: Microcaldota archaeon; assembly: GCA_964625085.1. Classification (GTDB taxonomy): domain Archaea; phylum B1Sed10-29; class B1Sed10-29; order B1Sed10-29; family JAJSAI01; genus JAJSAI01. Next base: position 5,846 of record CAZVAJ010000006.1, on the reverse strand, counting down.
CGGGTACCTGATGTTGTTCCAGTACTGGAACTTGTTCGGGCCCATAATGTTCGTTTACTTCCTGATAGCGTTCGGGTTCACAATGGTATTGTATGACCTGTCAATCGCTGGCCCAATGGCAACAGCCGGAGGCGAACTGCCTCCAGACACTGGCAAGTCTGCAGCAAGCAGAAGGAGGGCAATGCTAAGATGATCCTGGAAAAAAGCAGGGGGTTTTTCATACTTCCTTTCATAATCCTTGCGCTCATTTTCATTGTCATAATAGGCGGGATGGCCGCCGCCATCCTCACTGTCCCAATATTCCGGATACTCTTCCAGTTTTACATCCTGGTCATTATATACAGCTTCGTGAGGATGGTCATAGGAACAAGAATAACAACGTACATTATTACAGGCATCCTGTTCTATATTTTTGGAATAAGATTACTGCCAGTGACAGCAGGGGTATGGTCAACGTACATTATCATGGCATACATGCTCTCTGGAATGATAATCTTTGGACTGCAGGGCTTCTGGGCAAGCCCAAGGTTCAAAAAGTTCTGAAGGCGTGAACATGATCCAAAGCCCCAGGGGCAAGAACATAATAGAACTGCATGAAAGAATAGCGCGCGAGTTCACGGAAAAGCTGAAAAAGAAAAAAGGAGTCCTGGGAATAGTATGCCTCGGTAGTCTCGGGAGAGGATATGCTGACAAGTTTTCTGACATTGACATGACCGTTTTCGTCAGCAAGGGCGCCAGGATTGGACTAGCTCGAGAAGGAGAACTGTGGGTTCCCCTAAGTGAATCAGATGCAAGAAAATACGGGATAAGAGAAGTGAATATAGACTGGAACATGGTAGAGTACGAGAAGGCACTGAAGGCGCACTGGGACCCTGAAGCAAAGTGGGCTTACTCCCAGCACAAAATATTTTACGATCCTCAGAAAAAGATCAGACAGCTAATAAGAAAGAAAACAGTGCTCTCCGAGAAGGAAAGGAAATGGCTCTTGATGGAGGGCCTGGAGCAAAGCCACTATTTTTGCGTTAGAGTGCCTGAAAAATGGGTGTACAGGGGAGACATTCTCGCAGCTCACCAGAGCTTCTGCTATGGGACTGACATGCTCTTGCAAACCCTTTTCGCGCTGAACAAAACTCCTACGCCCTCAGAGCCTTGGAGATTATGGTGCGTGAAAAGACTGAAGCAAAAACCAAAAGGGCTTGAGAGAAACTTGAAAGAAATGTTGATAGTCCGTGATCTGAGCGAGCAAGAGCTGGAAAGAAGAAAAAAGGCATTCCTCAGAGTGTGGGAGAAGCTCAAGCCTGCCGTGGAAAAAGAAGTTGGCAGGAAATGGGAAGACTTTAGGAAAATAGTCTAGACCTTCTGAGAAACCAATCTTTTTATATCCTAGTCTCCCTTTTTTATCAGGAGGCATCTTAAAATGGCAGACCTTTGGACTGACTTAAGGCTGGCTTTCACGCTCATATTTTTCGTATACCTCGTGAAATGGGGCGCGGATCTCACGAAATCAAAAGCACTGGGCGTGCTCCTGGCAGCAGTAGTCGGTTATCTTACGTTCTACTCGCATCCAGAGCTGGTGATAGTAATACTAGTGTTCTTCTTCGGGTATCCTTTCTTCGAGAAGTTCGGGGAAGCGTTCGGAGGCGAAAAGAAAGACTAGTGGGATGATCTCATGGACCCAATGACCGTGATAATACTCCTGCTAGTAGCGTTTCTTGCCTGGCAGCAGGGAATAGACTGGCTTTTCATAGTAACTTTTGCTCTGATGGTGGTGCTAGCAAGAAGCATAACAATAACCTTAGTGGCTGTCCTGGCAGTAATCGCGATGTACATGGGTTACGCGCAGTACTGGTGGATATTCCTGATGGTTATAGGAGGAATTGCGTTGTACGCTTCTGCCAAGAAAGGAGGCGGAGGCGGAGAATACTACTCCCCTGAACTAATGAGGCTCTTGGGAGGAGGGTAAGCGGAAAATGAAGGCAAGCGTGCTCATCCTAGCGTTTGTGATAGTACTAGCAGGAGCATACCTTGAGAACCTGCTTATTCCAGCAGTCATCACATCCGTCATTCTTATAGTAGTGTCAAAGGATACTGCAAAAAAAGGCTCAAAAAAGGGCTCAAACGTAAAAGTCCAGCCTATAATAGTCAAAAGAAAGTATGAAGGCCCAGAATCAATATACCCTGAAGAAATAGAGATAGTGGAAACAGCAAAGCCAAAGGCCGGCTGGAAAGCTGCTGGAGAAACCACTGGCAAAGCAGTAGGCAACCTGTTCGGAAAAATTTGGAAGGAGCTGTTTGAATGAAAACAGGTGTCTTAATAACAGGAGTGGCACTCTGCCTTGCTGCACTGTACCTGTCAGGGTACGGGATACTGTTCTGGGCAGGGATACTACTGCTCGTGGCAGGAGCGGTTTGGCCAGAAAAGAAAAAGATCATGAAGAAAAAAGAGAAAGAAGAAACAGTGCTTCATCCAGTCATATACGAGGATGAAGGAGAACCACCCTACCTTTACCCACCGAAGTTCAAGATAACATACAAAACAAAGGATTACGGCCCGTACAGGGGTGCCAGTAACATAGCAAAGGGAGTTGGCGCGCTCGGGAAAGGACTGTATAAACTGGGAGAATGGTTATTCAAATAAGAGTGATTATTATGAAGTTCTGGGCATTCCTGATGGGCGCGTTCTTCTGGTATGTTCTAGCGAGCTCAGGATACCCCTCGTTTGGGATGGTAACAATGGTTTTCTGCAGCTTGTACGCCTTGCTTCCAGAGCCAAAAGCCTCTGAAAAAGAGAAAAAAGCAGATTATGAACAGCTTGAGCCCATAGTAATAGAATCCAAAAGAGGAGCTCCTTACAGGATCCCTGAAAAAATAGAACTAAAGTACAAAGAAAAGGACAAAACGGAGAAGGACTGGGCAGATAATGCAGTCAGCGGATTAGCAGGAGCAGTAATGTCCGGGGTGAGCAAGGTCAAAGGGCTCATGGAAAAATAGGCGGGCAAAAAATGACGCGCGAGAAAAAGAAAACAAAACACGTG
>CAZVAJ010000006.1:0-2711 GCA_964625085.1 Microcaldota archaeon | reverse complement strand
TTTTCTGCTGCAGGATCTTCCTGTTGGTTTCAAGAACCTTTTGCATTATCTCGTTCACTGCCTTCAGGTTAGCGTTCATGTCTATCAACATGTCCTTTATTGACTGCACTTCCTCGCCTAGCACGGTAACAGAGTCTATTTTCCGATGAAGCTCTTTCTCAGTCTCCATAAACTTCTGAACAGGCTGCTTCACTTCCTCTATCTTCTTAACTGCTTCCTCTGCTTTCTGTCTTGCTTCATGCGCTTCTGCTCCAGCCTCTTCAACAACTCCTACGATGGGCTTCAAATGCTCTCCTGTTTCTATCTTTTCCCTGACCTTCTTGACCTCTTCATGAATTTCGGAAGGAGAGGGCTGTGCCTTGGACATGGAAAGAACCTGTTCAATATCATCTTCAGAAAGCCCCATTCCTGCAAGCTGGGCCTTTATCTCGTTAACAGTCATCCCAGCGTCACTCATAGAAGTAACAATCTGGGCCACCTGAGCAAGCTTAGCATCATCCATGCTTACACCATAATAACAAAAGCATGCTCGGTTTATAAAACTTTTATAAACCAGGGGAATCTAATATTCCAAAGGGGTTAGGATGGAACTTTCTCACGGTCCTTGGAAAGAAATCTTCTCAGGAGAATGGACAGGATATTCCACAAAATTCTACGAAAACCCTGAAAAAACAGCACTAGTGATCATAGAAGACAGAAGAGAAGGTGTGATAAAAGGACACCTAGTAATAACCTACCAGATATACATTGTTGAAGGAAACACTTCCACCCTTGCCGAAAAACTACCTGGGAACACGATAGTACTAGAAAAACACTACCCCTCGTTCAAAGCAAAGTATCTCATAATGTCTCCAGGCCCTTCCTACGTGAAAGTAGGGGAAAGCATGAACATGGTTCTGGACAACTCTTTCAGAAAACTAGAAGAAATGCACGACAAACTCATGGAAGAAAGCGCGGCCTATGATATCAGGACAGTGCCGTTGAAAAATTCTCCAGAAGAGTACATTGCAAGGCTCTTCTCTGAACCGTTCCTTTTACCAAGCATTCTGATAAGAAAAGCAGCAGCTTCTGCAGCAACTCCTGGCAAAGCTCAGGCAATGGCAAAAGCCCTGCTGGGCAGAAGGATAACAGGAGAACTCGCGGACGAGAACATACAATCTTTCGCTAGCACAATAGTAATAGGGGATAGCGCGCAGGCTAGGAACGCGTTCCACATCCTCATGGAAAACTGCGTACTAACAGGCATAACTGGAATAGTCCTTGATGAGAACAAAGAGTTCCTTGGAATGGAAGCCCCGAACAAGAACTTTAACCAGCAAGAATTTCCCAACCTGCAGCCAATAGGAATGCCTGTAAACACTGTTAGCAAGAGCCAGGTACACATCAACATAAACCATCTTAACGGAGACCAGCTGAGAGAAGCTCTCGAGCTTCCAAGAAGCGACAAGAACCCAGGAGAAGAAGCAGGAAAACTTTTGGACAAAGCAATAGAATCGCATGCAGAAGAGTACTCCAGCCTGAAAGGCATGGAAGAAGAGATTCTTGCTAATACTCCTGAATCCAAAAAATTCTACGCGTACCAGGCAATAAGAATGATTCGGGTCCTGCACAAAGCACACCCAAGCATGTTCGGAGGAAGAATAGACCTCAACTCCCTTGTCTCGCCATACCTGAAAAGAGTAGGGTCCATTGCAAGAATAGACGTTTCAGGATACCCTGAACACGTGAAAAGACTGCTCGCGTTTTCAGTAGTCAAGTCATTGTACAAGAAGTACAAGGGAGAACTCGCCAGCAGAGAACTTAAAGCACTGGTATTCATGAAAAACGGGCCAGTATACACTGCTGACACGCCAACAGGAAGGGAATTAAAAAACATGATGCTGGACAGCATTAACTACGGGGTCGGCACTTGCATAAGCGCGGCAGAAGAAGCAGACCTTGACCCTGTCCTGATCAAAAACGCCACAATAAAAATAGAGTTCACAGGAGAAAAAGAAGTTGCAGTAAAAGAAATGCACTCCAGGCCATACCGGGCTGTGCTCAGAGACCCTTTGAGCGCGTGAATTACAGGTGTTTGAACTCAGGATAGAACTTGTTGTTATAATTTATTAAAATAATTTCGAAAAATCATCATAGACGTTCTTTCTGCGACCAATAAACAGCACAACAACTTTCTGCTCTTTATTGTCTATCTCATAAATAACCCTGTAATCACCGATTCTTATTCTCCAAAAGTTCGAAGACTTAAGATGTTTACCTCTTTCTTCAGGGAACTGTCTTAATTCAGCTATTTTGTTCCTGATTCTTTTTTGAACTTGAGCTTCTAATTTTTCAAAAGCAGTCTTTGCTTTTTGATGAAAGAAGATCTTATGCATCTAAATTTCCTCAAGTGGAATAAGTGTTTCCGGCTTCCCTCTAGCTTCTCTGCTTCTTTCCATAAGCATTTTATAAAATGCTCTGGTTTTCTCTCTTTCTTCGTACAGCATGATGATAGTTTTTATGGCATCGCTTCTGCTTCTAAACCTGCCTTCACTAATCCACTCATCCAGTTCTTTTACTGTTTCCTCTGGAACCCTCACCTGAACTTGAACCATAATACCACTGTAAACATTATTGTTTACAACATTTATAAGTTTATTCTTTTTATTTAACAAGCAGTGCAGGGAGGGGGATTCGAACCCCCGATGGGACTAACCCACTAGGCCCTGAAC
>CAZVAJ010000005.1:48226-59754 GCA_964625085.1 Microcaldota archaeon | reverse complement strand
GTACTCTCCTTTTTCAGGAGACTCGCTGGTCATCACGGTTGTCACGTCGTATTTTTTCAAGGTGTTGATGAGGTCGTAGACTATTGTTTTCTTGACCCCGTACTCTGTTAACGGTATCACGAGTATCTTGTCCCTGTAGTGGACTCCTGTGTCCTCCATCCTCGTGTACCTCACTTTCTTCTCTCTCTCTTCTTTTCTGGGCGTTATCACTGGCTGTACTGATCCTGTGTAAGAGTCAAGGAACGTGGTCACAGAGTCTATGACCAGTCTTTTTGGCTTGTACTTCTTAAGAGTTTTCTCTAGCTCGGTTATCTTGCACTTGCCGCTCGTGAAGCTCAAGAACGCGAATTCCAGGAGTCCTGTTGTCACTAAGTCGTCCAGTTTCCACCCGTACCTTCTTGCCTGTCTCTTAAGCGCGTCAAGACCTTGTTCTGTTCCAACGTACAAACCCCTTTCTCCATGCATTGCTCCTCTGTACAAGTACTCCAAGGAGAAAGTGGTCTTGCCTGTACCAGGCCCGCCCGCAAGCAGGACCACGCTTCCAGGAGGGAACCCTCCCTCTATTAGAGTATCAAAACCTTTTATGTATGTTTTCACCCTGAGCAAGCTGAGGACCTCCGTTATTCAGAATGCCCTGCGTGTATTTAAATGTTACTCAAAGAACTCTTCCACGCCCAGGGTCATCTTCTGTTTTATTGTGTACTCTACCCAAGTGAGAGGATGAACAGTGTCCATCATTCTTTTTATCCTGAGAAACCTTTTCTCCCCTTCTATTTTCATTTCTATGGTGCCGTCAGTCAGGTATTCTAAAGTGTTCAAAACCTGCTGGGAGTGAATTCCTGCCTCTACTACCACGAGCGAGGTGTACCTCTTTTCAGACGCTTTTCCCAATGCAAGCTGCAGAAACTTGAAAACAGAGGATTCCTCATTGTGCAGCAGCAGGTCTGAAACAGAATCTATCACAAGCCTGCCTGGCCCAGGAGCGTCTTCAAGAGCTTCTTGGACTAGAATAAGAAGCTCGTTCAACCGCGTAATGCTTGATAATACCCTGTTCCCTTTTTTCGCGCCTGTTCTCCAGGAGTACGCGTCAATGAACGTCAGGCTATCAGAGTACTTTGAAACATCCATTCCCCTGGCAGTCATTTGCTCAACCACCCTGTCTGGCAGTTCTGTGGTAGTAACGTACAATACTTGCTCTCCTTTTATCAGTCCTTGGTAAGCGAACTGTCTTGCGAACGTGGTCTTTCCTGCTCCAACAGAACCGGACACTAGAACAGAATGTCCGGAGGGCACGCCTCCCTGCATTCTCTTGTCAAGTCCCCTGACGCCTGTTTCCTCTCTTCTGCCACCTTCTTCAGCGACTGCTATAATTTTATCCCCTCTCTTGTGATATGGTACGCGATCACGGTAGCTCTCGGCTGCCAAGGCCACTTTATCACGCTCATACGTCTTCCTTCTGAGGATGAAGAAAGCCTGAGCACTCCGGAAAATGCCTCCTCCAAAAATTCGTAGAATTCCATGTTCTCTGGATTGAACGATGCCAAAAACATCATGGACCTGTTCTTCAGCATTATCTTCTTAAGCTTGTTCGCAAGCACCCCGAACTTAGGAGAGTATTTGTCATGCTGCTCGAACAGCAGTAATGGGTCAAGAGAATCAAACAACACCCTGTCAAATGCCTTTACTTGTTTCCCAAGAAGAGAAATTGCCTTCAAGGGACTGCTTGAGCTGATGCGTTTTATGTCAAGCGTGCTGGCATCCTGCACTCCTACTGTCAAGAGCCTTTTGAACAAGGCTTTTTCAGGCACGTCAACTGCGATTAAAGCAACTTTCTCCCCTGCGCTCAAGCCTGCTTTCAAGTAAGTCAAGCCAAGTAAAGTAGCTCCTGAGCCATGCTCGTACTCTACTAGTACAGGGCCTTCAGGATACCCTTCCAGCAATCGGTCCAATCCTTTAATGCCTGTCGTCAGCCCCAAACAGACTCACCTATTTCCCTCAACCTCAACAGGTTTCTCGCAATATTCGCCTTCTTGTCAAGAGAACACACAATGAAACCTTTGCTCAGCCTCATGGCAATAAAAATCTTGTCAGTGTAATAAAAAATTGACTGCTCAAAGTCTGGAGAAACACACTCAACCAAACTCTTTATCAAGGTCTTGTCAGCCCTGCTTGGCCTTCCGAACGTAAAAATGGTCCTGCCAGACTCGTCCAGCACGAGAACGTATCTCGCGGCAGGAAGCCGTGCATCGCACCTGCAGACCAGGTCCTGCTTTTCCTCAGCTTTCATAATCCTAAAAAAGAAAGAAAGTATTTAAGCTTTGTCCAGAGCAGTAAAAATTATAAACAACGTGCTTGTTTACAGTCTCATGAGAATAACTACAGGCATACCTGGACTAGATGATCTTACTGGAGGGGGATTCATTCCAGGAACAGTGAACATAATCGCGGGCACTCCAGGAACAGGAAAAACGATTCTTGGACTGCAGTATCTTGTTAAGGGAGCTGAAAGAGGAGAAAAAGGAATTTACATTTCTCTTGAAGAAAAAGCAGAAGATGTTGCAGGATTTGTTTCAGGATTTGGCTGGGACATACTTGGGCTGGCTGAACAAGAACTGCTTAAAATAAAACAGTTTAAGATCACACCGCCTGTGGAAGAGAAACTTGAGGGAATAACCGCCACGCTCAAGAAGTACAAACTTCCTGAAGCTGCAGGCGTCTTAGATGTCTACAACGCGCTTAAGGAAGATGTTAAAAGCGGGAATTACTCCAGGATAGTCATAGATTCTGCAAGCGTCCTGAAGTACTCGACAGACGGGGAAAGAGAAAGCAGGACCCACCTCGCAAGCCTTTTCAGGTTCCTGAAAGATAACGGGATGACATCCGTTGTGATAATGGAAAAAAAGACGGCTGAGGATCCTTTCGAGTTCGAGGAGTTCCTTGCAGATTCAGTAATACGGCTTGCTGACTTTCCCACAAGAGAAGAAAGAAAACGGGGACTGGTCGTACTGAAGATGAGAGGGTCAAAGATTGACAGGGCAACCCGGCCCTACCAAATCGGAGAAAAAGGCATAAGCGTGTACTCTAACGAGTACCTGTTATGAGGTGGTAAAAATGGAAAGGATTCCAACAGGGATAAAAGGGCTGGATGAAATGCTTAACGGAGGGCTCCCGAAGAATTACTCCATTCTTGTCATGGGAGGCCCAGGAACCGGAAAAACACTGTTCGGCGCGCAGTTCCTGCACAAAGGAACAGAAGAAGGCGAAAGAACAGTGTACCTGACTCTTGAGGAAACGCCTAAAAGAATAGTCCAGAACATCAAAAACACCTTCGGATGGGATTTCAGCCAGCTTGAAAAGAAAGGACTCCTGTCAATAATACCCGTGCAAAAATACAACATGCAGCACTTGTATGATGTAATACAAGCAGAGATAACCCAAAAGGAAACAAGACGAGTACTAATAGACTCGGTCACCATGATAAAAATGTACTTTGAAAGAGAATTCGAGTTCAGGAGAAACTTGTTTGAACTCCTGGACTTTCTTGGAAGCATGGAATGCACAACCCTCATGACCGCTGAAAGAAACTACCTGAGCAGAGAAAACATGCAGCCTGAATTAGAAGAGTTTGTTGTTGACGGCACAATAGCATTGTACAATATCCCGAGAAAAAATGAGCGGATCAGAGCGCTCGAAATCCTGAAAATGAGGGGCATAGAACACAGTTCAAGCGTGTTCCCGTTCCAGATAACCAAGTCCGGGTTCAGGGTAGTGCAAGAAGAGGTCCTGTAGAATGGTAAAAGCAGAATCTTTTTCATACCATCTTGGCAAAACAATTGACCTTAAAAAAGCCCAGAAAAAAGCAGGAGGAAACATACTGGGCAACATCCTGGAAATAAAAGTTGACGAGCTGGAAGTGCACGTATTCCAGAGCGGGAGAATCCGGCTCTCAGTTCCTGGAAAAACGTTTAATGAACTGCAAGAAGCAATGCTCTCTAATGCAATGAGGATATCCAGCATAATCCAGAAAATAGGAGGAAAAGTTGACGTTCAGAAAGTGATGAAAACAGGAAAACAGGACGATCCAGAGGACTATGACACGAGCGCAATAGAAGGAAAAGGCCTTGTCTCATCAGAAGTCGTAAGAGGCATAATAAGCTCCGCCTACCGGGTATCACAAGACTTCCAAGTGGAAAGGATAATGACTCAAGCAGGAGAAACAGTGGGCAGAAAGCTTGTAAAACAAAAAAACCCCAAGAACAGGGCCATGCTCGTGAAAGAGATTAAAGAATACGTGGAAAAAGAGGGGTTTGGGAGAATAGAAGAAGGAGAAAAAAGAAAGCTTGTGGACATTGTTTTCAAGGTGTACGGCTGCCCTTTCGCAGCAGGCGCTCCGAACATAAATAAGAAAGTCTGCAATTTCACGAGAGGAATACTAAGAGGGGCATTCGCGGAATTCAAAGGAGCTGAAACAATAAGCGTGAAAGAAACCAAGTGCTGGGCAAAAGGAGACCCATACTGTGAGTTCGAAGTGTACTCCCTAGCAGCATAAGCGCTTCTCCTAACTCTTTTTATAATACAACCGCTCCAGTTTTATCATATGCCAAAAGCCAGAACCCACTCGTTCAAGGGAAAAATCTTCTCAGAAATCCCTGAGGAAATAGCAGAAGCCTTGGGGCTTGAGGAAAGAGACGAGCTGGAGTTCAAGGAAATCGCAAAAGGGATAATAATAGTCCAAAAGCCAGGGAAAGCTCAAGCAAGCGAGAGAAAGCTTGTTGAAGAAGAAATAGACGTAATAAGAAAAGTTAACAACATATTCTCAACAGACCGGACAGTTGAAAAAATAAACAGTATCCTAGACCAAAAAGAAAAAGAGATATTCCAGGACCTGCTTGCCAGAAGAGTGTTCTTCAAGTTCAACAAAAACAGAAAAACCATAATCGGGCTTGACAAAAAGTACCTTCCAATAGTCATATCCCCAAAAAGACAAGAACCAAGAACACCCGGAATCTTTGAAAAAGGATATGCTGTAATAGAAAACGAGCATGAAGCAGAAGAACTGAGCAGGATGCTGACAGAAGAAGGGAAAGAGGATCTTGTCAGGGGTGTCAGAGGCTTTGACCAAAAATACTACGTGGTCACAAAAGAAAAACTGGCTGAACTGGAGTGGAGGATCCTGAGCGCGATTGACGGAAAAAGGAACATCAGCCAGGTTTCTGAAGAGCTGAAAGAAGACCCGCAGCTGGTGCGCGCGTGTGTTGAAGTGCTCAGAGAAGAAGGCAAGATTATTGAAAAAAGAAAAGGAGTGTACGAAAGAGTGTGATAAAAAATGGAGAAATGGGCGCTTGTACCTGCAGTCCAAGGCACAGAAGCCCTGGTTGACAGAATAGGGAAAGACTACGGAAAAATTGTGCTCGTGTACGTGGTTGACTCCAACGCAGACCTGCCCACAGCATCAGTAGGCACCGCGATTAAAAAAGCAGAAGACAGAATAGAACTCATAAAAGGTACACTAACAGCAAAAGAGATAATAGTAAAAGACTACATTGAATGGGGCTCATGGATAGACAAGTTGAAAGCCATAATGAGAATAGAACAGTGTGACGAAGTGCTCGTGCCAAAAGAACTTTCTTCACTCGCAAAGAACCTCAAAAAAGAAAAACTAAAAGTGACAGAACTATGAACAAAATAATCCTGCCCAGCCTGGCGCTTGCAACACTCCTTCTTCTTTCCGGATGCCTTGAGAAAGTGCCCTGGCTTGAGAAACAGCTATGCCCAGAACCAAGCAAGATGACCGCAGTGCCCTACTTCTGCCCAGAAGACAACTGTTCAGGACATCTCATAATGCTCATAGACAATGCTAACACCAGCGTGCATGCTGCAGTGTACTCTTTTACCCTGGACTCTGTTTCTGACGCACTGATCCGGGCAAAACAGAGGGGAGTAGACGTGAAAGTGGTTGTGGAAAAAGACCAGCTGTCAGAGTACTCGGAGTACGAGAAACTGAAGAAAGCAGGAGTGCCTGTCAGGATTGACTCCAACCCAGCGAGCATGCATAACAAGTTCGCAGTAATAGACGGTGAAATTGTGGTTACAGGCAGTTTCAACTGGAGCAATAATGCTGATAAGAGGAATAACGAGAACATGATTGTAATAAACTCTGAAGGAATCGCGTTCGACTACGAAAAAGAGTTCCAAGAGATTTTTGAATCAGGGACAATCCTTTGAAACCTTTTCAACAATCTGCTTTGCCACGTCTCTTTTTTTATCTCTTTTTTCCTGGTGTGCCTCAAGAAACTTTTTAACCCTCTCTGCAACGTCCTTCTTGCATTCCCCGCACATTATCTTTCCAGAAACGCACTCCTCAAACCTTCTCTTAACAACGTTGTCATCCTGTTCAAGGTACAACAAAAGATCGTAAACAGGGCAAATCTGCGGGTCAGCCCCTTCCTTTTTCTGTTCTGCCACTGTCGGTTTTCCGCCGGTGAACGCGCGCATCACCTTTTTTCCCGCGCTCTCAGGAGACTCTGACAGCGATATCATTCCAGCCGGCTCTGACTTGCTCATCTTGTCCGACCCGGTAAGAGAGCGCATGAACCTGTTGTATGTGCTGCTTGGGACCACAAGCCCATGCTTTCCTGCAATATCCCGAGTCAAGCGAATGTGAGGATCCTGATCCAAACCAACCGGGACCACAACCGGCTTAGGCCCGCCAAACTCAGGCTCTTCAGGCAAAAGGATGTCGCCCACCTGGACCAACGCAGAAACATAATAGCCTATCTGCTGTTCGCCGTAAACTGCCCGGAGCATGTTATTAGTAACATCCCGGGCATACAAATGCCCCAAAAGCTTGACCTTAGGCTGGCTTGACTGGAAGTAAAAGTACGCGTCCTCCTTAATGCCGAGCGCGAGCAGGTCAGTTATATTATCAAGCGCAACCTCCCTACTCCTCTCAAGCGACTGCCTTTTAACATGATAAGTTTCAATATCCGCAACCGCGAAAAAGACATCTGCGCCCATGTCCTGGAAGACCTTCATCTGATCTGCCACGAGCTTGCTTCCAACATGAAACTCGTTACTTGGCTTTATTCCAGTCATCACCGCGAAAGGCTTGCCCTGTTCTCTTACAGAGAGGATTCTGCCAAGATCCCTGTGAGCGAAAACAATGTTCCGCCTAAACAGGTAGGAATCAGGAAGCTTCTTCCGCATGTCTTCTGTTATCCTTTCTATCCCAAAGTTTTCAGCCAACCGTTCATAGTCTTGAGGAAGAGTTGGCTTGAAAGGATCAAAACAGGGCATGTAAACATTTAAAGCCAGGCCCGTATAAAAACATGATAGGTGAACTGTAATGGCCCTCCTAGCAGACAATAGAGTGGTAGTGACTGAAAAAGAACTTGCTGACGAGCTAGAACAAAAAGGGTATGGGGAAAAAGAAAAAAACAAGCTGCTTCTCTCACCAGAAGAAGCGCTGTACCTGAAAGAGAACAGAAAAGAATTCACCGTGTCAAGCACAGGCCGGAAAGACCTGTCGTACGAAGAACTGCTCAAAAAGTTCAGCAGGCTTGACAAAGAGTTCGGAAGGAAATACCTTGTTTTCAAGGACCTGAAGGACAGGGGATTCTGCGTCAGGACAGGATTCAAGTGGGGCACCCACTACAGAGTGTACGCAAGAGGAGACCGACCGGGGAAAGGTCACGCGATCTGGCTGGTGCACGTGGTCCCAGAAGAATACAAGTGCAGCTTCCCAGAGCTCAGCAGGGCAGTCCGGCTCGCGCAAAACGTCAGAAAGAAAATGATATATGCTGTCCTGGACAAAGAAGGCGACATCACCTACTATAAGATAGAGAGGATCACACCCTAATCCACTTGAGGCGTAGAAGACCCTTCCTGCCAAGGAACCTCTTCTATCTCGACTTCTTCAACCCCCTGGACCTCAAGAGCCTTCTGTTTTATGCTGTCCAGAATCATCCGAGCAAAAGGACAAAAAGGAGACGTGAGCGCCACTTTTAACAAAGCCTTGCTTCCTTCTATCTTAACGTCCCGGATCATGCCCATGCTGACCACGTCAATGCCCAGCTCTGGGTCCATGACCTCCTTCAAAGCGTTCAGAACAGCCTGCTCAGAAACCATCGGTTAACATTCCCCACCACATAATATAAAAGAGTATGGTCATAAAGGAAGACACAAAAAAACCATTCCCAACAGCAAAAAGAGGCCGCAAGATGACAAACAAAACCATCAAGATAGTGGAAGAGTACTACGATGAAAACGCAGACTACGAAGACATGAGATTGAAACAAGACGCGTACCATTCCATAGAACAGTACACTACCCTTCAGTTCATCAAAAAGATTCTGCCAAAAAAAGGACTCATCGCAGATATCGGCTGCGGGACAGGAGCATACGCGATCCCACTGGCAAAAAAAGGGTACAAGCTAAGCATCCTGGACCTCAGCCAGAAGATTATTGAAAAAGCACACAAGAACATCAAAAAAGCAGGCGTGGAAAAAAACATCATAAGCGCACATAAGGGCAGCGTGACCAACCTTTCCATCTACCGGGATGACACGTTCGACGCGGTCCTGTGCATGGGCCCGATGTACCACCTGACCAGAAGAAAGGACCAGGCCAAAGCAGTGGAAGAACTGGGCAGGATCGCCAAAAAGAACGCGCCAATAATCATCTCCTGCATAAACTACTACGGGATAATCCCCATGCTCCTCCGGCACAAAGAGTACTGGTATGAGTTCACTGACAAGAACCACCAGCAGATGTTCCGGCGGGGAGTACACAAAAAAGAATGGCACCCTAAAACGCACAAAAGCTTTCCTGACGCCAAGTTCTGGAAACCAGAGGAGCTGGAAGAGTTCATGAAGTCAAAAGGGTTCACCACCATCACAATCTTCGCGTGCGAAGGACTCGCCGGCAACTTTAGGAGAGAGGTTAATCAACTTGCAGAAGAAAGCGCAGAAGAGTTTGAATCGCTGAAGAAACTCATACTCAAAAACGCTGAGTCCCCTTACGGGTTCGGAGCAACAGAACACTTCGTGTGGGCTGGAGTAAAAAAGGGAGGAGAATAATGAGTTACATCAAAAGACGCCTGGAAGAAAGCTCTCCGCAGAGGATAACCTGCGGAACCATGAGAGAGCTCACAGGATACAAGGACTGCGAAAAGGTGAACGTTATACACGTGACGATAAACGATGAAACAGTAAAACACTACCACAAGACAGGAATAGAAGCTTACTACGTGCTAAAAGGGTCAATAGACCTCGAACTTGACGACAAAACAGAGCACTGCGAAGCAGGAACGCTGGTCACAATACTTCCCGGCACCAGACACAAAGCGAAAAGAACAGGCAGTACTCCTGCAGAAGTGCTCGTGATATCCGTGCCCGCGTGGAAACGTGAGGACGAAATACTGGTGGAGTAGCATGCTCTCCCTTGTAGGACTCGGACTGTGGGACGAGAAAGACATGACCCTCAGAGGACTCGACGAAGCAAGAAAAGCAGACATCGTTTTCCTGGAATCGTACACGAGCAGGCTCATGGGCCTGGACAAGAAAAAACTTGAAGAACTCGTGGGAAAAAAGATCAAAGAAGCGGACAGGGAGTTCATAGAATCTGGAGAAATCCTGAAACACGCGGAAAAAGATAACGTGTGCGTGCTGGTGGGAGGAGATCCAATGGTGGCCACCACGCACGCTGATCTCGTGCTCAGGGCAAGAGAAAAAAACATACCCTTAAAGATTGTGCATAACGCGAGCATTTACTCTGCCGTGTGCGAAACAGGCTTGCAGGCGTACAAGTTCGGCAGGAGCGCCACGATAGTGTTCTGGGAGAACAACTACAAGCCCGCCAGCTTTTACGACGTGATGGCCAAGAACAAAGAGCTTGGGCTTCACACCCTGTTTTTCTTGGACCTGCACGCGCACGAGAACAAGTTCATGACAGTGCGCGAAGCACTGCAGGAACTCCTTGAAATAAGCGAAGAAAAGAGGGACAGTATAATAACGTTAGGAACAAAAGTCATCGCGGTCTCAAGACTAGGTTCACCTGAGCAAAAGATAGTGTACGACACTGTGGAAAAAATAATGGGCATGAACCTGCCTCCTTTAAGCGTGATCATAGTCCCAGGAGACTTGCACCCTGTAGAAAAAGAGTTCTTGTGTAAAGCGCAAAAATAAAAATAGAAAGAAAAGGGAGGTTTAGTATCTTCTTCCGCCGTAGCTGGACCTCCTCCTGTAAGGGTTCTCGTACTCTTTCTCACTCAGGTCATTATCCTTGTTTACTGTTACATCCTTATCCACAGCAGAAAGTTCTCCGTACCTTCCTACGTTAACATTCATCTTGTTCTTGAAAACATTCGTGTATCCGTTTTTTATCTCGTACGTTTTTCCTTCTTCAACCATGTTGATCTTGTCATCCCACAGCGTGAGGGTAATCATTCCGGTAGGATCCCCTATCTTGAAATCACATACCCTGTGAGTACTTCCGTCAGACCTACTCGTAACTTCTCTTTCAGGTTGTTTCTCAACCACTTTGAAAACCAGATCAACTTCTCTTGCCCCTGGTTTAAGGCTCGCAATATCGGTTTGCATGTTCGTTCATCTCTACTTTATTTTAAAAGCTGCTTAAACTAGCAACGTTGCATATTCAGAACCAGGGGTTTAAATATCCTTGCATACCGCAAAAAAATGGAAATAAGTGCTGCTCAGCACTCAAAATCTTCTTCATCCTCTTTCTAATTGTCGTCAGAGCTTATTTTTTCTTGTAATGAACAAATAATTTGTTGTATGTGTTGTGATCAACAACATCCAAAATCAGGGTTAATATTTCTATCTCATTCCCTGTAAGAGTGTAAATAGCTCTCCAATAATTGTATACTTCAACCCGCCACAAACTATCGGTGCCATATTTCTTAATAGTTTTTCTTTTAATGTACTTTCTTGGAATGTGGTCTCCATACTCTGGATTGACTTTAAGAATTTCTTCTTTTTTCTTCAAAGAATTAAGAAGACGTTGGTTCTCAGAGTCTTGTATTCCTTTTGCTTTTTCAGCCCCAACAATCTTGTTCAACTTTAAGTAAGCTTCCTTTGCATCCCCAACATAGATTACTCTTATTGGTCGTTTCATACTTCAATCCCGTCTTCAATAAGTTTTCCAAGCTTCGCGCTTGGGGGTTCAAGCCATATTACTCCTTTTCTGCTATCATAGATCATACCCCTTTGTTCAAGGTACGTCAAGATGATATTTAGCGTTTGATGCATTATATCAACTGGCAACCGCCTCTTTATCTCGGCTCGTGTAATAGGCCCGTCCGCATTTCTTAGAACCTCCTCAACCAGCAATACTGTTTTAAGAGTAGGATAATGCAGAACTCTTTTTTCATTTAACAAAAACACTCCTGTTTGCATACAAGCACACCTCACATAGTATATATCTATATAACTAATTATATAAATATATCTATTTGGTGCTGCTCAGCACTCAAAATCTTCTTCATCCCCTGGCAATCCAGGGTGGGAAGC
>CAZVAJ010000005.1:17874-48126 GCA_964625085.1 Microcaldota archaeon | reverse complement strand
GTGCTGCTCAGCACTCAAAATCTTCTTCATCCCCTGGCAATCCAGGGTGGGAAGCCTGGTCGTCGTCATCGCAGCAGAGTTTATCCTCACTAAACGAATAAATATATACCTCTGGAATGTTTTATCGTCTTAGGTGAACAAGAAAATGACAGAGGAATGGATGGACTCGTTCAAAAAGGCCAAAAAAGAGCCGACATATCAAAATGTCAAAAATGCAATATGCGAGTGTTACATAAGCGCCACAAAAGAGATTATTGGAAAGGAAGCACTAGAAGAAGAGGATATAAAAGGAATGTGCCTTGCGAAGATCAAGGAACTGTGCAAAAAGAACGCCATCGATTTTGACCACCCTTCAAAAGACGAGCTAAAAAAGATGATTGAACTACTCAAGGAAGAATCAAAAGGAGTACGACCTCTTCCTGAAATAGAAAAACACTATCTTGAATGCCTGTACCTCATAGATAGAATTCCTGAGAAGTGATCCAAACATGCAGAAGATAGCAGTAGCCTCAGGATACTTTGACCCCCTGCACGCAGGACACCTGGAATACCTGAAAGAAGCTAAAAAACTGGGGAACAAGCTCATAGTCATTGTCAACAATGACGAACAAGCAAGGCAGAAAAAAGGCAGGCCCTTCATGCCAGAAAAAGAACGCTTGGAAATAGTCAAAAGCCTGAAAATAGTTGACGACGCAGTCCCCTCTATTGACAAGGATCGGACAGTAGCAAAAACTTTGGATAAGATAGCATCAGAACATCCTGCGGATAAGATAATTTTCACAAACGGAGGAGACGTTCAAAAGTGTGCTGAAGAAGAAAAAGTCAAAGCTCAGAACATAGATTTTGTTTATGGAGTAGGAGGCGGCAAGATACAGTCCAGCAGCTGGCTCACAGGACTAAAAGAAGGCAAGCCAAAAGTGCCTTCAGGAAAGCTTGAGTTCTGCCTGAACGAGACAAAAAAAGCTCTAGAGAACATGAAGGTTCTTGACAAAAAGGCTGAAGAGCTCCTGAAGTTCGCAAGAGACTACTATAACGACGCGGTGCACTACAAAGAAAAAGACCCGGCAACTGCGCTGGAGGCTGCTGCATACGCGCATGGATTCATTGACTCGTGCGTTCTGCTTGGCCTGGCAGAAATCCCTGGTTATCACCTGACCAAAAAGGATTAAAAACAGTCTCTCCTTCTTTTCTCCTGGAGGAGAAAAATAAAATGAATGCCCCAGAATTGGACAAAAAGAAATTATTGCTGGGAGCAGGCCTGGTGCTCGTGTTTGCAGGATTGTGGGTGATACTGTCATGGCAAAACCAGCAAACTCTAAACGCATGGTTCATGCAGCCAGCAGTATCCCCCGGAAGCAAAACAGTCCTGCGCGTAGAAGTGACCAACCTACTTGGAAAAGACGTGAACCAGCTGACACTGAAAGTAGAGCCAAAAGACCCTGAGACACTAATCATGCTTACAGAAAAGGAAGTGGACATCTCGTATTTCGGGTCAGGCGAGAACAGAATTGTTGATTTTCCTGTTATGGTAAGCGGGAACGCAGTAAGCGGAAAATACTCCTTGCAGGTCACTGCAGATCTTGACGGAAACCAAGAAAACAAAACAGTATTTCTTGAGGTGGAAGGATGAACGGAAAATTTGACCTTGAACTAACGCATAAGCTTGACAGCGAGCTAACGAAACTCGGGTTCAAAGCAGCGAACCCTGTGGCAGTAGAACTTACCAAAATATGCATAGAAACAGGCAAGAAGCCTGCTGAAGTGCTCAAAGTGTACAAAGAAGTGTTGAAGGGGCTTGTAGAATGAACTGGCAGGACGTGGCAGTGTACGGGCTTATAACCACCCTGATCGTGATCACAGCAGTTTCTGTTAACTACCTGCCTGAAAAGGTCCCGGTACACTGGAACGCACAAGGGCAGGTGGACGCGTGGGCTGGAAAACAGTCCCTGTGGATGACTCCCTTGCTTTCGTTAGGACTGCTTGGATTATTCAAAACAATTCCAAAAATCGCGGTTAAGAGAAAGGTCTTTGAAAAGAGGAAGGAGTATTACAGCATAATGATTGCAGGACTGCTGGGATTCATGGTGATTCTGCAGATAGGGATAATTGCATGCGCTCTCAATCCATTTACTGACATGACTTCAGTACTGTTCCCAGGACTAGCATTCCTGTTCACGGTGTTCGGGTGGACCCTGCGCAAGTTCGAGCAAAACTACTTTGTGGGATTCCGGACTCCTTGGGCCCTTGCAAACAAGAAAGTGTGGAAAAAAACGCAGGAGTTCGGAGGAAAGAGTATGATGCTGATGGCGCTTGTGATAC
Source organism: Microcaldota archaeon (assembly GCA_964625085.1). Lineage (GTDB taxonomy): Archaea > B1Sed10-29 > B1Sed10-29 > B1Sed10-29 > JAJSAI01 > JAJSAI01. The sequence goes on along the minus strand of CAZVAJ010000005.1, from coordinate 45,807 downwards.
TTGCGAACACTTTCGTGAAAAACTTTTTCCTGTTTTTTATTCTCCCCCTGATGTTGTGGATAGTGGCCGTATTCGCGTACTCTTACTTAGTGTACACAAAACAGGGGAAAAAGAAATGAAAAAGTTTAAGGAACTCTTGTTCGGGCCCGGAGGCATTCCCGGAACTGCTAAAGGCAAAGGCACTGCAAGAGGAGTGCTTGAAGTCAGAAAACTTGGCTTGGGCTCGATGGAACTAGAGTTCGTTAGGGGAGTGAACCTAAGCCAAGAAAAAGCACTTGAAGTAGCAAAAGCAAGGGAAGAAACAGGAGTGGAACTTACTGTGCACGGCCCGTACTACATCAACCTAAACTCTGCTAATCCTGCAAAAAAGAAGGCGAGCATGGAAAGGATTCTCAAGACCGCGAGAATAGCGCACGCATGCGGAGCATGGTCAATAACATTTCATGCAGCATACTACCAGAAAACCCCTGAAAAAAAAGTGTATGATGCTGTTAAGAAAGCCTTGAAAGAAATCGTGAAAACCCTGGACAACGAAGGAATAAAGATCTGGATAAGGCCAGAAGTAAGCGGAAAACCAACCCAGTTCGGATCCTTAGAGGAAACTGTACGGTTGTCTCAGGAAATAGAAATGGTGGCCCCGTGCATTGATTTTGCGCACTTGCACGCAAGAACCAACGGCATGTATAACACCCGGAAAGAATGGAAACATGTGCTTGAGCTCGTGGAAAAAGAGCTTGGCAAGCAGGCCTTGAAACAAATGCACATTCACCTGAGCGGAATAGAATACTCAGAAAAAGGAGAAAGAAGACACCTGATGCTGGATGATTCTGACCTGGACTGGAAAGAACTTTTACGCGTGTGGAAGGAATACAGGATTACAGGATGCGTGGTCTCAGAAACCCCTGATCCTACTACAGGAGCACTGCAGATGAAAAAAGAATGGGAGAGGATACGATGATGAACCTGTTTCTGTTCTTGAGTTTTGCGTTCATATTCACTTTTATAGTGGGAAGATGGCTTGAAAAAATAAGAGTGCCATGGATCTTTGCAGCATTACTATTCGGAACAGGACTCGCGGTTTACAATCCCTTTGAAAGCGTGACCAGCGGAAGCACGTTCAAGCTCCTGGCAGAGTTAGGAATGTACTTCTTGCTCTTCATGATCGGGCTTGAAATAGATCTCGGAGAGTTCAAAAAAGCGAGCAAGTTCATAGTAAAATCAACACTGTTCATAATCTTGTTTGAAGCGCTTTTCGGGACCATGATAGTCCACTACCTGTTCGGCTACACGTGGATCATCTCTATAGTGGTGGCCCTCTCGTTCGCAACAGTAGGAGAAGCAATACTCATCCCAATCCTAGACGAGTTCAAGATGGTAAACACCAAACTAGGTCAAGCAATAATCGGGATAGGGACCCTTGATGATGTGTTTGAGCTCATAACCCTCGTCCTCGCGGTCGGGCTCATAGGATCAAAAACCAGTGTAGGCGTAAACTTCAGCATCATCATGCTTTCATTAATAGTACTTGCAGTACTCTCGTTCGCCTTGACAAAACTCAGAAAAGAAGGGAAGAAGATAAAAATATTCAAAGTGGAGACCCTCTTTTTCCTTGTAATAGCACTGTTCTTCCTGTTCATAGGAGTCGGAGAATACGCTGACTCAGCCGCAATAGCCGCCTTAATCGCAGGGGTTTCCATAAAAACATTCATCCCAAAAGAAAGGCTTCATAAAATCGAGGATGAAGTTCGCGCAGTGTGCTACGGCTTGTTCGCCCCAATATTCTTCCTCAGCGTGGGGGCAGAAATGAACCTGGAGTACCTGATAGCATATCCCTTACTGGTAATAATAATAGTAGCGGTCTCAAAAAGCGCAAAGATTATGGGAAGCTGGATCGCAGGACACAAAGAACTTGGCACTAAAAAATCAGTCCTCTTGGGAATAGGCCTCTCAGTAAGATTCAGCACAAGCATTATAATCATAACAATGCTCTACAATGCGGGAGTTGTTGACAAAGGATTGTTCTCGGTGATCGTGGCCTCCAGCATCGCGTTCAAGTTCATAGTCCCGGTACTGTTCGCCAACCTTCTGGTGAAATGGGGTGCTGAAGGTTAAACTCACTCATAAAGTTCAGGAAGAAAACCTGACACCCACAGTACCCTGACCGAAAATCCCCTTTTCCCTTACAGTGTAATGAAAACTGATGAAAAGAACAGGCTACATGGAGTCCCCTCTGCACCCTGGAAGATGCCCTTCCTGGTTGTTCCGGAGAATGAAAAAGTTAGGAGGACTTATAGGAGAAGCCATAATAGAAGAGCACGGGGAACAAGAACTCTTGAAAAGGATTGCAGATCCCTTGTTTTTTCAGGCTCTCGGGTGCGTGCTAGGGTTTGACTGGCATTCAAGCGGGCTTACGACTACTGTGTGCGGTGCGCTTTCTGAAGGGTTCAAAGAACAGGGCCTGAGCGTTAGGGTGCTTGGAGGAAAAGGTCTCAGGAGCAGGAAAACCCCTGAACAGATCAAAAAACTTTCCACAGAATGGGATCTTGATCCCCTACCGCTGGAAAAAGCAAGCAGGATGAGCGCAAAAGTGGATAACTCGCTCGTGCAAGACGGGCACCAGTTGTACCACCATTCTTTTTTCCTTGCTGAAACAGGAAACTGGGCCGTGGTACAGCAAGGGATGAACCAAGAACTAAGAACCGCGAGAAGGTACCACTGGCTGGGAAAAAAAGTGGACTCATTCGTAGTAGAACCACAAACAGGCGTAGTCGGGAAGCCTGAAGAAAACGTGCTTGATCTTACTGCAAGAAAAGGAGAAGAGAACAGAAGGGCATGCATTGATCTTGTGAAAGAAGCAGACTGGAACCTGACCAACATAAAGATGCCTTCAAGGCATGAGATACTGCCTTCTGACCTGACAGAAGCTGACAAAAAATTTTTCGAGAAGGTCAGAAAACTGGAGCCTTCAGATTACGAAGAACTAGTGGCAGTCAGGGGAATGGGCCCAAAAAAGCTCAGGAGCCTTGCCTTGATAGCAGGACTGGTTTACGGGGAAAAACCAGAATGGAAAGACCCTGTAAAGTTCTCTTTCGCGCACGGGGGCAAGGACAGAATACCATACCCTGTTAACAGGAAAATGTATGATGAGAATATCCTGTTCCTGGAAGAAACGCTTGATAAGGTAAAAGGGCATGAAAAAAAGAAGGCGCTGAAAAAGCTTGCGGAGAACAGTTTTATAACAAAAGAGAGTAAGTTGAGCTAATGATTGTTACGGTAAAGGTTTTTCCAAAATCTTCAAGAGTGCAAGTAACAGAAACTGGTAACGGACTCAGAGTCAGGTTAACTGCGCCTGCTGAAAAAGACAAGGCAAATAAACAACTGATAGAAGTGCTTGCAGAATACTTTGGCGTGAACAAATCCTGCGTCAAGATAGTCAAAGGCAAAAAATCGCACGAGAAAACGGTTCAGATAGACAGAGTATAGATTATTAAGCTGTTCGCCTAGTATATATTCTGATGAAGGCCAAAAAGGCACTGAAAAGATCTGATCAAAAAAAGATTGCAGGTCTTGCAAAACAACTTGCTCCAAACACAACAAGCTTGTTTCAGCTTTCAAGAAAAGTGGCTGAGCAGACAGGGTGCTCAACAAGGCAAGCGTATTACGCCATAAAAAAAGAAGCGCCAGAACTCGCAGAAAAAAAGTTAAGAAAACCAGAAAAAAGAGAAGTGTCCAAGCAAGAAATTCTGGACCTTGCAGAAGCAATGAAAGAAGAAATGAGAGGGAAAGGACTGAAAAAAACGGCAGAAGCCATAGGAAAGCTTACTGGAAAAAGCCCTCACACAGTAATACAAATATTATACAAAGAAGCAGATGAAGAAACATTAAACACCTTAAGAGCCGGAAGAAGACCGAAGATAACAAAAAAAGAAAAGGAACAGATCATCAAACAACTTGAGAAGAAGATCATAAAAGAACCTCCAAAAACAGAGTACGAACTGAACATTCTTGTTATGGACCTTTCTAAAAAGAAGGGTGTGAGCGTGAGACTGGCAAAGGAAATGCTTGGCAAAGCTATTGACCGCCTGCTTAAGAAAAAAGCCTAGTACTTAAGCAGACTCCAGCATAGTTCTTTGAACAAAGAGAGCATCTGAGGCCAGCCCTTATCAGGAACCCATTCCACAAGATCAGCGTGCTTGAACCTTGATCGTTTTATAAGCCGGATAACGCTTGACAAAGGCTTTCCAGGAGCTTCTGGCCAGGATGTCGACACAAGAGAAGGATCAAGAACATCAACATCCAGCGAGAGATAACTTGCTTCCCCTCCAAACTCAAGATCATCAGACCAGTCTACTTCATCATGATTAAGCGCATGATACTCTTCCTTAGAAACAGACCTTATTCCTCTCATTGTAATACTTGCTCCCTGTTCAACCAACCTGCGTGAACTGGTTGCCTGAGCAAACTTGTTCCCTTCAATCTCATCATAGTAGTCAGGATGTGCGTCAACCCAGAGTATTTTCTTAGAACCAAGAACGCTTGCAGTTACCTGTGTTATAGTATGATCCCCACCAATGAATAGAAAATTAATGCCAGGATTCTGTTCTCTTGCACTGTTTATTCTGGCCTGCACTTCCTTAACAAGCTCTGAAAAACTTGAGGGCCTTATGCTCCCAAGAAACGCTACTGGCTGTTCAAGCAGATCTCCTCTTGCAGGATCAAAAGTTTCAGCATACTGTAGGTAATGGCTTAAGACACTGGGCGCGCTTGCAGTGCCCCGCACTCCATAGTTGCCGGCCTCATAACCTATTCCAAGCACTCCTACTTTCGCTTTTTCCACAGGAGTATTGAAAAGCCCTTCCATTTTTTCACAACCTTATGCAGTAAGACTTTCTGGTAACATGCCGTCCTTTCGGGTTATACGACACAAGCTTTGCTTCTGAAGACGTGTAGTCCAGTCCTTTCTCGGAATGCAGGTAATTTAATACTTTTAGTGCTATTGGCTTGTACCCGTAGTAGACATTAATTCCTCCTTTCGCCTTCTTCAAGTAAACGAGCTCTGCTTCAGGATAGTACTTTGCCAGCTGTTCAGTAAACCTGAGCATGTTGTCAAGCACTTCACTTATCCTTTTTTCATTTCCCCTGAGCTGAACTTCTACCTCGTAGTACTCTCTGCCTTTCTTGGAACACACCCAGCAGGTCCTGTCCTTGTACTCTATTCTCACAGTTCCGGAGACTGATACATCAAAAAACATTTCAGGATCAAGATAACCTGAAACAATTACCTCCAAAGTTCTCTTATCCTTCCACTTAAAAGAGAAAGAGGGCTTGAAAAGATCTGTTTTTATTTTTCCAGCCACTTTGTTTTCTATGACCTTTCTGCTTCCGGGAACCAGCTTCCTGGAAACGTAAATTGACTTGCACACAGGACACCTGGTTATAACAACTTTTTTAGGAAACTGCGCAACTTGATGGGTCTCCAGATAACATTCTTTACAGAAGCCCTTGTACAAGGGTTTACTGGTGCTCCCGCACTTGGGGCAGAACCGGCTTGCCATAGTATTATTTCATCACAGGATAGATTTAAAGAACTTAGATGTACCTGTCGACCTCAATAACATCCCCCACGCTCGGCAGAAGGGCTGGGATTCCAACCTCGTCTTCAACCCACTGTTTCAGAACCGGCGCCTTATCAGGATCCCCGTGAACCACTATAACCAGTTTCGGACTGGTCAGCTTCACCATCTCATGCAGGTCTGCCTGGTCTGCGTGAGCAGAAAAGTCAAAGTACTTTACGTTAACCCCTGAACAGTTTATGTTAATGTTATCTACAGAAAACCGTTTCTCTTCAAGCAGCACGTTTCCAGGAGTTCCTGGAACCTGATAGCCTGTAAGGAACACTGCAGGATTTGTTGACTTTTTCAAAAGACTTGTCATGTATGACACAACATGCCCTCCTTGCATCATGCCTGCGGGCGAAACAACTATGCTTGGTTCATTGAACACCTTCCTCCGGGTGCTCGGGTGTTTGACCCACTTCGCATCCAGTAAGGCTTTCTGAAGAGCGTCTGGATCCCGCACATACTCTGGATAAGAAAGCATTATGTCTGCTATTGATTTTGCCATGCCGTCAAGGTACACTGGGTATGGCACGTCATAAGCATCCAGTATCATGAGAACCTCTTGAGCCCTGCCAAGCGCGAAAGCAGGCACTAGCACGTTCCCACCAGCGTCTAACACATCAAGACAGGACTGCACGAACTCCTTTTCAAGCTCTTTCCGGTCCGGGTGAATCCTGTCAGCATACGTTGACTCTGTTATCAGAACGTCTATGTCTCCCTGCTTAAAATCAGCAAACGCAGGATCATGAAGTCTTGTCTGCCTAAGGTTAAAGTCGCCAGTGTACAGGATCTTTCTCCCTTTAAAGTCCAGCTCAGGCATGCTTGAGCCTATAATGTGCCCTGCGTCATGCAGCTTCACATTAACCCCGTCAGATACTCTTTTTTGCTTCTCGTACTTCAAAGAACTTACTCTGCGCATCATTCGTTTTAGCTCGTTCTCGGAAAACGGGAGGTACTTATCATTAATGTCAGCGATCTTCAAAGAATCTTTTATGAGAAGTTCAACAATCGGAACTGAAGGTGGTGTCATTACCGTTAGCGGTTCAGAATCCCTGTACAAGAGAGGAATTGCTCCGGAATGATCAAGGTGGCCGTGGGAAAGTACAACAGAATCAACATACCCCTTGAAGGGTATTGGAAAAGCTTTAGGAATCTCCTCCTCTTCTATATTAACGCCATAATCAAGCAGAACCCTTGATTTTTCTTCCTCAAGCAAGAAAGCTGATCTTCCTACTTCTCGTGCCCCGCCTAAAAACGTGATCTTCATCCTATCACCATTTTTCCTAAATCTAAGGTAACAAAGGTATAAAAACCATCTTGAAGTTTTAACATCATGGACTTGTACACTGCAATGACCAGAGCAGAGTCAGTGGGAATTAGTGTGCCAAGACAGGTGTATGCTGAAAGAACAGATGACTTGTTAAAGAAAAGCACTGAACTAACATATCCTCTGGTGGCTAAGCTCGTTTCAAGAAAGCCAGTGCACAAAACAGACAAAGGAGGGATAGTACTGGGAATAAAGACCCCTGAAGAGCTTGTAAAGGCCTATGAAAAGATACGGAAAGCAGGAAAAAAGGATTTTTTGGGAGTGCTCGTTCAAGAGCAGGTTAAAGGAATTGAAGTAATAATCGGCGGCAAGACAGACCCGCAGTTCGGGCCAGTGCTCTTGTTCGGACTGGGTGGAATTTTCACTGAAATATTCCAGGACTATTCTCTTCGTATTCTGCCAGTGAACAAGCGCAAGGCAACCGAGATGATCAAAGAGATCAAAGCCTATCCTGTACTGAAAGGTTACAGAGGAAAACAGGGAGTAAATCTGAAAAAACTGGCTGACACGATCGTGAAAGCAAGCACTCTTTTCAACGATCCCAGAATTCAAGAGTTCGACATGAATCCAGTCATGTGCACCAAAAAAGACTGCACCGCCGTAGACGCCAGAATAATAACCTTGTGAATCATGCGGAAAAGATGTGGAATAGGATGATAACCCTGCCAGAAAACCTACTTTTGGAACTTCTTAAGGCAGGGAACATTTATTGTACAAAAGAGAAGAACTTTTGCGAAGCAGTCAATAGTACACTCACCAAGAATAAGTGCATTTACAAAACAGAACTCGGACTGAACGGAAGGAACGCGTACTCTTACAAAACTCTGAACATTCTCTCAAGAAAAGGGAATATCTCTGCGGATTTCGTTTTGAGAAAAAAAGATTCTGGACACCCAATAGTCTCAGATAGAACACTCCTCCCAAGAATTCCAAAGTCCCCGAAGATATATCTTGACTTTACATTCTGGGATAACATGAAAGAAGACGAAAAGAACAGTGCGATAGACCAGACCATCAGAGCAAGTGGGATAATAAAAAGAGAGTACTATCTGTCAAACTGTGTTTACACCAACGTAAACAAGGAAGCCATCAACAAATTTGAAAAAGCCATGTTCAAGCCGTATAAGTTAAGTAATTTGCCTCAGAACCCTGAAAATACTGTAGTGCTCGACCCATACTCCAAGCATGAGTTCAGAATGGATTATTCCAAGAATTACGTGGTACTCTCCCTGGTGGATAAGGGGAATCGGCTGAAGGGAACCTCTTCCACATTCGCAGAAGAGCTGGGAGCACAAACAATGAGCCTCAGCACAAGAAAAGTAGTAAACATTACAATAGACCAAACAGTAGCGTTTCTTTGCAAAGCGATAAGAGGCAATACAGAAAATGCACTTCAGGAGATTTTGCCAAAACGCAAAAAGAAGTTGCTAAATAACGTCAATTAACGTGAGGAAGTATTTATACTCCTGTGCAGTAATCTTTCCGAATGGAAGAGGACAAACGGATCGGGGAACTACTCAGGCACATGGAAACTCTTCCACTAAAAGAAAGAGAAACCCTTGCCAACCTTCCTTTAGAAGAACTTCTGGAAAAGATTGAAACCGGAAAAATAATTCTACTGAAAACCAAGCCCTAATTTTCGTGGAAAAAACTTTTCTCACACACCGTACCCCGAATATCTTTTGAGGCCTCTTGAAAGCATGAAGCGCGTGAGCAGGTACAATAGTCCTGCCCATGCCATTCCAATCCCGAAAAGCACTAGAGCATGCTGGAAGCCAATCTCGCCTAGTAATGCTCTTGCAGGCAAGCCCGCCATGAACTCAAAAGGCAGGAATCCTGACACGCTCTTGAACCATCCTGGGAAAAAAGATAATGGGATAAGAGACCCGGAAAAAAGACGTATGATGTACTGGAACGCGCCAGTAGTGCCTCTGATGTGCTCTGTCCAGAACGCAATTTCCCACAGGACAGAGTAGACTAGGAAGGAGATTATAAACGCGGGAATAAGCAGGAGGACAAAAGAGAACACGTCCACTGGCAGTCCCCTGCCGAAAAACCAGAACGCTGCAACAAGTGTTGGCAGGAGAATAACTGCCCCTATTATTGAATGCGAGATCTGTGAATAAATCAACTGCCTTTGCAGCCCTATTGGTCGAACGAGCCTGCTGTTTACACGCCCTTTTAGAATAGCCCTTGCAAGACTACCTGCGAAGCCCCGGTCAGGCACTAACCTGTTCACGAAAAACACAGTCCCATAATAGAATAACAGTGCATTAAACTCCATGGGCATGCCTGATGATGCTGACGCATACACATAAGACCAAAGGAAGTAGTACACCGCAAGGTAAACTGGAAAGACCAGAATGTTGAAAAACGCGCCCAGCGCGTACGCTGTAAAAAACTCTTTCTCTAATCTCATCATAGCCAAAAACTTACGAGCCATACGCTTCATACCTCTTCAAACCAGCTTTCCATGCAATCCATGCAGCCAAGAACCATACTCCAAGGACCAATAACGACAGCCCAAACAATCCAACAACTCCAGTCAGAGGATAGTCTCTTAATGAGACCAGTGCAGGGCCTGTGGTGAAAAACGCTACTGGCAGGAACATAACAAGCAAGAACTTCACGCTCAACGGAAAGACAGCAAGTGGGTAGTCCACCACAGTGAAATACGCCCTGTAGAATAGATCAAGCAGATTGGTCCTGCCGAACCAGAAGCTAAGAGACTCTATCAAGAACACAATAACAGACGTTATTGTGACGCCCAAAAGCATGAGAAACGTTCCTGCAAGCAGTCCGGTCAAAGAAACCTGCGCACCCAGCCAGAACGCTGCAATAAAGTATACTGCAGCTTCTGGAATATTCCACAAACCATTCACAACATCAAAATAAAGAAGCATCATGTACAAGATAGGGTTTGCTGGCTTTGACAAAACCGTGTTCAGCTCTCCTGAAATTATCATATCACTTAACTCTTCTGGAAAAACGTACATTATGTTCCAGAACACGAACCCAAGCTGCATAAACGCCTGTAAAAGCACTACATCAGCCAATGTCCAGCCTGCAATAACGCGCACGTGAGAAAAGATCGTGTGCCAAAAGAACAGAGTGACCAGCAGATAAGCAGGTACAGTAATAAACAACGTCAAAAAATCTGCAGGATACTCTTTCACTTTTGCAAACCTTATCCTAATTATGTCTCGAAGCAACCGGAAATAATACCTTATTCTCATTTTTTCTCCCCATACACTTTGACTAAAAGTCTGTCCAGCCCCGGTTCTTTCACGTCAAGATCAACTACGTTCACTGCCTTGAGCAGTCCAGCTACTGTTTTAGGAAGCCTTCCGTCAGTCTTCACTTCAAGCTCTACCCAGTTCGTTCCCCTTCCTATTAGTCGCCCCATTCTCAAGACTGACTCCAACAGAGGCTTGTTCTTAATCTTGTTGTACTCAACATACAAAATCTTGTACCCCAAATAGCTTTTCTTAAGTTTGGGGATAGTTCCTTGGAATATTTTCCTGCCCTTGTCAAGCAGTATGACCTTGGTGCACAATGCTTCTACATCAAGAACGTCATGCGTGGTCAGCATCACGGTCAGTTTGTGCCTTTTGTTAAAGTCACGGATGAAGTCTCTAACTGCTTCTTTGGAGACAGCGTCAAGCCCTATCGTAGGCTCGTCAAGGAACACTATCTTAGGGTAGTGAATTAATGCTGCTACAAGACTGCACTTCATCCTCTCTCCTAAGCTCATTTTCCTGACAGGTTTTTTTGCAAGCTTTTTCACGTTAAGGATTGAGTCAAAATATTCAAGCCTTTCCTCAAAATCGTCAGGAGGAACCTCGTAAACGTCCCGATAGAACCTGAACGCTTCAATGGCAGGGATGTCCCAGAACAGGATAGACCGCACCCCGAAAACCACTCCGATCTGTTTCAGGTACTCGTTTTTCCGTTCCCATGGAACAAACCCAAGCACTCTAGCACTACCGCTCGTGGGCGTTAGGATACCTGTAAGCATTTTTATGGTCGTGGTCTTCCCAGAACCGTTCTCTCCAAGGTACCCGAAGATCTCTCCCTTCTTGACCTTGAAAGAGACATTGTTTACTGCCACTATCTCCTCCTTTTTTCTGAACAGGCTTCTAACTCCTTCTTTCTTCCGGGAATAGAATACCTTTACAAGTTTGTCAACAGTTATCACATTTTCTGCCAACACTAAACACCTCTGTAAGTTGTGAGGGAGTACATTATACTAAAAAAGGTTTACGCTAACGCAAACAAACAAAAAAACAGTCAGCTGAAGAAGATCATTTTGTCCACCTGATGTTGTATTAACCACATTCATACAATAAAAAGCTTGCAGGCCAATTGCAGTAAAAAAAGAAATAAGAAGGTAAGATGCATACAAGAATGTGAGTAGCATGAGGTTCTTCAGGAAAAAGAAACAGCCTCTACAGAGGAAAACAAAAGACCGGATGACTCTTGCAAAGGGAGAGAAGCTGATAATTCACGAAAAAGAGTCCATGTACCACTATCAAACTATCACAGGCAATAAAAAAGGAATAGAATCCAAGGAACTGTCTTTCATTAACCCGGTTACTGGCGAGAGAGAATCAACAGTTCAATTTTGGATCAGAAAAAAACAGGGGGGAATGAAATCTGCAGACATAAAATGGGTGGCCACGACCCCGGGTTTCAGAGGAGAAGGCCTTGCCAAGAAGCTGTTGGAAGAAGCTGTCAAAAAGGCAAAGGAAGAAGGTGCAGACTATGCGATACTGCGCTTTGCCCCCCTAGAGAATGCTGAAGCAGCTGAAAGGGTATACAGGAAAACAGGCTTCGTCCCACTTTCAGAAGTTCCTTCAGAAGTGGCCAGAAAGTACATTGGGGGGAGATACGACAGGATGACTGAAGATGAAAAGAGAGAGGTTTTCGTGCTTCTATTTGACTAGATTGGATCAACCCCTGTCAAGCACCTGCTTTTTCACTTGCTTGGGCCTGAACTTCTCGTACAATGCCTCGTACGCGACATCAGCTTGTTTTGGATCACCGCACGTGAAAACATCCAATGTTACAAGATCGTGCTCCGGCCAGGTGTGTACTGACACATGACTTTCAGAAATAAGCATGACCCCCGTAACCCCTTGTGGCTCAAACTGCTTGTATATCGAACCAACAACATCAAGATTAGCCTTATCCGCAACCTCATTCATTATCTCTCGCACTGTCTTCTTGCGCGCTATAAGCTCCGGACTGACCCCGTAAAACTCTGCTATAATATGTTTTCCCACCACCATAAGCGCCACCTCAAGAATCCCAAACAACCTAACGAACTACGTGATTTTATCTCCTGAAAAAATAAAAGCTTTAGAAAATAGCCCCGGTCACTTTAAAAAGGTTTTGTTAAGATTTTTTGCCGGTCAGTTCTTCCACTTCTTCTTTCCCGTGCTCTAGTTCTTCCACCTGCTTTTTGTCCAACCTGAGCAGGAGCTCCTGGAACTCCCCAACGTGAGTCTTTTCTTCATCTGCAATGTCTTGGAATACTTTCTTCAGATCAGGATTCCGGGTCATTGCCGCAAGCTGTTCGTACAAGTTTATTGCGTCAAGTTCTGCTATGATTCCCACGCGAACGAGCTCTGCGTCCTTTATCTTTCCCTTAACCTCTTTTGGAGGGAGAATGCTTGACATCATGTTTAACACCGCAGAGTACAACACGTGAAACTTTTATAACAGTTGCCCTCTTTCTTTAGCACATGACTTTCTCAGAATCCCTGAAGCCCTTCTTCAGGCCAGGATCATGTGCTGTGATCGGCGCGAGCAGGAAAAAAGGCAAGATAGGGAACACTATTTTCGCGAACATGCTCAGGTCTTTCAAGGGCCCTGTGTATCCAGTGAACCCAAACGCCAGGAAGATCCTTGGAAAAAAAACATACTCCAGCGTGCTTGACATTCCCGGGAAAGTGGATATTGTTGTGATAGCAGTACCTGCCAAGATAGTCCCAGAAGTTATGAGGGAATGCGCTGAAAAGGGTGTTAAAGGAGCAGTCGTGATCTCCTCTGGTTTTGCGGAAACAGGAAACAAAGCCCTTGAAGAAGAAGTCAGTAAGATTGCTAGAACTACTGGCCCAAGGGTCATTGGAGTGAACTGTCTTGGTATCCTGGACACACATTCTGGGATCGACATGCTTTTCATGCCAGAAGAAAAAATAGAAAGGCCTAAAAAAGGGGATATTGCGTTCATCTCCCAGTCAGGAGCTGTTGGGTCCACTGTTCTGGACATGATCGCAGAACAGGGCGTTGGGATTTCTTCTTTTGTTTCTTATGGTAATGCGACTGACGTTCAGGATTATGAGCTGGCAGAATACCTGGCAGCAGACCCGAAAACAAGAGTTGTGTGCGCTTATATGGAAGGAACCAAGAACGGGAAACTGTTCCTGGAACACATGAAAAAAGCCACTCGAATAAACCCTGTGATAGTGCTCAAGGCAGGAAAAACAAGTGCTGGAAGCAAGGCTGCTGCAAGCCACACGGCAAGCATGGCTGGTTCTGACAGGGTGTACGACGCCGCGTTCAAGGAAGCAGGCATAATCCGGGCAGGTGACCTTCAGGAGCTTTTTGACATGGCGAGAGTACTCTCAAAACAGCCTCTTGCAAAGGGCAACAGGGTGCTGGTGATAACTAATGGGGGAGGCTTTGGCGTGCTTTCTGCTGATGAAGTTGAAGAGCAGAACCTTGAGCTCGCTGAACTAAGCACAAAGAGCAAGAAAAAACTGCTTAAGATCCTTCCAGCTTACGCTAATGTGAGTAACCCGCTTGACCTTGTGGGAGACGCTGACCCTGCAAGGTACCGGGCTGCGTTGGAGGTGGCGTTGGAGGATGATAATGTTGACGCAGTGCTGTGCATTGGACTATTCCAAACTGTTTCAATAAACCCCAAGGTCATGGACCACGTGCTGTGGTTCAACAAGCACAAGAAAAAACCAATAGTGTTCTGCGCTGCAGGTTCGGAATACACAAGCAAGCAACTGCAGAAGCTTGAGGCAAAGGGGGTGCCCACGTTCACTTTTCCAGAACAGGCTGTGAAGGCCTTGAAAGCGGTTGTGGAGTACAAAAAAACAAACCCTGCTTTTGACAAGCTCAGAGGATTCAAGAAGTAGAATCTTTGAACTACTGTTTCATCAACTGGATCGCAAGATCAATATCATCCTCTGCCAAGGCGTCCACGACACGCTGGGGGTCTGGCCCGTCATAGCCCTCTGATTCTAAAAGTTTTCTTAGCATGTCTTGTACTGCTTCTTCCACGGACTGTTTTTCAGCATGAGATTTTCTTAGCTCTTCTATTCTTTGCCTGAAGCTGGTTCCAGAGATCTCTTTCTTGACTGTGGCAAAAAAATCATACCCCCTCAGTATGTCTTCCTGGTGTATGTCGGAGTCAGCATAACCTTTTGACAAGGTGCCTGTAAGTTTTAGCATTAGCAAGGGTTTTTTCTTTTCATGAATCTTGGAAAGCTTTGCTCTTGCCAGTTCAACAACCTGCGAGGGAGATTTATCCTTGAACTTCACCTCAATATAGTAAAAGGGCCTCTGGTCAGGTATCTCAATAAACTCGTAGGACAGTTCACTGCCCTCTATTTCCAGCTTGAAAAACCCTTTCTTCTTTTCTGCCTCAATCTTTTTCTTCTGGGTTATGACCGTGCTTCCAGGGAATATTACTCTTTTTCCAGCAGACTCGAGAACGTTCGGCCAGTGAATATGGCCGTCAACATAAAGGTCAAAATCAGGAGGAAGGTCATTGATCCCTATGAACGTGTCCTCAGGGTCGTACACATATTCCTTCAAGGACTGGTGGAACACGAAAATGTTAAAAGAATCTGGAACTGGCTTAGGAGACCACTGTTCTATGATTGGCTTGACATACCTTTCAGGCACGCCTGACAGCCCCTGGATTGAAATCTTTTGCCCGTTCTTTTCAAAAGTAACTCCGTTACAGTGAAGGTTTATCAAGAAACCTGCTTTCTCAAGCAGTTGGATTGGATTAACGGACTGCGCGCTCCTGCGCTCATGAGTTCCGTAAACTGATACTACTGGAATCCCGTGCAGTGCTCTGGCAGGCGTTTGCGCGTGCTCTCCAATAAAAGAAGAGAACATGATTCCAGTACCCTCTTTTTCATGGGGCAGCTGCAAGACTTCCATCGCCTTTGCAAGAACCTCCTGCCTGGGAACTCTTTCATCAAAAATATCTCCTGCCAGGATGATTAGGTCTGCCCAGCCCATAGCATGTTGCAATGCCTGCTTGAACTGGTAAAAAGCATCTTCCCCGAGCTCTGTGCCATACGCGTGCCCGAGGTGCGCGTCAGAAATTACCGCGATCTTCATCCTGTTCTATTCTGTTTAAGGTCTTTTTAACATTGCTCATGGCCGTGTCTGCCCACGCGTTTATCACACGCTTCATTCTTTTTTCCAAAGTAGAAGCAGGCACTGCAGAGTAAACAAACTTGGACCCGCCACCCTTTGCAGGAACCCTCCGGCGTACAGCAAGCCCTTTTTTCACTAGTGAATGCAAGGCCCTCTGCGCTGTGCTCCGGTCCCTGCCAAGCCTGCGCGCTGCCTCCTGCACAGTCATATCATGATCAAGCAGGAAAACAAGAACCTGGCCGGCTGGATCACTAACATCAAAGAACATGCTCACCATGTCAGCTAGGGAAGATTCTGCGAAAAAATCCCTTGCAAGCAAGTGTTCCATGTGCAGTCTAACCGCACACAATAATAAAAAGGTTTACTCCTCTTCCTCTTCTTCAATTTCTTCTTCAATTTCAAGCGTGTCGATCTTGTCTGAAAGCTCGTCCAGCTTGGCTTCTATCCTATCAAGCCTTTCCAGTATCTCCTTTAAAAGTTCTTCCATAAACATCTCCTCCTAGCATGTTACGTGCATCAGCGCAACAGTTCGTTTCTTCAAAAATATCTCGTTATACTTTTTTATTGCCTCAGGAGTCGGGAGCTCGTAGTATTTCACTCCTTTTTCTTCAAGCAGCTTACGGGCTTCTGGTGTAAGACCTGCAATGCCGTTCTGGCCCGTGCCCACCACTAGTGCTTCACAGTCTGGTGACAGAATACTGCTTACCTCTTGTTCATCTATAACATGGCTTGTGCCATACTTTTGTTTAGCATGAGTCTCATCTCTTGGCCATACCTTGTGATCTGTATCCACCACAATATCATGATCGTAAACTTCTCCAGAGAACTTTATCCTGCCAAAGGTGGTCCAATCGAACATGGAAGAGAGAACGTTTTTAATGTATTTATTCTTATGCTCTGCAATGCTGGAAAACTGGATTTATATACTTCTCGTAACTTTGGTTCCGGGAATAGAACTTAGAGGAAGCCTTCCAATAGCCGTGCTGCTTGGAGAGAACCTGGAACTGGCATTCCTGATAACAACAGCAGTTAACATTCTTCTTGTGCCCTTGCTACTCAGGGTTTTTGACTTCGCGTGGGAAAAACTGGGCAGGATCAACAGACTGCAGAATTTGATGGACTTGTACGTACACCGGGTTAAGAATAAATCATATCACCTCGTGCAAAAGTACGGGGCGGTTGGGCTCATGCTTTTCGTGGCAGTGCCCCTGCCGGGAACAGGCGCGTACACCGGCTGCCTAGCAGCATGGCTTCTTGGAGTGCGGAAAAAAGACGCGTTGATGTCCATAAGCGCAGGGGTGCTAATCGCAGGAAGTATTGTTTACCTCGCACTCAAAGGGGTTCTGCTCTTTTAGGAAAAGGCCTTCACTATTATAACCAAGAGCATAAAAGCAACTGTGCCAGCTACTATCACTTCAGGCTTTATCTTAGGCCCGCCGCCTCCAACGTCAAAGAATCTCATTATTCCCGCAGAGCTGACGGGAGTCATTGCCTTGTCAGTTTTTATTCCTTTCATGAAAATCCCTACATTTTTATCTTGCTAAACTTATTTAAATGTTTTCAGCCCTTATTCCCTTACATGGGATCTCTTGAAAAAAATCTTCCACACATCATAATACTCGGAGTTCTTATCGTAGTGTTATTGTTCATGCTCGTGCAGTTCGGGTTCTTAAGATGCTGCGATATCCCTGGATTTTGCAGTGTGTACTACGGAGTCAAAGGAGAACCTAAAATGCTCATACTCTACGGCGAAAACGGTTCAGGCGACCCGCAAGCGCTCCGGAAGTTTTTCGAGGATGAAGCGAGAGTCTTCCCAAGCATGATGTCCACGGACGTTTTCCAGGATCCTGAAACCCTGAAACACTATGAGATGGTGGTGGTTGATAATGCGAAACAGCTTACAACCAAACAGCTTCTGGATCTTAGGTCATACGTGCAACAAGGAGGACAGCTTGTCTGGATAGGAGATTCAGGCACCATGCTCGGAGAAAATGATTACGTGTGCGAGAGCGTGACGTTCTACTGGCGACCCCTGATAAAACAGATGAGAGGAAAATCATATTCCTGTAATGACATAGTGGATTACGGGAGAAGCAAAGACTGGGACGAAGAGGTTATTAGCAGGTACGTCAACTACTGCGAACAAGGGAATTGTTTTTCCATTAATGACACGGAAGCAAGTCAGATCTGTCAAGCAGCACAGGTAGTTCAGGAAAGTTGCGGCGAGTGGATGCAGGAAACCCCGAACGATCCTGAAGAGCTTGAGGCTGGAATCTGCGGGCACAGTTTCGGGGAAGTGGTTAAAGCATATGACCAGTTATACGAAGAGGAGTACAAGAAAGCAACTTCTCTTGGCGGTTTGTGTCCTGCAGAAACCGAACCGTTCTACATTCAGGGTAATGAAAGAGTGGAAGCTTGTATTAACAAAATAAAGGCAGACGGTGAAAACGTTAGCAAACTAAGCGCAGAAGAAATTGAATCAGAATGTGCTGGAATGTACAACTACTGGCAACGTGGCCCAAGCTATGACATGGAACGGCACACGCGACTCAATGATGGTATAGACTTTTCCAACGACGTGCTTGGGTTTGACTACTACATGACCATGCCTTTAGGAGTTTACCTCAAGCCAGTTGACACAAGCCACAAGCTGGTTAGAGGATACGAGACAAGCGTATGGCTTGCTGACACTAATGTTACTCTGGTTGACACCAGCAGGTTTGCCCAAGGCCCAAGGACCCATACCCTGATGGCCCTTGAAGTCAGTGGAAAAGGACTGGAAAAAACATGGCCTGCTGTGCTAATAAGCAATCCTCTGCTAAGCCCTTTCAAGAACGGACTGGTGATATTTTACGCGTTCCCGCCTGAAGAGCTTTTGAAAAACCAAGGAAAAGGCTCTAACCTGCTGAGGAACCTGGCAGACTGGCTTTACTGCAGGTAGTAAAACTTTATAAATGCTAGAAACCCTTATATCATTCAGCGGAGGTTTTGTGATGGACGAATACTATGGAATGGAAGAAGAAGGCTGGAAAAAAAGCCTTGAAATAATCATACCCGTGATACTGCTTATTGTTGTATTACTACTTGCAGCCTCATACATGGGCTGGCTTACAGGCGTTCCGTTCATAGGAAGCCTGTTCAAAGAAGGGAACATAAACGCACTGGTAATCGGAGATGATGGAACAGTAAACGAGATAATAGAAAAACAGCTCGCGCCAGAGGTTCCAATAAACCTTGAAACAATGACCCCTGAACAGCTTGCTGAACACAGGGAATCAAGCTTTATAGAAAAGTACAATCTCCTGATACTCACGGAAGGAAGCGAAGGACAAGGCCTAAAAATCCCGTACAGCGGGCTTCAGCACATAAAATACTACCAGAGTAAAGGAAAACCAGTAATAATAATTGGAAGGGCAGGATATCTTACGGAAAACACCCAGGAAAGAGGATGGAACATCCTTGGGTTTGTTCCAGTTGACTGCGTTTCAGACACTTTAACCGACTGCGCTGACCAGACCGGCACTCTGCAAGGAGGCTGGGCAAGAATCTCTGCACCAGGCGAAACAGTTCTGCACAAGCTGGACCCAGGCATATCCGGACTAACAACAGGATTCAAGGACAACCTGAACTTCAGCGAGACAACAACATCCAACGTGCACTACGTTAAAATAACACCAGAAGGAGGAGCATCTACTGTCTGGAGCCTTGAAACCGCGACCGAAGAAGTGCCTGGAGTCGTGTACTCTCACAACCTGGCAGGAGGGGATATAGTTTACTTTGCATTCCATCCTAAGGACCAGGTGCCCTTGTTTAGGGCAGCAATAAAAATGCTTACTGGAGCGTGAAATAAATGGCATACTATTACGAAGAAGAAAAAGGCTGGAAAAGGTATGGGGAAGGAGTAATCCCAGTAATAATCCTGCTCTTGATCGCGATCGTACTCATCGGAAAGACCACTCCTACCTTTTGCAGTGTTCCTGTAATGAACCAGTTCCTGTGCACTCGCACAGGAGAAGTTAAAATAGGGGTTATTGGAACACTGAGCGGAGGAGACACCAAAATAGGGGCAGAAAAACTTCAAGAAATACTTGACACCCAAGGCACTGCTTACTCAATATACTACACTCCAGTCCCGCTAAGTGTGCTGCAGTACCCAAGGGAAAAGATGCTAAAGGACTTTGACCTTGTCATAGTATCTGGCGTGCAGAACCTAACGTATGCTCAGAGGGACGCGATAGGAGAGTACCTTAAAGCAGGAGGAAACGTTATCCTGATAGGAGACGCAGCAACAACAGACCCTAATGATCCTCTTGTAAGAGGATGGAGTCCTGCCAGCTTCGGAGATCAGGTGCCTGTAGAACTAGAACCAGAAGCAAGCCAGTCAGGAGACATAACCAAAAACCTGACCGAAGCAAACCTGATATTCTGGGGAACGCACCCTGTACTGCACGACTATGCAGAAAGGTACAAGCTCAACCTATCTGAAGTAGCATGTGACAACATAAAAGTGGTTAAAGTAAAGAACAAGGAAGGAAACATAATCGCTTTACTGCAAGGAACAGGAGAAGACAACAAGGAAGATAACGCGCTCGCGATAGTAGAAGGCTCTGGAATGTTCGGAGGAAAAATCCTGTACTTCAACTACGACCCAGGGTGCACAAGAGGAATCGCGTTCGCGTCAATCAGATACCTGGCAGGCAGGTAAAAAAACCACTTCTTATTTTTCACTCTTCTTTTACCCTCTTTTGAGCCTGGAACATTTCCTTTATTTCTTCCACAGTAGTAGCATCTTCTGGTTTTTTGTCCCGGACGCCTGAAACTATTCTGGGGAACCTTAGCGCATATCCCCTTCCTTTACGCTTGTTCCAGCCGCATGTATGCACAGGGGACTCCGTTATTTCATCCGCAACCAATGTAACCACGTACTTTGGCTCTAGCCAAACATCAGGCTCAATAAATGAATCAACCCGGGCTGACTTCTTGTTTACCCGTATTTTTTCCAGCTCGTTCCCAAGTTTTTTCATCTGATCCTCTGTAAAACCAGACCCCACTTTTGCAATTGTTTTGAATGAGTCTGTCCTTGAATCATAAACCCCTGCCAGCAAAGTGCCGAATTTGAACCTTGCCCTGTGTCCCTTGCCCTTAAAGTACCCGAGTATCACGGCGTCAATACTGTCGCTCAGTTCTCCCTTGTAACTTCTCTTCAGCTTCACCCAGGCAAACTTCCTGGCCCCTACTGTGTAAGGGGCTTTCAGGTCCTTTGCCACAACTCCTTCAAGGCCTCTTGACACGTAGTCATCAAAAACATTCTGAAGCTCTTCAGCTGTCTTAACAAGCTTTTTTTCAGAAACCTTTATTTTTTCGTACTTCCCTTCAATCTCTTTTTCCAGGATCGCCCTTCTTTTAGTGTATGGCTCTTCTATAACATCCTTACCGTTAATGTGCATTACGTCAAACACAAAAAGTCTTAGAGGGAACTCTTCAGAGTACGCCTTGACCCCGTACTTCCTTTTCCTTTGCACTGTTTTCTGGAAGGGGTAAAATTCTCCTGTCTCTTCGTTATAAGACAGTGCTTCAGAATCGAATATAATAGAATCAACAGGAATCTTCTTTATCTCTTTAACTATGTCCGGGAACATGCTGGTCATGTTCTCCTGTCTTCTGGAAAAAAGCCATACTTTTCCCTTGCTCAGGTGCACCTGCAGGCGGACACCGTCATACTTTGCTTCTGCAGCGCATTGTCCCAGCTTTTCTATGATCTCTTTCGCGCTTGGAAGCCTTTCGCATAACGCTGGCCTGAGAGGCGTTCCAGGAGTTATTTTAACTTTTTCAAGAGCAGAGAGACCTTGCTCGTAGACTATTCTGGTAACAAGCCCTATATCCGAAGTCAGATTGTATGCTCTTTCAAGAATGTTTCTTTTTTTCTTATCTCCGGCGAAAACCGTGGCAAGTGCGTCCAGAACAGTAGGATCCCCTACTCCCAACCTAAGCTTCCCCAAAGGAATTCTGACAAGGTATCTTGCTTCAAGAGGGCTCGCATTATTCAAAAGTTCCACAAGCTGGCTTATCTTAGCAGCCTGGCTCTTCGCGCCCGAAGCCCGGGCCATCTTATCAAAAGCGTTGAAAACATCTGAAACAGAAAGGGCCCTTGACATTAATGATTTCTGTTTTTTTCCTGAAACAAGCTCTTCAGCAACCAGGCCAAGATCACCTGAAGAATAATATTTTTCCTCAACCACCCTGACAGGATAACCAGTTGCTTTTGCTATTGCTTGCTGTACGAACTTTTCGCCCACCCCTATGTCAAGTCCCTTAAATGCAGGAGCTATCATACCTTGGAGCAGGTATGCGATCATGCTAGCTTCCCTCTTGTCCGCGCGGCGGAACAAATCCGCAAGGATCGAAGTCATCTCAAGCCGCTTAGTAGTTGACTCCAGATCCTGAAAAACACGGGCAAGGTCCCTAAACAGCATACAAAATTTAAAAGAGAACGGTGTATAAAAGCTTTGGGTGTTGTGTTGAAAAAGTACACAATCGTTGGAATAGACCCAGGAACCACAGTGGGACTGGCATTTCTTGACCTGAAAGGCAGGGTAATTGACGTTGAGAGCGGGAAAAACCTTTCTCTTTCTGAGATCATGTATGAACTGCGGGACCACGGAGAACCGGTTATAGTTGCCACTGATAAAGCAAAGGCTCCTGAAATGGTAAAAAGAATAGCGAGCATGACCCACGCCAGACTGTACACACCTCCTGAAGACCTTACGCAACAAGAAAAAGCAGAGCTTATTAGAAGATATAATCTGAAGAACCAGCACGAAAAAGACGCGCTTGCAGCTGCAGTAAAAGCGTATAACGTTCACTCCGGCAAGATAAGAAGTCTGCTGAAAAAACTTGACTTCAAAAGAGCCTGGCTGGGAGTCAAAGAAACGAAAGAAGAGAAAGAAGAACGTGAAAAGGTAGTGGTAGTGGAAAAAAGAGTAATAAGCGACAAAACAAGTGAACTCATGCAGGAACTAAAAGCAAAAGATAAAATGATAGAAAACCAGTCAAACATAATATCCCAGCAGAAGAAAAGAATCCAGAAGCTTGAGAACCTGCCGAAAACAGCAGATCCTCTTCTGAAAAAGGAACTTTCAGACTCCAAAAAAGAGCTTAGGAACCTGAAAGAAAAGTTTGCCAAGCTGGCAAAGGCAGTGAAAGAAGGGAAACTTGAGATAGAAAAAAAGAGCAAAGTAAAAGTAGTGAAGAAACAGTCCAAGGTCAAAGGAAACGTGCTGACCGAAAATCCTGAAGTGTTCGAACATTACAAGAAAAAAGGAGAGTCATGCAAACTTGTGGAAATACTTTACGAAGACAAGGAACACGTGTACTACACCGTACTGGACTCCTGCGATCAAAAAAAGCAGGATTTACTTGACCAGATAGTAAATAACTACAAGAGGAAAAGGGAAAGGCTTTTTAAGTGAAAACAGAGTATAGTCTATCCTAGAAAAAACATGAAAGGTGATAGCAAATGGCAGAAGAAGCAGACAACGTTATATACGTGGGAAAGAAAGGCGTGATGAGCTACGTCCTAGCAGTAGTAACACAGTTCAACAAAGGAGCAAAACTTGTTATTGTTAAAGCAAGAGGCAAGTCAATAAGCAGAGCAGTGGACGTGGCAGAAATAGTGAGGAACAAGTTCCTCAACGAAGTGAAAATAGACAAGATAGAAACACACACAGAGGAAATAGACAACGAGGACGGGAGCAAGTCAAAGGTTTCCGCGATAACAATAACCCTAACAAAATAAGCTCCCAAAATCTTCTTTTTTAAACCAAAAACCCCTTTTCAAATTTCCGAGGTAGTTAAAATGAGGGTCTTAGAAAACGAAGAAAAACTGGATGAAAGGAGCAAAAAAGTACTTGAAGAGCTCTCAAAACTTCCGCAGGATGCCACTATCCACAAGATCCTCAGCACAAAGAACCTTGTGATACTAGTAGCAGAAGGAAATATAGGAAGACTGATAGGGAAAAACGGCAGGAACATAAAACAAGTGTCTGAAAAAACAGGGTGCAAGATAAAAGTTCTGCAGAAAACAGGAGTTCTTGATACAGTGGCTGATCTCGTTTACCCTGCCAGGATAATCAGCACAAGCAAACTCTATCTACCAGAAGGCGAAAAAAGAAGAATAATACTTTCAAAAGAGGACAAAAGAAAGCTTAGAATGAAAAAAGAAGAAGTTGAAAAAATAGTAAAAGATATCTATGATAAAGACATAGAAATAGTGTTCGAGTGACCAGAACATGATAACAAAAAACAGTGAGATAACCCCTAAAGCTGACGGACGACACGTCAAGCTCGCTGGATTTGTCCAGCACTACAGGGATCTCGGGGGACTCGCGTTCATAAAACTCCGGGACAGTACAGGAATTGCTCAGCTTGTTCTGAAAAAAGGCATTACTCCTGATTCTGAATTCAAGAAAATGGAAGAAATCCCCCGGGAAAGCGTGATAATCGCCACAGGAACCGTGCGCAAGAGCAAACAGGCAGGAGCAGAGGTCATTGTAGAAGAAATTATTAACATGAATCCTGCAAAAACGCCTCTGGCAATAGAGTTCATGGGAAAAGTGGAAACAGACCTGAGCAAAAGACTTGACTACAGGTGGCTTGACCTAAGAAACCCGAAGAACCTGCTCGTTTTCAGTGTCTCTAACACGATTGAGCAGTCCTTCAGGCAGTTCATGCTCGAGAAAGGGTTCATGGAAATTCATACGCCTAAGCTTATGGCAAGCCCCAGCGAGAGCGGGGCAGAACTGTTTGAGGTCACTTACTTCAAGAAAAAAGCCTATCTTGCCCAATCACCACAATTCTACAAGCAGATGGCAATAGCCTCAGGATTCGAAAGAGTCTTCGAGTTCGGCCAGGTTTACAGGGCAGAAGAAAGCAGGACAGTAAAGCACACGACAGAATTCCTGAGCTTTGACATGGAAAAAGCATGGGTGGAATCAGAAGAAGAGCTCATGAAGCTTGAAGAAGAAATAATAGTTAATGCAGTAAACGCGGTTGAAAAAGCCCATAGTGAAAAGATAAAAGAACTTCTAGGCAGGGAAATAAAAACGCCTAAAACCCCTTTCCCTAGAATAAAAGTCAAAGAGGCTGTGGAAAAAGTTGCTCCCCACCTGCTTGAGGCAGACGAGTTCAGCGAGCTCGACTCAGAAGGAGAAAAAAAACTCGGAGAGTACATCAAGCAAAAGCATGATCAGGACTTCGTGTTCCTGACCCATTTTCCGTACGCGGTCAGACCATTCTACCACATGAAAAGAGAAGAAGACCCTACCCTTACCAAAAGTTATGACCTTCTGTACAAGGGCATGGAGATAACCACAGGAGCTCAAAGAGAACACCGGCCTGACGTGCTAAGAAAACAGGCAAAAGAAAAGGGCTTGACTGAAAAGGGTCTTGGCAAGTACCTTGAGTTCTTTGAGTACGGGTGCCCTCCTCACGGAGGCTGGGGTTTTGGAGTTGCAAGGTTCGTGATGCAACTTCTTGGCTTGCCGAACGTGAGGGAAGCCAACCTGGTGCCAAGAGATCCTGACAGGCTGTTACCATGAAGCGCGCGGAGATAGTGTTCAGCACCCGTGAAGAATACGGGCTCACGAGGCTCACTGAGAAAATAAACTCTGAACTGAAGAAAATGGGTGCAAAGGAGGGAGTGTGCAATCTTTTTTCGCCTCATGCGACAGGAGTGATCGTGATCCTTGAGGACGAGCCCGGGCTCAGAAGAGACTTTCTCAGGAAAGCGCGGGAACTTTTTCCTCCAGGGGCAGGGTACGAGCATGACAGGATTGATGATAACGCGCACTCTCACCTGATGAGCACGTTTTTAGGAGAATCCAAAACAATCCCTGTGCAGAACAACAGGCTGGATCTTGGCACGTGGCAGAACGTTTTCTGGCTGGAAACAGATGGCCCGCGCCACGAGCGCCGGGTAATCATCTCATACTGGGAGTGAAAAAAGCTGGTTTATTTTTTGATCCAGTCAAGCAGGTCTTCAACACTGTGTTCTTTCTTTTCTGAAGCCTCTGGCTTTACCTCGTACTCTGAAACTACCTCTTCTTTTATTTCGCCTGATTTTTCGATTATCTTCTCAGCTCTTTTCTTGAACTTGGGCAATTGCATCCTTTTCTTCTTTAAAGCAAGAGGAGGCCTCTTTTTAGGTTGCCTGGAAAGCCCCACCTTCTCAAGAGCACTGTCAAGAACAGGCTTGTAGAACGGTTCCATGTACAGGTAAGAGACAATAATCCACACGAACATTAAAGTGAGAATGCCCATCACCAAGACCCCTGTCGGATCATAACCTGCTGCTTTCTCTTCTTTCTGTTCTTCCTGCTCTTGCAGGGCAAGTGGCTGCGCTTCAACAAGAGGAGGAGGAAGTTCTGTCTCGTTCTTTACCATCTTGTTCACGACGTACGAAATCTTCTTGCTTTCTCCAGGACCCAAGGTGAAAGTCCAGAGTATTACGGGGTCCGGGTTTATCACCTGGTATGACTCATTGGTTATTATGGTCACTTCCGAGATGTTTTGGGCGATCGTTTTTGGAATTGTCTCAGTTATATTAAACGTCTTGTTGATATCTTCCAGGTTTCGCACGTACAACGTTATCCTGGTCTTGTTCCCGGAGACTGATTTTTCAAGGTACCTGTTAACTGTCTTGTTGTTGTCTGGCTCTGGCACGGTTATTGTTACCTTTCTTGTTTGGTTCATGATGGTCAAGGTTACGTTGTATTTTCCGGGAGGCACTCCTTCAAGCACGGTGTAGTTTACCTTGTAGTTTATCGCTTCTTTCGCGCTTATTTCTACTTTTGGTATGGTGAAGTTGAAGTGTTTCCATTCTCCTTCTTCTTCTGCCTGCACTGTGATATTCCCGCTGACATTGGCCCTGTTCTCGACCAGCAGGGTTATCTGGTTTTTGCCAGAGACCTTTAGTGCTAAACCCAAACTTAGGTTTAGGTTCTGTTCGTTTGCTGTTGTTTCATTGCTGGACTGCTGCGAGGAGGTTAAAGAACCTAGGTCCCCAGACTGTTGGTTGCTGCTGTCTTGGTTAGTGGTCTGGGTGTTATCGTTCTGGTCTTGCGTGCACGAGATTATGGATATTCCGGTAAGTGTTGAACTCTTGGTTATCGCAGGGGATACTGTGCAAGTTAGGTTGGCTTGCGCGCAGTTAGAGTATGAGTTTGAAACAGTAAGGTTATAGTCCTGACCAGCAGTGCCTCCAAAGTAACATTGTATTGTGTAGGTGTACCCGCTGGTGCCAACTATAGCGCAGGAGATGCCTGTGGAAGAGGTTGTTGGCGAGATGGGCACGCTTGAAAGTCCTTCTACATAGCTGTACACTGTCAGGTTTTTTCTTGACGCCTGACAGTAAGAAGTTTGACCAGATATACCTCCGAGAAGAGAAAGGTACGCGCTCCTAGCAAAGACAAATTGCCCGCTGTATTCTCCTTTTAGGCCGTCGTCGCTCACGTTCATGCTGATGTTGTACACGCCGACTGGCCAGCTGCTGGTATTTGTTGAGGTGAAAAATTGAACACGGCTTCCTGAAAATGTATCAGCACCTGTAAGAGTTGTCCCGTTAGGGTAGTAAAGCCGCCAGGTAAAAGAAGCGTTCTGCGCAGCTCCTCCGAGAGTGATATTATACATGCTAATATTTAGGTTTGTTGAGTTATACCAAACCCTAACATCATAATCAAAGCAGGCTGTTCCGACCGTGAGAGACAAGGAATCGCTTGAGCTGGCATTATTCTTAGAATTTGCGGTTATTGTAACCGTTTTGGTTGTGCACGCGGCCGTGTTTTCAGGTATTGTAACATTCAACCATATTGTCTCGTTCGAAAAAGCGGAAACACTCATGTTAAAGTTGCTTGTGTTCTCGAATGCTCCTGCATCTAAAGAGTATCCTTTCAGAAGCCAGTCTGAAATACTAACACTAACGTTATAATCATCGTCTGCATTCGCAGTATTCTTAAGGTATACTGCAATCTTAACTGTATCATTAGCATTACCGTAGAATGTGTTGCTGGAAGAGTTTGACACCAGTTCTACATCATACCCGTCGCCTGGCACTATAGTGGCTGTAGTCTGTTTTGTTTCGTACGAGTCTGTAACATTTACTGTCAGCGTGCGGTTGTTTTTGTCCGTGTGCAGGGGCACATTAACCGTTATTGTAAAATTGTATGATGAACTGTTGCTTACCTGCTGGCTCGCGGGACTCACAGAACAGGAGTAGTTAGCGTCATCAACTGAACAAACCGCGCTAAACGTGTCTGCCTGTTCTCCTGTGTTGTTCACCTGCAGGGTGAACTGCACGCTAGCCCCAGGAGTTCCTGCTTTTGTGTCATTGTCAAGCCCAAGAGTGAAATTATGATAAGGGTTAACCGTGACTGTAAAACTTGAATAATTGTAATATGATTGATTCTCAACACATGATATGTTATAAGCGCAAGTGTACTGTCCCGCAGGAACGTCCGCTGAAACGTTTATGCTTACGGAGAATGTGCCTGTCCCGTCATAAGAGCTTATGAGAATTGTGCCAGG
>CAZVAJ010000005.1:0-17774 GCA_964625085.1 Microcaldota archaeon | reverse complement strand
GGCCCTCCTGTGGAATTAGTGGCGTTTACTGTGAATGTTATTCCTTCTCCAGGATACACTGAAGAAGTGTTAGAGTTAACAACCAGCGTGAGAGTGTTCACACCAACTGTTGTCGTGTTTGAATTGTTTTCTGTCAGAGTGGAACTGGTGGCGTTCAAGGTGTAAGAAACATTATACGCGTTTGAGCTTACGTCACAAAGGACCGTGACATTGCCTGCAGAGTTTGTAGTTCCCTGAGCACTACAGTTTATGTCCGTACTAGCTGACCCGGACTTGTAAACCTGTACTGTAACAGTGTCTCCTTGCACGTAGTTTGAGCCAGAATCATTGTACACGTTCACAACAAAGGAGAAACTGCCGGCAGGGTCTGCAGAGGCTGGAACGTTGAAAAACTGCACTGTGGCAGCTGCTGCTGAAACCAAGAGCAGGAATGTTAGTAATCGCCGCATACTGAATTCACCGTATGCTTTTTTACAATACGCTGATTTTTAAATGTTCACAGGCCCTTAGACCGCCTCAATACTGATCATTTTCTCAGTGTTCTTGAACCGGATTACCCACATGGGCAGGAACACTTTTTCTGCAGATTTTACCCTAAGCTTTCCAAAAGCCTTAAGCGCGTTCAGAAGCTCGTTCTCATTAACAGGATAGTCTGTGGTTTTTATTTCTTCTGAAGACACGGTCACAGGCAGGCTGAAATCAGGAAAGGACAGTTCATTAGGAAGGTCTAGAAGTCTCTTGTACCTGTCCTTTGATTTTTCAACTAGCCCAAGGGACTCCAGTTCGTTCAGGTGTCTTGATACTGTTGATACACTAACCCCAATTATCTTAGAGATCTGCTTCTGGGTTAAAGGCTTTGATAGTGCCTGAAGAATCTTTACCTTTGCGGGGGTTAAGCCGGATAAAGGAGAGAGATCATACTTTGCCAGACCTTTCTTTCCTTTTCTGAGCAGTTGTTTGTCAGGGGTAATGAAAACAGTCGCAGGAGAGATCCTGTTACCTTCAACCAGTTCAAGAGAAACTTTTAGTATTGGGTGGTACTCTAACTCTGCTGAGTCTACTTCCATTTTTTCTGCGAACAGCCCCAGAAATCCTTTTGGAGCGATCGTTTTCCAGAGTTTCTTTGCTTTTGAAAGGGCTTCTTCTCTTGAAACCTTCGGCTGTATTATCTTAGTCTCTTCTTTAGGCTTCTTTTCTGTTTGTTTTTTAGTGGGGATTGCTCCTTTTTTCACAAGCCTGCCCGACACTATCTCAAACCCCTGGCTTGTTAAAGAGCTAAGGATTCTTGCAGGATCTATTTTCAGCCCGTACCTTGAGTTCATGGTCATGGTAATATCATCAACCCTCTTGAGAGGAATTGACCCCTGGTCTTCAATCTTTTTCTTCAGAAGGCCTTCCATCAAACTGGATACTTTTTCAGGGTCTGCCTTGCTTTGGCCTTTGCTCACCACTTCTCTGCCCTCATGCTGTGAGAACCTTGGCCTCACCTGGACCACGAAAGCCCTGCTCGTGGTGTCACTCCTGTCTCCCACGAGCGCAATGCCAACAGGCAGTGTTTTCAGGAACCTTGTCTTCTCGTACTCCTTTGGTATTAATGTGGGCATCCTGCGCATTACTGCCTTGAGATCGTCATCGAAAACCAGCTTGTGCGCAAACAAAATGTCTAGCTGGGATAGTACTTTAGTGTCAATCGCGCTGGGCTGCTGAGTAGCAAAAACAAGAGAACATCCCGGGCGCCGGCCCTGCTTAACGTACTCAACCAGAGCGTCTGTGGCTGCTGTTTTTTGACCTCCTGAAGGGATTAGAGTGTGAGCTTCGTCAATGAACAGCCAGGTTGGGGGTATCTCTGTTTCAAGAACCTCGTCAAGGTCTTCGGGGATATAATCCTTCATGGTCTCTTTTCTGGTAACAAGCTTTCTGGCGTTCAGGATCCTTCTTGCCAGGATTCCTATGACCAGACTGGCAACGTTCTCGTCCAGGAATGAGATATCTATAACGGTTGGGGTTCCTGCAACACAAACGTCTGCTAAAGGCGTGCCTTCTGCTGAGAGCACGCCCCATGATTTGGCTGCTTCCAGTCTGGACATTAACGCTCTCCTTGTTCCAGAAGCGTATCCTTTTTCTTTTCCAGCTATCTCAGGATCTGAAGAGATCGTTTGCAAGATATCGTCCAAGCTATAGTTAACGCCGTGTTTTTCTCTGGTTCTTTCTATTGATTTTTCTAACAACAGACCTGTTGGAGAGAACCTGTCAAGATTGAACGTAAGACACCAGTCATCCACAGTAAGCTCTGATGGTCGTATAGAAAACAGGGCATCATAGGTGCCCTTGGGCACTTTTTTCTTAAGGCCTGCTGGAACAAACACCCTTGTCTTTTCTATTCCTTTTGGTTCTAAACCCCATTCTGACAGCAGCTCAAGTTCCTTTGGGTCCTTGTTAGGATACTTCATGCTCCAGAATATGCCAACAGGATCTATGATCACACAAGCCACGTTAGGATTTTTCAGCGTGAGCTCTTCAGCCAAGTTTCCAAGCAGATAAGATTTCCCTGACCCTCTTGCCCCGCACACGAACACCACGTGAGGAGAGATCGCATCAAGGTACACTGGCTTCCCGTACGCTTTTTTTTCCACGCTTCTGCCCACTAGCATGAGGCCTTCAAACCCGTACTCCTTCTGCACTGACTTTTTTCTGCCTATAAACGCGCGCCCATCCCCCTCAAGTAAAAGCAAAGGCTCGCTTGAGTCCGCCTGAAAATCCATACAAAAATAGAAGAACACAGAGATTAAAAACGTTTTGCAAGCATAAGGAAAAGATATAAAACAAAGGAGCGTATTACTCTTCATGGAACCTCTTGAAACAGAGCTTGTCAAAGCTCTGCTAAAAAAAGGGTATTCTGAAAAGCAGATAGCGACTGTCCTAATCCATGTGCAGTCCTCACTCTCAGCACTTGAGGACACAGTGGCCGAAAATAGAAAAGAATGGATGACTGAAGAGGACGTGCTAAAAGAAAAAGAGCTGATAAAGAACGAATTCATGGAAAAAGTCCGCGACATGTTCTCCAAAATACCTCCTGAGGAAGGCGTTAAAAGAGCAGGACTATTATCCCAGAATATGCCCAAGCTTGCAGAAGCAGCATGGGAAAACAGGGTAAAAGAATTAGAAAGAGACGTTTCTGCACCCTTAAGAGTCCGGGGCGATGTTGCTGCCGGTATAATCCTCAAGTTAGGCAGGCGCAGAAAAGTATGGATAGAAGGAGAACCATTCCACCCTCTTCCCCCAGACCGTAAAACAGCTGATGGAAGGAGCGTGGTCGCGCTGGTAAAAGAAAAAATGCCGGAAGGTTCGGGAGCGACTAATCAGAACATTGGAAAGATAATTGACGACATAATAAAAAACGCTAGCAAACGCAGAAGAAGAAAGTGAGAATAATGTACACGCTAGAAAATATCATAACCCAAACAAAAGGGGCTATAGAAAAAGCTTGTGGTTTAGAACTAGAACAGAGCATGCTCTCGGAACCGCCATCTTCAGAGCTTGGTGACCTAAGCACAAGCATTGCGTTCAAGCTGGCAAAAAAAGAGAAAAAAAGCCCTGTGGAAACAGCAAAAGAGATCCTAAAAAAACTTGGAAATCCTGATCTAATTAAAAAAGTATCGGCAGCAGGCCCGTACATCAACTTCTACATTGACTGGGAAAAAGCAGGAAAGCAGGTCCTGGAAGAAGCAATGTCCCAGGAATATGCTTCTTCAGACGAGGGCAAAGGAAAGTGGATAGTCATAGACTACTCTTCTCCTAATGTTGCCAAGCCAATGCACATTGGCCATCTTCGTTCAACCATAATAGGAGATTCTATTCACAGGATGTACAAGCACCTGGGCTATTCTGTTCACAGAGTTAACCATATAGGGGATTGGGGCGTGCCCTTCGGAAAACTGATAGCTGCTTACAAAAAATGGGGAGATGAAAAAGAGCTTGAAAAAGACCCTATACACTACCTGGTAGGATTGTACGTGAAGTACAACCAAGCAGAAGAGGAGAACCCTCCGCTCAAGCAGGAAGCAGTAGAATGGTTCAAAAAGCTTGAGGCAGGAGATCCTGAAGCAAAAGAGCTCTGGGAAAAGTTCAAGGTGCTCAGCATCCAGAAGTTCGAGGAAGTATACCAAGAACTTGAGGTGGAGTTTGACTCATACAAAGGGGAAGCGTACTATGCCTTGAACGAGCTCACGAACAAGATAGTTGAAGAGGCGCTTGAAAAAGGAGTTGCGGTAGAAGAAGAGCCTGGCACGATAATCGTGCCCCTTGAAGAATACGGGCTTGTTAACGCCAGGCTTGTGGAAAACAAGAGAACACTTTACATTACCCGGGACCTGGCTGCAGCCAAAGAGAGATGGGAAGAATTCAAGTTCAAGAAAAATCTGTACATTGTTGCGGTAGAACAAGAAGAGCACTTCAAACAACTAAGGAAAGTGCTGGAGCTGATGGGCTATGGATGGTGGCAGGACTGCGTGCACGTGAAATTCGGCATGATGAGCCTGCCTGAAGGCCGGATCAGCACAAGAAAAGGAAAATATATCGAACTAAAGCAGGTCCTGGACCTTGCCGTGGAAAAGGCCAATAAGATAATAGAAGAAAAAAACCCCTCCTTAAAGCATAAAGAAGAAACAGCCAAATCAGTTGGGATAGGAGCGGTCAAGTTTGCTGACTTGTCGCAGAACAGGATAAAGAACATCGTATTCGACCCTGACAAGATGGTCTCGTTTGAAGGGGACACAGGACCTTACCTGCAGTACGCACACGTAAGATGCTGCAGCATACTAGAAAAAGCAGAAGATGTACAAGAAATGACTGTTAACATGAGCGGGCTCAATCCAGTTGAGGTAGAGCTAGTGAAAAAGCTGGCAAAGTTCCCGGAAATTGTGAAGGACGCAGCACACAAACAAGAACCGCACAGAATAGCGCAGTACCTGCTAGACCTTGCGCACCAGTTCTCAGCATTTTACGAGTCCACTCCAGTGCTGAAAGCAGAAGGAACAAAAAAAGGAAGAAGGATTGCCATGGTTAAAGCCACGGAGAATGTTCTGAGAATAGGACTGGATCTTCTTGGAATACAAGCTCCTGAGAAAATGTGAAACCTTAAAAACCCGGTTCATTCAAAAAAATAACGAAGGGCCCATAGCCTAGTCAGGATAGGGCGGCGGCCTTCTAAGAGCCCTTTACGCCTGGAGGCGTAAAACCCTCGAGGAGAGCTCGAAGCCAGCCGCAGATCGTGGGTTCGAATCCCACTGGGCCCGCTGTCTTATTCTATCTTGGGAAATAAGAACAAACGAAAAATGTATTAATTCCTTCAACCTTATTATTAATATGCCAAGAAAGAAGCATAAGACCAATGAGCTGAAAGAAAGATGGGCAAAGTTTACCAAAAAGAAAGAAGAGGCTGAAGAAGTGGAGATCACTCTTTCTAATGGAAAAAGCGTAGTAATAAGTAAGAAGGATCTGAGCGTGCTAAGGGCAGGGAACAGTGAAAAAATAGAAGAACTAATCAAGGCCCTCAGAAAAAAACTAAGGGAAGAAAAAAAGAAGTAATAAAAACAATTCCCCCCAAATTTTACGTGGAGAGTGCTTTTCTAAAAAGCCTGGTCAGACGAGCGAGCCAGTGGGCTTTTGCCCTCGTGGGTTCGAATCCCACTCCCGGCGCTTTGTGCCGGGATGGCGGAGTGGTCAACGCGCTGGCCTCGAGATCAAAGAAAGCACTCTCTGTCCTTCTGCACAAAAATGGGCCCATAGTTTAGCCTGGATAGAATGCGAGCCTCCGGAGCTTGTGACCCGGGTTCAAATCCCGGTGGGCCCGCTGATTCTAGTGATATGGTACTCTTACTCCAAGAACATCGCGGGCTTCATTGGAACCGCGTTCCGGGCCTTGGGATTCTCTGACTCTTCTGCACTGAGAACAGTGACCTCTGCTTTGAACTCCTTGCTCAGGTAGTCTGCAGCAGATTTTAGTATCTCTTTTTCTTCTTTTTCTGAGATAACGTGCTCAGGAAGCTCATGCAAATGCTTGATCAGGAACTGCGCATACTTAACGCCTTCCTTGCCCTTTTCCCTTACTACAGGAAGTTGCATTATCCCTTTCATCATGTCCTTTCTTGGAAGTTCTCTTGCCTTAGCCAGGGCAGTTCTCTTCCATTCAGGAGCAACCAACAGGGTTACTTTGTTTGGTTGTTTTCCAACGAGCTTGAGGACTTCTCTGAAATCAGATAACAAGTTTTGTATCATTTCCTCTGCAGAAGCAGCGGTCTTGTCAACTTGGCCTGGCTCGGGCCATGTTTCTTGGAAAACAAAGTTCTCGTTACCCAGTTCATGCCACACTTCCTCGCACAAGTGTGGAGTAAAAGGTGAAAGTGATTTCACGAGCGTTTCAATAGACTTTTTGAACACTCTCTTGTTGTTCCCTCCTCTTTTCTGGTACCATGCAAGGTCCTGTAATGCTCCAAAAAACAGCATGTCAAGTGCTTTTTTGAAGTTGTATTCTTCAAGCCCTTCTTCAGACTCTGCCAGACGCTGGTTTATTCTTGACTCAAGCCACTTGTCAATGTTTTTTTCTTCTTCCCCCATTTCCTTGTACACGTCTGCTGTAAGAGCGTAAAACTTTTGCAGGTGCTCCTCGTACTGTTTCACAACGTTTTCGTCAAACTCTAAATCAACGAACGGGCTTGAAGCGTGGCAGTAGTACAGCCTGAGCGCGTCCACTGACCTTCTTTTTGTTATTACTGGTATGCTTGTGCTCGCCCCTCCTTTTGACTTGCTGATCTTGCTGCCTTTTCCAGTAAGCCACCAGTGCACGAAAATTCCTTTTGGCCAGTGCTCTGGCTTGAGCACTGCCACATGATTCATCACGTAAACAGGGAAGTGAACTGTTTTATGTTCTTTTCCCCCCACGTTCAGGTCCACAGGATACCAGTACTCGAACTCTTTTCTGATTTCTTCTGCAAGTTCTTTTGGAATCCCGTGTCCTTCCGGATGGCCCTTGCCCAACAGCAGGTAGTCCAAAAGTTCTTCTGTCATGTGCTCTGGCTTAAGTTTTTCTGTGTTGGTGTATTTTGAGAGCACGTACATTATAGGATACAAGGTGGAGTCGGATATTGGTTCTATTATCCATTTTTGGTCGAATGGAAGATGTGTTCCCAGCCACGTACCCATCCTGGTGCACGCGCGGTCATCATACCAGTCTATGACTTGCGGCATGCTCTCGTAGTATTCTGAGGGAAGGATTCGCATGTTCTTGGCATGAGCTTTTGAGTTCTCTTTCCATTTCGGGTCAGAGTATTTGATGAACCACTGGTCTTCCACTTTCTTTATGACCACTCTTGAACCGCATCTGCAGATGACTTCTTCTGAAAGATCCCAGAAGGTATCTGCTTCTCCTGACTCAAGAAGCTCTTGCTTCATTATATCTTTTGCCTTGTTGACAGGCATTCCTGCGTATTTCCCGCAGTTTTCGTTCATTACCCCTGTGTGGAATCCTTTGGAGTAAACGATCTTTTTAGCTTCTTCCAGTTTTTCCCTGTCGAACTGGTTCTTAACCCCCAGTTCTTCAACCACGTCCTTTGCAGGGGTGTCAGAGTATTCTGGTGTCTTAATGATCGGGATTAGTTTTATTGAGTTGACTTCTTCTGCGTCCATGCCATACCTCTCTAGTTCTGATGGATTTTCCCAGAGGTCTCTTAAGCCGATATAGTCATCAGGAGCGTCTGAAGGAACGCTTGTCACAATGCCTGTGCCGACCTCAAGGTCTATAAAATGAGCAGGGAGTATCGGAATGGCTCTGTGCACGCCTGGTGCCATGGCCTTTTTTCCAAGCAGTTCCTTGGGATCAACAAGCCCAAGGATTTTCACGTTTTCCTTTTGGTAGGTGAGCTTCTCAGCAGCCTGTTTACAGACTATCCAGTTTTCTTTTCCAACACGGACTCTTGTGTACTCAGCTTCAGGATCCACCCACAGGTTAGTCTGACCGTACACTGTTTCTGGCCTGAGAGTAACTGCAATCAGGTAGTCTTCCGAGCCTTCAAGCTTGAATTTCAGGGCAACGTACTCTTCTTTTCTTGCGTTTCCTCCTTTTGAAATGTCTGTTTCTGAAGGGTCCACAGCTACTGGGCCGCACTTGATGCAGAACGTGGCATAGTATGGTTTTTGCACAAGCAGGCCATGTTCTTTCAGTTTCTTAAACTGCCATTCTATGAACTTCTGGTAATCTGGCCAGGTGGTGCACGTGAACCTGTCATAGTCTGCAAGAATCCCGAAGGACTTCCATTCTCTCTTGTACTCTTCTGCAAAAAACTGTACAACCCCTTCAGGAGTTTCCAGCGTGGCTGCTTTTTCTTCAGGCAGACCGTTTTCTGCCAGGTACTCCATCATTGCTGGAAGCTTCTTCCGCACCTTTGTGGCAAAGCCCACGGCTGGATTTCCAGTAGCATGCATTCCAACAGGAAACAAAACGTTATACCCTTTCATCCTCTTGATTCTTGCGATCACGTCCGTGTAGGTATAACCCCTCATGTGACCCACGTGAAAAAAACCAGAAGGCCCTGGATAAGCAAAGTGAATAAAGAACTTGGGCTTTGAAGAGTCTGGTTCTGCGAGCTTGAGGTTGTTTTCATGCCAGGCTTTCTGCCACTTTTTTTCAGTGCTCACTGGATCGTACGTCATGCTATGAATTCGTATGTTTTCAGTTAAAATCATTTCGCTTTCCCTGCAAAAATTTTCCGGCCAGCCTTTGCTTGTTCAAGAAAGCGTGCCAGGTACTTTGTTGCCTCAGGATCTTTTGGAGCGTGCTCTGCAACCCAGTTCACTGTCGTGGCATCCAGGCTTATCTCGTCCTCTTCAACAGCC
Organism: Microcaldota archaeon; assembly: GCA_964625085.1. Classification (GTDB taxonomy): domain Archaea; phylum B1Sed10-29; class B1Sed10-29; order B1Sed10-29; family JAJSAI01; genus JAJSAI01. Next base: position 8,885 of record CAZVAJ010000005.1, on the reverse strand, counting down.
TTTTGTATTTCTTTCCATCCTGCGTGCTCTGCCAGTTTTTTAAGGGACTGCAAAGCCAGCTCATAGTGCCAGATTGCCTGCATCCTAACAAGGTTTTCTTCCCACACCCTTTTTACAGCAATCTGCACGTCTTCAGGCCTCGCGCCTTCAACTGCTTTCGGGAGCTCTGAGTATATTTTAGCGCCTATAATCCGCCACAGTTCTGCTTTCTGCCTGGCAGGATGCCATCCAAGCCTGGCTGCTTTCAAGCTCGCTGTTTTTTCTGCGTATTCTATTACGAGAGATTTTACCTCATCAAGTTCAGGATCATATACTCCTGTTATACCCAACCTGGAAAAATCAAAGCCAGGGTCATGTTCAAGGAATATGAGCGCCGCGGACTCGCATTTTTCCTTATCAAGTTTTCCAGCGTCCAAGGCCTTTTTCAATGCCTTTACATCTTCTTCATATGATCTTGGGATGCTTCCCCCTGAGAGAACTGCATACGCAAGAGCATACAAGTCCCTTTTCACGGTCTCGTACTCTACTCCTTCTTTTTCTGACAAGAGTGAAAGTAGCTCTTTCCTGCCTGCTGCAGGCAGTTTAATGATCCAGTCGATTTCTCTTCTGAGCCTGAGGATCCTTTTTTCAGAGAGCATTGCTTTTATTAAACACCGGGCAGTAATATTTGTATGCCTAGCAAGTACACCGAGCTCAGGAAGAAAGCTATCAAAAGAACACGCAAACAGCTAAAGCAAAGCATGTACAAGAGGGATCATCTTATTGTACAGGTTGTAAGAAGTATTGACGAGATAGATAAAACAGCCAACCTGCTAACTGAAAAACTGAAGGACTGGTACTCTGTTTACTTCCCAGAGCTTGAAAGAAAAACAAGAAGCATTGAAGAGTATGTTAATCTGGTGGCTGACGTTGGGTACAAGGAAAAGATGCCTGGCTCAGAGGATTCTGTTGGCGCTGACTTGACAAAAGAGGATGTGGAACAAGTAAGGTCATTCGCGCGCAGCATAAAAGGCTTGTTGAACGAGCGACAGGTTATTTCAGAGTACCTTGAAACCCTGGTATCTCAGGAAGCCCCTAACCTGAACAGCCTTCTTGGACCAGGCCTGACCGCAAGGCTCATTTCGCTGGCAGGCTCTCTTGAACGCCTTGCCGAGATGCCCAGCTCCACCATCCAGGTTCTTGGAGCAGAAAAGGCCTTGTTCGCTCATCTCAGAAAAAAAGGAGTTCCCAGCCCAAAGCATGGGGTGATCTTCTCGTACCCTGAAGTCAGAGGATCAAAGAAGAAGGTTAGGGGAAAAATCGCAAGACGGCTTGCGGGCAAGATAGCCATAGCAGCCAAAGTAGACTACTTCAAAGGAGAGTTCATTGGAGACAAACTAAAGCAGGAGCTTGAGAAAGAGATAAAAGAGCTGAAATAAAGGGGAAAAAGATTGCTGTACGAACTGGTTGTAGCGTTCGCAGTGGGGTTTATTGCGGGAATGATCTACGAATCTGAGAGAATTTCAAAACTGGTCTCAACAGAACGCGGGCTAAAGCAGTTTCTGCTGTTGCGGGCGCCTTGGCATCTTAGGAAGATTGAGCCAATGAAAACGAAAAAAGTGCAGTTCCGCAGCGAATCACGGCTGAGTTTCATGATAAAAATAATCATCTTGGCAGGCATAATACTGATGATACTCTCTGCAAACGGGCTGTTTTGAATGAAAAAAATTATTTTGATCATGCTGGTCTTAGTGCAGGCTTCCTTAGCATATGATGTGGTCAGACAAAACACGCATAACATTTCCCAAGATCTTGTGGACGAGTACTCTTTTGAAGAAAACTTTTCCAGCCTAAGCGCCTGGACAGCGTACAAAGTATTCGGAGAATATTTCGTGCAGTCCAGAGCGCCTGGAATGCAAATAAGCTTTTGGAGCGTTGAACGAAAGAACAGCACGTTCAAACTGCGCGTGACAGGAGTGTTGCCTGATTTTGTCAAAAAAAAGGGAGACAATTACAAGGTTGGAGGAAAAGGATTCATAGATGAGTACTGTGAGGACCCGGAAGGTGTTATGAGCGCCAGAAGCCAGCTTGTGGAAAGCAGGACAGTTTTGCCAGAAGGTTTCACTATCTTGTCCCTGCCTGAAAATTATTCAATCAGAACCAACCACCTCTTCCTAAACTACACTGCAAAACTGTCTGGCAGAATCTTGTACGAGAGAATATACTTTAGGATCTTGGACAATATCTCTGCGCAGGAGTACTGCACTGAAAGAAGGGGGGTGGAAAAAGCGTTATTACAAGGAGTGATCATAACACACGCGCCTGGAACTGGTGCGCAGTATGTGCAGAAACTGCCTGCATTAGTGAGCGCGCTCGTAACATCAGTGCTTTTAGTAGTGCTGGCATTCTCACTCGTAAAAAGGAGGAGTAGAACATGAAAAAAGTAATTGAAGGAGTTTATGCTGAGAAGAACAGGCTGTACACGCTTAATCTCACTCCTGGAAAAAAGGCATACGGTGAGAGAACAGTAAGGGAAGAAGGAAGGGAATACAGGGAATGGAACCCGCGTAGGTCAAAGCTCGCTGCTCTTCTGAAAAAAGGCTGGAACAAAAGCTTGATTAAACCAGGCGACGTTGTGCTGTACCTTGGGGCAGCGCAGGGCACAACGCCATCCCATGTTTCTGACATCGTGGGACCGGAAGGGCTGGTGATCTGCGTTGAGTTCTCTGCCAAGGCCTTTGAGAAACTCCTGCCATTATGCGAAGACAGACAGAACATGGTGCCAGTGTTCGCGGACGCTGGAAAACCAGAAGAGTATGAAGACATAGTTCCAGGGAACGTGGACGTCGTGTACGAGGACATAGCTCAACCGAACCAGACAGAAATCGGGCTTAAGAACGTGGAAAGATTCCTTAAAAGGGGAGGCTTGTTCGTGCTCATGATAAAGGCCCGGAGCATTGATGTGACAAGGGACCCTGAAAAAATTTTTTCAGAAGAACAAAAGAAAGTGCAAAAAGCAGGCTTAAAAGTGATTGGCGTGAAGCGACTCGGGCCATTTGAGAAAGATCATGCTGCTATCATTGCTGAAAAACAATAATAAGAAAAAAGAGAGAATGGTTTTTCATGCGCTCAGTGCGCTGAACAAAGATTCTAGATCCTGTTCTTCATTAGTGGTGTTTTGCCTCTGGTCAAGCAGGGCATAGCTTCCGACCCTGCTGTACACGCAGTCCACCACCATGGTGGGAGTTCCGCTCACGTGGAATATCTGCGCAAGCTGCATGCCTTCCTCGTATGGTATGTCGTAAGCATCCTGGTTCTCCTTGCAAAGCTGTTCATCTCCAGGATGAATGTTCAGGCACACGTTTTTCACTTCTACCAGGGGGTACTTCGCGCTTACTTTGTCAAGGACAGACATTTGAGCATCACAGAACGGGCAGGTTGGTGACACGAACCTGAGTATCCTTGCTTTACCATGTTCAGGCAGGCATGCTGTCGTGTTCGTGCAAAGCGTGTTTGACTCAAGAGGAATTTTAAAATTAGTACCCCTAAGCTTGGTGTCAAGCCCTTCTTTCATGTCACACAAGGTGCTGCCTTTAATGTCAAACATGCATCCTCCTGCAGGACCTGCTGCTTTAAGGCGCGTTATTTCATTGTTAAGCCCTGTTATCTTATTATTAAGTGTTGTTATTTTCTGGTCTAACTGCTCGTTTGTTTTTGACAGGTCCGCATGCACTTCCCCTATCTTGGCAGCAGCAACTGCACTAATACCAAGAATCATTAGAATACCCACTACTGTTACCAGCATTATTTCAGGATTCCATTCCTTGAACCATTTTCTCTCCTTTTTTATTATCTCCTCGCTAAAATCAGGCTTCTTTTTAGACTTCTTTTTCTTTACAGTCATCTGATATTACCTCCTAATCAGTGTGGTTTTATGGTTTTGGTGGGCCCACTCGGATTTGAACCAAGGACCTCCGGTTCTCTCAAGCACCGCCAGCAAAACTGTGCTAGAGCGAGCCATATAAGACCGGCGCTCTAACCTGGCTGAGCTATGGGCCCACCTAAGAAAGGTTATTAACTAAATTGATTTAAAACCTTTTTGGATGAGGCAAGAAACAGGAAGGAACATCATACACCTAGCCCTTGGAACAGTACTGGCAGCTGGAATGATGCTCCTTGGAGAATACTGGTCAATAATTCTCTTATCTGGGATTCTGCTTTTAGGAGTAGTCCTATGCATACTTGCAAGAGCAGGGTTCAAAATTCCGGTAGTGGACTGGTTCCTTAACCGGTTTGAAAGAAAAGAAGCGCCTGCGGGAAAAGGAACGATCAATTTTTTCATGGGTACATACCTGTCTCTTGTACTGTTCGGACTGCAGATAACATTCGTTTCAGTACTAATACTCTCGTTCCTGGACAGCTTTTCAACAGTGATTGGAATGGCATTCGGCAAAACAAGAATAAACGGGAAAAAAACAGCTGAAGGAACACTGGCAGGATTTTTCGCAGGATGGATCGTATCATCCCTTTTTTTACCTCCTCTGATTACATTACCGGCGTGCGTTCTTGCCTCGCTCGTGGAATTATATTCAAGGATTGATGATAATATAGTGATCCCTCTGGTCTCTGGAGCAAGTTTGTTCCTGACCACCATCCTTTTTTAATACCGGGATGTTAATCTGTTCAAAAGCGCTGGGTGCATCAGCATGAATCTTATCAGATGGGTTTCAAAAAACAAGATCGAGATATTGATCCTTTTGTCCATTTATTTCCTGGCCCTTGGCGCGAGAATCGGGCCTGCGGACAGGTTTCCCAACATAATGGGTTTTGACTCCTACTGGGCGGCAAGACACACAAAACACATGATTGAAGGAGGGTGGTTCCCTTACAATGAAACCATGATAGACTATCCGTTCGGCAGGACCGCCACTGCAACAGAACTTGGCTGGTGGGGACTGAACGCAGTTTCGTACAAAGCAGTGGCTGCGGTTAATGGGGTCAGTGGCTTTGATTACTCTCTTTTTGGAAAAATAGCGAGCTGGAACACAGCCATCTTCGGAGCTCTTGCAATTCCCGCGTTATACCTTTTCTTGCGCAAGTCATTTAACAGGATCGCTGGACTGGCCGGGGCCTTGTTCCTTACAGGCGCAATCACTCACCTGCAGTATTCTATTTACGGGCATGCTGAAAATGATGCGCTGGGGTTCTCACTCTTGTTCCTGGCCTTGTACACTTTCGTGCTCGCGGTAAAAGAAAAGAAGATTAGGTACCTTGTTCTGAATGCTCTGGTGTTCTCTTGGCTGGCGATAACCTGGCAGTCTTACATAGTGGCTACAGTGGGTATTGCAGGCACTGTGGCCGTCTGGTTCACGTTCATCGCGGCAATGAAGATGATGGAGTACACTGAAGGAAAGGTTGACAAAAGCAATTACATACTCGCAATGGCAAGCATCCTACCATCTCTTCTCGTTGACCTTGCCTTTTCCAATGGACACTATGTAGCGATAACCTTGCTTCCGCTTGCAGGAAGCATTATCTACTGCGCAGCACTGCAGGTGTTCTACTTTAACGGCCGTGACCTGAGCTATCTTGCAAAGAATTACAAGAACCCTGTTATTCTTTCAGGCCTTTCTGCCATATTGCTTCTTGGGGCACTGGTTCCAGTGTACTCAAGCTCGTTGTACACTGCCCCGCTAGGGTATGTGGGAGTGCATGCTGGAGGAGCTCAAGAAAAACCAGACTACGTGCAAAGGCTTGACACCACCATCGCAGAACAAGCAAGAGTGAGCGGAGGGTTCATGAACAGAATGAACTACTTGTCGCAAAAGTATTTCGGCGTGTTCCTCTGGCTCGGGTTCTTTGGAGGAATTTGGGCGCTCATGAAGTCCCTGATAATGCCGTTCGTGAACAAAAGATTTGATTACGAGCTGGATCTTCTTGTAGCTGTCCTGGTCCTCGTGATACTTTTCACCCAAACCTCGAAAGAGCAGACAACATTCTTCCTCTCCGCGCCGGTAATGCTGGGAGCAGGATACCTGATTGGCGAACTGTGGAAGCAGGGAAAACGGTTCTTGGCATACGCCAAAGTAAAAAGAGGAAAAGAAATTGCTGGAATCGCGGTCATGGGCTTGGTGCTCGTGCTTGCCATGCCTAACGTGCTCGTGCTCGAGGAAACATCCAAAAACTACCAGTATGATGTTCCCACAAGCTGGTGGGAGACATTTGACTTTATTAACAAGAGCATTCCTGAAGGAAGTGTGTTCGCGTTCTGGTGGGACTACGGGCACTGGATCGCGTACTTTAACGGGGACAAGGTCAACATGCTCACTGACAACGTGCACTCAACCCCTGGATCCATTTACGTGACCGCAGCGTCGTTCACGCACACCACCACCTGCAAGGCAACAGGACAACACATCCTCTGTGATGCGAGCAGTACAGGCCTTGAAAAAGCAGAACTGGAGTCCCTTTCTATCCTAAAACCGTACGGCACCACTCACATCCTGATAGATAAAGAGATGATTGACCGGAAAGTAGGCGCGCCTCAGATCATAGCAAACAATATTGTAATGAGCCAGAACCTAAGGCCATTTGATGTTCCCTGCACGAAAATGAAGAACACCAGCATTATAACCTGCTGGATGCCTGACAATACAGGACACTACTACAAGGATGCAGGAGAGGGAAGAGTAGTTCCAACCAATCCCATAATGATTACAGAAGAACAGTTTGATAACGCGGTCTGGCCAGGAATCCCGTACAACATGAGCGGGATTCCAGTAAGCCTTCTTCCGGAAAAAGATCACAGCAAGTACGCGTACCAAGGGATAGACGACCCCAGTGAAGAATACTCTTATACCCTGTTCGTGATCCCGAGCGAAACACCCTTACTGTACTCTTTCATGTACAGGCTTTACTTCAAGGACCCGAACCTAAAACACGTAAAACTGGTGTATGATAATGGGTGGAACAAAATATACGAGATAAACTGGGAGGGCGTGCCTGACCCTGACAAGTTCCCGCGCGATAATCCTAACATTCCTGCGTGGACAGAGCAGTTCTACGAAGTATTCAAAAAAGGAGGCAGGTAAGTGCTCATATACCTCATTGTAGCAGCAGTAAGCACGATAACAGGCCTGTTCGTGCTCGACAGGATCATAAGAATAGTCAAAAGACTGAACTATTCTGGAGTGCACGACCTTGGGCTGATAGTTCCTGACCTGCACAAAAGAAAAAAGCCACTAGTGCCTAAAGTGGGCGGCGCAGGAGCATACTTCGCCATATCCATGGGCGTGCTGACAGGAGTAGCATACCTCACATTCATCTCAGGACAGGATACCAGCACGCTGCTCGCCATGCTTACCAGCATCTCGTTGATAGCGTTCATGGCATTCCTGGACGACCTTCTCAAGATAAGCAATAAGATGAAAGCAGTCATTCCAGCCTTAGGAGCAGTGCCTTTGATAGCAGTCAAGGCAGGCAGCACGATCATGACAGTTCCTCTTTTAGGAACTGTTGACTTTGGAATGATGTATTACTTGCTGGTGATAATCGGAGTGCTTGGAGCAAGCAACGCAACAAACATGCTTGCAGGATATAATGGTATAAGCACAGGGACAGGATTAATAACCATGACCGGACTGCTTGCTCTGGCCCTGCACACCGGAAACATGCACTCAACTCTTTTCCTGTGCGCTGCTGTCGGCGCATTCCTCGCACTCCTGTACTACAACTTCTATCCTGCGAAATGCCTGCCTGGAATGTCCGACTTTCTAATCGGCGCGGTGATCGCTAACGCGGCGATAATAGGGAACATGGAAAAAGCCGCGCTCCTAATGTTCCCATTGTATTTCCTGGAACTCGGCCTAAAATCCCGCAAAAAGTTCAAGAACACGTGGTGGAGCAAGCTAAGGAAAGACGGGACGCTCGAGCCTGCCAGCAAGATTATTGAGACATTCCCTCACTTGCTCATGAGAATTCACGGTCCTTTAACCGAAAGGAGAATAGTGCTCGAAACGTACGCCATACAAGGAGTGATAGTACTAGCAGCCCTTGCATGGGTGTGGTGACAGGATGAAGATATTAATAACAGGCGGTGCAGGTTTTCTTGGAAAGTACTTGTGCAGAAAGCTCAAAGCGCAAGGACACGATATAGTCGTGCTTGACAACCTCAGCACTGGCAGGGAAGAGAACGTGCCAGACGAGATCGAGCTCATCGTGGGAGACACTAGAAACAAAGAAGACGTGGAAAGGGCTTCGCATGACGTTGATGCAGTATTCCATCTTGCCGCAAAGGTTTCTGCCCCAGAATCGCTCCAAAAGCCAGGAGAGTACTTTGACGTGAACGTTACCGGGACAGTGAACGTGCTAGAGGCTAACAAAGGAAAACCCATCGTGTTCGTTTCCTCTGCAGCAGTCTACGGCACACCCCAACAAGTGCCAATACCAGAATCTCACCCCCTCAATCCAGAGAACCCCTATGGTCTAACCAAAGTCCTGGGAGAAAATGTTTGCGAGTACTACCGCAGGCACTCAAAAATTGCGGTCGCGCGGCCGTTCAACATTTATGGTCCTGGACAGGACCCTGCTAACCCTTACTCAGGAGTAATAACAAAGTTCATCACCCTCGCACAGGAAGGAAAACCGCTCAAAATCTACGGGGACGGAAAACAGACTAGAGACTTTGTTTACGTGGAAGATGTTGCAAATGCTTTGATTAAAATGCTGGGAAGAAACCACACGTTCAACATAGGGACCGGGAAAGAAACGAGCATAAACCAGCTTGCTGAAACAATAAAAAAAGCTCTGAGCTCCAACTCAAGCATACTGCACGTTGACCCTGTTCCCGGAGACGTTGCCAGGAGCGCTGCAGACACTACACTCTCACTACAACTCGGATGGAGGCC
>CAZVAJ010000004.1:366-60849 GCA_964625085.1 Microcaldota archaeon | reverse complement strand
GGAAAAGGTTTATTATGCCTTTAATAGCCGTGCTTTTTCCAGTTTTTCTGGGGATACTGTCCTGCCTGTTGCAAGTTCTTCAAAGGGATCAGGGGAGTCTGGAATCCCGTTAGCGAGAAAGCTTCTGGCGCTGCACCCAAGAGGGTGCTTCTCTCTTTTCAGGAGATCTGTTACTGTTCTTTTTCCTCTGGCTATTATTTCCAAAAGTGGAGTGTAATAGATATTGCCCATTGAAAGCATATTAATGCTTCTGAAAAAGTGGCAAGGGTACACTACTCCATCAAAGTTTACAGCCACTCTATCTTCCCCAGCATGGCAGTATGGTTTTCTTTGCTTTTGTAAGGGTTGTTTGGTTTCTGCCACCCATTTCAAGTTTGTCGCATTGCCTTGGTAGAACACATTATTGAACACAAGTTCGTCCACGCCTACTTTTACAAGATCAGATAAGAACTTTTCTAGAACAGCGTCCTTTTCTAGTTCGGGGGTGATTATAGTTTTCACTTCTACTTTAGCCCCAGTCTTTTCTTTTATTTTCTGGATGTTCTTCAAAGTTTTTTCATACGTGCCTTTTCCTCTTATCTTTTCATGAACTTCTTTAGGGCCATCCAGAGATATGGAGTACTCTACGTTCTGAAGCTCAAAAGCCTTTTCAGGCAACTTTGTTCCGTTGGTCATAACTACAATTTTGGCTTCTGGGCGTTTTTTGAGAAACTCAAGAATTTTGTTTATTTCAGGGTGAGTGAATGGTTCTCCTCCCGTGATTATTATCTTGTTATTTTTGAATTCATTCATGACGTCAAGGACAATTTCTTCTATCTTGTAATAAGGCAGGACAAATCTCTCCTGCTTTACTTGTTTTCCCTGGTAACAATGTTTACAGTTTAGGTTACATGTGCTAGTTATCGCAATATCCAGTATCATATTTTACACTCCTGGTAGTACCTTATTCTCCCTTCTTTCAGGATCCGGGTACCGAGCCCGCAGGCTTCTGCTAAGGCTTCCACGAGGGAGGGAGTGACTAGCCACAGTTCTTCCCTGTATTCTCCCACGAGGTATTCTATCTTGCCCTCGGGGTGGAAGACAAAGTCTATTCCTGGCATGCTCGTGACCCTGTCCAGCAGTTGTTTAACGTACTTTGGGTAGTCGAACCATAATGCTTTGGTGTAGTCTTCTTGTCCCATTCTTTTGAACAGGGTTCCAAGCTCTTTTTGGGAAAGGTGGGGCAGGACAGTGAATGCCATTATCCCTACTTCTTGCGCGGGCTTGTAATCCACGGCGTTCGCTTGCACGAACTTGCATTCAGGGTGCTTTTTCCTGGCAGCCCGGATCATTTGCTCTGAGCTGTCTATGCCTACTGCTTCGTATCCTTCGTCCTGCAGCATTTGAGTAAAGTCCCCCAGCCCGCACCCTATGTCAAGCACGCTCGTGTAATCCGTCTTCTTCAGGAGCTCCAACCAGTTCTCGTATACTTTCGTGGGGTTGGGCTGGTTGTCCTCATAGTACCTTGCACCCTCGCGGTACAGTCTCTTCATGTTTATTCCTCATCTCCGCAAGACCAATTTATCATTGCATCTATTATTATTTTGATTTTCTTAGAGTATTTTTCCAAGATTTTTGTGTTCATACTGCCACCTCCTTTGGAACTAAAACTAGCAGAACAAGTATATAAGGTTTTTGCAACCGGAATGAACCGGGAAAAGGTTTACTTTTTTATTGTTCTTCCTTTATTTTGCGGTTTTTTTTGTCGTGTAGGACAAAATCCTTTTTAAACTCTTTTTCTTTTATGGTTGCATGAGGCTTTGGACAGGGTTCAAGGTGATTGACAGGGCTATTGGAGGAATTCCTTCTAGAACTTCTCTTTTGGTGTCAGGGCCTAAGCATACTGGGAAAACATACTTTTCTAGCAAGATGTTCGCGTCAAACGTGAGAAGAGGCAATCCTGCACTGTTTGTTAGTCTTGACAGGCCAAGTTCGGACATGATCCCGATGTTCACGCAGCTTATTGGAAGAAAGGCCTTGGCTAGTTTGCTTGAAAAAGAAACAGCCCGGTTTTTTGACTTGTACGAGTATGATTTTGAGGAGAAGGATCTTACGCTGAAAGAATTATACTACCAGGTTGCCAGAGAATTCAAGGCTGCAGATGTTCCTCCAGCGCTTCTTGTTATGGATTCTTTTAACCGGATTACGAACAGCTACTCTAAGACCAGTGTTTCTTGGTTTGTTTCAAGGCTTTCTAGAACAGCCAAGGAGTTTGGTTCTTCTTGTGTCTTTGTGGTAAGGACAGGGCCAGGCAGTCCTGTTCTCAGGAAGAAAGCAGATGGGGAGATTTTGTTCAGGAGGGCAGAAGAAAAGATTATCATAAAAGCAGGACTGCCTAACAAGGCCAGGCGCATTTTCATGGGAGAATATGATGGAAGAAGACTTAAGCTTTTGGACGTGATAGATTGAGGATTTCCACGGGCATCCGAAGGTTAGATGAGATTCTTGCAGGAGGTTTTATGCTGCCGTCTTCAGTTCTTTTGGTAGGGCCTCCGGGTTGCGGGAAAACAACGTTTGCAAGGCAGTTTTTGGCAGAGGGTTTGCGCAGGGGAGAGAAGGTTGTTTTTGTTTCCACTGGAGAAAAGTTTGAGCAGTGTAAACAGGCCCTGTTGAATTTTGATCTTAAGATCACGGAAGAGGACTTGGAAAGGATTGTGTTTGTTGACGCGTACTCCTGGAGGACCAGCAGGACAAAAAGCATGCTGAAGATCTCCAGCCTTTCCAATTTTAACGAGATCACGGACGTTGTGAAGACCGCGCTTTCAGAAGCAGGGTTCGGGAGCAAGAAGCCTGGGAGGGTTGTGTTCGACTCGCTGACTGACGTGCTCTTGCAGTCATCAGAGGATACTGGCAGGTTTTTCAAGTTTATGCAGGTGTTTACAGGGGTCCTGAAAGAACATAATACAGTATCTTTGTTCATTTTGGAAGAAGGGGTTCACTCTGATGAGGTGGAAACTACTCTCTCCTACTTGTGTGATAGTGCATTAGAGATCATGAACTCGGGCGCAAAGCACAAGCTCAGGATAACACGGATGGCTAACCAGTCTCATCCTCTGAAGTGGTTCCCTTATGAGATAACCTGCAGAGGAATAGAAATAATTGACCTGCTTACCGCGCTTAAGGAACAGGAAGAATCACATGCCTTGTAGTTTTTTTATTCTTTCAGCAAGTTCTGCCACGTTCACCCTTTCTTGTTCTGTTGAGTCCCTGAACCTAATTGTCACAGTATCGTCCTGCATTGTGTCATAGTCTATCGTTATCCCGTACGCTACGCCTATTTCATCAGCCCGGGCATACCTTTTTCCAACAGACCCTCTTTCGTCATAGAACACGTCAATACCTTCTCTTAAAAGCAGGTTCTTGATTTCTTTTGCTTTTTTGTCAAGCCCGTCCCTTTTAACCAGCGGGTAGATGCCAGCGGTCCACGGGGAAACAAATGCAGGCAGAGAGAACCACTGTCTTTTCCCTTCTTCCTTGTATCCTATGTCAAAGAGGGCGAACACGTTCCGGTCCACCCCAAAACTGAGTTCTAGCACGTGCGGAATGAACCTTTTACCTTCCTTTACAACACTCATGTCCTCTCCTGAAACCTTCTGATGGCCTTTCAGGTCATGATCTCCTCTGTAGTGGAATCCAGCCAGCTCCGTGTACTTCCCGAATGAATCAAGAAAAACTTCAACATCAAAGTGAAGCAGGTTATAGAACGCTCTTTCCTGCTCGTTCTTCTCGTAGAACCGGAACTTTTCCAAGGGCACTTTCAAAGACTCGTAAAACTCTTGGACTCTGGCCATATAGTGCACAGCGAACTTAGGATACCCTTTTTCCACGAGCTCCTGGCACGAGAGCAGTTGCTCGCCCTTGTCCCTCTCGTTTGCAGGAACTATCCTGAGCTTTTTGTCTTTCACTTCCTCAAACCGCGGGTGCTCGTTTATCTTGTCAGGATCAAAAAAGATCTGCAGTTCTGCCTGCGTGAACTCCCTCATTCTAAACAGTCCCTGCCGGGGAGATATCTCGTTCCGGTACGCTTTCCCAATAACCGCAAGGCCTAACGGCATTCTTTCCCTGTTTGCTTTGTATTCTCTTCTGAAGCACACGTATGCTCCCTGTGCAGTTTCAGGCCTCAGATACCCTTTTGTCACAGAATGGAATATTCCAACGTCAAAATTGAACATCAGATTAAGCACTGTTACTTCTTTCAGCCTACCCTTGCATTTCGGGCAGGTGATCTTGTTCTTTTTTATGAGCTGGTCAAGCTCTTCAGGGGTTATTCCTTCAAACGTCTGCTTAAGCTGGTCTTCAAGAATTGTGTCTGCTCTTTCGTAGTACCCGCATTTCGAGCACTGTACAAGAGGGTCCACGAATTCCTTAAGATGGCCTGAAGCCTCGAATACCGGTTCTGGCATGATGTTCGCGGGCTGGATCTCGTAAAAAGAATCCCCAAGCCCAAGGAAATGTTTCCGCCAGTAATCTTCCCACTTTAGTTTTATCCTGGTGCCTGTTGACCCGTAATCGTACAAGCCTGAGAATCCTCCGTAGATTTCAGAACTGGGGTAAAAGAAAGCTCGTTTGAGCATTTTTTCCATTATTTTATCATACTTTGTTTTGTTGGTCATGTTTCACACTCTTTTCAGGAACGGAATGCTCCAGAGTATTACTCCGGCAGTGAGCCCCAACATGTTTGTCTGATGGGGCAGCAGGCCCAGCCTGGCAGTGATGCCCAGCCCTGTGAATACAAGTATCCCCAGAATAAAGAAAACAAGCCCTTTGTTTTTCGTGTTATGGTATGCCCAGCCTGCGAGTGCAATACTGCCTAGTGCAAGCAGGACTGAGATAACAGAAAGTACCCACACGTAGGGGATTAGAAGTACTACCAAGACGATTAGCGAATAAGCGGTCACAGACCACTTGTTAACCTTTTTGTCGTACAATGCAGCTATTGCAGTGAATGCAGCAGCAGGCCCTAGCAGCCCAAGCTTAGAGTGGCTGGGCGCTGGAATGGACAGGTATTTTAATGACAGCAGGATTACTGAAAGAGACAAGAAGATTATGAGTACTGCCTTGGGATTATTGTGTTTCCTGATCCAGCCCCTGAGTAACACGAGCAACAGGAAAACCAGAGAGCCTATTTCAACAGCTCTGGACAATGCTAGCGCGTCTATCATACTCTTTCACTTAGCCTCAGAAGGGTTTTAAACCTTTTCCCAGGCCCAGAAAAAGTCTTTCTCCGCGCTTCCTACTATTCCCTTTTCAAGAACCCGCATGCTCTTGAATTCAGGCATCTTGTTCATGAACCTCATTGGAACACTGACTACAAGAAGTCCTCCCTTTCTGACAAGATGAGGAAGTTCTTCTTCTGGTTCTTTTAACAGGTGCGCGGTGTCAATGCAGAACACGTTATCAAACTCTTCTTCCAGAGGTCCGGAGTGCACGTACTCAACGTTTGCGAGTTTTGGTTCGGTCATTTTCGGTTCAGGGTCAAACCCGACTATCCTGTCAAACCTGACCCCTTTCTCGTCAAAAAACATTTCCAGCCAGCCAGGGCCTATTCCATAGTCAAACAAGCTTCCCTTCCTTATTCTATCTCTTATCTTTTGAAACATGCTTTCATACTTAGCGTATTGAACCGGCTTCCATGACTCATAGACCTTTCTGTTCGTTATCATCAGCTAACCTTATGGTTTAAATAAAATAAAAGCCTTTTCAATGTATGATAATTGCGAAGTGTCCTGAATGTAGCACGACCCTGAAGGCATTCCTTTCTGACGAAACGTTTTTTGACTGGGTGATATGCAGACAGTGCAGCACTCCGTCGTTCATTTCTCTAGACAGCTACGGGGAGCTTAAGGTTCTTTCTTTTCCTGGCCTGTGGAAAAAACTTTCGCCTGCAGCCAGAAAAGCACTGAAGATGCTGGCGGTGAAAGACAGAACTTACTCTGAGCTTACTTTCTTGTCCGGGAAAGAATCTGAAAAGGACCTCCCAGAGCTTGAAAAAATGAAGGTTATAGAAAAATCAGGGGACATGTATACTCTTAACCAAAAAATAGCGTCTTCCGCGAAAGATTTATAAACTATTTTTTCCTTTCCTAAACCATGTCCCTCATGTCTGACATAATCTCAAAGTATGAGCATGAAGCGCAGCAGAGAATAAAAGAAGTTCAGGAGAAAAACAAACAAAAACAGAGGGAAAGAGAGGAACTTTTCTGGAAGCCCCCTGCCGGAGCAGCGAAAGAAAGAAAACTTGTTGTGATACCTCCGAGCATGAAGCCGCCTAAGAGCGTTTGGGACGCCAAACCAATTGAAGAAGAACAGCAGATGGTTCCCTCTGCTGCTTCAACAGTGGCGGTAGTGCAGGAAAAGAACGTGGACAGCAGTGTTGAAAGCATAAGCAGAAGGATTAATGAGCTGCAGAGGGCTTTAGACGAGCTTAAGCAGGAACTCCAGCAACTGAAGGAATGAAAGGATAATGCCCTGGGAACTGCGTTATTACTATCCTGAAGTATACTTCTCCAAAGAGACCGCTGAAAACTATGAGAAAAGCAGGAGAATGAAGCAGGTACAGCAGGAGATGACAGCGTTCGCGGCAAAGCTGCTGAAGTCCAGAAGAATATCAAAAGGCCGTGTACTTGATGTTGGTTGCGGAACAGGATTCTCTACAGAAGTCCTGAAAGAAAAAGGATACTCTGTCGTAGGAATAGACGTTTCCCAGCCCATGCTTGACATAGCAAAAGCAAAAGGACTGCAAGTAAAAAAAGCAGACATGCGAAGCATTCCTTTTCCTGACGAAAGCTTCAGCGCCATAGTATGCATTTCTGCCTTACAGTGGATAACCGGAAAATCAAGAGAGGAAATTATAGCAAACTATCAGAAAACCGCGTCAGAATTTTACAGAGTACTAAAAAAGAAGGGGGTTGCAGTGGTCCAGTTCTATCCTAAAACAAAAGAAGAAACCAGGATAGTGGAACGCGCGTTCAAAAAAGCAGGGTTTAAGAAGAGCACGCATGTTTTTATGCCTGGAACGCGTGAAGAAAAGGTGTTCTGGGTGCTGGAAAAGGACTAAAGGGCATGAAGGGCTTAAAAGCTGTTTCGAAACAATTATAATCCCCCAAACCTCAAAATAGTACCATGGCAATAATCGGACCAGAAGTAAAGGACGTGTGGGTTGCAATAAAAGACATGCTGCTGTTTTTTGTGGGGTACACCCTGTTCATGTTTGTTGCAGGACAGTGGTACACGCTGGCAATAACAAACACAATTCCGCCTAAAACTGACCTGTGGTGGTATCCCATGTACCTTCTTATTTTGGTGCTGGTTGCCAAGATAGTTGCAGACGTTTTCATAAAGCCCGGCAAAAAAAGCAAGAAATGAAAGAGAACAGAACCTTTTTTATACTTTCTGCACTTTTTTTGCTTGTGCCTACAGATACAATGAGCATGCAGAGTCAGGAAGAAGTTGTTGGGAACTTCCTCAGATCTTCTGTTGAAAAGTTTTCTGCAAGCGGACTGCTGCAAGATGCGCGTCCAGGATTTGTGGCACTCGTAGTGATTAATGATATAGGCAAGTACAATTCTGCGTTTAATAGTGTCCTTTCAACCCTCCTAGAAAAAAAGGCTAAGAAAATTTTGGTTTCCCTTTCAAGGCCCTCATCCTCTATAGACCCCCAAATACTGGAGAACTTCAAGGTTATTGATGCTGCTTCCGGGCTTAGCAGTTCAAAGGAATCTCCTGGAAGGAATGTTGTCATGGTAAAGTCTCCTGCCAGTTTGAATGAGCTTATGATGAAGATCTCCGGAAGTCTGGATAAAGGAGTGATTGCGTTGTTTGACTCTGTCGCAGTTCTCCCAGTGTACAACTCAGAACAAGATACAATGAAGTTTTTACACCGGCTTTTGTCAAACACCCGGAAGAAAGGAGCGATAGTTATACTTTTGTCAGTTCCTGTTGCAGGGAGCGGAAGAATCAAAAATTTTTTGATGAGCATGGCGGATAAAATTTTTGAGGTGTAGGAAATGAAATATATTGCTGCATTACTGCTTTGGCTTTTCGGGTCTGGAATGATCCTTGCGACTTCAATATTCTTTTTGATGTTCTACCTCCAAGTCAAGGGGTCAATTATAGGGAAAAGCAGCGCATGGGCCGCGGTTTCAGTTAGTCTTCTTGGAGTGACTGTTTCAAGTTCATCGTTGATACTTCTTTCTGGAGGAGTATACTCGGAGACGCATGCCTTGCTGTTCTTTCTGTTTCTGTCAGGCTTGGCAGGAGTTGTCTGTTCATACTACTTGTATAATGCAGCAGGAGTGTTATCCCAAAGGACAAAAGAGAAGGGAGCATTATCCCTGAACACGGAAGTTTTTTTGGCAGGATTGTTATTGTCCCTGTCCCTGATCCTGTTCCTGTTTGGGTACTTAGGTTATGATCTGCTGGGTTATGGCATGCTTACTTCAGGCATGTTTGTGTTTGCGGCAGTGGGCTCGGTCTTGTTCTTTAAAGGTTTTAGCAATCTAGCAAGAGCTATCTTACTGGCTGTTATGGCGTCCGCGGTTGCAAACATGCTATTCGCGGCGTCCGGGAGGGTGCTTGGCCAAAATATTGTGACCTCCCTGCTTTTTGTACTGTTCTCTGCCGCAGTTATAACTGCTTCTTTGAATAAGCATCCTATGTCAAACTGCTACCGGTTTTTGCTAGGGGTAGTTCTGCTGTCAACAGTTACTCTGGCGTCTTTTCTTGCTGTTAGCGGGTTTATCCTACAAGATCCTCACATGTACTATGAAGTGCTTGGAGGAGGGGTGTTCTCACCATATACTGCAGTGATGTTCCTGTTATTTTCCAGTGTGCACATCTATTCCACAATAAGGTCAGCGTACTACTAGTCTCATCCAGCGAAACCTTTTAAAACATTGCGTGAGTTGATTTAATTACTGTACGGTGGTATAAAATGAAAGGAAAAATCCCACTCGCTTTCACATTGTTAATTGCAGTGTTCATGACTGCTTCTTTTGCTGCTTCAGCATGTTCTCAGTATATAGACAGTGCAGAGAGCGCGCTCGCGGTCGGAGACTACTCTAGTGCAGCAGCAGCGTACGAGCAGGCTGCAGAATGCTACGCGGATGATGGTAAGAGCACGCAAGCAGCGCAGTACTATTCTCTTGCAGCAGAGAACCTGATTAACGCAGGAGAGCAAGAGCAGGCTGCTCAGGATTACCTGCTTGCAGCACAGTATTACCGGGCTGACAAGCCAAGGTCCTGCGGCGATGAAGCTTTAAGCGCGGCAGAGTTATACAAAGGACTTTCCATGCATAATGATGCTGTTTCAGCATACTCTGTTTCCTTTCAGTGCTACCGGGACGCAGGAGATGAGGATAACGCGTTTAAAGCAGCTCTTGGTGCAGCAGTTGAGGCAGAGCAGAACAATGAACCTTCAACAGCATTAGAGTACTATAACCATGCAATAGCGTACGGAGAAGCTGGAAGGGTCGGAAAGGAACTTTGTCCTGTATACGAAGCGCTAGGCGACCTGATAAAAGAAACATATCCTGCGCAAGCTGCTGAAAACTATTCAAAAGCAGGAATCTGCTACAGGGATTATTCAAGAGATCCTGAAAAATGCGACCAGGCTTTTGGCAAAGCAATAGATGTTACAAGCGGAAGCAGAATAGCAGACTACTCTGCAGGAGCAGGAAGCTGCTACAAGACTCCTAAAACAACGCTTGAAATGCAAAAGTGCTGGGAACACTATGCAGCAGCAGCAAACATCTACGAGCAGGTTGGAAAGTATGAGGACGCAGGTGCAGCATACAAGAGCGCAGGAGACTGTATGTACAGGGATAAAACAGAAAGCGGAAAAAAAATCCGGGAAGATGCGTACTACAAGTGCGCGAAAGAGTATGTTACTGCCTCGCTTTCACTAACAGGCTCAGAAGCAGCAGACACTTTGCTAAACGCGAAGGCCTGTTATGATCTGATAAAGGACGCCAATGCCAAGCAGTTGTCTGAAGTGCTTAGCTCTCAGGCTATTGCCTTAAGAACAGGAGAAAAAGTGTTATACAACCTGAGCGTGCTAGCAGAGAACCCCAAAGCCAGCAAGACAGAGCTTCTTTTGAGCAAGCCTAATGAAACAGGGGAAGAAGAAGAGGAAGTTCCGAAAGCAGACAACACGCTGCTGTATGCAGGAATAGTTGTAGTAGTGTTGGTTCTTTTGATAGCTTCTCTCAAGCTTTTGAGAAAAAAGCCTGAAGAGCTTGAAATGCCTGAAGAGGAAGAGGAAACACCAGAAGAGGAAGAATACAAGCCCTTCTGAAAACCCCTTCCAATCTTCCTTCTTTTGGGAGCATGGTTCGCGTGAGGTTATGCGTAAAAAAACCAGAAAATCGTTCGGGATGAAAGTACGGGAGCATTTACTGGACTTGCTCGAGAACAAGGCCAAAAAAGACCTTGCTCTTGGAAAGTACAAGAATCCTGAAGAGTACTACGATGTGCGAAAAAAGATAGATGAACTGCGGGCTGAAAGCGAATTAGAGATAAGAAGAACAAGAAAGTTTCCTATAATCCTCAGCAGGGATAAAGGCCGGACAATAAAACTTATGCTAAAAGATCTTCCTGAATTACACGAGAAGCTTAAGCAGGAGCTCGGTCCAGATTTTATTGGGATTGTTGTTAGTGGAAGCAGAGCAGGAGGTTACGCTCATCCAGAAAGCGATGTTGACTATATTATAATCACTAAAAAACGCCTGCCTGAAAAAAAGGCCAGCGGCGTAAGACGCCTTTCAGACCATTTCCTGAAGGAAAAAAACCAGGAGGGCGGCGGTTCTTTTGCTTCTCACGGGCCTGCCATCATAAGTTCAGAGGAGCTTCATGCCCAAGTGAAAGAACAGGTGGTCGGGGAAGAGCTTTCCGAACTGTTTGCAGGGTACAGTCCCCTTGAAAACCCTGCGCTTGAAAAGCTCAAAAAAGAGTTGGTCCAGGAGATAGCAAAGACGAAAAACCCCAAAAAATACTGGGACAAGGGCATAAGAGAGTACGCAAAAGAATTTTTTGAACCTCCTGAAGCAATTACGCGTGCTGTCACTAAAAGGGCAGAGGCAGCAGGGCTGACTGTGGAAGAGTACAAAAAGCTGAGGAAAGACAGGCTTAAGCTTATTCCAGATTGGAAGCAAGTGAAAAAAAAGTACGGGGTGTAAAGCAAAAAGTGCTCGGCAGCGTCCTTGCTTTCCCGCCCAAGAGGGCAGTACACACAAGATCGCTGGACGGCTTAACTTCCGGGTTCGGAAAGAGACCGGGTGTTTCCCGCCCGCTGTGGCCGCCGAGCAAAGAATATTCTGCACCAGATGGTTTAAAAACATTACCCTCTGTTCTTCTTATGGTGCAGGGCTTCTGACTGGAACGTTTTTAATACATTGTTTCCTTTTTTTCTCTTATGAAACGGCAGAGGTTTGTTATTGACACCAGTGCTTTTATAGGAGTCGGAGAATCAAAAAAAGCTGACTTGAAGCACGTTAAGCTGATGGTAAAATTATTGGGCAATGCTAGAAAGCACAGCATAACTTGTTACACTCCCCCGGCAGTATGGAACGAACTTAAAGGCATGCTCGAGAGGTCAGGGTACACTGAAAAGCTCATAAAAACGCTTGACGCGCGGTTGGTTCAGAAGTCCCCTTCTAGAAGGGAGCTGATGGTTCCTGCCGAGTTCGTTTACGAGTACATTTCAGAAATAAGGGACCGGATGAACAAGGCCCTGCGTGAAGCAGAGAAAGCAGTTTTCAAGAAGGGGGAAAACAGGCCTGATGACATCGTGCTTAGAGAGCTTAGGCAGAATTTCAAGATAATAATGCGGCAGGGAATCGTAGACTCTAAAGAGGATCTTGATGTGCTATTTCTTGCAAAAGAGCTTGACGCAGGAGTTGTTTCCAGGGACAAGGGAATAATGGAATGGGCTGACAAGTGGGGAATCAGGTTCATTCATGCAGAGAGCTTTCCAGAACTACTGAAAGAATTATCCAAGAAGTGAGCTAGAATGCTGGAAGAACACGCTGTGTACGGCAGGATCTACTCTCCAGGCGAAAAGCCGTTTAAGGGCACTGTTCTGGTGGAGAACGGGATTATAACAGACGTGATAAAGAAAAGATCCTTCCCAGCCGGGTACGAAAGACACGTTGCCAAGGCTGTTTTTCCCGGTTTTTGTAATGCGCACGTTCATGCGCACATGTACTCCTTTATGGGGCTGGGCATAGGGAAGAAATATCCTGACTACTTCAGGCAGTTGTTCCTGCTTGAAAAACAGATCACCAGAAGAGAGTTGTACAATAACGTTCGCCGCATGGCCGGCATGATGCTGCGCGAAGGCGTGATAAGAGCGTGCAACATGAGCCTTGACGCAAAACCTGTAGCAAGAGGATACTTGGATTCAGGAATGAGGGCAAGACTTGCGATCGCGGTCAAGAACCGCCGTACTCTGAGGGAGAATGAGCGTCTTTTCAGGATTCTGGGGAAAGGCTCAAGGGCGGTTCCTGATTTTGGCATAGCTAATGAAAGAGAAACAAGCGAGGAACTAATAAGAAGGATCGTCAGCCTGGCAGAAAAGAAAGAAGCAGGCATACAAGTTCATGTTGCAGAAGCTCCGGCATCTGAAAACAGTTTTAAGGGAACCAGCGTTTTATTCCTGGACAACTTGGGCGTGTTCTCAGAGAAGACTATCGCAGTGCACTGCACGTACACTACCGCGCGAGACGTGTACACTCTTCGCGACAGAAGATCGTGGATTACAGTATGCCCTGTAGCAAACCAGAACGTTAGGTCAAGGACTCCTCCGATTCACCTGATTGAACGTATAGAAGGAAAAAACAAGAGGCTGGCTGTGGGTACTGATGAGCCTGTGATAAACGAGTCTGTCAGCCTGCATGCAGAAGCAAGATTTCTTCACAAAATAAAGAACAATGGCACTAGCAGGGTTTTTGAAATGCTGTGTGCCCCTGGACTGATTCCCCTGACAGGTAAGATTAAGCCGGGCTGGCATGCTGATTTGGTCATGTCAGAAGCAGCTGGCTTGAAGGAGCTTGTTTTCGGGGACAGAAAAGTTTCTCATGTAATGGTAGAAGGACAGCTAATCTTTTAGTGGAATTCAAGCATGTACGGTTTCAGTTCTTCCTCTGTTGACAGTTCTTCTAGTATTACTTTTTCAAATTCTACTGGCGGCATTCTGTTCATCACATCAAGAGCCACGTCAATCTTTTGTTCGCTTTCAGCGTATATGGTGAACAAGGGCTGTCCTCTTTTCAGCTTGTCTCCTTTCTCAACATGCATGTACACTCCAGCCCCTTTTGATTTTGGAGCTCCAGCAGCTCTTGCTATAGCTGTTATGGATCTTGTGTTAATGTACTGTATCCTCCCTTTCTTATGCGCTTTTACAGTAACCTGCTTATCTCCCACCTGCACATCGTCTGATGTGACTTTTGGGTCTCCTCCCTGAAGTTCAATAATCTCTTTCAGTTTCTCAAGCGCTTTCCCAGAGCTTATGAGATGTTCAGCTGCTTTTTCCCCTTCTTCTTGACTTGTTTTGCCGCTCATTTTTAGGAGTTTCCCGCTCATTATTACTGCTTTATCTCTAAGGTCAGTGCTTACTCTTTTTCCTTCTAGTATCCTTAGTATTTCTCTTGCTTCTATTGCCGGGCCTACTGCAAAGCCTACTGGGTCATATCCTGGTGTTATTATGCAGTGGATGCTCATGTCAAGCTGGCTTCCTATTTCCATGAAGTCTCTGGCCAGTTCTTTTGCTTTTTCTTCATCAGGTATTTTCGCGCCCCTGCCTATGGGTATGTCTATTAACACATGCGTTGCGCCAACTGCTTTTTTCTTGGCCATTATTGATGCTAGGAGTACTCCAGGAGGATCAAGGCCTAGCGGTACTCTTACTCTTATCAGCTTGTCGTCAGCAGCAGCCAGGTTCACTGCCCCGCCCCATGTAATGCACCCGTTGGCTTTTTTCACCACTTCTTCTATTTCCTCTTCTTTTAGTGACACAGGGGCCAGTACTTCCATCACGTCTGCAGTTCCAGCAGGGCTTGTGATTGCCCTGCTGCTTGTTTTAGGGATTGTCATGCCGTATCCCGCTATTATTGGTACTAACAGCATTGTTGTCCTGTTTCCTGGCACTCCTCCTATGCAGTGTTTGTCTAAGATTATGTCCTTGTTCAGCTTTAGGGTGGTGCCGGAGTTAACTATGCTTTTTGTCAGGCTTACTGTTTCCGCGTCGTTAAACCCTCTGATGTAGACGCTTGTCATGAAAGCGGTCAGTTCTATGTCAGAAAGCTTTTCTTCCATAACATCTTTTATTATCTTGTCTATCTCCTGGCTTGTGAGGGTCCTGCCCTGCATTTTTGCTTTTATCAGGTTTACTGTTTCTGGTTTTGGCACGGGCTCTACCCTTATTTTGTCCTTTTCTTTCAGCCCAAGGCTTTTGAACACTTCTTCAAAACAGCCTGCAGTTCCTTTTTTCACAAACTTTTCTGAAATGTCTATTATTGCTATCACGCTTTTGTGATCATGCCATATTCTAACCCTGTCCACTGGTTTTAGGTCAAAGAATTCCGCGTCTTTGTTGTTCAATACGATTATCTTTTTTCCACCGGAGAGAAGGTCCATTCTTTTTGCTGTAAGCTCCATTTTCAGGCTGTCTTCATGTGAATATTTCAAGAATCTCCCTCCCGGTCATGTTTAGCCTGGCCCCTAATTTTCTTGCTTCCTTGCTTACAAACACAGGCTTTTTGTTCAGCATTTCTGAAAATGAGGATACCTTTGGGATTATTACTGCCCTGTCTCCTATGAGTTCTATGGTGTTGGGATTAAAGTACCCGCAAGCCAAGTACCCTTTTTCAGCTTTTATTAATAGTAAGGGTGTTGTTCTCAGCTTTATTTTTATGCCGAGCGCGGCCCCGTTTTTGGTCTCTATTATCTCTGTTTCCATTTTATTTCACCAGCCACGGATAGTGCTCTTTAGCCATTTGTTGTATGCTGTACGGGTTAGTGATTCCTTTGTTTGTTATTACGAGGTCTATGTACTCTGGGGGTGTAACATCAAAGGCAGGGTTTTTTATCTTTACGTTTTTAGGAGGCTTTTCCCAGACCTCTTTAGGATTTCTTTCTTCTATTGGTTCAGGTTTTCCTGAACCTGTTGCCGGATCATACTTTAAGAGTTCTATTGCTACGGCAAAGTCTGTTTTTGCTTCATGTGCTGCAAGAGCAATAGTCCCTGTACCCACTTTGTTTATTAGATATCCTTCGGCCGTGAACGCGTCTCCTCCGACAAGCACTATGTCAAAATAGTTCATGTAGTACCTTGCAGCAGAATCTACTATCAAAGTTACCGGAATTCCTGTTTTGGCCAGTTCTTTTGCGGTTATCCTTCCCTGGTATCTTGGCCTGGCTTCGCACGCGTACACTTCAAACCGCTTGCCTTCTGCCCAGGCTTTTTTCAGTATGTTCATCACAGTGCTAGAGTGGCAGTGGGTCAGGATCTTGTAGTTGTTGAATATCTTTTCTTTTCCAACTTCTACTACCTCTTTTCCAGAGTCTTCAGCCAGCTTTTCAGCAAAAGAAATGGCTTCTTTTAAAGAGTAGCCTTCATCCTTTTTGTGTGTTATGTAGTCCAGAATGTTCCGCATCATGGGCTCAGTAGGCCTGCTTGCCTTGAGCAGAGAAACAGCCTGATCATACTCTTTTTCTTTTACCTTTTTTAGGGATCTGACTGCTGCCAAGGCTATGTTTTTAGCGCCTTGGATCTCGAGCTTTTTTATGTTTTCAGCGGTTTTTCTGACGCTCCTGAGACTCATGATGATAAAAAGGAGGAGGGGTATAAAAGTTTTAGGTTCTACGGTTTTGTAAACGGTGAATAAAAACCAGGGATTTTGTTTTATCTGGTCAGTGGACACTTGTTGTATTCAATTGCAGGCAGCGAGGATAAAAAGAAAACTTTTAAATGTTTAAAACGGGTTATATGAACGTGCTGAAAAAATTCGAAGAGGGAAATGTAAAGTTTATCAGGCCCTTTTTTGTTGATATTCTTGGCAGAATGCTTGACTTCACAGCTCCTATAAGCGAGTTTGAACAGATGGTCAGAGATGGAAAGGGGTTTGACGGCTCTTCTGTAGAAGGCTTCGCAAGAACTGAAGAAAGTGACTTGAAATTTATTCCTGATACTGATACTCTGACAATTTTGCCTTGGGAGTACAAGGGCATTGAAAGGTCCTGGAAAGAGGCGGTAATCTTTGGACGCATAATTGACTCAAATGGAAAAGAGTATGAGGGGGACACAAGAAATTTACTGAAAAATATAATAGAAAAATATGAGGATATCGGCACATTAAAGTGTGGTGCTGAAATAGAATTCTTTATTTTTGATAATGAAAAAAGCCCTGTTCACACGGATGGAGGAGGATACTTCAGGTCAGGGTTGTACGGAGAAGTGAGGAAAGAAGCGCAACTTGCCCTTAGCGAGATGGGAATAAAAACAGAATTTGATCATCATGAAGTTGCTCAAAGTCAGCACGAGATAGATCTAACGTATTCTGATGCACTAAAAATGGCTGACAGGATAATTTTAACAAAGTATGTTGTAAAAAAGATTGCAAAAAGGTATGGGATTTATGCTTCTTTTATGCCTAAACCGATCGCGGGAATAAACGGGAATGGCATGCACGTGCATCTTTCATTGTGGAAAGATGGCAAGAACCTGTTTTTTGATAAAGAAAAGCAAGGGCTAAGTGATATTGCAAGATCGTATATCGCTGGATTAATAAAATATGGAAAAGAGATCCAGGCTGCTTTGAACCAGTGGGTAAACTCATATAAGAGGCTTTATCCTGGTTATGAAGCTCCAACATATCTTGTTTGGGGAACAAGGAACAGGTCAGCGTACATAAGGGTTCCAGAATACCAGAAAGGAAAAGAATCTGCAACCAGAATCGAGATAAGGAACCTGGATCCTGCTTGCAATCCTTATCTTGCAATAAGCCTGATTCACGCTGCAGGCATACAAGGAATCAAAGAAGAATTAGAACCTCCAAAACCAGTTGAAGTTGACGTTTTTCATTTATCTGAGTCAGAAAGAAAGGAACTGGGCATAGAAGAGCTTTCCCCTTCCTTAGAAAAGGCGTTGGAATTTTTTGAGAAGAGTGAGCTGGTAAAAAAGACACTGCCCGAGCACGTTTACCAGAAGTTTATAGAAAACAAAAAAATTGAGTGTAACAACTTTAACAGGGCTGTGACAGATTACGAAATAAAAAATTATTTTAGTGTACTATGATCTGAATCTGGTTTTAAAAGGTTAGTTTAAGCAGCTTTTCTTTGACCTTGTCTTCTTTGTCTGCTACTTCTAGCAGAAGGTCTGCGGCATTTTGTCCTGCTTTTCTGCCGCTTGCTTGTTTAAGCGCAGTTTCTGCTTCAAGCCATGCTTCTGAGAGTATGTTAAGCTCTTGGTTAAGCTCTTTCATTTTTTCTGTGTCCCAGAATTTTCTCGCGTATGCTGCGAACAAAGCTGTCTCGAACCGGGTTACATTCCCTGCGTTTTCGTTCCAGGAAACAGACGGCAGAAGGTTTTGTGCTGCCTTTTTCTTGCTTGAGACCTTTTCTGCTAGGGCCTCAATGGCCCTGCGCCCGGATAATAAAATTCCTTCTTCTGTCTGTATTTCCTGCTGAGAGTAATATCTTTCTCTTACTTTCTTCAGCGCTTGCATGCATGTTTCTTTTTCTCCAGATTTTGGCTGTGTTCTTCTTTTTGATATTATCATGCTGTACTTGTGTTTCTTTTTATCGTATGGGATTTTTCCTTCCCATGCTTTCCTGAATGTTTCCGTGTCTAGCTTTAGGTTGTTTGTGCCGGCAGGGTCTTTGAGTACTACTTCTTTTCCAGTGATCCCTGAGATTACGCAGTAGTGGTCAAATGGTTGTTCAGAGCATCCTAGCTCAGCAGCGTTTAATGGGCCTATCATGACAGGGGCTCTTTTTTCTACTGCGGTTTTTAGGACTTCCCAGCTTTCGAGCCAGTCAAGGCCATAAATGTGTTTTGTTTCAAAGCCGAGGCTGTTCAGGCCGTTGACTGTTCCCTCTGTTGCTTCTGCAGGAGTTGAGAAAAAGTAGCTGAATCCTTTTTCCCACTCGTAGTAGTAGAAGTTTGTGTGAAAAGCAGCTATTGTGGAAGAGTACCATCTTGGATAGTTCTTCCCGTGAAATGCTGCAAGAGCCCTCATGCTGCATGAGTAGCTTCTGTCTCTTCCGAGGTCTATTGGAATATTATCAAGCATGGCCTACTCCTCGTATATCGTTTTTTTGAGTCTTATGGCTCTTTTTGCCCGTTCCAGGAGTTCTCTGAAGCTGAACCTGCTCCAGACCTCTTCTTTTTTAATTTTCTTCGCTCCCTTTTTCTGCTTCGCGAGCTCTGGCTGTGTGGTCTCTCCTTTTTTGTATATTGGGCTGTCTCCTGTCCTCCAGATTGCTCTGTGTCTTCTTGGGTGGCTCATGTTTCTTCCTCCTTGATAGTATAATCGTTTTGTTTTTAAAGAGTTTTTGGATTATTATACTCATGTCTTTGACTGACATGTTGCTTGAGACTGTCATTCCTCACTATCCTGAGCTTAAAATGTTCTTTAACTTGGGGATTGTGTTGTTGTTCATGATGATAGCGAGGATGGTTACTAGGGACTGGCGGGTCATAGTACTAGCAGGGGTTGTTGGGTTCCTTGCTGCGTTCGGTTATCTTCCGTTTTGACTTTTTTTACAGTTCTTCAAGGTACCCTTTTTTCATGAGCCAGTTGACTTCTGTTGGAGAATACTTTAGTATCACGTCTCCCCTGGTTTCTCCTCCAACTTCCCAGGGTTCTACTAGAACATAGTCATCTTCCCTGAGCCTTGGCAGCCTTACTCTTCCTGGAACGCGGCAGATCCTGATTTTTGCGTCGCTGCACTTTACTCTCATGCGCTTGCCGCCGAGAAGGCTTTCTATCCTTCCAAACACCTGGTTCTCTTTTGGAAGCTTTACTCTAACTACTTCTTGGCCGCCTGTTTGGCTTTTTCTCTTGCTTTTGTATCTTTGTGGTCTTTTTTTGTACATTTAATCAATCCTCGTGTAAACAGCATACATCGTGTTATTCACGGTGTTATACTCTTTTAGTAGGTTGTTGCCAAGCGCCAGCTTGACAG
The DNA here is from genome assembly GCA_964625085.1 of Microcaldota archaeon. Taxonomy (GTDB): domain Archaea; phylum B1Sed10-29; class B1Sed10-29; order B1Sed10-29; family JAJSAI01; genus JAJSAI01. Next base: position 41,628 of record CAZVAJ010000004.1, on the reverse strand, counting down.
CCCTGTTTCCGGTAACTACTCCGTTTCTGCTTTTTTTTATCATCTGCACGGCTTCTTGTTCTTCCACTACTCTATCTTCATAGAATTGTCTTGAAATATTTAAAACCAGCCCTTTCTCTTCTATTACTTCTCCCAGGAGTTCTTGATCGCATAACGCGAGAGTGTCTCCGTGAAACTTCAGGTAGAATCCTAAAGTTGTTTCACGGGTGCTTTTGCTCCGCATGCTTCGCATCTTTTGTACTTCACTCCCTCAAAGGTGATTATGCTCGTGTCTGGTTTGCCGCACTCGTTGCAGAGGACGTACTCTTTTGCGTATGCTTCCAGTCTTGAGTTAAGCTGGTCTAGCCTAAACTTTCCTTGTAGTATTGCTCTTTTGCCATCGTAGTTGATTGGCGTGGCGAGTTCTTTGGTTAGGAATTTTATTATGTGAGCAGCGTCTCTTCTTAGGCTTTCTGACACTTCTTTGAAGTTGGTTATCACTGTTGTTTTTCCTTCCACGAACCCTTTGAACTTTGGGATTTCAAATCTTTTTCCACTGCCTTTATCTTTAGGCAGGGCATTGTATGCTGATTCTAACAGTTTTTCGTAGTCTTCCATTCTTATTCTACCTCTCCAAGGTCTTCTACTAGCTGGGGCTTGTTTTCCCAGAGTTTTAGGTATTCTTCTGGAACTTTTTTCACTGCTTCTACTACTGGAAGTTCCCGTCCTTTTTTTCCCAGCATCCGTATTGTGTCATTTTCTTTTACGTCCAGTTCTTTGAATGCTATGGCTTTTTGCGTTCCAAGGCTTAGCAGTGTCCTTCCATCTGATCTTTTTACTGACGTTACTTTTCCGGCGGTCAGGAACCTTTCTCCTTCTCGCAGGGTGCTCATCTGTTCTGGTTTTATCCAGCTGATCATCAGGTATGTTACGAGGTAGTTATTTTAATACCTTCTCATGCGAGAAATGAAAGCGCGAACGCGATACTTGCTCCTGCGCACAGAGGAGGCAGGGCTGGAAGGGGCTGTCCTGGTTTTCTTGAAACATACAGGAATAACAGGATCAGCGCGAGCACTGCTCCTGAAGCAGTTATTGCTGCTTGCACTGCAGAGAGATGGGTGAGCACGCTGCTGGTGAAAATAAGGGGGATTGCAAAGTCTCCGCCCCCAAGCTGGAACACATGTGCTCTCTTTTTTTCTGTTTTTCCTGTTTTAAGAGATCTTACTTTCACTGGTTTCTTGAATTTGTAGGGGATTGATGCAGTGAACGCAGTAGGCCTTTCTGTTATGGCTTTGGCCATGTACACCATATGCTTTGTCAGGAACACTGACAAGAAATCGTATACCGCAAGGCCCAGCATCAAGAGCAGAACAGGCAGCACGCCCAAGGATGCTCCCACTATAGCTCCTGCTCCGGATACTGAGAATACGAGCGCGGTGTTCTGGCTTAGTATGCTTGGGTATTTCATCTTCCAGAATGTTAGCAAGAGCGCAAGCACGATCCCTATAGGCACTCCGAAAATTGCTATTGGAATAAGCAGTTCGAAAACGATGTCAGACGCGAGGAATACTGCAAGCGCTTCCACGGCCAGCAAAAGCTTTTTTTTGAATCGTATTATTAGCAGGATTATGCCCGTGACAACAAGCAGGTAAGCTATTAGAAAAACAGAGTTATACGGGTTATCAGGGTTTTCGAACGCGGGTTCTATTTCTCCTGCGCTCACAAGCCTGTTGAACTTATCTGCTGTGGCGAGCCCGATCCCTTGAACTAGCATGAACAGAATCAGCGCGAACAGTACTGCTTTCAGGCCCTGCATTATTTACTCACTCTCTTTTTTCAGCTGGCTTGTACAGACCATGCTTTGGAGAATATATATCTCCTTCTCTTTTAAGAGTGTTAAGCAGTTCTTCCAGGTCTTCAGGGTTGATTCCCTTTGCCTTTGCTTCTTCCAGCACTTCTGCATGCGATGCTTCTCCTTTTTCTGCGGAGATCTCCTTTATGATCCTGCGCACTGTCTTTATCTTGTCTGCTTTTGATTTTGGAGTGCCTGTTGCAATGATATCAATGTCAAACTGGCCTGTTTCAGGATCTACTCCAATTTCTCTTAGCGAGAACTGCAGTAGTCTTATGGCTCTTTCAGCGTCCTGTATCTCTACTGTGTCACTGAGTCTGACTTTGGCGCTTGCTTCAGCAAGCCTGACTATGGCTTCTAGGTACCTGGCGGTTATGGGCACAGACTTTTGAGCTTCTCCCAGTTTTCTCATGTCAATGTAAAACCTTTTGATTTTTTCTATAGCTTCTTCTGATAGGATGGGATTGCAGTTTTTTCTAGCGTACGCTATGTACTTTCTCATTTTTTCAGGGTCTATTACGGGGAGAACGCTCTGTTTCTCTTCTTCTGTCAGGTTTTTAGCGTGTTCTGCAGCAAGCTTGTGCGTGAGCAGGATATGGTCAGCCATTTCTCCGTCCCTTTGAGGATTAAGCACGTCCCGAATTGGGAAGATTAAGTCAAACCTTGAGAGGATGGTTGGAGGAATGTTGAACTGTTCTGCAGGAGGATCGTACGGATCATACCTGCCGTATTTGGGGTTTGCTGCTGCGAGTATGCTCGCGTTCGCCCTGAACGTGGTGACTATCCCTGCTTTTGCGACAGAGATCGTTTGGCTTTCCATGGCTTCGTGCATGCTGCTCCTGTCTTCGTCTCCCATCTTGTCAAACTCATCAATCAGCGCGATGCCGCCTGCAGCCAGCACGAGTGCTCCTGCCTTCAGAGTCCATCCTCCTTCCGCAAAATCGTCTTTTTCAGCTGTTGCGGTCAGGCCTGCTCCAGATGATGATTTTCCCGAAACATAAATCCCTTTTGGCGCAAGGTCTTTAACGTATCTTAGAAGTTGTGTTTTGGCAGTTCCAGGATCTCCTATGAGCAGTATGTGCATGTCAGATCTTATCTTCATTTTGTCTGGTTTTATCTTTCCGTGTGTTCCGCTGAACAGTTGTAGGGCTATTGCTTCTTTAATTTCCTTGTGCCCGTAAATACTCGGGGCTATTGATGCAACGATCTTTTCGTATATTTTTGGATCCTTGCTTGTTTCTTTTATCCAGTTTTCGTCTTCTTCACTGAGCTCTATTTCTTCAAATTCTTGTTCTAGTTTTTTTATGTGATTAGCGTCGATAAAGATGTTGTATATCGAACTTTTTTTCTTTCCTGTGTCGAGTTTTAGGGTTCCTGAAATTTCTATTCTGTCTCCTGCAACAAACTTGTTGGTCAGGTCAGATGATAGTCTTACTGTTATGCTCTTGGCCTGTTCTCCGCCTCTCATGTACTCTAGAGGCTCTTGTATTTCTGCTCTCTGCACGTCAACAAAGTCTGAGTCTTCCACGAGCAGTGTAAACGATTTTTTTCCGCACGCGCACTGGAAAGGTTGTGAAAGCACGTCATTTTGTTCATCCTGCTCGATTCTGTAGACTCTTTCGCAGCTGTTGCATTGGAAAACAGCAGTTCTTATTTTCGGTTTCACTGTGGTTATCTTGGTTATTACCCCTTCAAGACTGAGCATTTTGTTTATCCAGCTTGAGTTCAGGTCCCTTATCAGCACCTGGTTGGATTCAGGAAGAGAATGAAATCTTACGTTTGGTTTTAGAAGTTCTCCTTGTACCGACAGGATCCCCATGTTTTCTACTGCTTTTTCAGCTGCTTTTATTACTTCATGAGGTCTTTCGAGAAGTTCGTCTGCAAGTTCTATGCTGAACTCATCAAGGTCTTTGTAGTCGACTTCCAGACTCATTTTTTTAGGGTACTTTAGCGCCAGCTCATTAAGTGCTTTCTTGTACTTGGGTGTGTTAAAGAAATCTTCGAAAACAGCTTCCTTGGAAACAGGCGCTTCAGTCATCAGACCTTTTCTGTTGGAACGATTATATAACAGTTTCTCACGCGTTTTCTGCTGACGATTTTTTGAAAGATAGTACAAGAAGTTCTTCAAAGAAAAGTTTCTTGCACGCTATAATGCTAACATTGTATCCTTGCTCGCGGGCTATCCTGAACAGTTTCTTAATGTTACCCAGGCTTGAGACAAGTATGATGATTTCTCCCTCCTCTGACAAGAACCCGCCTGCTTGTTTAATCGTTGATACTGCATGGTTTATTCCCTCTTTTCCACCGTCCCACACTATTCTGTTTTCAGCATCCTGGTCTTCTTGCCCTGTTGGAAGGTAGGGTGTGTTGAATGCTATCACGTCAAATTTTCTTCCTTTAACAGGCTCAAAAAGATCTCCTACCAAAAATTCTCCAGAAAGGTCTTCTTTCTCAAAGTTCCTTCGCGCGGTTTTTACCGCGAGGGGATCAATGTCTGTGCACGTGACATGCCATCCTTTCCTAGCAGCATTGATTCCTATGATTCCTGTCCCGCATCCTATGTCAAGGAATTCTTTTGATCCAAATGGCTCAGGAATATTTTCTGCAAGCAGCCACGAGTCCTCAGCAGGAGAGTACACCATCATCATGTTTCCAGAAACCTGCTTTAAATGAGTATCCTGGATTTTAGCACCGTGTCAGACGTTTTGATCTTTAAAAACATGCCTGCGCTGAAGACAACTTTTTTATACCTCTTAAGCAGGAATATGTTTCATGAAAACGTATATCACGCTTTGGTTTAACAGTGAAGGCATTCCACCGTCCCAGATAGTGCAGAAGCTTGAGGACATAGGGTTCAAGCCAGTGAAAGGAAACTATGACATGGAGTATGACTGGGGAAGGCCAGCTACTGTTGAAGAAGTTCTTGACCTTGGAGACCGGATACAAGCCCTGCTTAAGGAAGCAGCTGTTCTTTTCAAGCTTGAAACAGTGTGATGCGTTATGAAATCATACCTCACTCTTTGGTTTAATACTCAAGGGGACCGGACGAGTAATGTTACTCAAAGGCTTATGTCAATGGGATTCCGGCCTATTCACGGGAATTATGACTACGTGTATGACTGGAACAAGGCTGCAACAGTTGAGGATGCAGTGGCTCTCGCGGATAAGGTTTACGAGACTCTCAAAGGCAGCACAGTAATATTCAAGCTCGAGACCGAATAAGTTCCAGAACATCTCCTGAAGCCATTGCCATTATAACCCCTATTCCTGCTCCCATAACCACATCGCTAAGGTAGTGTCTGCCGAGGATTATTCTGCTTGCTCCAATCATGAAAGGCACTGCAAGAAACAGTTTTGTTTTCGTGGTTTCTGATAGTACTCCAAAGAACGAAAATGATGCGGCAGTATGCCCTGAAGGGTATGCGTCAAACTTTCCTGCAGGAACAGGCCTTGGCCTGTTCACAATTTCCTTTATTATGAACACAGCGGTCATTGCCATGATCACGGCCAGCAGGGTCCTGCCAAAGTCTTTTCTTCTGACAAAGAACAGGATCCCAAGTAGTGCCGGAATCCCGTAGTACACGTTGCCTATTACGGTGAGGGCTTCTGCCACCTTTACAGTTTGCGGGTTTCTGTAATCTTTCACGATATTCTCTACAGGCTCGTCCAGGGGAAAGCACAATGCTGTGATTATGATTACTATGAAGAGTACAGGAGCCTGTTTTTTCAGTATCCTTAGAACCTCCTCTCGCATTTTGCCAGCATCTCCCACTTTTTTCCATCATAATAGTAGTCGTCTTCTATTCTCGCACCCCCAAGGCCTTTAACATGCAGCCCTGGTTCGATCGCGAGCACCATTCCTTTTTTCAGCAGGCCTGTTTCGTTTTTTCGTAGTACTGGAGGCTCGTGCACGTCAATGCCTATTCCATGCCCGTACGCGTATTTTGTTAACCTCTTCTTTTCTCCCAGCGCTTGTTCTATGACGCTAACAGTGTCTTCTAGGGTTCTGGGAGCGTGATCCTGCAGCGAGATGTGTGCTTGCTTGCACGCTTCAATTAACTCCTTTTTCTTTTTATCGTTTCCCAGCAGGAGAGTCCTGGTCATGTCAGAACAATACCCGTTCATGATGACTCCAGCGTCTATTATCACAAGGTCCCCTCTTTTTATCTTACGGTTGGTCGGGTACCAGTGAATATGTTCGGTGTTAGGCCCGCTTGCAACTATGAGTGGGAAGGAAAGTGCTTCTGCTTTTTCCAGCAGTTTTCCTGCTATTACTGCAGCTACGTGTTTTTCAGTCATCCCTGGCGTGACTTCAGGTAGGGTCTCTTGGAAAACTTTAGCAGTCCAGGCAACTGCTTTTTTCAGTTTTCTGATCTCTTCCTTTTGTTTTACCTTTCTTTTTTCCCAGGCTTTTTCAGAGGAATCATAAATTTTTAATCCTGTTTTTTTCAATTTGTTGTATTCTGGTAACGGGAACCCCTCGTACACTATGCCCAGTTTTTTAGTTTTCTTCAGGTATTCTTCCGGCGCTGTGTTGAGAATGCGGCTTTTTGTTTTCAGGCGCGGCTCTTTTGTGAAGAGCACTGTTTCGTTTTTCTTGATCAGAACGTATCCGCTGACTCTAACTCCTGTGTAGTACTGGCACCATCCTTCTCCATACGCGAGCATCATAGGATCATTTCTCCTTCTATCATCACGTCTGTTTTTCCTGCCTGAACAGTGGGCTTGAGCAGGATCATGTCCCAGTGCAGGCCTGCTTTGACTTTTCCACCGAAGTAATGGTCTGAGCCTATCGCGAAGTGCACTGTTCCTAACATCTTTTCTTCCTCAAGAATTCTTCCACTGAGCCTTGCGCTAGGATTCAGGCCTATCCCGAACTCTGCTAAGTGTGTTGCGTTTTTCACGCGCTTGATTTTATTCCAGAACTCTGGATCTCCTTCAATTTCTCTTACACTGCTGTTCTTAACGTACAGTTTTGTCCTTGGTTTAGCGTGGGGAAAGTGGTCAATTACTATTACTCCGTTCGCGTCCACAGGGATTCCGAATACTTCCCCTGCAGGCAGGTTTCCGTACGCTCCAGGGGAAGAAATGTTCCCGTCATCTACTATGGCCTGTTTTATCTTGAATACAATGTTGGTTCCTGTGGGTGTTGTCACCTTGATCTTGCCTTCTTTTTCCAGCAGTCTTTTTATCCTGTTACCGAGGTCGGTCATGCTCTTATAGTCCACGTCCAGAGCCCTCGTGAAAATCTCTGACGTTATGCCTGGCATTGTTGCCACTCTTGCCCCGTGTTCTGCGGCTTTTTTCCTAGCTTTCGTGTGAGTGAGCGAGAATGTTGTCGGGCACACAACTGCACTGCATTCTCTCATAAGTTTTGTGATCCCGGCGCCAGGTTCTTTTCCATGCTCTCCTGTCGGAGGCATGTTCACGAAAAATCCTTTTTCTGATATCATTCTTCCTGCTTTGAACAAGGCATCAGCCACGTTCTTGTCAGCAGAGTGATCAGTGAGCACGAGAAAAGATTCTTCTGGCTTGAGGTCCATGCGATCCCACACAAGGCCTGCTGCAGTAACCAGTTTTGAGTACATGGTGTCAATAAACTCGTTCGTTCTTTTTATTGGTTTTTATGTTCAAAACATTTATTATGCAGTAACTTTTTTGTTTTGCATGAGAGTTGAGTCAATCCGTGCTTCCTGACGAGTGAAGTGTGGTCGAGGAGCGCAACAAAGTGAGTGCCTCAAAAGTTCATGGGCTGACTCCGATGAAATTATAAATAAACAGATTATAACTCTAAAATATGATCAAAGACGTAATAGTTAAAGAAACAAAAGAAAAGGGCAAAGGAGTTTTTGCATTAAAAAATTTCAAGAAAGGAGAATTTATTTTTAGAAGCAGAAAAGGTAAAATTATAAAATCAAAAGATTTTCCTAAACTTCCACCAGAAGAACAAGAACACATCAATCAAATTGAAAAAGGAGTCTTTGAAGTGCAACGATCTCCTGAATGTTTCATTAATCATTCTTGTGATCCAAATACAATTTTTAAAGGAAAATCTGCTTATGCTCTAAAATCCATTAAGAAAGGTGAAGAGATAACCACGGACTATCGTATAAGTGCATTGGATGAAGGCTGGAAAATGAAATGTAAGTGTGGAAGTAAAAATTGTATAGGAATCGTTGAAGGTGATTTTTTCACATTACCCCCAATTTTACAAAAGAAATATTTATCATATGCACCAAAATTTATTCAGGATGAATATAAGAAGCGCCATGGAGGAAATTGAATATAATCGCTGTTATGCTCCCCACAGGACAAAATTTTAGTGCAACGATGCCGAAGGAAATTTGAGAGTCAGAAGCCGCCTGTTTTTATTTTTAGCACGCGCTCTTTTTTAGGTTGACTTCTGATCGCATATAACACAGTTACTTTTTCCTGTTAGGGATTCGAGTGTTAGCAAGAAAGTCTTGAGTTCATGCCAGATAAGAAGGACTCCGGGTTTTTTATTAGTTTGGCATGATCCTCATTCCTCGCTAAGCCCTCCGTCTATGTAATGTTTGGTTTTGTCATTCGTGCTCTGGTACCTTCTGCTTATCCAGAACTTGTAGCCTTCTTTTGTTTTTTCTATCTTGTTCACCCTTATGACTATCCCGAGGTGCTCAAGGTGCTGGATAAATTCTTCCCCTAACTTGCGGGAGGGCATGGTTATCGTAAAGTCTTCTGTAACCTCTTTCCCGTTAGCGATCTCCCGAATTGTCTGCACCATTGGAAACATGATGCTTTTGCCCAGCCTGGCTGCTTCCTGCTCAAGTGCTTTTCCTTCCAGGCCTGTTTCCCACGCCTGGAAAGCTTCTCTGACTATTCTCCTGAAGAAGAAAGCCTGCCCGTAGTCAGAGTAGAATCTGAAAGCGTACTCAAGGTCCCTGTTCGTGTTCTGGTTGCTTGTGTACTTTATCACTGTTTTCATGTCAGGAGATTTTAGTACTACTCCTTCCCTGCCCTGGTTTCCTAGCATTCTAACTTCTGTCAGCAGTTTTTTCCAGTCACGCGGTCTGAACAAACCAAGCAAAGGAACCTGTTTCACCTTGTGTTCTTCTAGCACGCGCCTGCGCTTCTCTACCGGAAGGGGTTTGTTGGTTTTCTTGTCCCTAACGTCAAAAATGTAGTACCCGAATTCTCTTGCTTCAGGATAACTTTTTTCCTGGTAGGGGTTTTCCAGTCCTATCACTTCTCCGCACAACACTTTTTCAGGGTTTTCTTCCAGGAATTCTGCCACCTGTTTTTCCTGTCTTTTTATCCTTTCAGTCGTGTACGGGCAGATTACACCTCCTCTTGTAAGCGCGTACTTTTCATTCCCAACAAGAGCAACCCTTACATTGTAACCATCAAGCTTTTCCTCTGCATAGAACCTGTTAGGAAAGTATTTCCCAAGGCCTTTTTCGAGCGTGTACAATCTTCTTATTTTCGGGTACCCTTTTATGATCTCTTTTTCTTCTGGAAAAATAACTGTGCCTTTTTCTATTTTTCTGTGTCTGTGTCTGAATCTGTAATAAACAGGATCCATGCCCACCCTTTGCAACACTCCTTTTTCTAGGAGTGATCTTATCCGTTCTGGAGAGCACCCTGAAAGCAAGCTTATGCTCCTTATTTCTTTGTCCAAGGTGCAGGCCCCCCTTTTTTAAGCTGTGATGCACATACTATGCACAGTCCTGTTTCAGGATCATGATGCTCTGGGCACACTTTCCTGCCACATTTCCAGCAGGTATATAAAGTTCTGCTGGGTTTACCACATATATCGCACGTGCCCATAACGTCGGTCATGGAGGAATGAGGGTTGAGAAACTATAAATTGTTTTCGCTGTTTGGAATAGACCTTGAACTGCACTGGTCGTTCGTGTTATTCTTGCTGATGATTCTTCTTCTTGACTGGTCTTTTATGCTCTTGCTTTTGTTCGTGTTCCTTTTTGTTACTCTTCACGAGTTTTCTCACTCTCTTGTTGCGGTAAGAAGAGGGATCAGCGTAAAAAAGATAATCCTGCTTCCAATAGGCGGGATGGCTGTGATGGACATCACGGACATAAACCCCAAGGACGAGTTCGTGATGGCTGTTGCAGGCCCTGCTTTTAATTTTGTGATGATGGCGTTGTTTTACGTTATAGCGGCTGCGTCCGGGATGCCTCTGATGCAGTGGCTTGATTCCTTTTTTTCAGGCAGTGTGCCTGATCTTAGCCTGATCGAGTTCACTGTGTTCTACGCCTTTTGGGCAAACTTTATACTAGGCTTCTTTAATTTGGTCATACCTGCTTTTCCCCTTGATGGGGGGAGGGTGCTTCGCGCGGTTCTTGCTATGAAGGTAGGGGTTTTGCGGGCTACAAGGATTGCAAGAAACATAAGCATATTCCTTTCAATGCTGATGGTAATTGTGGGCTTTATTGCTGGAAACATCTGGCTGATAATTATAGGCATTTTTGTAATGCTTGGGGCTTCTGCCGAGTACCAGTCACTTTCAGTACTCAAGCTTCTTAGGCGGTACAAGGCAGGAGATTTTGTTACTAACATGTTTCTTGTTGTTGATTCAGAAGAGCCTGTTTTGGAACTTGTCAGAAAGATGATGAGGTATAACGCAACTTCTGCGCTGGTTCATGCTAAAGGCAGGGGTGTGAGGGTGACAGGGCTGGCGCACGTTTCAGAAGTGCCTAAAACTGAATGGCCAAATACTCCCGCGCGGAAGGTCTCAGTTTATGTTCCTCCTGCTTCTCCGGCAAGCAGTCTTGACACGATCCTGAAAAGAATGAACAAGTACAATGTCACGATTATTCCGGTTGTCCACAACAGGAAAATAATAGGGGTTGTTGACAAGCTTTCACTAGACCGTTTGGTCAGGCTTGCGGAGTTGGGAATATGAAAATAGAACTTGCTCCAGATGTTCAGGACAAGATTCATTTGATAGTCAAAGTTCTTGAAGAAGAGTTCGGGCACATTGATGCCACTAAGGTGACTGCTATCCGGAGTTACAAGACACGTACTAATGCTATTGCGAGGATATGGGAGCTTCCCAAGGTTTGGCAGCTTGCGCTTGTTCTTGACCCCCACTATGTGATAGAAGTGATTTCAGAAAGGTATGATAAACTACCTGAGCCTGAGAAAGACAAGACCTTGATTCACGAGCTCTTGCACATTCCTAAAACTTTTTCAGGAGCCCTTGTGCCCCACAGGTGTTTTGGCAAGGTGCGTGTTGGGGAAAGGCAGGTGAAAAAATTGTACGAAAGGTATTCTATGCTGGTTGAGGGTTCTTTTAGTATTGTGTGATCTTGTTGCTTTTTCATTTGCACGGCGTTGCTGATTTTAATTCGTTGTTTTCCCATTCTTTGAATGCTTGATTTATTGTTTGTGCGGTTGTTGTGTAAACTGTTATCCCATCTTCCTTGCATGCGTTTATGGCTTTGGGCCCTATGCCTTTGCATATGAGTATTGTTATACCCTGTTTTTTCAGCAGTTCTGGAGGAAGCCCAGTTCCTCCAGCGTGTTCGCTTGTATTATCTATGGTTCCTGTTAGTTCTCCCTTTTCGTTTAGTACTGCGTATGCAGGGCACCTGCCGAAATGTTCTGCCAGTTCTTCTGATTTTTTCCCGTTTATGGGTATTGCGATTTTCATTTGGTTACCTCCTCAATTGCTTGCTTTACAGTACTTCCTTTGATTTCAGTGTACTCCATTCCCTTTTCCTGCATCGCTTGTATCATGTTCTGTCCGAATTTTCCGCTTATTACTTTTGTTACCCCCTCATTTGCAAGCATCTGCGCCACTCCAAAGCCAGCGCCGCCACTCCCTCTTGCAAACGGGTTCCGCATGCTTTTCACGAGTTTTTTGTCCTCGAATATGAGGTACCATGGCGCGCGTCCTGCTGTTGGGCACACGTCTGCATTTTCGTCAGGGCCTTCTGACGCTACTGCAATTTTCATTTTATCACCTCTATTATTTTTTCGGTTAGCCAGCCTGCGATAATTGACAATGAGACGGTTACTATAGTCAGTACCATGGCATACTTCACGCCGAAGTAGAACACAAGCAGGGGTAGTAAAGGGATTTTTACTGCTCTGTTGTACAGGAAGCTTGCGATTAACGCGTTCCTGACACCATGGTTTTTTAGTTCGCTAAGCAGAGGATACCACATGTAAATGGGTCCTGTTGAAATAATTCCTGATGCTGTTGCTATAATCCACCCTTTTATACCAGAGCCTTTGCCCATGTGGTTTACGAGAGTTTTTGGTTTCACGTAGTAGTTCATCAGGGCAGTCAGGCCTATTATCAGCAGGATCATTGGAATCAGCTGTACGAATATACTGCCAGTGAACAAAACCGCGTTCGAGCCAGTTTCTGGAGAGAATGTGAACACCAGCAAGTACAGTAAAACTACTGTAATAAGAAAGTACCATCCTGCCCGGCTTTTTTCGCTTGTCATATCACACTCACCAGCCCTGCTGTAAGCAGCGCTCCTGCTATTGACAGCAGGAACGCTACTGCATTTCGCGTGAAAGCGAACTTTTTTCCCAGTAGTATGGCTTCTGCAGGCAGTTGCACGATTCCTACTGTCACCCACGCAAGAAGGAAAGCTGTTACTGTGATGAGGCCCACCCCTTGTTTTAGAAGTTCCCCTCCTACTATGTAGCTTGTTATAGGGTTTCCTGCAAAAATGCTTCCAAGAATACTTCCGGTAACAGGTCCTATGATTTGGTTGTCTGTAAACAGTGATGTAATTGTTTTGGTTGGAATACATGTTTTGGCAAGGCTTATCAAAAGCACCATGCCTATCAGTATTGGCAGAGAGTTCCAGATGCTTTTCACAGCTTTTAATAATGCTTCTTTTTTCCTGTTCATGCTCTAATCATCCTTGTTTTGCATTTTGGGCAGATCAGTTGTGTGCAAGGTTGGCCTGGGGCATGTGGTTGTTCGTATCCACAGTTGGGGCACTTGCATACTCCTCCAGGGCCTGCTGCGTACGGTCCTCTTCCACGCCCTTTTCCAAACGCCATTTCATAGACACCTCCTTCTATTCTTATGGCTTTGCCGTTTACGATCGCGTCAGCGATCTTGTTTTTTGCCGAGTTTAGGATCCGGTTGAACGTGGGCTGTGATATGTTCATTTTTTCCGCTGATTCCTGCTGGCTAAGGTTCTCCAGGTCGCACAGTCTGATCGCTTCAAGTTCATCAACAGTAAGCACTACTTCTTCAAGGCTTGCTTTCGGAATTCCAGCAGGCTTGTAGTATGTCACGCTTGGAGTATTCCACACCCACCGCCTACGCCTAGGTCTTGGCATAAGGATGTCACTTTTTGAGTTCTTTCAATTTTTTCTCTATTTCAGCCATTCTTGTTTTTAGTGCGCTGAGTTCAGATTCAAGCGCGCTTTTCTCTTCTGTTGCAGGAAGAGGTTGTTGTGGGCCAGCGTAGTTAAACCATCTCCAGCCTCTTCCAAACCCTCTTCCGTATCCTGCGCCTCCTCTGGGTGTTCCTCTTGTGTATCCTGGGCTGTCATATCCAGCGCAGTATCCAAGTCCTCTTCCTGTTCTGGGGCCTGCTCCATTTGGTCCTGTTCTATCTCCTCTTGGCATATTATACCACCTCCAATTGTAATGAATATATATTCATAACACTATTTAAACCTTTCGGTCTGACTTTGTGTGTCTCTCGTACACGGGTGCTAAAAAATGCTGGGCAAAACTCAAATCTGCCTGAGCTCAAGCCCCTTGCCTCTTTTTTGACGTAACTTTTAAATACACAGTGCTCTTTTTCAGTATCATGGGTACACTCTTAGAATTCATTGAAATGCAGGAAAAAAGCCATTCCAAGTTGGGCGTAAAAAACCTGCACAAATTAAAGAGAGTGCATGGTTCTGAATTCAATCCTGCTGAATTTGAATTCCAGCTTAAAACTGTGTTACGGTTAATAGACTCCACAAAACCAAAGGGCCTTACGATAAGTGTTGATCCAGAGTATAACAAGATACAAAAACTTGAATTCAAACCAACAATTTCTAGGCCTAACTTCATTTTCAAGAACAGGTTTGACAAACTTTTTTCAGGGTGGTACAATCCAGTAGTTTATGTTCCGCAGGCTAACTCTGCATCTGTGTTGTCTCCTGATTTCCTGTTTTTTAGGGGTGAAGTTGACTGCATGTACAATCTCGACTCTAAATTCAGGAAGGAACTGTACTCGTATGAATTTCTGTCGAACCAGATGCTGAAAGAGCTTAGCATAAAACTGTTGGCCAGAATGAAGCCAGTTCATCTTGTGGTGTTCGCCAGAAGAAAGTTCCTTGAATCTGACATTTCTGAAATAAAATCTGCTCAGTTCTATCTGCGGCCCAATAAGGTTCTCGTGATGTCTGAAGCAGGGTTGCCCAGCAGGTTGAAAATGAACTTGCCTGTTAACGCAGAATTTATAGAGAGGATAGACCTGAACTATCAGAAGATAGAAGGCAAAAACCTGTTTTATTAGGTCTTAATGACCTTTGACTTTATTTCACTCAAGGGCAGTAAGCTTGTTGCGATTGGCACTCCTTCTATCTCAGATATTTTTATTGCAAGAGGGTCGACTTCTGTGATATTGTGAAGTACTACTAAGCTTGGTTTTAGTTTTGTTACTCTTATTGCAACCATGGGGCTCCTGCCCATGCTTACATTAGTGAATATGAGGGCTCTTTCTGTGGTTGATCCATATATTTTCACAAATTCGTCTGCAGGAAGTTCAAGTATTGCGCGCAAAGAATCAACAAACGTAACTGCATAAATCCGGTTTGTTTTAAGCTTCCTTTTGTTGGTTAATGCTTTTCCGTTTATCATTTCAATAAACTCAAAACCAGACAATGGTTTTTTGAGCTCGTGTATAGTGTAGATGTCTTTCTTTTTTTCGTTTGGAGTAAAATTCTTTAGGGTCCAGCCTCCTCTTTTTTCATCTATCTTGCATAAGGCTTCTATAAACCTGCGGATTAGTTTTATTCCAGGGCTTTTTCTTCTGTTTGATTCATAGTCAGAAATCGTGCTTGGAGTTACTCCCATGTGTTCTGCGAGTTCAGTTTGTGTAACCCCGAACATCTCCCTCCACTTTTTCAGGCTGGCGCCGGGATTGTCTGATAAGGTTATCTCTCCAGCTATCTTCTGCACAACTTCATCCATACTTCTGTTATTAACGTAACTCATTTAAATAATTAACGAATCCGCTTGTGATGGATTAGACTGATTGTATCAGATGTGGCGGAGAGGAGGCCCACCCAAGGTTTTAGGAATAGAACTTCTTTAATCTCCTCTCCTTGGAGAATTTGGCAATATATTGGTGTGATTTATTATATTTAAGCTTTGTGTTTGGATTATGACGGTATAATATACCTCAAAAGCCGTTTATCTGTTTTAAGTTAACTGTATTTAAGATAAATTAAGGGGATGGGGGGTTGCTGGTTTGTTTTTCTAAGTGGCAGTTTTTTATACTTGAACATCCTTTCAGAAAATGGAGGTGAAGCATGACACCTCTTAGGAAATATCTGAATCAATGAAGAGGTGGGGGGGATGAGGCTCACCCGGCCAATAGGGATTTACCTTGGCGTCCTGCCCCCCTCCGATAAACCCCCTTGTTATAAGAAACTGTAATAATCAGCTAGGTGGTTTTGGGTTTTTATCCTGGGAAATCAACTAGTACATATTTTCCAAATGCTCTAACGTCCCTGTATGGTATTTCAAGCAGTTTATCCTTTGTAAGATTCATTTCAGGAGTTACCCTCATTGGTTTTACGAGCACGCTTGCTATCTTTCCGCCGTCCTCAAAATACGCGTCAACTAGCGTTCCCAGTTCTGTTCCGTTGGTTGTTACTACTTTTCTTCCATTTATCCTTGATCCTAGTACAGTGGCCATTCAAAATCAACCCCTTGATTTTACTATTATTATGTCGCCTGTGGCAACTACCCTGTCAAATGGTATTGCATTTTTTTTAATGAATGCTTTTGCTTCTGCTTCGTCCCTTCCGAGTATGGATGAGATGTCTGCTTTAACCAGGAATTTTATTCTGCCCTCTTGGGGCTCGATTATAACGTCTTTTGCAACGCCTAGATATTCACTGTCTTCAGTGTATATGCGCTTGCCGTACAGTTCTGTCAGTCGGTTCATATCGTTCTACCTCCTAATGCCCAATAGATTAAGGGCATTTCTTTTTATAATCCTTTCGCCCATTTTCTGGCTTTTTCCACGCATTCTTCAAGAACCTGTTTGAATTCCTCTTGTTTTATTCCTTGCATTCCTGCTGCTCCCTTGTGTCCACCGTATGAAATCCAAGGTTTATCCCTGGCAACTTTTGAGAACACGTGCTCTGACAAGCTAAATCCTTTTGCGGTCAGCCAGGGCCGCGCTCTTGCGCCTATCCTTCCATTTTTTTTGCTGCCTACAAAGGAAATGTCTGCACCAGCTTGCATTAAGGAGCTTGCAGCAGGGCCTTCAAATGCGGAGACAGTTGCGCTGGCTATGATCACGCCGTTTTCTCTGAGGAGTCTTGCTCTTTGGCATGCTTTTAGTCTCGCAATTTTTTCGCTTTCTTCAGGTTCTATTCCTATACTGCCTATCATTTCTGCAATATTAACTTCGTTTGTTTCTAACAAGTCTGCCATGGCAAGCAGAGATGTTTTTCTGGCCACTCTCAGGCTCACCGTATCATAGTATATGCCTGCAGCCATGATTTTTCTTAGCTGTTTCTCTGGTTTTATGCCATGGTCTTTCATTATCATGTAAACGAGCTCTGTTGTTGAACCTGCGTTTTTGTCTATCAGGTAACCGTCAACGTGCTTTAGGAACTCTCTTTTTGGAGTGTGGTGGTCTATCACTATCTTTTTTTCTTTTCGTTCTAGTATGCCTGGGCACATCTTTTCTGAGGAAAAGTCTACACATATTATGAGTGAATACTCCTTTTCAGGCCATTCTACAAGAACCTGTTGTTTCCCAAGAAGTTGTCTTGCAGTTGCATTCAGACCTCCTGGAATTAGGATGTCTGCGTTTCCCACGATTTTTTTGACCCCCATTGCTGATGCTACTGCATCAGCGTCTGGGATCGCGTGGGTGACTATTAAGGCCTTTGGCATCAGCCACTCACTTTTTGTCTTTATTGAGGGCTTTTTCTATCCTTTCCTGGACTTCGTTTGCTTTTTTCTTTATTCTCTCTTCTTGTTTCTTGAGAGTTTCAAGATGCTGTTTTACTTTTTCCTGTTTTTCCTCAAGCTCTTTTATCAGACTCTCTTTATCCTGTTCTATTATTATGCCCCCTATGTTTTTGTATGTCTTTCCTTCTGCTTTTTTCAGTTCTTCTAGAGCTTGCGTGAGAAGGCTTTTTTCTACCTCAAGCTGTTGTTCTTGAGTAACCAGCATCTGCATCTGTCTTTGAAGGTTTTGCAGGTTAAGCAGGTCCTCTTGGGTTTCTTTTGGTATTTCGTTTTGATTCACTTTTTTGCACCCCCAATATATATTGTGATTATTTCTCCTTCATCTGTTTTAAATATCCATTTTTCTTTATCTGTTATTACTACTGTTCCACCCTCTTCTTCTTCCTGTATGTTGAAGAGGGTCTTAAATTTTTCACTGTCCGTTCCTTGAACGAGTATGCTCTTGCTCGGTTTTTTGATTTTTTTGAGTTCTTTTACCCTAAATTCTATCTTTTGTTCCCATCTGGTTTCGGGAAAAGTCTTCAGGAACATGAAGGCTGAAGGGTTTCCGTGAGATTCTGAGATTATGCACACTGTTTCGTATCCTTTTGTTCTGGCAACTTCTGCAAGTTTCTCTATTCCCATTTTTCCTCTTGTTATGTATTCGGAGTATGGGATTAATTTTGCCATGAGCCTGGCCAGACTTCTGCTGGATTGGACTGGCTTTCTGCTGGTTGTGAACAGTATCATCTTCAGTCTGTTTTCAGCTTTTTAACTATCGGTGGCTTTTCTTTTTCAAGGATCCGGTACCCGCAGTACGGGCATTTTACAACACTGATATCCTTAACTTCTTTCCCGCATTTCATGCATTTCCACACGTTTACCACCTAGTATTGAAAGTATTCCTTTCCATGCTCCTGTATGCGGAGAGTACGCTCCTCCTGCCATTACTGCCCCACATTTAGTGCAGGCCCATACTCCATTGCTTCTTCTTTTCATGCTCTTTTTACCGCATTTAGGACATTCGTGTTTTGCTTTTTGCACTACTTCAACATTTTTGGCTTTTTTCTTTAGTCTGTATCCGTATCTTGAGCCGTACCTTGCCATTGGCCCTAGTTTTTTTGTGGTCATTTTTTGATCACCTTCTTGCGCAGTTCGTTTGTTTTCTCAACCGCAATATCGAATAATTTTTCTATCTCTTCCTTTTTATATGCGCAGGGTCCTCCTTTTTGAGCTGCACAAAGCGCTCCATCATCTCTTGTTATTAGGGTTAGTCTTCCGTCCATTGATTTTTCTTCTCCAAGGCTTGGGTCAAGGACGTCTGTTCGGTCTATTCTTACGAATGTTGCTGCTATCGGTGCCCATTTTACTGGCAGAGGGTCTTTTCTTTCAGAGTATATGACTCTCTCTCCCTCTAATTTCGGGATCTTTGCAGTGTGCAGTGCTGCTGTTGCTCCAAGGCTTGCTGCATCGAACAAGTTGCCGTCGTAGTCAAGCACGTGCACATCAACGAGAACATTCCACACGAGTTCTCCTTCTGTTATGCAGAGTTTCTCTGTGTCTATCATTCCTGATTCTCTTATCCCCCTGTCTACTACTCTTGCTAGTTCTATGGCATTTTCATCAGGAGGTCCTGGTGTGAACACGGGTGCTGCTATTGGCCCCATTTCAGCGTTTGTTATTAAGTTTCCGTGGTTGGGTGTGTCAGGGTAAGGTGTTCCAATATCCATTTTTACTCCTACAAGCACTTGGGTTTTACCAAGCTTTACGAGGGCACTACCTTCTGCCCTTTTGATGTAGTCTGTTTTGACTTCTACTGGCCTGTACTCGTACTGTGCTCTCCCATCCATTCTTTTTCCTGCGAGCACAGCGTTGCGTATTCCTTCTTTTTTGACTTCCCATATTATATCTTCATGATCCATCTTACTCACCTTCTACTGAATACTTCTCTTTCAGCGCTTTTTTCTGGAGCTCGTATACCTGCATTGCCCCGCTTATTGCGGTTTCAAGCGCTTCGTCAAGTTCTTCTCTTGTGAAGTTTCCGTCCATTTGCATGAGAACTACTTCTCTGGTTCTTGGGAGGATTGCTATTGGGAAATCTGCTTCTCCGTAGTTGTCCTCCTCTTTTGCAAGGTCCAGGGCTATTTTTCCTCCGATCTTTCCTGCAGCGCACGCGGTCACAAGATCTTTCATTGGGATTCCTGCATCCGCTAGTGCTACGCTTGCGGCAGTTAGGGCTGCGCATCTTGTTCCTGCTTCTGCTTCTAATACTTCTACGTACACGTCTATCTGGGTTTTCGGGAATTCTTCCAGCATTACTGTTTTTTCTAGAGCTTCTCTGCTGACTTTACTTATCTCTATTGATCTTCTGCTTGGTCCGGGTCTTGCCCTTTCATCCACAGAGAACGGAGCGAGGTTGTACCTGTAGACAAGTCTTGCCTTTAGGGGATCTGCAAGATGTTTTGGGATCACTTCTCTGGGCCCGTACACCCCTGCAATGATCTTGTTTCCACCCCATTCCAGGTAACAAGATCCGTCTGCTCTGTCCAGAACTCCTGCTTTTATTGTTATTGGCCTAAGTTCTTTCAGGCCTCTTCCATCAAGTCTTTTGCCCTTGTTGTCCAAGAGCTTGATATCAGGATTTTTCATTCACTTTCACCTTCTAGCTGTTTTTTTATCTTTTCAGTTAGTCCGCTAACATGAGTTTTTTCTATTATCGTGTTTATTGCGTCCATGACTTTTGTTATGTCGCCACCGTGAATCCATATTCTGCCGTTTCTTCCTACAATCACTTCTGATCCTGTAAGTTCTTGTATCATGTTTATCATGCTGTTGTTTTTCCCTATTATCCGCGGAACCTTTACAGAATCAACTTCCAGTAGTGTTCCTTTAGGGAGTTTTCTGTCTCTTGATAGTTTTGCTTCTTTCAGTTCGTTTATGTCCATTACTTCTGCAACAAGAACGTCTGCCTCTTTGTATGGTCTTTCAGTGTGCAGGTAAGCTGATTCTGCGGTGTTTATGTCCACCATGCACCCGCCGTATTTTACATCTTCAACTATTCCAATTATGGTGTCCCCTTTCCTTGGAAGATAGTGGCCTTTCAGGGGCACTATTTTTCCTTTTCCTTCATTTTCTATTAGAACACCATAAACTGCTGAATACGTTTTTCCTTTATCCTCGTAAGTGTGCTCTCTTACTCTTGATTTTATTTCCTCTCCGGGAATTACTATCTTTTTCACGTGTTATCACCTTCTTTCAAGAATCTTTGTTTCAACCTCTCCGTGAGTGGCTTTATTCAGAACATCGTACAGTTCTGTTTGCATTCCTCCAGGTATTTCTATCGTAACGCTGAGACTTCCGTCTGACTGCCAGTTCTCCTTAGTTATCTTGTATCTTTTCAGCACGCCGTATGCTCTTGCAGCATGCTGGCCAGGGATTCTTGCTATAACTGTTATTGTTTCTATTTTTAGGGGCAAGATTGATCTTATTTTTTCAATGGCCTCTTGCACCTGATCAGAAAACCTTCGCAAGGGGTCTATGTGCACCTTGGCTTCTTCCATTGCCAGTTCTATCCTTTTTGGAGGATGAGGGGTGTGAGTTCGCGGATCTACTGCGTTGCGCGCTATGTAGTCCACGATTTTTCTTCTTTTCTCTTCTTGCATTTTTCTTTTTTGTTCTGTTGTTAGTCTTATTTCTCCGTGTTTTATTATGTGCTCTGCCACTTGGTAGAAGTCTGTTGTGCCGAACGCTTTTTTCAGGTCGTCATCGCTTGCTGCTGTTGCTTGACCTATATCATGGTATATCCTGTCGACTGCAAGAACTTCATCCAAATCCAGTTTTTTTCCAGCCCTGATTTCAGCCATTTTTTCAGGGTCAGCGAGTATCTCAAACTGGTTTCCTGCTTTTTCTATTCTTGCAACTACAGCCTTGTCAACAGGGATCATTTAACTCACTTCTTTTTTGAGATCTTTTTTATGTGCTCTTCAAGCTCTTTTTTGCTTATCATTTCTGCTTTGCGTGTTTTTTCAGGGATTATGAGCATGTCAACAGTGTCTTCTGAGATTTTTCTGTCCCCTACCTGTTTTAGGGCTTTTAATGCCAGGTCTATTGCTTCTTCTCTTGTCATGTGTTCATTGTACTCTTTCTCGAAAAGGGTTACTGCTTTCTGTTTTCCTTCTCCCATCGCAGATGCGTTACTTTCCCAGAATGCTCCAGACGGATCTGTTTCAAATAAGTGGGCTCCTTTGTCATCTACTCCGACTATGAGGAGCGCAGCTCCGAAGGGTCTTGCGCCTCCGTACTGAGTGTATGCTTGCTTGAGGTCGCATACCTCTTTTGTTAGAGTTTCTACATCCATGTCCTCATTGTATGCGTACTTTTCTTCTTGAACTATCCTTCTTGAGTAGTCAACAAGCCTTCTTGCGTCAGCTACCAGCCCGGATATTGCGGTTGCTATGTGGTCGTCTATTATGAATATCTTTTCTATTGATTCTGCTTTGAGTAATCTTGACTGAACGTTTTTGTCCACTGCGAGCAGAACTCCTTCTTTGTACACCATTCCGACTGCTGTAGTGCCTCTTTTTACCGCTTCTCTTGCGTATTCTACTTGGAACAGCCTTCCATCAGGACTGAATACCGTGATCGCACGGTCATATGCTTGTGTTGAAACACCAGGATACAACATAATCCCTCCTGTTCTTAATCATTTGTTCTTGTGAACAACCCGAGTGTTTTAATATCTTCCGCCCGGGCTTTCTTAAGCGTGCCTGAAACATGCTGGGTTATTATAGAAGCGGGTTCTTGTCCGATTCTTTCCAGCATGGCCAAGCCTGCGATTACTTCTTCAAGATTTTCTGTACCAGCCCTTAAAATACCTTTCTGTAAATTTTCATCATATTCCACTACCCTGAATCCTGCTCTTGCTGCGGTTGCTTCTCCAGCATAGTCTAGCACGGCGCTGCAGATGCTGTTTATGACCGTTTTTCTGTCTGGTTTTCCTGCAGATTCTACGGTAAATACGACGTATCTTTCTTTTTCTTTCAGGTATGTTGGGAAGGGCTTCATTCTCTGAACACCTTTTTCCACGCGTTAGTGCAGGCCCATCTTGCCTGAGGCTTTGTCAGGCCAAGGCTCTGGCCCACTGCTTCAAGCATTCTGGGGGTTTTTAGGCCTTCTGGGCCTGAGGCAAAGCTTCCTATAACCACTTCTACATTGTACTTCTTGCATATCCTAAGGGTAAGTATTATGCTGTGAATCCAGCCAGCTCTTTTCATACCCTCCCTGGACGCGATTCCTTTTAAGGATATCATCACCACGCCATTTTTTTCAGCCATCTTTTTGGCGAGCGCCGGATCCACAAGTGTCTTGCGTTCATTAAGAGGGTCTATTAGCAGTGATCCCGGATTCTTTATGGCTTCTGTGTATTCAGGGTTTACTATTGCGTTCACTTCATTAATGCTTATTATACGATCGTACCCGAGCAATGACGCGTGTTTTGCCATGTTCTTGTCTTCTACAAGATCATAGTAATTCATGATAACAAGCCCTCCGCGGCCTTAAGCAGGTTCTCGCGGCTTGCAGGGTATGCTGCAAGCTTTATCCTGACCTTGACAACATCTCCTCCTTTCCCAAGACAAATTTTCCCCTGGCTGGCCAGTTGTTTATCAAGCCTAATGTGCAGAACCCCATCAGAACTTATCCGCTCTTCAAGCGTTTCTTTAATCTGGGCTATTTCCTCTTCAGACAGCCCCAACAGGATGTTTTCCAGCACTTTTCTTATGCCTGCTTGTTTTCCTGTTTCAAAGGACAGCAGCCAGAATTTCGGGCCGTGCACGCTTTCATACTCTTTTTTACTGGTAGCGGGTTCTCCTGAAACTGTTTCTATTGCTTTGCTCACTTTTTCAGGGTCTTCTGTGGGGTACTGGAAGCATTCTACCCACACTCTTGAAGCGAGCTTCATCATTGTTTCCTCTTGGCTTTCCTGGCCGCGCTGGTTTTTGCTCTGAACACTCTTCCTTTGTCCTTTGCCACCTTGTTCAGGTCTTTGTCCTTTTGTATTTCAGGCCTTGATGGGTCTACCATTATCACTTCATAGTACTTGTACTGCCCGTCTTCTCCAACCCAGTAAGAGTTCAGGACTTCAAGGCTCTTGTACCTTCTTCCAGCCCTCTCTTCCGCGATCCACTGAAGGTTTTTCCTGCGTTTCTTTTTGACAGTACCCATCCTTTTCGGGCGTCTGCGGGCATTTGGACGTTCATGCTTTCCTGAGCTCCTTTTTACCCTTACTCTCAGGACTATTACTCCTTTTTTGGCCTTGTACCCAACTGCTCTGGCACTGGCCAGGTTTGAGGGTTTATCAACCCTTACTATAGAAGAAGTTCTCCTCCATTCTATAAGCTTGTTCTTGTATTCTTTTTTCAGTTCAGGGTCTTTTCCAGAATACTCTTTACGGAAAGTTGCCTGTAGCATTTTCATGAAACTCATTTTAGTTACCTCCTTAACCGTTCTCCTTTACAGGAACATTCGGTGCTGTTATTTGTTCACTTCATAGGATATTTAAAAGTTACTACTGCTTTTTCTTGTTTGGATTATGACGATAACATGCTTTTTGTTGCCTTTTGTCGTGAGCAGTTTTATATTGCAGTTCTATTTACCTTCAGATAATGAAAAAGATCATGACCGGAAGCGAGGCAATAGCACGTGCAGCGGTCTCGTCCGGAGTCAAGGTAGTCACAGGATATCCTGGAGCGCCGATCTCTGAGATAATGAAGGTCATTTCTAAGAACACCGCAGAAGATGATGTTTTCCTGGAGTGGTCAACGAATGAAAAGGTTGCTTTGGAAGTTGCTATAGGGGCAAGCGCTTCTGGAGCACGTTCAATGTGTATAATGAAGCACATTGGGCTGAACGTCGCGTCTGATCCTTTGAATGTGGCTAATATAACAGGCATTGTAGGCGGTCTTCTCATACTTGTGGGCTCTGACCCTATTCCTTCCTCTTCCCAGAACTCAATGGACCCGCGCCACTACGCGCACCTTGCGAACATTCCTTATTTTGAAGCAGCTGGGCCTGACGAAGCAAGCCGGCTCGTCCGCTATCTTTTAAGGTTTTCTGAAGAACAGAAGGTCCCTGTGATCTTGGGTGTTACTTCTAAGGTTACTCACGCGATGGAACAGGTGGAACTTTTTGATGAAAAGGATGATGGGAACACGTTCCGTTTTGACCGAAACGGCCACCAGTTCGTGTGCTTGCCTTTTACTGTTAAAGAGAAAGTTCCTGCGCTGAATCATAAAATGAGGAATATCGCGCGTAGTATTGTAAGCCCTTTCGAAGGGTTTGAAGGGGAAGGAAAAACAACTGTTATCGCGGTTGGTTTTGCTTATAATCCTGTTAAGGAAGCTATGGAAAAGTATGGGTTTAGTGCGCGGGTGCTTAAAATATCCCGGGTTCATCCTCTTCCTGAGCAGTTGATAGAGCAGGCTCTTGAAAGTTCTGACAGGATTCTTGTCGTGGAAGAAAGGGATCCTATAGTAGAAAAGGAGATACTCGTGCTGGCTTCAAAAATAGGCAGTAGCACGCCAGTCTTCGGCACCCTTACAAAACACATCCCAAGAGAAGGTGCTTTAAGCACTTACAAGATTGGGCTGGCGCTTTCAAAAATCTTTGAAAAAGAGATTCCTGAACCGAAAAAAAAGATAGAACTGATTCCAAGGGCGGGAACGCTGTGCGCTGGCTGTCCTCATCGATCGTCATACTATCTGATAAGAAAGGCTCTGGCCAAGTACGAGGATGCTGTGATAGTTGGGGACAGGGGCTGTTATAATCGTGCTGCAGCGCCCCCAATGAACCTACTTGATGTTTGTATGAACATGGGGTCAGGTGTTGGAATAGCAGAAGGAATCTCAAAAGTGTCTCCAGATCAGAAGGTGGTGGCAGTAATGGGAGATTCTACTTTTTTCCACTCAGGCCTTGCTTCAGTAATGAACGCAGCAGCTGGTTTTGCTGACATAACTGTGTTTATCTTGGATAATTCGTGCACTGCAATGACAGGCCAGCAACCTAACCCTGGAACAGGAGAAACAGTTAGAGGAGAACCGCTTCCCCGCGTGGATATATACGATCTTTTGAAGAGCAGGGGGCACGCGAGAGTACACCAGGTTGACCCATACGATGTTACGACAGCGCTCCCGCTTGTGGAAAAAGCAATTAAGGAGCCAGGGCTTTCTATTGTGATAATGCGCAGGGCATGCGTGTTAAAGAGCAAACCGCAAAAGGTTGCGAAGACGTTAGTTGATGCAGATAAATGCGTGGGTTGCAGAACATGCATAAGAGAAACAGGCTGTCCTGCACTCGTTTACGAGAACGGGAAAGTTAGGATAGACCAGACAAAGTGTGTTTCATGTGGATTGTGCAAGCAGACGTGTCCCGTGAACGCGATAGGTGAAAAATATGGCGTATGAGATTGTTATTGCAGGAGTAGGCGGGCAAGGAGTGGTTTTCATGAGCAAGATACTTGCCAAAGCATCTGAAGGTGAGGTAAAGCTAATCGCGAACAAGGGCCATGCTAAAAGAGAAGGGTCTGTCACGGTTCACCTAAAGATAGGAAGGGCATACTCCCCAATCATTAACCCCGGTGACGCAGACATGGTAGTGGGCCTGGAGCCCCTTGAAGTCCTGCGTAACGCGCACCTGGCAAAGGAAAACGCGTACTTCTTAGTTGAAAAGAAAAAAGTCATTCCTGTGTCATGTTCTCTTGGGGAAACAGAATACCCTCATGACGTTGAAGAAAAAATCAAAAGATTTTCTGACAAGGTTTACTTTGTCCGCGCTTTTGACGAAGACTACCCAAGAAACTTTAACATAGTAATGCTTGGCGTGATGGCCAGCGTGCCCGGATTTCCAGTACCTGCTGATAGGATACGCGCAGAACTAGAAAAGGCAGGACGCGGGCTGGGAAGACACTTTGATAAAGGAATAGAGATTATGAAGGGGATGCTATGAAGTCCATGAAAACAAAAACACGCGTGGGAATCTCAGGATACGGCGCTTACGTTCCCATGTACCGGATAAAAGGAGAAGAAATAAGGAGAGTATGGGGCGGAAAATCACCAATCCCCCAGAAATCAGTTCCAGGGCCTGATGAGGACACTGTGACTTTTTCGATAGAAGCGGGCAGAAACGCGTTAAACAGGTCTAGTGTTGACAGGGATGATGTTCACGCAGTGCTTATTGGATCTGAGTCCCAAGCATATGCTGTAAAGTCTGATGGCACGATCGTTGCAGAAGCGCTTGGCCTTTCTCATGACATGAGCGCTGCGAATCTAGAGTTCGCGTGCAAAGCAGGAACAGAAGCAATGCAGATGTGCATAGGTTTTGTTGCTTCTGGAATGATGAAAGCAGCAATGGCAATAGGCGCGGACACTTCCCAAGGCAGGCCTGCTGATCCTCTTGAGTTTACCGCAGGTGCTGGAGCAGGAGCGTTCATTTTTTCAGAAGAGGACAAGAACTCTCTAGCATCAGTTGATCTTTCGTACTCGTATGTTACAGACACTCCTGATTTTTGGAGGCGCCAAGGAGAAAAATACCCTTCTCACGCAGGCAGGTTCACAGGAGAACCAGCATACTTCAAGCACGTTCTCACCGCTGCCAGGACAATTCTCGAGGATTCTGGCCTAGAGCCAAGGGAATTTGCGCACGCTGTTTTCCACCAGCCCAACCCGGGTTTTGTGAGAAAAGCTGCAAAGAAGCTTGGGTTCACAGAAGACCAGATAAAGCATGGGCTTTTGACTCCAAGGGTCGGGAACTGTTATGCTGGTGCAGTGCCTCTCGCGCTGACAAATGTCCTGGACCATTCCAGCCCAGGAGAAAAAATACTGGTGGCATCATTCGGTTCAGGCGCAGGCTCAGACTCTTTCGTGCTTACAGTGAAAGAATGCATAGAAAAGGCAAAAGACCTGGCCCCGCGGACAGAATTTTACGTGAATAGGGAAAAGTTTGTGGACTACGCGTTTTACGCCAGGTACCGGAGAAAAATAATAAGGTGAAACAGAATGAAGGTTGAGGTTGCAGGAATAGGTTGCATCAGAGCAGGAGAACGCTGGGACAAGAGCGCAAGAGACCTGTTCAAAGAAGCTTCAGCCAAGGCTTTTGAGGACTCTGGGCTAAAATCAGTGGACTTGCTTATAGCGTCTAACATGGCCCTGCCCCAGTACACTGACCAAAACAATGTAGGAAGCTATCTTTCTGACGATTCATTCCCTGCTTTCAGGGTGGAGTCCGCATGCTCCTCAGGAGGCGCTGCCCTGCATGCCGCATGGCTTGCGATAAAGTCAGGAGAGTATGATTCAGTCATGGTCGCAGGAGTAGAAAAAATGACTGACAGGACCACTCAGATGAACACGCATATTCTGGCTGGAGCGTCTGATTTTGAAAAAGAAGCATTTTATGGCGCTTCTTTTGTTTCACTGAACGCACTCATAGCACGCAGGTACATGCACGAATACAAAGCAAAAGAAGAAGACTTGCTTCTTTTCTCTGTTAACTCCCACAAGAACGCATTAAATGTTCCTCATGCGTTCTTCCAGAAACAGGTTTCGCTAGAAGACTGCTTGAAATCCCCGTATGTTTCGTCTCCCTTGCGCTTGCTTGACTGCTCGCCAGTGTGTGACGGCAGTGCTGCAATAATCCTTACTAAAGAAGGCCTTGTGAAAAAAGAGGAAAAGATTACGCTGGAAGCAAGTGCAATAGGCCAGGATACGATTGAGCTTGCCAGACGCCCGGATCCTCTAACAATAACAGCAGGTGCAAGGTCATTCAAAAAAGCTTCTGCTAAATCAGGGGTGACTGTTAGGGACATAGATGTGTTTGAAGTGCACGACGCGTTTTCTATAATGGCCGCGCTTGACCTTGAATCAATAGGCGTGGCAGAGAAAGGAAAGGGTTACAAGCTTGCGCAAGAGGGTCAGATAGCACTGGACGCTGACTTTCCTGTTTCCACATCAGGAGGGCTGAAAGCAAGAGGTCACCCAGTTGGCGCTACAGGAGTGTACCAGGCGTATGACGCTGTTCTGCAGTTAAGAGGACAGGCAGTCCACCAGGTTCCTGATGCTGAAGTCGCATTATGCCATAATATTGGCGGAAGCGGTTCAATGGTCGCCGCAAACATTTTCAGGAGAGTGAGGTAAGATGAAGGTTCCCCATTACCATAGAATGCTTAATGAAAGGTACATGATAGACGGAAACCCAGAAGCCAAAGGCACCTTGTACTCGTACACTACTGTGTTCTCTCCTATCCATGAGCTTGAGGAGTTCTCACCCTACATTATAGGGCTCGTGAAACTGGAGTCAGGCAAAATGCTTCTCGCCCAGTTGACTGACTGCACAGAAGAAGAACTTAGCATAGGAATGGAAATGGAAATGGTCGTCAGAAAGATCAGGGAAAAAGGCCCAAGAGGCTTGATACTGTACGGTTACAAGTTCAGGCCAGCAAAAGAACTTTAGGGGTTTTTTCTTTTTTCAGGCCGGTACAGGTAAAGGTCGGTGAACACGAACCTTTTCTTTTCAGGGTCCCATACTGCATTACTTTTCTTCAGATCAAAGTCCAGGTTCTTGTCCCTTAGCATGATCAATTCAGCCAGTGCAGGAGAAACAACAGCTGCAAGATTTTCTTTCTCAGAGAACCTTTCAAGTTCTCTGGCCGCTTTCTCGTACTCTTGCTTCAGTTCAGGCAAGCTTTTTCCACTCACCTTCCGGATCGCCGGATTCCATCTTTCAATGTCCTCATACGTTCTCATACCAACAAACTCTTCTTCCCAGTACACTTTCCCTTTTTTCTTGTCCACGAAGATGCGTATCGGCCGCACTACAGGATAGCCTTTAGAGTAAAGTTCTTTTTGCAGCTTGAACCTTGCCACAAGCTCTTCAGGAGTCAGAGCAGGCCTGCTTTTAAGGGGCTTGCCTATCGTATACTCTTTTATTACTTTTTTCCCCCTTGTTTCAGTATCAATGACCGTGACTTTGTCAGCCTCTGCACTGCCTTCTATTCTGACCAGCCTTTTCTTCTCTTTTTCCGGAAACAGTTTAAGGAACTTTCTTCTCTGGCTTTTCATAAGCCCTTTCAAGCGCTTTGACCCTTCAGCCATCCTGATCACGATTAATTTTTAAATGTGCTGCGTTGAATAAAAAGCAAGTGGTTTTAATGAGGTTACTATTGCTTCACTCTGACTTCATAGAATACGAGCCGCTTAAAAAAGCGATTGACAGCGTTCCGGACATTGAGGACAAGAAGAAAGAAAGGTATGAAGAGTGCCTGGCGTGCTTCATGTCTGTGGAGAAGACAGACGAAGGAAAAGAGGAACAGGTTTCTGAAAACGCTGTCAAAGAAATTGAAAACGTGTTCAATCAGGTAAAAGCTGAAAGGATAGTGCTCTACCCGTTCGTGCACTTGTCAGACAATCCTTCAAAACCCTCAACAGCAATGAAAGTGCTGGACCTCATGGAAAAAGTACTAGCTGAGAATCACGAGGTTCACAGAAGCCCTTTCGGGTACTATAAGGCGTTCGACATCAAAGTCAAAGGCCACCCACTATCAGAACTGAGCAGGGTCGTGACAGCTAAGGAAAGCAAGGAAGAGATCAGTGAAGCGCTAAAGTCAGAAGAAAAGGTCAGGTCACAGTGGTTCGTGCTTGACTTGCAAGGCAATCTTAATCCCCTGAGCATGCAGGGTGACAAGGTCACAGGGTTTGACTTCTCAAATTACTCTAACCTTGAGAAGTTTGCAAAGTACGAGATGAAAAAAGTGAGGGCAGTAAAGCAAGAGCCTCCTCATGTTAAGTACATGAGAGAACTTGAGATAGCAGACTATGAACCAGGAAGCGATCCAGGAAACCTAAGGTACTATCCAAAAGGAAGGCTGGTAAAATCACTTCTTGAACAGTACGTCACCAACAAGGTAATAGACTACGGAGCAATGGAAATAGAATCTCCTATAATGTACGATTTCGAGCACCCTACCCTGAAAAAGTACCTGCACAGGTTCCCTGCCAGGCAGTATATAGTGCAGTCTCCGAACAAAAGGCTCTTTCTCAGGTTTGCCGCATGCTTTGGCCAGTTCCTAATGGCCCATGACTCTGTGATAACCTACAAAATGCTGCCGGTCAAAATCTATGAAATGACCCGCTACTCATTCAGGGCAGAGCAAAGAGGAGAGCTAACAGGACTAAGGCGCCTACGCGCTTTCACAATGCCTGACTGTCATGCTCTGTGCGCAGACGTAGAACAAGCGAAGGAAGAGATGCTGACAAGGTTCAAGTTCCAGAAGAAACTGCAGTCAGAACTAGGTTTCAGCATGCCCGACGACTTCGAGTTCGCGATAAGAATAACAAAACCTTTCTGGGAAGAAAACCAGGAGTACGTGAAGTCCCTTGTTAAAGAATGGGGCAAGCCCGCGCTCGTGGAAATGTGGGACGAGAGGTTCTTCTATTTTGTCATGAAGTACGAGTGGAACTTTGTTGACGCGCTTGGAAAAGCAAGCGCGCTGAACACTGACCAGATCGACGTGGAGAACGGAGAAAGGTATGACATCAACTACATTACTGAAAAAGGAGAAAAAGAACACCCGATAATACTTCACATGAGTCCGAGCGGTGCAGTAGAAAGAGTGATGTACGCCTTGCTAGAGAAAGCGCACTTTGACCAGCAGTCAGGCAAAAAGCCCTCCCTGCCCCTGTGGCTTGCTCCGACCCAGGTGCGCTTGATCCCAGTTTCAGACAAGCAGCTTGAGTACGCGGAGAACCTGTTAAAAGAGTTTGAGGGCGTGAGAGCAGACCTTGATGACACTGACGAAACTCTTGGAAAGAAAATCCGCAGGGCAGAAAAAGAATGGATCCCGTACATTGTGGTCATAGGAGAAAAAGAAACAGAATCAGGCAAGCTTGCTGTAAGAATAAGAGGAGAAAAGGAACAGAAACAGATGAGCGCCCAGGACCTTGCTGAAACAATAAGAAATCAGACAAAAGGAAAGCCGTTCAAAAAGCTGTCACTGCCAGTGAAGGTCAGCAAAAGGCCTATTTTCGTGGGATGACCCCTTTCGCTCCTGGCCGAAGAATAACACAATCCTTAAATTTCACCACATTCTCTACTTTCTCATGAGCTTGAAAAATATTCTGATTGTCGCAGTAGTTATCACAACATTAGTGGTTGCAGGCCTTTATTTCGCAGGCGCTTTTAACTTGCCTCCTGAACAGCATCCTCCTTATCCTGTGCAGGAAGGGGTTAACAACACTTTTGCCTTCGAACTGTACAATGAGCTCGCGGAACAAAAGCAAGGCAATATCTTCTTTTCTCCTCAGTCCGCGCGCGTGGCCCTTGCCATGGCTGCGGAGGGCGCGAGAGGAAACACCAGAACCGAGATGTTAAGCGTCCTTCACCTTTCGGATGACGATTCCGCGCGCAGGCAGTACTTCAAGAACATGATGTCCTCGCTTCCAGAAAGCGTTGAGGAAGCTAACGGAATGTGGCTCCTGAACGACTACCCTTATGAGAAGAAATTTCTGAACACTCTGAAAGAGTACTATGACGCAGAAGCAGGCCCGCTCAACCTTGACGCGATAAACTCGTGGACCAAGGAGAAAACTCATGGGAAAATAGAAAAAATACTAGAAAGCCTTCCTCCTCTCACGAGGCTCGTGCTAACGAACGCGGTTTACTTCAAGGGCACTTGGAAGTACCAGTTCCTGCCGAACAACACCAAAAGCGAGCTGTTCCACACTCCTGACGGAGCTAGGACAGTGGAAATGATGCACTTGTACCCAGAACCAGAGCAGAACTTCAAGTACTATGAGGATGACGAAGTGCAGGTTCTAGACCTTCCGTACTCAGACGACAGGCTTTCAATGATAATTGTTTTACCGAAGGAGGCCGATGCAAGCGTGAGCCTGTCAAAAGAAAAAATAGAAACTTGGCTTGATGAAATGAAGAACACGAGCCTGAAGGAAATCGCGATACCCAAGTTCAAAATAGAGACAGAGTACCAGCTTATTCCTGCGCTGCAGTCTATGGGCATGAAAGCCCCATTTGATCCTGGCAAGGCAGACTTCAGCGGCATCACGAAAGCAGAAGGATTGTTCATCAGCGTTGTGAAACAAAAGGCATTCGTGCAAGTGGACGAAGAAGGAACAGAAGCCACCGCAGTAACCGTGATTGTGTTCAAAACAGTAAGCATATCACCCCCTCTTCCAAGGTTTATTGCAGACCATCCGTTCGTGTTCATGATCAGAGACAAGCAGACAGGAGGAATACTGTTCATGGGCAGGGTCTCTGACCCGGGCGTAGAAGGCGGCTAATATTCTATTACAGCATAAAAACAGTGGCAAGGCCCAGGAACGCGAAGAACCCGCACACGTCAGTAGCGGTTGTTATGAAGATCGTGGCAGAGGATGCAGGGTCTTTGCCCATTTTTTTCATTATTAATGGTATTACTGCTCCAGCAAGCCCTGCAATCATCAGGTTGGTTACCATGGCCAAAGCCGCCACCAGCCCGAGCACCGGGCTCGCGTTCAACAGCACGGCCACTAGTGCCACTATAACCCCGTTTATGATACCGTTAACTGCTCCTGCAGCAATTTCTCTGAGCACGACTGGCTTGGCCGTTTCAAGGTTTATTTCTTTCAGGGCCAGGCCCCTTACCGTCACCGCAAGAGTTTGCGTGGCAGCGTTTCCTCCCATTCCAGCGATTATTGGCATGTAAACTGCCAGGATCACCAGTCTGGATATCGTGTCCTGGAACAAGCCGACGACCGCTGCTGCAGCGAACGCGGTCGCGAGGTTAAGTATGAGCCACTTGTACCTGTACCGGACCTTGGTCAGGACAGGGTCAAGCACGTCCTCCTCTTCCCGGATTCCAGCGAACTCCCTAAGGCTTTGGGCGGATTGTTTTTCTACGAGCTTTAGTATGTCATCCGAGTATATCACTCCGAGTATGCTTTTGTCAGAGTCCAGGACCACGATCTTGTCATGAGGATGTTTTTTAAAAACTTCAACAATCCCTTTCTCTGACTTGTTGTGCTCAACGTAAGGCACTCTCCTTACGTACTTTCCTATCTTCTCTTTTTTCTTGGCCAGGGCAAGCACGTGGGGAGGTACCTCTCCTTTCAGGAAACCGTTTTCCACCACGAGAATCGCTGGAAACTTTCCTGTTTTCTTCTCGTGCTTTTTTATTACTTGGGAAAGTTTTTCGAAGGTAATGTTCTTGTCAACCTCTATGTAATCAAGGCTCATGAGCCCTGCAGCTGTCCTCGGATCAAACTTTGACAAGAACTCCACTTTTTTCTGTATCTCGCGCCCCAGCTTTGCCAGGATCTTGTTAGCCCGTTTTTTCGGGAGGTCCTGGACAATGTCCGTGGCATCGTCAGGGTCGAGGTAGTCTATTATTTCAACAAGCTCATCGTCTGAAAGGTTTTTCATGACCTCTCTCCTAGACCTCCGGGGCATTTCCAGGAGAACGAAACCCTGCATGTTTTCTTCAACAAGTCTGAAGATGTCTGTCCTGTTTTCGGGGGGGACTCTCATTATCTCCTCAGCAATCTCTTTCGGGCTCTTTAGCTTGCGGCTCATGAGCATAGTAAAAGCAGAGGTTAATAAATAAATAATGCTGTTACTGTACTGATAATATTGGGAGTGATGTTTTGCAGTACCCTCTGCCAGAAGAAAACCTTTTTAAACCAGGTTAAGGAAAACTAACATTACTGTTCATACTTTGGAGTAGTGATGAAGAATGGCACTAAGACCAGCAAGATGCTACAGGGATTGGGACAGAGCATACTCTCGTACCGCTAAAAGAAAAGTCAACGCGGCTTATGTTAAAGGAGTTCCTGACCCCCGCATACGATCATTTGACATGGGAAAGCTTCCGGAAAGCAAGTGGAAAATACGAGTAGACCTCGGCGTTGACCTAAAGTGTCAGATTAGGGACAATGCGCTGGAAGCAGCCAGGATAGCAACTAACAGACACATTGAAAAAGCAGTTGGCAGAGAAAACTATCACTTTAAGGTAAGAAAATTCCCGCACCACGTACTCAGAGAGCACGCTATCCTGAGTGGTGCAGGAGCAGACAGGCTATCACAAGGAATGAGACACGGGTTCGGCAGGCCTAAAGGAAGAGCAATAAGAGTCAAGGCAGGAGAACCAATACTCAGCATATGGTTGGCTAATCCTGACCACGTGAAAGCAGCAAAAGAAGCCTTGAAGATAGCAGGAGCAAAGTTCCCAGGAAGCCCAATCATAAAAGTAGAACAGGAAAAACAATAATCCCTTCTTTTTCCGTTTAAATACCTGTTTTCACATAACTAAAAGCACATGTGCGGGATAATAGGGTACATAGGAGAAGAAAACGGTATAGAACTTGTTTTCAAGGGCCTTATCCGCCTTGAGTACAGGGGCTACGACTCTGTTGGAATAGGGTTCAAGGCTTCTGAAGGACTGAAAATAGTAAAATCAGTGGGAAGAATCGAAAGCATTCCCGGAGAGCCTGAAATCCCAAGCTTTGAAAGAAAAATAAGATCAGAGGACGGTTCATTCAAGTACTCTTCGCATATTGTCATAGGGCACACACGCTGGGCCACGCACGGCGTTCCGTCAGAAAAAAACGCTCACCCTCACCTCAGCCAAACAGGAAAGTTCGCCATAGTGCATAACGGGATTATCGAAAACTACTCAACACTCCGAAACCGCCTTCAAGAAAAAGGATTCCGTTTTGTTAGTGATACTGACAGTGAGGTCATCGCGCACCTGATAGAATACTTTTACAACGGAGACCTTGTCGACGCAGTGAAAAAAACGCTGTCCAAGCTTGAAGGCGCATACTCATTTCTTGTGATTTCAACTGACTCAGACGAGATAATAGGCGCGAAAATGGGGTCTTCAATGTGCCTTGGAATAGACCAGAACGGTTTTTTCATTTCCTCGGACGAGTCCCCCTTTGTCGACAGGACAAACAAAGTCATCTACCTTGACGACGGAAACCTTGTCATCCTCAACCGGAAAGGGTACTCCATCCAAACATTCGAAGGAGTGAACATAGAGAAAGAAATAGAGGAAGTCCCGTATGATTTGGAGTCAATTTCAAAAGCAGGCTACCCGCACTTTATGCTGAAAGAAATCCACGAACAGCCCCAAACAATACAAAACGCTTTCAGGTCAAGAATAGATCATCTTGACACAATGCTCCTGGAAAACTTTCCAAGACTGCCGCG
Organism: Microcaldota archaeon; assembly: GCA_964625085.1. Classification (GTDB taxonomy): domain Archaea; phylum B1Sed10-29; class B1Sed10-29; order B1Sed10-29; family JAJSAI01; genus JAJSAI01. The sequence continues at coordinate 6,379 of CAZVAJ010000004.1, read as the reverse complement.
GAACATAAACAACATCATCTACCTCGGGTGCGGCACAAGCTATTACGCTGCCATGATAGGTGCACAGATAACAGAACAAAGCTGCGGCATAAGATCCCTGGCGGAAAACGCTTCAGAATTCCTGTCAAGGGAGAGAACCGTTTTCCCCAACGACGTGTACATAGCAATATCCCAGTCCGGAGAAACCGCAGACACAAAAAACGCGCTTGAGAACGTCAAAGAAAAAGGAGCATACGTTGCAGGAATGGTTAACGTGGTCGGTTCAAGCATTGCAAGAATAGCTGGAAAGGGAATGTACCTCCACGCAGGACCTGAGATTGGTGTTGCGTCAACAAAAGCGTTCACCTCACAACTCATTGCCCTAAACCTCTTCGCGACCATGTTGTCCGCAGACCCTCTTCAGAAAAACAAGGTGACTGAAGACATGAAAAAACTGCCCTCTCTCGCAGAGAAAACAATTCAAGAAACCGAACCAGTCATACAAAAAATCGCCCCAGAAATATCCAAGTACAAGAGCATGATGTACCTGGGCAAAGGAGTGAACTTTCCCGTCGCCCTGGAAGGAGCACTGAAGATGAAAGAAATCGCGTATATTCACGCGGAAGGCTACTCGTCAGGAGAACTGAAGCACGGGCCAATCGCGTTAATAGACGAGAACCTCCTCACAGTGTTCATAATAACCGGAAGCACGCATGAAAAAGCGTTGAACAACCTGAAAGAAATAAAAGCAAGAAAAGGAAGGGTTTTGGTCATAACGGATGATCCTGACAAAATCCAGGCAGAGCTATCCGAAAGAGACTTCCTCCTAATCGTTCCCAGAACACAGGAACAACTCTCCCCCATACTAAACGTAATACCCCTCCAACTTCTCGCATACTATGTTGCAAAAGAACTGGGCAGGGACATAGACAAACCAAGAAACCTTGCCAAAAGCGTGACAGTAGAATGAACAAATTTTTCTCTCTGTCCTGTTTGTTGTTCTTCGCCTGACAACTCTTTTTTATATTCTTTTTATGATACTTTCCCTCATGCCGGAAAAAATGTTTCTCACGTCAGAAAGCGTGGCAGAAGGCCATCCTGACAAAGTATGCGATCAGGTTTCAGACGCGGTCCTGGACGCGTGCCTTGAACAGGATCCTGAAAGCAGAGTAGCATGCGAAACCCTCACGAAAACAGGACTAGTACTAGTGGCAGGAGAAATAACAACCAAGGCCAAGATTGATGTTCCAAGCATTGTAAGAAACACTCTGCGCAGAATAGGCTACACTAATTCCAAGTATGGTATAGACGCTGACACGTGCGCAGTGCTCGTCCAGCTTGACAAACAGTCCCCTGACATAGCCAGGGGAGTTGACGGTGAAGAACTCGGAGCAGGAGACCAAGGCATGATGTTCGGGTACGCGTGCAACGAAACACCAGAGCTCATGCCCCTGCCGATCATGCTGGCGCACAAGCTCATGATCCGGCTGGCAGAAGCCAGAAAGAACAAAGAAATATCCTACCTTAGGCCTGATGGCAAAGGCCAGGTGACTGTGGAGTACGAGGACGGAAAACCAAAAAGAGTGGACACAGTCGTTCTATCCACCCAACACGAGCCAGACGTGAGCATGGAACAGCTCAGGAAAGAACTGGTGGAAAAAGTGATCAAGCCGGTGTGCGGAGAATGGATTGATGAAAGCACAAAGTACTACATTAACCCTACTGGCAGGTTCGTTCTCGGAGGCCCTCACGCAGACGCAGGCCTGACAGGAAGAAAACTCATAGTCGACACGTATGGAGGGATAGGAAAGCACGGCGGAGGAGCGTTCTCAGGAAAAGACCCAACCAAGGTGGACCGGTCCGGAGCATACGCTGCCAGGTACATTGCCAAAAACATTGTGGCAGCAGGACTGGCAGACAAGTGCGAGGTCCAGCTCGCGTACTCAATAGGAATAGCAGAACCTGTGTCAGTGCACGTGAACACGTTCGGCACAGGAAAAATCCCTGATGAAAAAATCGTGCAGATGATAAGAAAACACTTTCCTCTGAAGCCAGCAGACATCCTCAGAGAACTTGACCTAAGGAAACCAGTGTACTCTAAAACCGCAGCCTATGGTCACTTCGGACGGCCAGAATTCACGTGGGAGAAAACAGACAAGGCAGAAGAACTAAAAAAACACGCTGATTAACACCCCTCTTTTTTTCCTCCGGAGCTAAGCACATTCTGTTTGGAGATAAATTTTTAAACATTATTTGCCTACTGGGGGGCAGGAGGTGTTTGGAATGCGGAAGAAAGGGATAAGTGCTTTTGCTTTTGTTGCTGCAGTACTGCTCCTCGTGTCAGTAGCTTATTCTATAAGCCTAAGAGATCTTTTCTGGGAAGATTCCAGAACAGTGACCGCGAACAATAGGCTGACAGAAGAAAGGACAGTTACAGAAAGAGCCATCTCAGCAGAGAGAACGGTGTCATTGCCTTCCAGGTCTGAAGAGGATGTATTCAACAGGTTCGGGAACACTAGTAAAACAAGAGAAATAGTCCAAAAGGAAGGATCAGACAACGCGTATTACCTGCTGCAGACAACTCCTGACCTGACCAGCGTTTCCATAAAATATGCTGGAGTAATAGAAAACCCAGGTCACCCGTTGAGTACAGGGATTTCCATAGAAACCAGTGAAGGGAAAACAACGTACACTGTTTACGTGTTCATCTTCCCAAAGATGCACAAGGACTTTCTATCGCAAAGTAATGCAATGAACATGCTGACTAACAAGATTTCTTACCTCAACGACCTCAAGATAGTGTTCAGCGATTATGATCAGGCGATGAAATACTATCAGGTGGTCAGTCAAGGAGCAAAGAACGGCAAGATTCTGATGACATTCACAACAAAGGACTGTGTTCAGATAAAGGACAGCAACATTGTCTCTTGCACTGTCCACGTAGGAGAAGACAGTAACTCCGTGTACGTATCAGTATAACCTCTATAAATCCCCTTTTTATTTTTTTAGTATTCCTGCAGCCCAAGGCTGCAGAATGAAAAAACTGTTGTAGGACTAGCCTCTTTTTTTCTTTTTTTCTTTCTTTTTGTAGTATCCCTTCTTGTAAGTTCCAAGGTCTACCACTATGAACCTTCTCTTCTCAGGATCCCAGATCAAGTTCCTTTCATAAGCATCCGAGTAGGAGAGCTCGCCTCCCTCTTCTTTGATAGCGTCCCTGATCTCTTGCAGTGTCCTTGCACATTCTCTTTGAACATCTTCGGGGGTCATTCCTTCCAGTTTCCCTTCCTTTGCCAGGCGCATGGCATCGTAGTAAGTCAACCCGTTCCCAATCAGTTCTTCTTCCCAGATTATCTGCCTTTTTTTCTTGTCAAAGAGTATACGCACTGGTCTTGCCACAGGATACCCCTTAGAATAAAGTTCTTTCTGGAACTTGAACCTGGCTATCATCTCTTCAGGAGTGATCTCTCTATTAGTGATTCTGTTGAACCCTGTCCGGTATACTTTGACTGCCCTGCTACCGCCTGTCTCTTTTTTCACGAGCAGCACGTCAAGCGCTTCAGCCCCAGTCGGCGCAATTTCTCTCTTTTCTCTTTTGATTCTCTCCTCTGGAAAAAGCTTGAGGAACTTTCTCATCTGATACTCGAGACGCTTCCTGCGCCCTTTTGATCCCTCAGCCATAGTATAAAATGAACAAAAGAACATTATATAACTTCTTGTGTGCTCAGATATGATTTTATACTCCTCTTCCTTTGGTTATTCAATGTTCCGGGCTGTAGCGTTCGACCTTGACAACACCTTGATAGACTTCATGAGGTTTAAGAGGGAGACTGCAGAAGAGGCTGCCAAGGCCATGGTTAACGCAGGCCTGGACGCAGACCCTCAGGAAGTCGCAGACAGCATATTCAATGTTTATGATGAGTACGGCATAGAGTACCAGAAGACTTTCAGTAAAGTGTTATGGAAAAAGTACCGTGTCAGGGAAAGGAACAGGTTCGAGCACGTTCAGCAAGCAGCAATAGCAGCATACTTGAAGAAAAAGTTCAAGGTCCTAAAACCCTATCCTGATGTTGTTCCCACGCTCAAAAGGCTGGGGAAAAAATTCAGTTTATGGATCCTGACTGATGCTCCCAGGAACAAGGCCTGGCAGAGGATGGTGATAACAGGCTTGGACAAAATTTTTGAGGAAGACCGTGTGATCACGCTTGATGACACAGGGCAGAAGAAGCCTGGTAAAATGCCTTTCAAGACACTAGTAAACCGGTCAGGGCTCGCGCCAGAAGAAATCCTTTTTGTCGGGGACAATCCTGTAAAGGACGTGAAAGGAGCCAAGGCCGCGGGAATGAGGACAGCATGGGCAAAGTACGGTTACGAAGGAAAACTGAAAAAACTGAAAGAAGCAGACTACACGCTTGAAAGATTCTCTGACCTCCTGAAAATACTCCTGTGAAAGAAGGGACTGTAACCTTTTTTATTCTCTCCTGCTCTTTGTCCTGTCATGGTATCGCTCACGTTCTACGGCGGGGTGAAAGAGATAGGCGGGAACAAGATCCTGCTGGAAGACCAGGACACCAAAGTATTTCTGGACTTCGGAATGAGTTTTGGGAAAAGAGGACAGTACTTTGAAGAGTTCCTCACTCCAAGAACAGCCAATGGTTTGGGAGATTTCCTGGAACTGGGCCTTGTTCCGGACATTCCAGGAGTGTACCGTTCAGACCTTCTGGAGCACCTTGGCAGGAAGCTGGAAGAGCCAGAGGTTGACGCTGTGCTCTTGTCCCACTCGCACGCTGACCATGCTAACTACATCTCTTTCCTGCACGAGGACATTCCAGTGTACTGCGGGAAAACCACCCTGGCAGTGCTCGAGGCAGTGCAGGAGTCAAGCCAGAGGAGCATAGAAAACGAGATCATTAACTTCAAGAAACGGCCTCTTTTCCGCAAAGATTACAAGAAGCCTCCTGTGGAAAGAAAGTTTCACACGTTCAGGACCGGAGAAAAAGTGAGGATAGGGTCCCTGGAAGTAGAGCCCGTGCACGTGGACCACTCAGTGCCCGGAGCGTACGGGTTCATCATACACGCTTCTGACGCCACGATCGTGTACACCGGAGACCTGAGACTGCACGGGAACAGGCCCGAAATGACCAGGGAGTTCGTGGAAAAAGCGTCAGAAAACCAGCCTGACGTTCTGATCACAGAAGGCACGAGGGTGGACGTCCCTTCTGACGACAGGACCGAAAAGAGAGTGTACCAGGAGAGCAGGAAAGTGGTGTCCAAGGCAAAGAACCTCGTGATCGTTGACTTCAACTTCAAGGACGTTGACAGGTTCAGGACGTTCTACAAGATCGCTCAAGAAACAGGCAGAAAAATGGTCATAAGCTTCAAGCACGCGTGCTACCTGGAAAGATACCACCAGGACAAGAATCTCAGGGCTCCTGACAGCACTGACGAGAACATAATGATCATGAAGCCCAAGTTAATGACCGGAACATACTCTGACGAGGACTACGCAGCGTACCATTACATTCGGGACAGGCTTGATTACCCGAACATCCTGACCGCAGAGGACGTGGGAAGAAAGCAGTCAGAATACATGATCGTCCTGAACTTCTGGTACTTCAACCAGCTGGTTGACATCAAGCCAGAGCAGGGAAGCGTTTACATTCACTCCTTGTCCGAGCCGTTCAACGAGGAGATGGCTGTAAGCGCGGCCAGGCAGGAGAACTGGCTCGAGCACTTCGGGCTCAAGAAGTTCCAGTCACACTGCTCAGGCCATGCTCCAGGAAAAGACCTGCTGGAAATAGCCAAAACCCTGAGCCCCAAGATTCTTTTCCCAGTCCACACCGAGCACCCCGGAATGTTCAGAAAACTCACTTCCAAGACCAAAATGATTAAAGAAGGGAAGAAGTATACTGTTTAATGGGATGGTGTCATGTTGTCCGTGAAACATAAAGAAAAACTTAGCGAATTAATCAATTTGTATAAGGAAAGTTTGGCAAGAGAACTAAGCCCAAGAGGAGAATGGTATGCTGAAAGACAT
>CAZVAJ010000004.1:0-356 GCA_964625085.1 Microcaldota archaeon | reverse complement strand
AACTATCTGACTTAATTACCAACCTTTGGGCAATGCAAATTTGGGGTAACAAAGAATACTTTTTCAAAAAGTTGATAGAAAATAATGGTTTCGAAAAAATCAAAGAAGAATTGTATTTACTTTTATACGCCAAAGAGCCTATTGCTAAACGATTTGATCGTTTCAGAGAGAACATCAAAGGACTAGGTTCTTCTTCTATAACAGAAATTCTTGTATTCATGTTCCCAAACCAGTATGGGTTATGGAATGATAAACCAAAAACAGTATTACCCTACTTTGGTTTTGGTGATCTGTTACCCAAACGTGTTTTTAAGTATCAAATAACTGGACAGGACTATGAAAAATGTAATCAGATA
>CAZVAJ010000003.1:80967-82217 GCA_964625085.1 Microcaldota archaeon | reverse complement strand
AACTCCCTTGAACCTGCCAGTGATTTCTTCTATGCTCTTGTTTATACCATGTTCAAGCAGGATCTCATGCTCTATCTTAAAGTGATCCTGGTTAGTGTCAGAAATCACTCCATCTAAGTCAAAGATTGCTGCTTTCATACTTAGGAGTCTTTGTTTTCTTTTTTCCATTATTGAGAATAAGCATTTTATTTTTTAAAAGAATGCGCTGTGAAGGACGGAATACAGAACTCTAGGCTGCCATGTGCTCGGCGGAGAGCGAAATCGCCTCGAGCTTTTAGTACAAGCCGGCTGAATACCTCGCCGAAGCTCGGTACTTACACCGCTTGCCTATCAAACCCGTGTTCTACGGGGGCTCTCGTCCCACACTAGCCCCAGCCGAAGCTAGGGTAATGCAGGAGTGGCCGCCTCTTTTTGCGGGAGGTTTCGGGCTTAGATGCCTTCAGCCCTTATCCTCTAGCGCGTAGCTGCCCGGCGATGCCCTATCGGACAACCGGTACACCAGAGGCGCCGTTCCCCCGTTCCTCTCGTACTTGAGGGAACTTCCGCTCAGGCGACCAACACTCCAGGTAGGTGACTACATACTGTCTCGCGACGTATTGAACCCAGCTAACGAGCGCCTTTAAGGGATGTACAACCCCACCCTTGGCAGCCGATACACCACCAGGATGGCGCGAGCCGACAGCGAAGACGCAAACCGCGGGGTCGATTTGGACTCTAACCCGCGACAGCACCATTACCCCCAAGGTACCTTTTCTGACAGGACAGGCCCCCACCAATGGGGACACTGTAGTTCGCTAGGCCCGGCTTTCGCCTCTGCGTTCCTCTCCGTACGGAACACAGTCAGGCCGGCTTTTGTCCTTCGCTCTCTACCGCAGATTTCTGACCTGCGTGAGCCGACCATTGGGCGCCCCTGATATCTTTTCAGGTGCGCGCCGCCCCAGCCAAACCGCCTGCCTGAAGCTGTCCCCTTTCGGGTAAACGATGCCTTTGACAGTAGGCGGTGTTACATTGGTGGCTCTGCAGCCCCCGAAAGGACTGCTTCGAAGCCTCCCGCCTACGCTATGTACTGGCAAAAACACCATAACCTCAGGTTGCGGTAAAGGTCTATGGGGTCTACTCACCCCCCCTGGAGTCGCCGGAATTTTCACCAGCTATCACCTTCACCGGGTACCTCCTAGGGACAGCGGGAGGGTCGTTACGCCCTTCATGCAAGTCGCCAATTAAGCGACGAGGTATTACGCTACCTTAAG
>CAZVAJ010000003.1:0-80867 GCA_964625085.1 Microcaldota archaeon | reverse complement strand
TTACGCCCTTCATGCAAGTCGCCAATTAAGCGACGAGGTATTACGCTACCTTAAGCACCGTTCTGACGGCGGACCATATCTTCACCCTTTGTCACATGAAAACGTGTTTCTCTACGTTTTCTTAGGGTGTCCGACGTATGGCCTCTGAGGATCCTGGAGGTTGCTTAACACGTGTTCCAAAGAATATTTCCGTTGCTTTCCATGCTGGTTCATCATGAACGCTTTCTCAAGCAGTTCCTTGAACCCTTCTTTTGTCCAGTGTTTTTTGTTCTCCATTCCTTGGACTATCTCTGAAAACAGCTCGTAGTCTCTCTTTTTTGCTATTAGCTTGTACTTCCTGAAGAAAGGCAGAATTTTTTCAGCCAGTTGTCTTCTGTTCTCTACAATGTACTGTAGAGTTTCTGGCTGGCCTGGCTTTTGTATTATCCTGCCGCACTGAAGTTCTCTTTTGAAGATCTCCAGTATGTTCCTGTGGTTCTTGTGCTGTGTTACGTGGAACACGGGGTCGAGCACCCATCCGAACCTGGTGGTTTCCTGCTTTTTCACTGACACGCTGAAACAACCTTCTGCATCAGCAAAGCCTGCCATGAACCAATGCAGGTCCTTGCGTCTTCTTGGAAGGTCATTTGGATTCATTATGTTCTTGTATTCTGATAACATTCAACCACCTCCAGTTTCCTGCTGATTACCTTCACTTCCCAAACCGCGTTTTCGCTTGCTCAGCAGCGGCCGGGATCATGGTTCCCAGCATATAGTCGGATTTATTGACCCCCTTTTTACGGGCTCCGAAAAAATTTTGCCCGAGGGTCAGAGTTACCCCCGCTCTTCACCAGGGCTTAGCCCGGTTGAACCCGGGTTTCACCTACTGGCAGTGAGCAGGCGTCGGCCTCCGTACATAGGATTGCTCCCTTGCGAAGACCTGTGTTTTTGGTAAACAGTCGCCCTCCCCTTGTCACTGCGACCTAACTCTCCACTGCAGAATAAGATCCTACAACGGGAGTCAGGCATCCCTTCTTCCGAAGGTACGGGACTATTTTGCCGAATTCCCTTAGGAGATTTTGGCCCGATGCGCCTAGGCCTTTTCAGCCAGGGGCACTTCTGCTAGTTCTCGGTACGGTCTTGACAGGTCCCATTTCCAGCTTGCTTTTCATGGGCCCCAGGGCTCACCCAAACCCGCAAACGCGGGCCATTCCCAGGTTTAGGCTCTTTCTCTCCGTTACAGAACTCCGGAGCCTTATCCTAGTTAGACACGATGACGGTCGTGCTCGGGCTACCCCGAAGCGTCACAAGACTGGCATGCGTCGCCGCAGGTACTGTCAAGGCACAGGAATATTAACCTGTTTCCCTTTCCCTCCTAGCCTGTTGGGCTGGAGGTTAGGACCGGCTTACCCTCAGCTGATCGGCGTTGCTGAGGAACCCTGGCCCGTTTCGGCGGAACGGGTTCTCACCGTTCTCTTGCTGTTACTAGTACCAGGATTTTCATTCCAACAGGATCCACAGGAAGTTACCCCCCTGCTTCTGCTCCTGCCGGACGCCCTCCTACTCTGTCAAGCATAACACTTGACATCCAAGGTATCGGTGGCTGACTTGAGTCCCGTCCATTTTCGGCGCCCGTTGCCTCGATGGGTGAGCTATTACGCTTTCTTTAAAGGATGGCTGCTTCTAAGCCTACCTCCCCACTGTCTAAGACAACAGACTTCCTTGTAAGTTTACACTTAGCCAGCTCTTAGGGACCTTAACCTTGGGCTGGGTTGTTCCCCTTCCGGACGTGAAGCTTACCCCCACGCCCCGACTCCTGCCTTCTACGGTGGTAGCGCGTTCGGAGTTTAACAGGAAAGCCGAGGATTCCTCCCCTTAACTTTCCAATTAGTGCTCTACCGCGTTACCTGCCTCTGGCAAGGCTACCCTACGGGGTATATCGGAGGGAACCCGCTATGGCCGAGCTCGATTGGACTTTCACCCCTACACCCAGGTCACCCGAGCGAAGTGATCTCAGCAACGGTTGCGGACCTCCACCAGATTGTCATCCGGCTTCATCCTGCCCAGGTGTAGCTCGCCCGGCTTCGGGTCTCACGGCTGTGACTAACCGCCCTTTCAGACGGCGCCCCTCGTCCAAAGGACTGCGGGCTTTCGGTTTCCCTTCGGCTCCGGAGCGGAACTCCTTAACCTCGCCACAACCGTGAACTCCCTGGCTAATGCTTCATGACTAGAGATGTGACACCGGATGACCTTGACTCGTTGCCTTCGCCAAGGATACCTTTTGTGCCACATCGCCTGTGACCGCTTGGTTTCAGGCTCTTTTCATCCCCCTCCCGGGGTACTTTTCAACTTTCCCTCACGGTACTAGTGCGCTATCGGACTTGAAGCGTATTTAGGGTTAGGAGTTGGTGACTCCCGTGTTCGTGCTGAACTCAATCAACACTACTCTGGGACACTGCCTATCCTCCCATCGCTCTCTCCTTACGGGGGTTTCACCCTCTAAGCCGTCCCGTTCCAGGGAACTTCAGGCAAGAACTTTGGGAGTAAAGCAAGCCCAAAACACCACATTCCTACTGCGTTGCCGCAGGAGGTTCGGTTTGCCCTATACCGCTTTCGGTCGCCCCTACTCACGGCATCGCGGTTGCTTTCTCTTCCTCCGGGTACTAAGATGTTTCAATTCCCCGGGTTCCCCGCCCTCGCGAGCTAATTCGGGAATCCCAAGTTCAAAGGCAGCGTGCGCCTACCTTGGGCTTATCGCAGCTTGCCACGCCCTTCGTCAGCCTTCAAGCCCAGCCATCCACCAAACGGCGTCCTTGCAATTTCGCCGTTAAGGCCAAGCACATGGCAATAGCCTGTTCTAATTCCGTCCTTACAGCGCATCATCACAAGCGAGCGTTATTGTCAAGTGCTCACCTGCTATGCTTCAGACACCAAAGGATCGCTTTGGCGTCCTCATGTTTTTTGAGCTCAACCACGGTTTCAGGGACCCTGCCAGGAATTTTTACGGAAGGAGGTGATCTAGCCGCAGGTTCCCCTACGGCTACCTTGTTGCGACTTAGCCCATCTCACAAAGCCCAGATTCGACACAGCCTGCGCGAATCCGAAGATCCAAGCAGACCATGCCTCGTCCGAGCCCCGCTTGAGTGGCTTGACGGGCGGTGTGTGCAAGAGACAGGGACGTATTCACCGCAGGATAATGACCTGCGATTACTAGGGATTCCACCTTCACGAGGGCGAGTTTCAGCCCTCGATCTGAACCGAGCCAGGTTTTAGGAGATTGGCTTCACCTTTCGGTGTCGCATCCCATTGTGCCTGGCAATGTAGGCCGCGTGTAGCCCGGGGCATTAGGGGCATACTGACCTACCGTCGCCCACTCCTTCCTCCGGTTTATCACCGGCAGTCCCCTTAGAGTGCGCCTAATCGCAGTGAAAAGGCTGGCAACTAAGGGCGTGGGTCTCGCTCGTTGCCTGACTTAACAGGACACTTCACAGCACGAGCTGACGATGGCCATGCACCACCCTTCGGCTTGTCTAGTAAGCCCTTCGGACTGACCTTCATCCTGCCGTTGGCCCCGGTGAGGTGTCTGGCGTTTTATCCAATTAAACCGCAGCCTCCACCCCTTGTGTGTCCCCCCGCCAATTCCTTTAAGTTTCAGTCTTGCGACCGTACTCCCCAGGCGGCGGACTTAACGGTTTCCCTTCGGCACATGACAACCCCGTGGGTTGCCACACACCTAGTCCGCATCATTTACAGCCAGGACTAACCGGGTATCTAATCCGGGTCGCTCCCCTGGCCTTCGTCCCTCACCGTCAGACGCGTTCCAGCGAGGCGCCTTCGCTACCGGTGGTCCCCCAAGGATCAACGCATTTCACCGCTACCCCTGGAGTACCCCTCGCCTCTCCCGCTCTCTAGACCAGCAGTATCCTTGGCCCTTCTCCTGGTTAAGCCAGGAGCTTTCACCAAGGACTTACTGGACCGGCTACGGACGCTCTAAGCCCAGTATTCGCGGGCACCACTTGAGCCTCCCGTGTTACCGCGGCGGCTGGCACGGGTATTGCCCGGCCCTTATTCCCCGAGCTGTTTACACTCGGGAAAAGCTTATGCATACGCATAAGCACTCGGAGTTGCCTTGTCACGCTTTCGCGCATTGCAAAGGTTTCGCGCCTGCTGCACCCCGTAGGGCTAGGGGCCTTGTCTCAGTCCCCTTCTCCGGGCTACGACTTACATCGCCCGTAAGGATTACAGGCTTGGTGAGCCGTTACCTCACCAACAACCTAATCCTCCGCAGACCCATCCTGAGGCCTAATGATTTGAGGTAAGGAACATTCCAGTATCCTTACCCTATCGGGTATTACCCTCAGTTTCCCGAGGCTATCCCCGTCCTCAGGGCAGGTTGTCCACGTGTTACTGAGCCGTCCGCCTCCAGCACCCGAAGGTACCAGAAGACTTGCATGGCTTAATCCAACTCCGAAAGCAGTGCCCTCCAGCAGGATCAACTGGAGTTGACCTACTGTTTTTGTTTTTTGGCAGGGTCTTTCCTGTCCGGGTTGAGCTCGCATCAGACCCGAGAAGGTGCAATAACACCTCTTGCTCTGGTCCTCATAACATGGTCATCGAAAGCGAGGTCTCCCCTGCTTTCTCTTGCATTACAAAGAACTTGCATCCGTGCTTCCCTAGAATCCGCACTTCAACTGCAACTGTACTATTTTGTTAAGCAAAGGGTATTTAAACGTTTCTCCGTGCCTGAATTCCCCTGAAAAGGATGTTTAATAAACACTTGTTGATAAACATTTTTATGCGTTTGGGTGTGCTGTTTTCAGGAGGTAAAGATTCCTGCCTTGCTCTGAGCAAGGCAATGCAAACAGATAAGGTAAGATGTCTGATTACCCTGGAGTCCGCAAATCCTGAGAGCTACATGTTCCATACGCCCAACATACACATGGTTTGCCTGCAGGCAAAAGCAATGGATTTTCCTCTGATTACCATGAAAACAAAAGGAGAAAAAGAATCTGAACTAGAAGACCTGAAAAAAGCATTATCACAAGCAGTTGACACTTGGGAGATAGAAGGAGTGGTGACAGGAGCTATCAACTCTGTTTACCAAGCATCCCGTGCTCAGAGAATCTGCGACGAGCTTGACTTATGGTGTTTTAATCCATTATGGCAGATGAAGCCGGATAATGTGTTGCAGGAAATTCTTGAGGCACAGTTTGAGGTAATCATTTCAAGCATTTCAGCATACCCCTTGGATGAGAAATGGCTTGGGAAAAAAATAGACAAAAGAACGGTTGAAGAATTGCTCACGCTCCAGGAAAAGTATGGCATAAGCCCGGCAGGAGAAGGAGGAGAGTTTGAAACACTTGTGTTGAATGGTCCAATGTTCAAAAAAAGAATTCAGATAACGCAACACACCACTTCATACAATAACAATGCAGGAGAATATACAGTTAAGGGGGCTGTTCTGGAATGATTCTTGTTGTGAGCACGTGCAGAAACAAGCTTGCAGAGCAAGAGTTTGTTAGGCCTGTTGTTGACATAATACAGGGCATGGACGACTACAGGACAGTCCACTACAAAAAGGTTTCTTTGCATGACACAAGTTTTTCAGACAAGATAATAATATGCGGCACTCAACTGAAAGATAATGAGTACCTTGAGCATTTAAGCAGGTTCGACTGGGTGAAAAATATCAACAAGCCTTTGCTGGGAATATGTGCCGGAATGCAGGTTATCGCGTTACAGAACGGCGCAAGGATAGTAAAAGAAACTGCTGAAATAGGCATGACTGATATTATGGTGGTTAAAAGCACGGCTCTTGCTCCTGCCGGAAATTTACAGGCGTACGCACTTCACAATCTTTCGGTTACCGTGCCACAAGATTTTGTCAAGATCGCGGAAAGCAAAAAATGCGTACAAGGCATAATGCACGCTGAAAAACCAGTTTACGGAGTTCTATTTCACCCAGAAGCAAGGAATAAACAGATAATAGAACATTTTATAAACCTGTAAGATAAAATATAACCAGAAGGTTAAGAGAGGCTACTTCTCAAACCAGCGCAAAACCAATTGCCTGTTGTTTTTTGGGAACTGGCTTCCGCCTAAAAAGGAGCGTAAGAAACATGAAAATTGAAAATATCGTGACAGAGGACAGAGTCAGCTCTGCCCTTAAGGAAATGGAGTTCAAAACATTGAGTCCAGTACAAGAAAAAACAATACCTGTAATAAAAGCAGGCAAAGACGTGATCGTGCAGTCTGAAACAGGTTCAGGAAAAACAGCTGCATTCGGAATACCCCTGATTGAGCTGATTGAAAACGGTAAAGGAATTCAGGCACTTGTTCTGGTTCCCACAAGAGAACTTGCAGAACAGACAGTTGCACACATGAAACAAATCTCCAAGTACAAGAAAATTCCGATAACAGCGGTTTATGGGGGAGTTGCAATAGGACCGCAGGTGGAAAAACTGAAAACCGCGTGCGTTGTTGTGGGAACACCTGGAAGAATACTAGACCATGCTGAAAGGGGAACACTAAACTTTTCCAAGATCAAGTACCTGGTATTTGATGAGGCAGACAGGATGTTTGACATGGGGTTCATAGATGATATGAAGAAAGTGCTTGGCCTCGTGCCTCATGAGCGTCAGACACTTCTGTTCAGCGCCACGCTCAACAGAAGCATACTCGAACTGGTGGGAGAATACATGAATGACCCTGTTGAGATAAGCACAAAAGAATACGTTGAAAATCAGTATCTCACACAGGTGTACTATGACGTGCAGAAGAATCAAAAGTTTTCTCTTCTACTCTCTCTGCTAAAATCCAAGAGAATAAAAAAAGCAATCGTGTTCTGCAACACCCGAAGAGAAGTCACCTTGCTTTCATTCAACCTGCGCAAACAGGGAATTAACGCATGGCAACTTCACGGCGGTCTAACACAAAAGCAAAGAAACCAGACAATGGAAAAGTTCAGGAGAGGGGATGAGATGATCCTGGTTGCCAGTGATGTCGCAGCAAGAGGCATAGACATAACAGGAATAGAGCACATCTTCAACTACGACGTGCCAAGAGACCCTAAAGAATACGTGCACAGGATAGGCAGAACAGCAAGGATGGGAAGCAAAGGGGAGGTTGTGAACATTGTGTGCGAAAAAGATTACATGAACTTCAACAGAATAACCTCCCGCCACTCTTTCAAGATACAAAAGGAAAAAGTGCCAAAGCTTGAAAGAGTTAAGTTTAATACAAGTGACGTGGATTTCAGAAGACCTCAAAGAAAAGGCAGAACTCCTGCAGCATACTCTCAGGATAGAAGAGGGTATGGAAGAGAACGCAAGCCAGTTCAGAGAGTAGGTGGGCTGATAAAAGTCTCCTAAACACTTGATAAAAAACCTTTTAAACCCTCTTCCCTTTCTATTTGATTATTGGAAGGTGATATAACATGGCTAACATACAAAAAAGAGACCCACTGGTTGTTGTTATCCTCTCTCTGGTGACCCTTGGAATCTACGGGTTATACTGGGTGTATAAAACAAAAGAAGAGCTCAACAGTTTAGGGGCAAAAGTACCCTCGTTCATTCTAGCGTTTATACCAATAGTGAACATATACTTTTTCTGGAAGTACTGCGAAGCATTTACCACATACGTGAAAAAGGATGAGAGCCCAATCCTGTACTTCCTGCTCTGGATAATAATATACCCAGTAGCACAGTACATTATACAAAGTGAGCTTAACAAGCTGGCAAAATAAAAACCCCCTTTAACTCTTTCTTTTCCCACAAAACGAAAGCAATAAATAGTTTCTCTGCGGTTTATTCCCGGTGGAAAACAATGAGTGGTGAGTGCGAAAATAGGAAGAACTCTTTCTACAAAACAGATTAGTTTTCTTGCTGTACCAGATTCCAGAGGACGCATTCTAATCCCCAAGCTTGTAAGAGAACTTGGCAAAATCTCCTCCGGAAAGAAGATTCGGATTATTGTTAGCATAGAGCAGCCTAATTGAGTAGGGTGCGGAGTAAAAGACGCCCGGGTAGTCTAATCCAGGCAGGATGTCAGGCTGTTAACCTGATGATGGTGGTTCGAATCCACCCCCGGGCGCCAATGGAGGTTACGAAAATGAAGATTATTAAGGTTTGCAGAACTGCGCGATTAGCCGCGTCTGAAGAACTTGAAAGATCAGTGTCACGTGTGCTCGAATGGGCAGACGCGCTTCCCGAGCCAAAAGAAGGCCTTGGAAAAAAGCAAGCTTTTCCCGTGTTCAGAAAAGATGATGCGTTCAAGGATGCAGAGAAGAAGAAGCAGATTATTTTACAGTTTACTTCAAGGAGAGGGAGAAAATGTCTTGTTCCAAGAAGCTTATGAAAACAAGGGACATTCTTCTAATGGACAAGGAGGATCTAGAGGACAGAATACACTATCAGCTGGAACTGGCAAAAAGAGCAGAAGAGTATCACCCTTTTGTGTGGACAAGCGAGCCTGACAAGGTTCTTGGACCAAGTATAGGAATAAAGGACACGATTGCAGTGAAAGGAGCTCCTATGACCTGCTGTTCAAGAATACTTCAAGGGCATGTGCCTGTTTATGATGCCACCGCATACGCAAGAGTAAAAGAACACACTACCCTTTTAGGTAAGACCAGCTGTGACTCTTTCGCCTGCGGCAGTTCAGGGGCCACGAGCGACTTTGGCGTGACCCGAAACGCTCACGACCCACTCCGCGTTCCCGGCGGTTCCAGCGGAGGAAGCGCTACAGCTCTTGCGCTTGGTCTTGTGGATCTCGCTCTTGGGACAGACACGTTTGGTTCAGTGAGGGCTCCAGCAAGCTTTTCAGGGGTAGTTGGATTAAGACCTTCTTATGGTCTTGTGAGTCGAAAGGGCCTCGTAGACCTGTGTATGAGCATGGATACCATTGGACCTATGGCAAGGGATGTGTATGGTGTAGCGTATCTTCTCTCCATGATCGCAGGAGGCAAAGGGGACCTGACTGTTAGCATCACGCAGCAAAAAGATTACACGAGCCAGCTTGAAAAACCCCTTGCCCACAAACATGTTCTACTGCTTAAAGAGGGTTTTGAAGACCCTGTTGACCCCAGGATCGCCAGACTAGTTGAAAAAGAAGCAGATAAAATTAACGCAGAAACCTCTGAGATAAGTCTGTCCTTGGAACAGGTTGTTAAAGCGTACTACGTGGTGATGTCAGCTGAATTTGCTAGCAGTATGCAGAGGTATGACGGCATTAGGTATGGTAAAAGCAAGGATGGAAAAACATTTGAAGACCAGGTGGTCAGTACAAGAACACAATTCCTCTCAGAGGAAGTTAAACGAAGGATTCTTGTTGGAGCAGCAGTTACAATGGCAGAATACAAGGAAAAGTACTACTCCAGAGCGAAGAAGGCAATCGAAAGATTCAAACAATCACTGAAAACCACACTCCAAAGTACAGACTTTATAGTATGCCCCACAATGCCTTGCGTTCCTTGGAAAATTGGAGAAATTCAAGATCCCTTGAAGGAATACGCTTCAGACCTTCTTACAGGGATAGCGTCGGCAGCAGGCCTCCCTGCAATCTCAGTACCCTGCGGTACTGTACAAGGCCTGCCAATAGGCCTCCAGATAATCGGCAAGGATGATGAAAGCGTGCTGCGAGTTGCCAGAGAATATGAAAAAGAGAGGGATAAAGAATGATAAAAGTAGGTCTTGAGGTTCATTTTCATCCTGCAACAAGCTCAAAACTGTTCTGCAGATGTCCAACGTCTGAGGAAAGCGTGTGTGAAATATGCGCTGCACATCCAGGAGCAAAACCTTTAGAACCTAACAAAACAGCTCTGCTCAAAACGATACTCGTTGCAAAAGCATTGCGCTGCAAAGTCAGTCCGCAGATAACCTTCCTGCGCAAGCACTACTTCTATCCTGACCTTCCTGCAGGATTCCAACGAACAAGCACCCCTGTAGGCACGCAAGGCTCGCTTGAGGGTATTAGAATAAGGGAAGTGCATGTTGAAGAGGATGCCGGAAGGTACGACCTTAAAAAAGGTACTGTGGACTACTCAAGAGCAGGACACCCTCTTATAGAAATAGTTACAGAGCCTGACATATGCTCTGCCCGTGAAGCGGAGAAGTTCATCAGATCACTCAGGGATCTGCTTGAATGCTTCGGAGTCTGGTCTGATAAGACCCTTCGGACGGATATTAACATTTCAGCAGGAGACGGGAAAAAAATTGAGGTCAAGGAGGTTAGTACAATAAAAGGAATCATTCGTGCAATTGAATACGAAAAAGAGATACTGCAAAAAAGATCTTACTTGACAGAAGTTACCAAACACTATGACGAGAAGAAAGGAATAACTGTTCCACTCAGGGAAAAAGAGTCTGCAGTAGAGTACAGGTACATCCCAGATCCTGATATTCCCTCTATTGACCTGGTTCCCCTTTTCCCTCTTGTTGATGTCGACAGCGTGTTCCGCATAAAAGAAAGGATGGAGCGTGAAGGAATACCCTCAAAACTAATACGCACAATCATGGTAAGTGGTCTTGCTGTGTTCTACTCCCGCTTGTCAGAGTATACTCCTCCTCTTAAAGCCGCGCAGTGGATCTCATCATCCCTGATTGGAGAACTTAAAAGAGAAAACGCGTCCATTGAGCACGCGGAGCTTCATGAAATCGCCAGGCTACTGATTCAGCAAGAAAAAGGCCAGATAAGCAAGGTACAGTTCACACGCGCACTACGCAGAATGCTAAAAGGAGAAAAGCCATCTACTACTGGATTGCTTAGTTATTCTGAAGTAAAAGAAGTCGCGTTAAAAGTAGTACGCTCTGAACAGAAGGCTGTTGACAAGCTTATGAAAGGCAAAAAGAGCGTACTCCACTACCTTATAGGGCAGGTTATAAAAACATCTGGGGGAAAGGCCACTCACAAACAGGCGGAGCAGGCTATACTTGAACTGATTCCAGTTGACCTGTCAAAAAAACTTGATTAGTTTTTCCCGCCTTTTTTACTTTTACCACGCCTCGTTCTTCAAGCCGTTTTATTATCCTATGCGCCTTTACTTTGCCTAGCCCAAGCTTCCGTCCTATTTCTGCCTGCGTTGCAGGGCCTTTTGTTAAAAAAGAGACCACTTCCGCCTCTTCTTCTGGAAGGCAGGACAAAAGTTGGGTTATGAGTGCTTGTGCTTCAATCTGGCTTGCTCTATGCTCGACCCAAGATTCTGTAAAATAAAACACCACGCCTCCTACAAACAAGCCCAAAGATGAAAGAAGAGGTATCAGATAAGGTAACCAGGCCCACGGACTACAAGAGCACAGTTCAGGAGGCAGGTTTGACTGTAGAGATAGGGCGAGGAAGGTGGTTACGAACACGAATCCTGAAAAAACTGAAAGCCCAAGCAACAAGCTCTTGGTGTAAAACCGCATGGTTTCATTTTATGAAACCAACGTTTATAAATGGTTTCAGCAATAATTTTTCCGGTGTAAAAATGAATCTGAAAATATTCCTCAGTATAATCATGTTGATAATGCCAGCAGCAGCTTCAGCGAACGTATGGTTCTTTTACTCGGTGAACTGTCCGCACTGTCATAACGTGATGCAGTCAGGAGTGCTTAACAACATCAATGCAAGCGTAGAGAACTATCTTCTTGACTTTAGCTCGGAAAACCAAGAGAAATTTATGCAGGTGGTAAATCAGTATAATATTCCTGCAGGGGTTCCGACCGCGCTTGTCTTTACAGATGACTGGAAAAACGGGAGGGTGATTCAAGGAGACAGACCCATAATAGACACTCTCCAGTCAGTGGTTGAAGAATACTCTGGAATACCCTCCCTAAACACGACTGCAGAGAACAAGACAGTTTCCCGGGTTATGCAGGACGGAGGAGTTACGAAGGTTGAAAGGAACGTATTGTCTGACCTGGCTCTTGTCATGGGTACGGGCCTTGCAGATTCAGTTAATCCCTGTATAATGGCTGTCCTGGGTCTTTTGTTCGCCACACTCAGCAGTATGAAATCAGACAAAAAAGACATGATTATTCTAGGGGGATTGTACACCCTGTGCGTGTATGTATCCTATTTCATTATCGGGCTTGTTATATTCGCAGGCGCCATAATGCTGGTGAACCAGTTCAGCTTCTTCGCGATGAACATAATGTGGATCGCAAAAATGCTCGTGGCAGTCTTCATAGTTTTCGCTGCAGCAGTTAACATAAAAGACTTCTTCTGGTATGGAAAAGGATTTACGTTCAAGCTTAACGAATCCCAAAAGAACAAAGTGATCAAGTTAATCAAAAAGGCGAGCATACCAGCAATTTTGCTTATGGGGCTCTTTGTTACAATAGTCGAGTTCCCCTGCTCTGGAATGATGTACCTTGGGATAGTAACCTACTTTGTATCAAGCGGCATAAGCCCATTACTCTTCCTGTTTTACTTAATACTGTACAACCTTTTGTTCATAACTCCCTTGATCATCATAACCCTGCTTTTCATTAAAGGAAAAAGCGCGAAAAGCATAGAAACCTTCAGGCTAAAGCACCGGAGACAGTTCAGGCTTATCATGGGCATTGGTTTACTGCTGTTAGCCTTGCTGATAGTGGTGGTGTGATGGGGCTGCTGACCAAGCTGTTGTCCGGAAAAGGAAAAACAGCTTACTATCCAGGATGCCTCACTAAATTCGCCCTGCCAGAAGTACAGCAGGACTACGAAAAGATCCTCAAGAGAATAGGTGTGAAATTCATTGAAGTGCCTGAATTCTACTGCTGCGGGTCCCCTGTCCTGAACGCAGGATACAAACAGGATTTTGAAGAACTCAGACAAAAACAAGTGCAAGCAATGAAAGAATACAATGTTGAGACCGTGCTATTCAGCTGTCCTTCATGCTACAATATGTTCAAAACATACTATCCTGAGTTCCAGCCGAAGCTCATCCTACAGGAAGTCCTGAATAAACTTGAAGAGCATGAGAAAGAATTTGAGCCCAAAGGTAAAATAACTTTTCATGATCCCTGCCACCTTGGAAGATACTCCGGAGAGTATGATCTTCCCAGACAACTGCTCTCCAAACTGGGATACGAGATAGTGGAGATGCGTGATTCGAAGGAAAACAGCATGTGCTGCGGAGCAGGCGGAGGACTAAGATCAAACTATCCTGAAAAGAGCAAGAAAGTGGGCAGGATGAGAATTGGCCAAGCGCTTGAAACAAAGGCAGAAACACTAACGACCTCTTGTCCCATGTGCTACCTGCACCTGAAAGAATCAGCAGAAGGCACTGGACTAAAAGTTGTTGAGACTTCACAGGTGATACTTAATGCACTTGACTAAGACGCAGGTGAGCGCCCTGAAAAAGACAGGAGTCAACTGTTCTGATTCACTCCGCGAGAAGATCAGCTACTCTTCAGACGCTTCACTGCTCGAAAAACCTGCGGATATCGTGTTCTGGCCAAAAGAAAAAAAAGAAGTTACAAAACTGGTTAAGGCCTGTTACGAGAATGATGTTCCAATAACCCCAAGAGGAGCAGGCACAGGCCTTGCTGGAGGAGCAGTGCCCACTGGAGTGGTCATTGACTTGAGCAGATTGAACGATGTTCACGTGCTTCCAGAAGAAAAAAAGGCAATAGTGGAGCCTGGAGCAATACTCTTTGACATAAACCATCACGCAGAACAGCATAGGTTATGGTTTCCCGTGATCCCTTCAAGCGAAAAAGTGTGCACGATAGGGGGTATGATAAGCACTAACGCAGTAGGCCTAAGAGCAGTAAAGTACGGCAGGACTTCTGACTGGGTGCAAGAACTGACCGTCATTAATGGAAAAGGAGAGATAGTAAAGCTTTCAGGAAACAAGGCAAAGGATTTTTGCGGCACAGAAGGCACGCTCGGCATAATCATAGAAGCAGTACTAAACCTTACAGAAAAGAAAGAAGAAGAAAGCCTTACACTGAAAGCATGCCCCTCTATTGATGAAGTAATCAAAACTGTTCTGGAAGAAAAAGATAAAGCGTCTTTCCTGGAGTACATATGTCCTTTGTCTTCTCAGCTGGCAGGACTCCAAGAAACGCACCATCTTATGATTGGATACCAGGACACTTCAGGAGAGATCACTTCCCCTGAAAAGATAAAAGAACTGACAACTCTTAGAGAGTCACTAGGTCCGCTTAGAGCATCAGCTGGTTACACTCTCATAGAAGATCCCTGGGTGCCAGAAGAAGGGCTGAAAAAAGTTTTAAACTGGCTAATGCAGAACAAAATTCCCACAGTAGCTCACATAGGGTGTGGCATACTTCACCCCAGATTCTCAGAAGAAAACAAGAACCTTGTTCCCAAACTGCACGCGCTTGTAATGTCTGTGAACGGTCTTGCTTCAGGAGAACACGGGTACGGGATCAAGAAAGTGAAGTACGTTCCAGACGAGTTCAAACAGAAGCTCAAAAAACTGAAAGAGGAGTACGACCCGAAAGGGATAATGAACCCGGGCAAGATAATCTCGGTAACAAGGTACTCGAAAAGCAGTCCTTTAGATGACTGCGTGCAGTGCGGGTTGTGCAAAACATGCCCAGTTTACCTAACAGAACTAAACGAGTCAATAGGATCGCGAGGAAGAGCAATCCTGTTCAATGACATGGATGACCTTGAAGCATTCTATTCCTGCACGCTGTGCAAGTCCTGTGACCAGGTGTGCCCCACAGGACTAAAGCTATCAGAAAAAATTCTTGAAAAAAGAAAACGCCTTGTCAAACAAGGGAAAGAAACTCAGGCTAACAGAAAAATGATAGAAAACGTGCGCAGGTACGGGAACCCGTTCGGTGAACCTGGAACAGAAGTCAAGGACTGGTACTGCTGTTAGCACTGTAACTAATATAACCCTTTACGCACTATATTCTTTCACATGCAAACACGTAAAAAAGGTTCGCAACGCCTAAAGATTAAACTAAGCCCGCGCAAAGAGTACAATCTTTCAAAAAAAGACGCGGTCCTATTGTGGCTTGTGAGCTTGCATGGCGCTAATCCTGAGAAGATATACCAAGAATTAAACCGTTTGAAACAAAACCGTTTCGTTTCACGGGGCTCTTCTGGAGTAGAATATGTAAAAAAAAGACTGGCAAAACTGGAAAAGACTGGCGTGCTCAAAGAACTGGAGGAGTCTCCAGGCGCTTTATACACATACCCTGAAATCCTCTCAAAACAGCTTAAAGAAGCAGGCATCTTGCGCGATTACATAGTGTACAAGGGCAAAGTGATTCCAGACGACCCTCTCCTAAAACAGCTCATAAGAGTGGGGGAAAAAGTGGGCTGGAACAGGAGAAAGATGTGGGAAGCAGGCGTGCAGGCCCCTCAGATGAGAGCCCTTGAATACTGGGGGCTGCTGCCCAAAGGTAAATTTGAAGTGACCCTGCCGGACGGCAAAACAGTCCGAGTCAGCGAGCATAAGAAAAACATCCTTGAAGCCTTGATAGAAACAAACGGGGACATCAAAAAAGCACGACAGCTGCTTGAGAAAAAAGGTGTCAACGTTAAGTACTCTACGCTGGCTAATACCCGTTGGGAACACCAGTCATCGTTTGGAGTGCATGTTATTAAAAAGGGGACGCACTACCTACGATTAGACCCTAAGCGCAAAAAAACGTATGACATAATTATGTCTGAAATCCAGAAAGGGAACGTAACGATAAAGGATTGGACGAAGATACTTGAAAAAAATGGGGTCTCATGGGATTATTCTGCTCTTGTGGTCTTTGTCAGGAAACTTAACGAAATGGGCCTTCTACCCAAAAAATACTCGCAACTCAAAGAGCCAGCTCGTATTAAAGTGAATGGGGAAGAGCTCACTAAATTTGAGTACCATGTCCTGAATGCGATTAGAGAAGGAGAAAGAATCTCTGCTGATGAGCTAAAGGAATTGATTGAGAAACGCACAGGCCGAACTTATTCTGAAAAATTTATAATACAAACAATTTATGCGCTCAGAAGAAAAGGCCTTTTGCCTCGGGACATGCAGGTGTTTAGGACAACTATCACAACTAAAGGCGGAGAAAAAGTTTCTCTTACAGAAAGGGAGTATGAAACTTATCAAGCAGTGACAAACATTCTTTCTAGAGGAGAAAGATTGACAGTGGAGAGAGTGCGGCTAGAACTTGCTAAAAAAGGCAAGATTATCACTCCTGAGTACGTGAAAACAAGGCTTGCAGACCTTGCCAAAAAAGGTGTTTACAGTGAAGAGTTGTCAGAATCTGTTGACATAGAATCCGCCCGCCGTGTCGCAGCGATCCGGAAACGCAAAACCCACAAGACAAGAGGTTTCACTAAAGCTGAGCAGTTCGTGTATGACGCAGTTAATAGGATACGCGGCAGAAACGAGAAGGTGACGATTGAATCCCTTCGTTCTGAACTGGAAAAAGCAGGTTACCCCTACTCTCTTTCCCAGGGTGCAATATACCATATGTGGAACTCTGTTAAAGTGAAAATGAACGAGATAGTGCCGAAAAAGCCTCTTAGAGTAACTGAAGAACGGCGTGTAGTAGAGTACCACAATAAGATGTACTCTGTTACTGAAGAAGAAGAGAAGGCCCTTAGCGTTATTAGGGAAATAGAAAAGGGGGGTAAAATTTCTTTGGAGGAGTTCATGTCAGGAGTTGGGATAAAAAACCCCCGTGAAGCCTGGGCTCTTATACGAGACTTGAAAGAGGAGGGTATTCCTATTCCGAAGGTTACAGTTAAGGAGTACAAGAGGGAAGCTGCAGTTTCAGTGCACGAGATACCAAAGGATAAAACACGCGGCCTTTCTGAAATACGGCTTGCTGATGGAAGAGTTTTATACCCTCACACTTGGGAATACTGGATTTATGAAGCCATGAATCATGGGCACTTAAAGCCATCCAACATTCAAAAATACATCCAGCAGGAGTTGGGAGTAGCACCTTCAAGAAGTCAGATCTCAGGGATCAAACGGAATTTGGGAAAAATAAAACCGTCGTCTGACGTGGCTGTTCAGGAAAGAGGAATGGACAGCATAGTAGAGGACATAATCCGTTCTACCGGAGAAACGAACCCCCTTAAGATATACTTGAGTCTTCCTGCAGAAGTAAGAAAAAAGGGCTCTTTTGACAAGATCTACCGCATGGTGTGGTATGCCACAAAGCGTGCAACTAAGCCCGAGGCGCTGAAGAAAGCATCACTTGAGGACAGTGTAAAGTACTGGATTTCCGTAGGCGTGCGTTCCTCAGAAGACATTTACAGGCTCTTGCCTGAAGAGATGCGTACAAAAGAGAACCTGAAGAAAATAAAGGAAATAATAGAACAAGAAGGATAAAATGCTTTCTTTTCATTTCTTCTCCAGTAAGATCGCGTTTATTGTTCCATCCTGCCCGGGCCTGCTGGTGATCTTTGCATCTCCTGCTTCTGTTTCTATTATTGCTCCTTTCGTGAGAATGTTTCCTCTTGCAAAGTTCCTGTTGGCAGGATTGCTTTTTTCCGTGAGGATCTTGGCTTTCTGGGCTTTTTTTGTTTTAGGATCAAGCACATTAGCATACAATGCGTGCAGCACCCTGTTTTTTGTATTCCCTCCATGTGCCCTGATCTTTTTTATTTTTTGGTATGCTGACACTTTCGTCAAAGCAGGGTCTCTGCCGAGCTCTGATTTTCTTTTGTCTCTTTTTTTTCCTACTCTTCCTCCGGACATTCTTCTCCGGTCTTTTGCGTGTGATACTGCCATTCCAACACCTTCAACGTTAATATAACCTATTAATGTAAACAAATCTTATGGACATCCTGATTAAAAAGGTTTCCCTGAAAACGAATGCGGGAATACAGGAGTGGCTTGAGTCTCATCCCGGCTGTCAGGTTGTTGATCCAGGGGTTACAGGAGGCCCAACCCACATAAAACATTCTGTGATAGAGGTTTTAAAAGCTTTCGAACAAGGCAGGAACATAGCCAGAACAAAAGAACTGGAGTTCTTACTGCGCCTTGTGGGAGAACGGCAGGTTAGCAAAGCAGTGTCAAAAGCGTGCGTTAAAAATAAAGAGGCGATCTTTGTCTCTTGGACTGGAAAAGATAGTTGGAGAGACTTCAAGGCCTGCTTTGTTAGTAAAGAAAGAGAGTACACTGACTTGCCTGAGGACAGGCTTTTGGACATGATCGAAAAAAGCACGTTATTTTGGATGATATCATGAAACTAAAAGCGCTCACGCTGATTTCGGGAGGTATAGATTCTCCGGTTGCATCATACGTGCTCAGGGAGTACGAGCAGATTCCAGCATACTTTGATAACTTTCCGTTTGCAGGAGAAGACACAAAACAAAGGGCTCTTGACTCAATGAAGGCACTTGGGTTCAAGACTGCGTATGTTCTTCCCCACGGCCAAAACCTTGCTGAGTTTGCAAAAAACTGTGACAGAAAGTTTCAGTGCGTCCTGTGCAGAAGGATGATGTTCAGGGCTGCTTCTGCACTGGCAGAGAGGGTTGGTTGTGATTTCATAATAACCGGAGAAAATCTTGCGCAGGTCGCGTCACAGACAATTCAAAACATTTACACAGAATCTTCTGCGTCAAGCAAGCCCATAATACGGCCTTTGATAGGGCTTGATAAAGAGGACATTATCAAGATAGCAAAAGACATAGGAACATATGATATTTCAGTAAGGCCAGCAGCATGCTGTATGATAGTTCCGAAAAAACCAGCAACTAAATCACGGCTTGAAAGAATTGTTGCAGAGGAAGCAAAAGTGAACCTGCATGAACTAGTTGAAAAAACACTGCATAACGCCAAAAAGGTTGACCTGTAAGCTTTTTATATTCTCTTACCTTCTTTCTTTCAGGTGGTTTACTGTGAAAAAAGGATTACTCGTGCTTTCTGTTGCCGTTGTGGCACTGTTGTTAGGTTGCATAGGCCAGGCCCCGGTCGAATCAAACAAGACCACCGGCGCCGGGAACGTCTCAGCGCCTGTAATCAAAGGAACTTTACAGTTTATTGTCAGCACTCCTGACGGAACACCTGTTTCTGGCGCGCATGTTACTATTCTAGGCGAAGGAAAGGCCATTTTTGATGATAACGTTTTTGAAACACGGTATGTTCGTGATGTGCCTGCTTCAGAAAAACCATACAGCATAGAATACTCTTGTCCAGAAGGATATTCAGGCAGTGGGACAAAAGAGATAATGATAAGTGATACCAGTGTTCAGCAGGTGCAGATAATCTGCGAGCCTGTGAATATTTCTGCCAAGATGAGCCTGACCGTAAGAGTTGTGGACCAGACAGGAAAAACATTTGAAAACGGAACATTTAGCGTGAAAGACAAGAACGGGGAAGTAGTCTACTCTTCAAAAACAGGTGTTGTTACTGTGCCAAACCTTCCTGAAGAAAACGCACCTTACAAGATCTCGCTTGACTGCGGAGAAAACCGAAAAGATGTTGGCACAACACAAGACATCTCATTTGATCCTTTTGGTAAGAGCGTCGAAGTAAAGTGCATTCCGTTTATTCCTATTAACATCATTGGCAACAAGAGCCTGATTCCAGAATGGGCTCTTGTTGAAATAATTCTCACCGCAAGACCTGAAAAAAGGGTTGAAGGAAACTTCACCTACAAGGCCACTGCTTCAGTAAACAAAAGCGTGTATGAATACGTGAACAGCACTGAAAGTAAGACCGCAAAACTCAAGATAATCCCAAGCGACTACACCTGGCCCCACTTGAAGTACGAGCTTGGATTATACTGCGGCAGAAGATACAATGTCACGTTGTACGACACTTACCTGTACGGAGGAGAGAAAATCCAACTGAACTGCAGCTTGTACAAACAACCCCTGAAGATCCAGTTCAAGGTAAAAGGAACTAACAACAAGCTTGAAGATTGGGTTATCTATTTTGACCATTCAGAAGACGGAAAGAAAACGTACAAGTACGATCCCCCCTGGTATTCCAGTTATTATACAACTAACATGACCATAGGCAGCGCACTAGTGTACGGTTATGGCACTTATGGGGAGAACAAGTACTACTGCCAGATGTGGAACACGTCCCTCACCTCAACAGTCTCGAAGCCGTCCCCCAATCCTATTATATTTGACTGTGTACCGTCAGATAAAGTGACTTACACTGTTCATGCAACAGGTTTAGAGGGAGATCCCTTGGAAAACGTGAAAGTAACAGCCCAGACCCTGTCAGGGTCCAAAACAGTAAAGTACACTAATGCTTCTGGAGAAGCAGAACTATCTCTAAGCCCCTCAGCATACTACTACACAAAGATATGGGCCACGTGTGGAGAAGAAAATTCCACATCAGTCTACAGCGGAGGTGTCGGGGCAGGACAGCAGGTTCTTCCCAGTTCCATGAACTTCCCGTTCAAGTATTACGTGATAAGGTGCCCTTGAATGCTTGTTTGTCCTGAGTGTGGGAAAAAATACCGCAGGTTCAAGTACTTATGTTCCTGTGGTTCGGTTCTGTTATGGGAAGGAAAAACAGAGTGGACACCTTCAAAAGAGGGGGGTGTGTGGCGTTATTCTAAAATGCTTCCAAGCGTAAAACAGAAATTGTCCCTGGAGGAAGGGGATACACCTCTTGTGAAGAACAGGGACTTTACAAGAAAATACCCTAACCTGTACTACAAGTTTGAAGGAGACAATCCGACAGGTTCGTTCAAGGATAGGGGGACCGCGGTAGTGCTTTCTCACGCGCTCAGCACAGGCCATTCAAAAGTAGGGGTGGCAAGTACAGGGAACATGGGCGCGAGCGTGTCAGCATATACTGCGTATGCGAACCTGGGTGTAGAAGTTTTTATTCCGAGCGACACTCCCCCTTCTAAAGTGACCCAGATAGTCGCTTATGGAGCAAATGTCAAAAAGGTTCCGGGAACGTTTTTTGAGTGCTTTTCAGAGGTATGGAAAAGACGGAATCGCACGTACATTGCCATGACTGGCGTTAATCCATATTATATTGAAGGGGAAAAAACAATTGCTTTTGAGCTTTTTGAGGACATAGGTGTTCCAGACAAGGTTATTGTGCCTGTGGGAACAGGGGGGTTGATCACAGCCATATGGAAAGGATTCAAAGAACTGAAGCAGGCTGGAGCATCAAAAGTTCTTCCTGAGATGATAGGTGTTCAGGCAGAAGGATTTGATCCGATAACCCGCGCATGGGAACACCAAGTCAGGCATTTTGAGAGGCCTAAAAGGGGGCACACAATAGCGAGTTCTATAGCCGTGAAGCAGCCTTTTAACGGTCTTACTGCACTGGATGCTGTCAAAGAATCAGGAGGTTTTTTTTCTTCGGTGTCAGACAATGAGATATTAAAGGCAATGAAACAGCTTGCAGGAGAAGGGATCTTTGCAGAGCCTGCGAGCGCCGCAGCTCTTGCAGCTCTTGAAAAAGACATCGGCAGAAGTGATGAGAAAATAGCGCTTGTAATCACAGGCCATGGCTTGAAACAAACGTCCGCATATTCTATGATAAAATAAAA
This sequence comes from Microcaldota archaeon, assembly GCA_964625085.1. GTDB lineage: Archaea > B1Sed10-29 > B1Sed10-29 > B1Sed10-29 > JAJSAI01 > JAJSAI01. The sequence continues at coordinate 59,463 of CAZVAJ010000003.1, read as the reverse complement.
AAGGGGATTGCGTAGGAAGATCTTAGGATAGGATGCGGAGCATCTGTCTTTCTATCCTTCTCTTGGTCGCGTTGGATATTCCGAACATGAAGAATCCGCCGACCACAAGAATTATGAACACGGCTCTTATTGCAGCGTACGAGGCTATCATCGGTTCGCCTGTGATATCAGGTATTACATCAATAATCATGAACAAGAACAATGCTGCAACAACAAGTAACAGATAAGTTAGCTCGTTTGACATTTCCTTTAAGTACTGCACTAGCAGATAGTTAAACAGCTTGTTGTCTGTTTTTGCAGTTTTCACTGTCCTTTTCTTTGCTGGCATTCTTCCCACCTGCCCATAAAAAGGGGGGAGGGGTATAAAAAGGTTTTTCAGCCGAAGAGAGACGCGAGTCCGCCGGCAGCTTCTTCTTCACTCTTCTTTTCCTCTTCTGCCGGTTTCTTCTCTTCTTTCTTCTCTTCTCCTGCGGGTGCTGCTGCTGGTGCTGCAGCTGCTGGTGCAACAGCAGCCTGTTTCACTGCTTCTTCTATGTTAACATCCTTCAGACTTGAAACAAGCGCTTTTACTTTTGCTTCATCTGGTTCTATTCCAGCCCCTTTCATCACATTTTTAACATTGTCTTCTGTTATCTCTTTTCCGGCAGAGTGCAACAGTAGTGCTGCGTATACATATTCCATCTTGTCCTACCTCCTTTTAAGCATCCTCTGTTTTGACATTTGATTTAAGGTTTAATGCGATTCTGCTAGCTTTTGACAATATCTCCTCTATTGTTTCTTTGGAGTATATGTTTGCTTCAAGCGCTAACGCTCTTGCTTCTGAAACTGCTTTGACCAACAGTGCTTCTGCTGAATACTTGTTTATTATTCCAGCATTAACTGACAGGTTGACTGCTTGAGCATGTGCCTGAACAAAACTGTTGAACAATTCTTCAGTATCAACATCAAGTACCTCTGGTTCATATACTATTCCATCAGAGTACAATGCCTTTATCTTTAGGCCTATTTCCATTGGTTTTATGTCCAGTTTTGCCAGGACACTTGCCTTTTCAGGCGTGATTATCTCTCCTTTTTTGACGAAAACAGTGTCACTTGCTACTACTATCTTTCCTTTATCAAGCTTTACGTTCAAGCCTGCTGCTTTTAGTTCTCCAAGCGCAGGTCCAGCAGGTATTCCTGTGTCTCCTGCTTCAACGATTATATCATCTTCTGCAATCATGCCTGGCTTTGCGTATGCTTTTGTTCTGTTCTTTTTGATAATGCGGTATAGTTCGAAAGGATCAAGGTCTGAAGCAATTACAGCGCAAGGGCCTTCAATGTACTTATCAAGGACCTGGTACTCCTTGCTTGCGCTGTCAAGCGCCATTCTAATAAGCCGTGATCTTGCTACTTTTATTTTTGCGGCATCTCTCACTTTCTTTTTTATCTCTTGGAACTGGGCTGAAGGCAGGTTAAGCAGGCTTACAATCCCAACGACCTTTTTACCTTTGACTATCTCTTTTATCTCGGCAACGGTCCTGGTTTTCCACTCTGCAGGCGCCCTCTTTTCTTCTTCAGCCATTTTATACCACCTTTACACTTGGGCCCATGCTGGTCTTTACATAGACCGACTTTATGTTGCCCTCCTTCTGAGGGAGCTTTTGTATTACTGCATTGTAGACTGCCTTCGCGTTTTCTGCAAGATCTTCTTCACTCATCTCTTCAGTGCCAATGGGAACATGAAGGGTGGGTAAGAATTTTCCTTTTGTCCTGATCCGTACACTATTCTTGAGCCGCTTGATCAAAGGCGCGAGTTTTGCATTAGGGGGTACAGGAGAAGGCATCTTGCCTCTTGGCCCTAGCACCTGTCCAAGCTCTTTACCTACTATTGGCATTAGGTTTGCTTGGCACACGAAAGAATGATATTCAGACGCAAGTTTCTTGGCTTCTTTTTTATTTTTCCCAAGTTTCTTGACATCCTCTTCTGTTAATACCTTGTCAGCATTAGCCTTGGCTTCAGGGATAAGCTCGTTGCCTGCGATAACTGCTATCTTAAGTTCTTTGCCCCTGCCTTTTGGCAGGGTTACTGTAAGGTCTATTCTGTTCTCTGTCTTTGAGAAATCAACCCTCTCAAAGTTGAGGATTAACTCTACAGATTGTATGAAATTCCTCTTTTTGGCTTTTTCTTTAGCCTCTTTTATCGCTTTTGTCCAGTCCACTATAGAACGCCCCTCCTATCCCACAAGGGATAGTATTACGGGAGATGGTATTATTTCAATTTGTTTAGTATTTAAATGTTTTGGTGTTGTTTTTATGAAAACCCTGAAGAGGGTGTGGGTTTTACTTCTTTTTCTTGCCTTTAGCTTGTGATTCTTCTTTCTTTTCAGTAAGCTGCTTTGCCTTCTGAGCTCTTTTCTGTTTCTCTTCTTGTGAAAGTTCTTTCAGAGGAGTTACTTCTTTGATCTTCTCGTCGTACTTCCCTTCTTTGACTTCTTTTTGAACTTCCCGTGGGTCTTTGCCTTCTACTGTAACACCCATTGAAAGGCAAGTGCCAAGAACTTCATTTACTGTATCTTTCAGTTCTTTACCATGGGTTGCTTCATGCTTTGCTTTTGCTATGGATATCACTTCATCAATAAGCAGGTCAGCTATCTTAATCTCTTTTGCTTTTCCAGAGCCCTTCTCTACTCCAATCTGTTTTTTTATCAGGGCTGCTGTTGACGGGCTTCCCACTTCTATCTTGAATTCTTTTGTGTCAGTGTCAACGATTATCGTGACAGGGATTGTCATCCCTTCAAACGTTTTTGTTTTTTCATTTATCTGTGCTACTACCTGCCCTGCGTTTATACCCAGCGGGCCTAAAGCAGGTCCAATCGGGGGGCCTGCGGTTGCTTTGCCGCCCTCTACTAGTGCACTGATCTTTTTCTCAGCCATTATTGATCACCTTGTAATGCAACTTTTCTTACTGCAGAAGCATTCACGGTTATAGGTATTGGAACCGCTGCTTCTATTATCTCTACAGTCACCTTCTCTTTGTTTTCGTCTATCCTTATTACCTTTGCTTTCTCTCCTTTGAAGGCTCCGTTAGTTATCTCCACTATGTCTCCTCTGTTTACGCCTTCTATGAGTGGTTTTTGCTCAAGGAACTTTTCCACATCTTTTGGGTCAACAGTTCCTGAAACGATCCCCTTTAGGTGGGGTACTCCGTAAGATATCTTTTTTACCTCTTCTTCAGACTCTGCTTCCACTAATAAGTACCCTCTAAATGAATCAAGGTATATTATGGAGTATATCTCATTGCCTTGTTTTTTTTGTTTAGTTCTAAGCGAGTCTGAGACTGTTTTCTCTTGTCCTATTGTTGTTCTTACAGCGTACAGCATTACTTATCACCCAAGGAGTGGGAACACATGTTTTATGGCAAGGATTACGAACCCTATTGCTCCAAGTAGGAGAATGCCTAATCCAGTTATCTTTGCTATGAGCTGAAACTCTGTCTTGCTGGGCTTTTTAGCAAGTTTGAGTATCCTAATAGAATTGTTGATGAATGCATTTACTTTCATAATGCGGTCACTTCACGTAGTCTATGTCAAGGTCAGGGCCTGCGCCCGGTTCTATATCGAAGTAAGGTACTTTTCCTCCTGCGATGACTATCATGGCTTTTATCGTGTTTCTCGGCATGTCTTCTGATACCATGGCTCCCCAGATTATGTGCGAGTTTTGGTCTATCTTGCTTGCCACGGCCTCACAGATTATTTCAGCTTCTTTCAAGGTCATGTCAGGGCTTCCCACAACATTGATCAGGGCTTTGTTAGCTTCTGATATATCTACGTCTAGAAGGGGTGAATTAAGCGCTTCTTCTATGGCTTCTAGTGCGCGTGTTTCTGAGCTGGAATCTGCGCTGGATTCTCCTAACCCGATCATTGCAGCGCCTCCGTTCTCAAGGATGGTTTTAACATCTGCAAAGTCTAAGTTCACTAGTCCTGGTTTTGTTATCATTTCAGTGATTCCTTTTACCGCATTTGTAAGTACTTCGTCAGCTACTTTGAACGCGGCGTTCAACGGGAGCTCTGGCACAATCTCGAGCAGTTTATCATTCGGTATCACTATTACTGTATCGCAAGATTTTTTCAGTTTTTTAAGCCCCCCAACAGCATTTTCTAGTCTTCTTCTACCTTCAACAGAAAACGGAAGGGTGACAATTCCGATTGTTAGTGCACCCAGCTCTTTTGCTATCTGGGCTATTACGGGGGCAGATCCTGTTCCAGTTCCACCACCTAAACCGCATGTGATGAACACAAGGTTGCCTTTCTTTAACACTTTCTCAATTTCTGACTTTGATTCTTTTGCTGCGGCTTCTCCGACTTCGGGGTTTGATCCTGCTCCAAGCCCGTTAGTGAGCTTTTTTCCTATTAGCACTTTTTTGTCTGCAGGGATCGTTAGCAAGTGTTGTGCATCGGTATTTACAGCGATGAGTTCAGCACCATAAATTCCGATCTCACTCATACGTGATATTGTGTTGTTTCCTGAGCCCCCTGTTCCTACAACCTTTATTCTGGCTGAACTTTCTTTTAGGGTTTTTTCAAGTTCTTCGTCTGTTATGCCCTCCATTATGGGCTCTTTACTCTCTCTTGTGCGAGTTGTCTTCTTATGGGCCTTTTTGCTTTTGTGAGCATTTAAAGATGCGGTGACGATGGACTTCAAGGTTATGCCTCCTTTGTTATTTTCAGTTGTTTTTCTGTCTTAAGGTGTTTATAATCGTTTCTCATTCTTCAATCGCTCTTTTATCCTCTTTAGGATCTTTTCAGCCATTTCATCGGCAGGAGCATCCACTTCTACTTTCATGAGATTCCCTTTTTCCTTGTAGTATTCTATTATTGGTTCAGTAAGCTGGTGGTACACTCTAAGCCTGTCTTTTATAACTTTTTCAGTGTCATCTTCTCTTTGTATGAGCTTGCCTCCACATTCATCGCACACCCCCCCAGGGTTCTTTGGAAGCATAGGGGGCATTCTAAGAGTTCCATAGGATATATCCGCTACGTTGTATATCTTGCCGCATTTTTCGCATACTCTCCTGCCTGTAAGCTTTTTTATGATCAGATCTTCTGGCAGGTCCAGTAGTATCACAAGATCAATATCAGTTATTTGGTCCAATGCTCTTGCTTGTTCTAGAGTTCTTGGAAAACCGTCGAGTATGAACCCGTTCTTGCAGTCAGGTTCAGATATTCTTTCTTTTAGAACCTGTATTGTTATTTCATCTGGAACTAGTGTTCCATTTTCAAGATGCTCTTTGACCTTTTTTCCGAGTTCGGTTCCTTTTGCAACTGCTTCTCTGAATATATCTCCTGTGCTTATGTGAGGTATTCCCAGTTTTGGGCTTATTCTTTCAGAGTAGGTTCCTTTCCCTGTTCCAGGGGCGCCTAAGAATACAAGTTTTACCATAATACCACCTTAACTCTTTTCTTACGGTGTCTTTTTTATTATTTTTGTTTATTAGAATTAAACGGGGGTAGCATGAACAGGACAGGTCACGTCTCATTGAGTTTGTTTGCGTTTTCGCTAGTGTTAATGGTTAAGAATGTTGCACTGGTTTCTTACTTGTTTGTTCTTCTTGGGGCTTTTTTGCCCGATTTTGATCTTGGGATAAAAGGGCTTCACAGAAAACTTTTTCATAACGTCTGGTTTGCAGGGATTGTTGGTTTGTTGATAGCGGATAATGTTGGGTTCATGCCTGCGCAATTGTTTCTGATAGGTTTTATTACGCATGTTCTTGGAGATTCTTTAACTCCAGAAGGCATTCATCTGTTCTGGCCTGGCAAAACCAGGATACGGATAGGTGGGCTGAAAACAGGCAGCATGACCGAATATGTGATAACTCTTTTCATGTTCTTCTTAGGGTTTACGATACTCTTACACTACTTCTCGTTTGAATGGACCAAAGCAGTGTACGCTAGCGGCTTGCTTTTGTTCGGTCTTATTGTGGTGTGGTTAAGACCTCCGTAATGCGTGTTTTCTTGCTTTTATCCGCTTGGCGAAAATCTGCATGTCTGTTAGCAGTTCTTCTGCTTGTTCTGGCGAAAGTTCAGAATAAGCATTTTCTTTGATCTCTTTTAGTATGTGGTGAAGGACCCTTTCCCCTTCTTTTTCAGACCGTTCCATGAACGCGAAGTACAGCATTTCCTGGAGGGAGTCTGCAAACTTCTTGAGCGCGAGCTTTTCTTGGGGCACGTTTTTCCTGAACAGCCCTCTTGAGAGGGTGACTGAATGAGGCTCGAAGTCAATGTACATTATCTTCCCGTCTTTTGATTTAGTCCAGTTTCCCGTGTGGGCATCAAGGATAACTCCTTTTTTGAAGGCTCTGAAGGATAGGTTTATTATTTTGGAATAATCCTTTTGTACTTCTGTTAAGGGAACTTCTTTGTGCAGCGTGTAGAGTGTTCTTCCACCGTACTCATACACTTCTGTCATTTTTTCTGCCCTCTGTCTGGCAGGAACATTCTCAGGAATCGCTTGTTTGACGTTTTCATATATGACCCTGTTCACTTCAGGAATCTGTTCTCTTGCTTTGTCAATGATCCTGTGCAGAATTTGTTTTAGGTACTCTTCTTCCTTTTTGTTCAAGTTTGTTTTTAGAAGCAGGCGCCCGTCTCTTGTGATTGTTACACGATACTCAGGAGTCCGCTTATACTTCTTTTTGAACTCCTGTTCAATCTCTTTTTTCTGCCATAGTAAAAACTTTTCAAGCCTCTTGTTGTAATTCTCGTATACAGATTGTTTTAGCTTTTTGTGAACCTGTTTTTCTTGTTCTCTTATCTCTGTCTCGTACCAGCTCCCAACCTTACCTCTTTTTATTTTTTTCATATTAGATATACATCAAAAGAAATATTAAAATCCTCTTGCTATCAATCAAAAAAGGAGAATCAGATATGGACTACCGGCCTGGGATCTGCGCGATCGTGTGGCGCAGGAAGAACAGTAGTATGGAAGTTCTTCTGCTACGCAGGCATTTGAATTGGACTGGCTGGGAGCTTCCAAAAGGAGGAATGCTTCCAAGGGAAACAGAAGAGGAATGTCTGCGCAGAGAGCTCATGGAAGAAGTGGGGATCAAGAAACCCAGGTACAAGAAGCTGGATTACATAATACAGTACAAATGGCCAGAGCCCTTACCAAAAGACGGTGGAACTTGGAAGGGGGCCAGGCTGATGCTTTATTCTGTAGAGCACGATGGGGGTCCAGTTAGTATAGATGAAAGGGAACACTCTGGCTATGCGTGGGTGAGCCCAGAGGAAGCCTTGAACAGACTCACGTACGATGACCAGAAAGAAGCCTTAAAATTCTTTTTGTTCCTAAAATCATAATCATATGCCAGATTGCCTCGGTAGCACAGTGGCAGTGCGGCTGCCTCGTAAGAGGAGACACCTTACGGTTTCTCCTTCTATCCTCTTCCCTTAAAGAGGATCGAGAGAGCAGCAGGTCGTGGGTTCGAATCCCACCCGAGGCTTTAGAGCATCATTTTAGAATTCTTTTTATATTCTGAATCACGGAATCTCTCTTGTGCTCTTTTACTCTGCTCTTGAGTTCCTGGACCCAGAATTCTGAGTTCCCAGGGTCATAGCTTTCCAGAAAAGTCTTCAGGTCTTTCTTGCTTTTGATCATCCCATGGTATATAGCGTCTCCAACGAACATTGCAAGATCAAATCCTCTGTCCCTCGGGCTGGCGCTTTTGGTGAGGAATTTTGAGTTTTCTAGGTCTATTGGTTCTATTCTTATCTTTTCTTTTGATTTTGTCTTGCCGTGTTCACCTATCCTCATTTGCAGAATCTCTCTGTCTGGCTTTTCCAGTTCATTCGGGTGGATTTTTATCCTGCTTTGGATGTTATCATACAGAAAATTCTTAAGCTTGGCATCATTGTGGAGGAATCCTTTATCATGCCAGCCCCGCATCTGTCGGGCCATTTCTGTTAGGATCATGCTCCTCCGCTTTTCAGGAAGGATATTGTATCTTATCCTTGAAAGTGGGACTCCTGCTGTATTGGCAAGTGTGTAAATGTATCCTGTTTTTGTTTTTTGGTCCACTACTATCCCAATGGGTTCAACATTGCTTATCTTGTATTCATAAGCTTTTAGTGTGTTTTCAAATTCTGTTCTTATCTTTTTAGCATTGGGGTCTTTGAATGTGTATGGTTTTACTACTAAAGGGGCTCCTCCAGTTATCTGGATCTCAGAGGGTTCTTTTCTAGTTTCTGTATTTTTCATTGCGTAAGTGGGGAACGCCCCATGCCCGCTTTTTTCTTTTAATCTTGTGCCTTCTTCAACTTTTGTTAGCGCGCCAGGAAGTTTCCATGTCCCTCTGTAAAAATAATCCTTGTACTTTTTGTTTATTACGATGACTTCTACGTTCTGTCCTTTACTTGCTTTTATCTTCTCTTTAATAAGCTGGATTTTTCTTTTTATCCTTTCTTTCCTACCTGTTTTTTTGGCAAGGGATGTTTTTGTCTTTTTTATCATATGAATTGCACTCTCCTTTTGAGTCGTTCTTTCTTGCGTTTTAAGCTCTCCGCAAAAGCCCTGCGTTTTTTCCCACGAGCCATCTTTTCCTATTAGGAAAATACTTTTATTATACCTATTCGTCACAGGAAAAATGAGGTGCTACAATAGGCATATAGAGTGGAAGCTCTTTTTCATGCTTTTCATGTTTGCTTATCCTGTTATGAGCTTGTCCGAAACGAGGAGTAGGTTGATTGTTTGGTTCTTGTGGTAGCTCATTCCGCTTCCTGTCGGAGATTGTTCTCCGTAAGTGTAAAACCCGATCATCGGGCATTTTACCGTGTTATAAATGCTTCTGATTTCCTCAGCAGCTTTCTCGCCTAAGAACACCTTTCTTGCCACGCAATTGAACACGAACGCTACTGCTGGCTTTCCGTTTAGTTCGGCTGTGACGTCCTCTGCCAGCTGGCTTCCTGCGTGTAAAAGGCCTTCGGGAGTTCCTTCCATAAGCAGCAGAACCGTTTTCTCAGGTATGGCAGCGAAAAAGTCTATGGAACCGTCCTTGTTCACTCTGAATGGATGCCTGAGCCATATTTTTCCAGTTATGTCTTGAACCCCAAAAGGATACTTCAGCCCGGTCCCGAATGCGATATTTCTTTCTTTTATCAGTTCATTCTGGCTTTTGCCCAGCATTCTGGAGTATTCTTCTGCTGCAGGTCTACCGTTAAACTCTATGACTTTTCGCCCTTTTGCTTTCGTGACGACAACTGACTTGTTACTTGTGACCCAGCCGTGGGATGAGCCTATTTGTGTGTAAAAGTCTGTTGAGATGAGCGCGACAGTGACCGCGTCAGAATATATCTCGCCGTTACAGAAAACCATTGTCTGCTTTAAGTTTAAGTCATCTCCTGCAGAACCTCCAAAAATAGGGCTGAATCCAAGCCCTTCCTGTATTCCTTCCAGTACTCTTTCTTCCTGGCCTGATAGTCCGTCAATAGCGGTTAACGCGATAAAAGGGGGTAGTCGTGCGTACTCTCCAGCAGGTTTTTGGAACATGGCAAGCGATCTTATTCGAGGATCATTCTTTAATAGTGCAGAAGCCTGTCGAGCTGCTTTTCTGCCGGCTTCAACAGGCTCCTTTCTTACGTTTTCACCTATACCAACTCCTACTCTGAAGTAAGACGAGTTTACAACCATGACAGAGACACTGTTCTCCCACAAGCCTTTTTCTGTTATGTTTCCGGCTGAAGTGCACCCGAACAGTGGAGCGTTTTCTGTGACGTCTGACACTTGTTTCACTACTTCCTTCAGGTTGAGACTAGGTGAAGAGTATACTACGACAAAATTGCATTCTTTTACTCCTGCGTTTTTTAGGGCCTGTAACGCTGCCTTTTTTCCAGCATCTTTTCCTGACGCAAATCCTGTTCCTGCCTTTATGTGGACACTCATGAATTTAACACAAGACAGGTTCTAATAAAAATATTTCGTTTTGTAGGGCTGTTAAATATTTTATAAAACTCAAGCGTTTAACTACTTTGATGACGGCGAGGGTGGGGACAGGATTTCTTGAAATAGACAATGCTCTTTCAGGGGGGTTTCCCATTCCATCAGCAGTGCTGATGGTAGGTCCTCCCGGAACTGGGAAAACGACAATAGCCAAAAGATTCCTTTTGAAGGCACAGGAACAGGGTCAGAAAGGTGTTTATATTGAGACGTATTGTCCACCATCAGAAATAAAACTTTCTGACGTTCAGATAGTTGATTGTTATTCCTGGAGAATTTCCAGAAAGCCTGCTAGTGAGTTCAGTATCAGATCATTGCTTGATCTTAACAGTCTTTATAACTTGATAAAAGAGAGTGTCAGGTTGCAGAGAATAGACGGGAACGTTGGAAGAGTGGTTTTTGATTCGATTACCGACTTTTTGCTGTACTGCGAACCGCGTTCTGTCTTCAGGTTTTTTGAGTTATTCACCTCTTTTTTGCGCACGAAACGGTGTGTGTCTCTTATTGTTGTTGAAGAAGGCGTTCATCCTTCAGATCATGTAAACACGCTTAAGTACTTTGCTGATGGAGTATTATTATTTAAAATGGAATCTGGAAAAAGGTTATTTAGAGTGGAGTCTATGAGGGACACGAAGCATTCATTGTCATGGGCAGAAGTTTTTTTGGGATAGATTTCCTCTGAGAAAAGTTTTTATTATTTTTCAGCTTTTTATCTGCAGGTGATTATGGTGTACTGGGATCCTTTTGAAGAAATACAGCAGGATTTCAACAGGTTTTTGTCGTACTATAAGAAATTTCCCAAGTTTTCTGCAGGCGTTTCTATACCTGCAATGGACATGTTTGACAATGGTAAGGAAATTGTGATAACCCTTGATCTGCCTGGAGTGAAAAAGGAGGATGTTAAAATAAACTGTTCAGGGGACTATATTGAGATAAGCGCGAAAGTTTCTGAGAAGACATCAAAAAAGAAAGAGGGATATTACTATGCTGAAAGGTCTGCTTCTTCCTTTAAGAGGGGTATTTCCCTTCCAGTGGAAGTGGACTGCAAGAAAGCAAAGAGCACGTTCAAAAACGGCGTGCTTGAGATCAGGCTTCCAAAGAAAAAGAAGAAAAGCTCAGGGAGGATCATACCTGTTCAATAACCCTTTTCTTTTCTTGCTTTTGCTTCTTTTATCATGGCATCAAGCCTTTTTTCAAGCACTTTTATTGTTTCATCGCTGAATCTTCCTGATGAGAGGGAAGTTTTCAAGTTTTCAGATATCATCCTTTTAGCTTGATCTGCGTACAAGGGATTAATCTCTTGCAGTTGTTCTATTTTTGAAGGTATGTTTCCCAGTTTCACGCTTCTTCCGTGTCTTTCTAATTTGCGTATGATCTGTTCTAGTTCAGAGTCTGTTATGCCCATTTTTGTCATTGACTCCTGTGCTTTTTGTTCTGCTTTTCTTATCTGTGTGGATATGCCTGCGGTGTGTTTTCCTTTTATCCTTAATATTTCTTCTGAGGTGTATTCTGCAAGTTCTTTTCCAGTCAACCCAGTGGTTTTGTAAAATCCAAAAAGGGCTCGCAGGTACTTTGATTTTAGTTTGTCCCTTTCTTTAGCGTTTGGTGCAAGTTGGTCAATCTTTTTCAGTTCTGCCTCTACATCTGAAACGTTTACTCCTGCTCTGTGCACGGCTTCTACAAAATGGTAAACCTCATACTCACTAGGGGTGTATTTGGTTCTTTTCAGCATTGTCCCGATTTCAAGAAAGAGCTTGAGGGCTTCTTTTTCGTTTGGTAGTTGTATTAGGAAATTTTTAGATTTGTAAAGCTTGTACAGTTCTTTATTAGTCTGCTCTAGTTGTCTGCTGAGCAAAAGTTTTTCTTTATCCACCCGTGGTCTTATCGCTTTTTTGACCATCTTGTTTATGTCCTTTTTCTTCAGCTTTTTTAGAGCTTCTGTTTCTGGTCGCATGGTAATATACTCTCCCTACTCCTATTTATAAGATGGCCTTTAAAAAATGCACAAGCAATACAACCCCTCTTTTTGGGCTAATGGTTTTGAACGAAAGGTTTATAAAGGGGTAACGGTTTTTTCCACATACAGTAAAAAACTTGCGGAGGTAATGTGGATGGAGAAGAGGTACTTTGTACTTGTTCAAAACGGCCGTGACACACAACATGTGTACACTGGAAGGAGCCCAAGGCAAGCCGCACTCAAAGCAGCTAGCAGGGGACTTAAGAAAATAGAACTAAGGGAAAGGGGCACGAAGAAGATTCACATCTATGTTGGATCAAGAGAGAAAGTGAGTGCTCCAGAGAATGCTCCTGAGTGGATGAGTGCTAAAGTTTGGAAACCGAGGGTAAAGAAGCTTGGAATAAGAAAGCTAGAAGAAAAGAAGAAAAAGACTGCAAAGAAGAAGAAAAAGGTTGTTAGAAGGAAGAAAAAGACCACTAAACGGAGAACAACAAAGAAAAAGAAGACAACTAAGAAGAAAACAACCAAGCGAAAGGCAACCAAAAGAAAGACAACCAAAAGGAGAAGGCGCTAAGCCCTTTCCTTCCTTTCTTTTTATTTTGTGTGAAACTCGATAGTGTCTCTGTCTGATAATACATACTCCTTTTCTACTCGTTGTCCTGGGAACTTGCTAGAACCCCAAATCCTAGCGTAAGCGAGATTCTTGTAAAAATCTTTGTGGATCTTCTTCGCAGCATCTAGTACAGTGGCTCCCTTTTTCAGGATTAATGGCTCTTTTAGGTTAGCTTCTTCTCCAGGTTCTTTTGTGTAAACCCTGATCAGATTGAAGCGTTTCAGTATATGTTCTTTTTTTATTTGGTCTATTTGATTAGTTTCTATGATCGGCTTTTTTATGCCGAACTCGTCAAGTTCTTTTTTGATATACTCTCTTTCATCCTCCTTGTTGAATAGGAGGATGATGGCATCTGCATTCAGTATTATTGACATTAACTCGGCTTGGTTTTCCCCTGCGTTGGGAAGAAGGGCAGGCACTTCTACCACTTGGATTTTTGCACCTTCAAGATCCATCATCCCTACTTCTGGTTTTGTTGTTGTAAAAGGATACTCTGCAATTTTTGGTTTGGCGTTTGTCAGTTTTGCCAGTAAAGAAGACTTCCCTGAGTTCGGAGGGCCGATTATGACAATCTGGAATCCTTGTTTCTTTATTCCTAAACTTCTTCCACTTTTTTTTGCTTTTTTCTGTCTTTCAAGTTCCTTTTTGAGTTTTGTTCTTCTTTGAAGAAGTTGCATTCTGAGGACTTCTGTGCCCTTGTGTTTCGGGACAGCTGAGAGCATCTCATCAAGTGCTTTCAGTTTATCCTCTACAGTTTTTGCTTCAAGGTATTTCTTCTCTGCAATAACATACTCGTAGCCAACATTGGTTGGCAATTAGTTCATCCCCTAAAACGTTTGTATAACAAGATTAAGGCAGCTGCAAGGATAACTGCAACTATGACAGTGAATATGTCAAATCCCTTTGATACGCTGAGTTTTACGGTTTTGTACACTATGTGGTGTCCGGTTATGTCATCAAACTCAACATATACTGTTATCATGTACTCTCCAGGGGTAGAAGGGGCTGTTATCTCAAGTTCTATGGAGTTTTCTTGTCCTGTAAGAAGAACATTTACAGGGATCTCTTTACGCTTGATGCCAACAAACTGGTCTGCGCTTATTTTTATGCTTACGTTTTCTAGGTCGGTTGTCCCTATGTTCTGTAGTGTTATCTTGAGAGTAGTGTTTGCTTTGCTGGATACTGATTCTGGTTCGAGCGAGGTGTCCATCTTCAGAGGAAATTTTAACACTCTTAGCATTTTTGCGTCTCTCAGGGTGTACTCTTTATCAGAGTAGGCTACTTTCACGTTGACAGGATAATATCCTGGAACAGTGTCAGAAGGGATAGGTACTTTGAACTCTTCTGTTACGCTGTCTTGGAACCCGATTACCGAAATGTTCCTCTCTCTGTTTCCCCCAATCTCTTCGGGGAGCAGTAGGGTCAGTGTAATGTCTCTTTCAGCCAGGTGGCTTGGGTTGGTTAGCGTAACGTACACCCTTGCATCCTCGCCAGTGTATGCAATTCCCTTGCTCAAACTCAAGCTTGCTTCTACTTCAGCAAGACTACTTGCCATACATATCATAATAAGGACTGCTAGCTTCTTTTTCACCTTCGCCTCCTCCAAGTAATTTGTCTCTGAACTTGTATACTAACAATGCAAATACTAATAATAAAATACTTCCGACAAGAGGCCAATTTATGCTGATCCCGCTGGGACCAGGGGTTGTTTCCACGCAGTCACCCCATTTTCCATTCACGCACTTCTGGATTCCATTCTTTCCACAGGCTCTTGTTTCACCGGGTGTGCACTCTGGGGGATTATTTACAGTGTCATTTATTTTTGAGATGAGTTCTTCTATTCGGGTGTATTTTTTTCTGGCGGAAGTTAAGTTGCAGCTGTTATAGTCATTTTTTAGTTGTGTTAGGAGATTGTCAAGTTCATCAAGTTCTGTAAGAGTGCTGCAGAACGTGCAGTTTTCTATTATCTGATTGCGTTGAGTTGTGTACTCATTGTACTTTACCATTATCTCCTTGCATTCGTCGTTTGGTAATCTGTCTAAAAGTTCAGAATAATACACGTCGATTTTGCTGTCTATACCGTCAAAAAATTTGTTAATGGCAGACTGAGACTCTATCAGATCCGTCTCCCACGCGGATACCTGGACTTCACTGAAAGTTGTAAAGTGTGTTAAGCCAACGAGCACGCTCGCAGTATCTCCAAGTTCTTCACTCTTTTCACTTGCTTCTGATCTTAGCTTGTCTGCTTTGCTTATCAGGTTTCTTAAAGAAGAGTGCAGGGTCTTCTGCTTTGAGAAGTAGTTTGAAATAGCTGACTTTGCATTTTGTATGTCCTCTGCCCTTTGTATGCTGTCAGGAGAGATGTACAACTTTGCGTTCACTGCAGCTAATTGCACGGATTTAGCGTCTGCTTTTGCTTTTGAAAGTGCATTTTCGAACTCAGAGAGGCTTGATAGCGTGACGCCTTCAGGCAGGTTTATCAGATCAAGCTGGTCTTCTTTTGCGCTTATATCTCCTTGAATTCCAAGTGCTTTGTCCTTCTCGTTTTCCAGGTAGTCTGTTAGACTAGAATCTGTCGCAAAGTAGTGCGCTGTCCAGTGAACTTTCATCACTTCTTTGGCCTTAGACTCATCAAGTTCTACTTCTCCTGTTTCTGCGTCTATTGGTACTAGTGTGACAATTTCACCTTGTGATACTATTTCTATTACCCAGTAGGATGTTGACTTATAGTATGCCTTTTGATTTTGTGGTTTGCTGTCCAAGCTTTCTATGGCCTGGTTTTTTTGGAATCCAGCTGCAGTTTCGTACGCTTTGTTTAGGTTCACTTCTGAAACAGCTTGTGCTAAGAGTATTGTGAGTGCCAGAAGAATAATCCCCTTTCTCATGAATGAAACAAGGATATTGGGGGTTTTAAAACTTGTCTTTCAGCGAGCCCGTTTTTTTCTTCCCCGTTCACCTAGGGTTCTTAGGATTAGTCTTGAAACCGGGCTTTCAACCACCTGAGGGATTGAGGCCGCAGGTTTTAGTGACCCCGAGTACTGTAGAGATCTTGAGAAGATTTCAGAGGGGGCAATTTCCTCAGATTTTATGCCGAACAAGTTCGCTACTTTTAACACTTTCTCCGCAGCGGCTACTGTTTCTTTTGGGTACTTCTCTCTATTGTTAGTTATGTATTTCATTACTCCTACTACTTCTTTGGCATAGTGGGGTGCTTTTTTGACTACAAGGTTCATAATACGTTCTTCTTCAGTCATTTTTCTCTTCAGTTTCTTGCGTCTTATTTTTTTGAATTTCTTCTTTTCTACTGTGTCTGCTTCTTCTTTCTTTTCCAGCTCGGGAACGAGTGTTGCACCGTACGCATCAAGTGTCGCTAGGTACTTCATTACGGCATTTTTCTCGTCTTTGATAATGTATCCTCCTCCCGGCAGGCGTTCTATTGCATACGCGGGTCTGTTGGGGAGCCCTCTTCTTGCTTCCTCTTCTGCTATCTCAATAGCTTTTCGGTATTCTTCCAGTTTTCTTTCCTGTTCCCTTCTAACATTAGCAAGATTCTCTTGCAGTTTTTTTCTGGCCCTCTCTGCTTTTACGTAGTCTTTTGCAGCAGAATAGGCAAGATAAGCTTGTAATGCAAGCATTGCTCCGTTAATGTACTTTTGGGCTTCTCCTCCAACTTCCGCTTGTTTTAGGAACTCAAGCGCGCCTATTGCCACTCCCTTTACGTAGATGTCTGGAGGCAGTTCCCCTGATTCTATTTGTTTTATCCTTTCGTTTCTGTACTTTATCCATTTGGAATAAACGCTTTTTTCATCTGCAAGTTTTTTTTTTCTACCTTCTTCAAAAACAGTTCTGGCTTTTTTTACAGGCTCTGATCTCTCCAAGCTTTTTTGCGCTTGCCAGATCTTGGAACCTTGGTATCCTGGCAGTGCTTTTTGCATTTTTTTCCTAAACCTGTTGAACAATCCCATTAAAAGATTAATTGTTTTCAGGCATTATAAACCTTTTCACGATTTCTGCAGCTTCTTTAAATTTCTCTTTTTCAGGGCCTCCTCCTTTCCATTCGTTGCCTTTTCCCCCTGCTTTTCCGTCCATTACTTCTGCTGCTTTTTTGACGGCTTCTTCCACTCTTGCTTGGGATTCAGGGGTTTTTACGCCGAAGACAACCCCTGGCCCTATGACCACTCCGTATCCGAATTTCTGTAAAAGTTTTCCGCCAATTTTTTCAAGAACTTTCATGTCTGGTTCGTTTACTTGTACTACTGGATAGTCATATTCTGTTTTCAGGGTTTTTTCTTCCTTGAGTCTTACAAGCTGTTTTTCAAGTTCTTTTATCTTTTCAAGTATCTCCTCTGCCTGCAGCTTCCGCAAATTTTCTTCAGGCAGTTTTCCGCCCAGCTTAAATATCTCATTCGTGAGCTTTACAGCTCGCTTAAGAAGCGCATCTTTCCTCTTTTCTTTTTCTTTCCTCTTCTTCTGCTTTTCCTTTTCGACAACTTCGTGTCCTGCCACGAACTCTATCCTGACGATACCGTCCTGGATCTTTTTGGTCCGCAGGATAAGTATCTCCTCTGCTTCTTTCGTGTTATCCAAATGAGTCCCAGCGCATGCCTCAACATCAAAATCTTTTACTTCCACGACCCTGATAGTTTTTCCAGGTACTGCTCCCCCCTGGTACAGCCTGAACCCATACGCCTGTTCAGCTTTGGTTCTAGGCATCCATGTTTTGATCACAGGCCTGCTTTCATTTACTACTTGATTCGCTATTTCCTGTATCTTTTGTACTTGTTCCTCTGAAAGTTGTTCATAGTGGGTTATGTCAAGCCTTGCTTTTTCAACTGTTTTTTCAGCTCCTGCTTGCCACACGTGGCTTCCCAGTAATTGTCTGGCAGCCCCGTTTATTATGTGAGTGGCAGTGTGGTTTTTGGTGAGCTGCATTCTCCGCTTCCAGTCTACAATGCCGTGCACAGTCTCACTGGCTACTGGTTTTTCTGTTTCATGTATTATAACCTCTCCTTGCTTTAGCACGTGGAAGACGCGAATGTTGTTTAGTGTTCCGTGATCGCAGTCTTGTCCTCCTCCCACCGCGTAGAACGCGGTTTTGTCAAGGACAACAAAGTGCCTGCCATCCTGTTCAAATGTTTTGAGTACTCTCGCGTCAAATTCTTTTATTGGTTCATAGAACAGTTTTTCAGTTGGAGGAATCCCTTCTACAGGATAGTGGGATCTCTGTTTGGTCTCTTCTTTTTTCTCTTTTTCTCTGACTTCCTCGAGCTTGAGGTAGAAGTCATCCGGTATCCTAATACCCTTGTTCTGCCTTTCTGCAGCTTCTTTTAGCATTTCAGGAGTTATCCCGTCTGACTCGTACAGTTTCCTGAGGTCATTAAAGGAAAAATCTCCTTTTATCTTGAGCAGTGTTTCTACCTTCCGACTTGCTTTTTCCCTGCTTGCTTTGTACTTCTTTTCCTCGTGCTCCAATATTTCTGCAACCTCTTCGAGGTTTTCCATTAGTTCTGGGTATTGTGGTTTAAGGTATTCTGCATGCCAGTAGCATACTTCAGGCAGGTTCAGGTTCCACCCATACCTGTGGATGAATCCAAGGGCTCTTCTGAGTATGACTCTTAGGTTGTAACCCCCTCCTGCATTGCTGGGCAGTACTCCATCATTCAACGCCACAAGCAGGGTCTGAGTGTGATCTGCTATTGAGAACATTGCTGCAACGGGCAGCACTTCTCCTTTCAGTGTTTTCACATCTTCTCCCAGCTTGTTAGCAATCTCCTGCCACGCTTTTTCAAGCTCCACGTCAGAGTCCACGTCGAGAATACTTCCGTAAGGGATGAACTTCTCGTACAAGCCCGTTGGTCTTACTCCTGTTTTTTGGTACAGTTTCTGGCACACGTCAGGATAACTTACTTCGAAGATGTTTGAGGATCCTTGAGTGAGCCACGGGGTCCTGGCTTGTCCCATACCCATGTCCAGTACTTTTAAGGAGAGGGGAACAAGCTCGTCTTCTCCTTTCACCTCGTACGTCATGTACACTTGGTTCCCTAGTTCCAGGCCCTTTGCGAAGAATTCCATGCTCGTGCCAGCATTGCCTCCTCCTGCCCACTGACTCTCATGAATCTTGAGTTCTTCTTTAGGTATTCCTGCAGTGAGCGTGAACCAGTCATGATAGTCCTTGAAGTACTTTTCCTGCTCGAATTCAGAGAGGGATTTGAACGCGTGCTGGCCTATCATCACAAACCCTGTTTTGTGCCTGCCAGTTATCCCTATATTCTCTATTTCGTTGAACCTTGCGCAGTACTGTGGGACTACTAGTGGGTTGGCTGGAGGGTCTGCTTCTCCTGTGACCACGTGCGGCTGGAAGTCGTAGATGCTGGCCTGCACGAAGTCGGTGTCGTCCCTCCACCTCGCGGCCAGAGGATATCTCTTGATTGGGGTGTATCCTCTCTTGGCCATGTGGTCACGGAACCATGACCAGCCTTGAATGAAATCCATCTCTTTCCCGACAGGGTTTCCCACGAACTTGTATCCTCCAGAGCATTCTGGTTCTCCGCAGACGTCAGAGACCTCTTGGGACCAGAAGAAAGTGCCGCACTTTTTACATTGGTGCCTTTCGTACCCAAGTTCTTTGATCACGCTCACGGGATAGAACTTTTCAGGATTCTGGTCAGCCAGCTTCTTGATCTTTGCTTTTAGTGGGTTCATTTTATCATCCTTTACAGACAAATCTTTTAATATCCTCCTAGTCCTTTTATTATTATGCCCATAAAAAATTCACGTCTAAAAACTCTGCGTGAGGAGCTTGCTAAGAAGCTTATCCGGGGGCATGAACCGAGTGTGCGCGTGGATAGAGAGACCTCTAGGGTTCTTATTGAAGAGCTTGTTGAAAGGATGCGGAACAAAGGGTATGATGTGACCCCTAAGTATGTGAGGAGTGTGATTGATAGGGAGTATGGTGGTGTTTCTCTATTTTTGGCTAAGTTGTCCAGAAGAGACGTTATAGAAAGTGGTTTTTCAGAACGAGAAAAAAAGATGTTAGAGTTATATAAAAAGGGTCCTAAGAAAAGGAAAAAATGATCTTGAAGGAGCTCATCTTGTAAGGATTACATGTAGCTTCTTTTTTCTTCGCCTCCGACTTCAACCACTGGCCCGAGCACCTTATCCAAGGCCATTTTGAAGTGTTTTTTTGTTACAGTGTCTTGGCCTTCTCTTATTGCAAACATTCCTGCTTCAGTGCATATCGCTTTTATTTCAGCGCCTATTGCTCCTTCTGATTGTTCCGCGAGCCATTTTACGTCTACTTTGGAGACATTCATGTTCTTTATGTGTATTTTGAATATCTCTCCTCTTGCTTTTTTGTTGGGCGCGGGTATTTCAATAAGCCTGTCAAACCTGCCAGGGCGTATCAAAGCAGGGTCAAGTATGTCCATTCTGTTGGTGGCTCCTATTATCTTCACGTTTTCAAGCTCGTTAAACCCATCCAGTTCTGAAAGCAGTTGCATTAGTGTTCTGTTTACTTCTCTGTCTCCTCCGGTGGTTTCGTCAAGCCGTTTGGCCGCAACTGCATCAATCTCGTCAATGAAAAGAATGCTTGGGGCCTTTTCTTTCGCTAGCTCGAATACTTCTTTGACAAGTTTTGCTCCTTCCCCTATGAACTTTTTCACCATCTCTGAGCCGACGAGTCTTATGAATGTTGAATTAGTCTCTTTTGCAATAGCTTTGACCAGCATTGTTTTTCCGCACCCCGGCGGTCCATAAAGCAACACACCCTTTGGAGGGGTTATGCCCACCTTGTTGAACAATTCTGGCTTGAGCAGGGGAAGTTCTACTGCTTCCTGTATTTCTTGTATCTGTTCTTCAAGCCCTCCTATATCTTCAAAGCTGACTTTGGGCTTTTCTATTACTTCTGTTCCTGCAACAAACGCAGTTTTTTCAGGAGGAAGTTTTCCTATGAACGAGAGAGTGTGCTGGTTTAGTTTTACTCTCTCCCCTGGTTTTACATCCTCTGGCGCGTCTATCAGGATCAGCATGCCTGTGGGGCTTTTTACTACAGCCTGGTCTTTTCCAACCTTCTCCTGTACTGTTGCGATAATCAGAGGATTTTTTTTCATTTTATTAAGCTCATTTTGAGCTGCAAGAAGCTGTTTTTGGAGCGTTTCAGTTTCCTGTTGAAGCATTCTGTTTTCTAGTTCTAATATCTTTAACCTTTCTTCAACAGGGAGTAGGTTTCTGTCAATAGTGGCGGGCATCTTCTCTTTCACCGTATGAACTCCGTTTTATTCCTTTATAATCATTTTTATACGTAGTAATAGTACAATTAGAATGTACACGTGATACAAGGGGATGGTGTGTTATTATACTCGTAAGACACTCAGAAATTTATACCAAGGCAGAGCCAACGCGAGGGCGTTTCATAAAGGTTCTTGCTTCTAACATCCAGCGGGTTCTCCCAAATCACAAGATCAGTAACAAGTACTGGAGGATAATTGTTAGAGGGGATGAAAAAGTAGCATTGGATAAACTGTCCAAGGTTTTTGGGGTATCTTCCTATTCCCCTGCAGTTGAACTGGACCTAAATATTGATAAGATTGCAGAAGAAGCAGTCAAGCTGTGTGAGCCTGGGAAAACTTTTGCGGTTAGGACCCAAAGGCTTGATAAGACGTTTAACCTTACTTCACAGCAGGTTAACGAACTGGTTGGAGAAAGGATTGTGAAAGAATTAGGGCTGAAGGTCAGGCTGAAGAATCCGGAACAGCAGGTGGGCATAGAAATATTCAAAGGAAAAGCATACCTATTTTCTGAAACATTCAAAGGGCCAGGGGGATTGCCTTACGGGACTGCAGGAGCAAAAGCAGTGGCCCTTGCGGAGGATGATTTTGGACTGCTTGCCGCTTGGATGGTGATGAGAAGGGGGCTGGAAATTTCGCTTGTCGGAAAAGAACGGCCTAGTATGCTGAAAAAATGGGCATCTGGAAAGAAAATAAATTGGTATCCTGACAAAGAGCTTTTCGAAGCTGCAGAACTAGAAAAAGCTCTTGCCCTAATCCTCCCTTACATGAAAACTGAGTTGGAAGAGTCATTCAAGTACTTTGGAAAAGGTTTTCCGGTGTTTGTTCCCCTTTCAGGTTTTAACAGAACAGAAGCTGAAGAGCGCATGCAAAAGGTTTTATAATCTAAGCCTCCTTTTCTGGAGTGATGGATACAGATCTTTTGAGCAAGTTCAAAAAGTTCAAGAGCAAGTTCAAGTACGGCGAGCCAGATAAACGTGTACTTATCTACTTCGCGTTGGGTTACTTCTATGAGCAGAATAATAAAATTGCGGAAGAGGCGTTGAAAAAAGGCGAAGACAGTTATTACGCGACGCATTACAGCGCAAGGGCCATGATAATCAGAAGGTTTACAATGGATCTGTTCGGTAAATTTCCTGAGAAAGATCTATACCTAAACATGTACAAGCTTCCCGAGCCAGACCTTGTTTTATCAATGCCTGTTGAAGTTTTGCACCAGATCGCACAGTTTTGCGTGCAGAATATTCAGGTGCCTGAAGAAGTACAAGATCCAAGAATCCTAAAAAGAGAACTCATGGAACTGCTAAAAGAGTATAAAGGCAGGTACATAAGCAGGAGGTATGTCACGATACTGAAGTATTATGCGCAGCATTACATGAAAGATCCGTTGAAGCTCACGCTTGTGCTTGAGTTATTGATACTTCTAATGAATATCGACACGGTTCTTGAAGGAGTTGGCAAAGAACAGCAAGAGGCTCCTGAAGAAGCAGAAGAAGAGCTGCCAGAAGAGAGTGTGCCTGTGCTAGAAACAATGGAACAACTCTCTAAAGAAACAGGGATTGATGTAAGAGAACTTGACCAAGAAGAGCCGGAAAATGAAGAATGAGGGGTTTATTTTTTTATGCAGTGCTTGACCATGTTGTAAGCAGTGTGTATTGCTTCTTCAACTTGTTTCTCGCTTTTAGCTCCTGCGCATATGAGTTTTCCGTTCTTGAAAAGCAGAAGAGTTATTCTTGGCTCTTTAAGTTTTAGTATTGCACCAGGAAACTGTTCTGGTTCATATTCTACATTAGGGACCTCTCTTGCTATTGCGTACAAGTCAAGTTCCACGTTCAGACTTGCTGAAGCAACTATGTTCTCTATCCGGTACTCGATCTTCTTTTTTCTGCTTCTCTTTTGTGCAGGTTTCTTTGTTGTTTTCTTTTTAGCAGGCATTCTAGGACCTCCTTTTTTAAATCAACCTTTATACCTTTATAAACTTTATAAAGGTTGCGATGTAGAGCACTAGAATAGGCCTGATAGTATGGAGAGTATTGCCGCAATAGGTCTTATTACATACACAGGGCTAAAGAACACAGTTATCAGAAATGCAAGGACAAATCCCGCAGCAACAGTAAAAGTTTCCTGTTTTGTAAGGTACTTGTATGTTCCAACAATCATTAAAAACACTGAAAACACTCCGAGTAAGCTAAGCAGGCCTGAAAGCAGGGCAAAATACCCTGGCGTGTATTCGAGAAAGAGGCAAATCACGAAAAAGCCCATTCCAAGGACTAGGAAAGCGTCTTCAGTTATCCAAGCACCTTTTTTGTCATCATCTCCCATGAAACCACTGTTTTGTAGTTAAAAATATAAATAGTTTGGTTTAAATATTTGATAGTTTGAAAAAATACTGGCGATAACCATGGTGAAATACAAGCATAAAGGCCCAAGATCCAAAACAAGGGGTAAGATGTCAAAGCCTCCTAGAAAGAGGGGCATGCCTAATGTTAACGCTTTCTTGAAAAAGTTTGAAGTTGGAGACTCAGTACATATTAAGCCAGAACCAAGCGTGCACCAGGGTCTCCCTTACAGACGATTTTGCGGCAGGACTGGAAAGATTATCAGAAAGCAAGGGTCTTGTTACGTTGTAAAAGTAAAGGACTTGGATTCATACAAGGATGTAATAGTTCATCCAGTCCATCTACAAAAACAAACAGCGTGAGCTGTTCTTTTCATGACTATGGAAAAGAGGGTGATAGTTAATGATAGGTAAAAAAGTGTTGGAAGAAAAACCAGTTACATTAGCGGAAGCTAAAGAAATTCTCTCTGCAGAGAAAAAAAAGCGGGAAGAACAAACATACGAACAGAAGATTACTTACACCTACCTGAACAAGATGGCTGCGGCCCCAACTAAAACAGAAAAAGCTAAAAACGCGCTTATAGATCTCGGGTTTACAGTAGAAGAGGCAGTACAACTCGTAAACACAAAACCCGAAATACCAGAACAGGTTCAGGCAATGTTCCAAAAAAGAAAAATTGACAAAGGAGAAATAGAAAAGATTCTTGATATACTCTCTGAACTATGATAAAGGTGCTGAAATTGAAGGAAGAATATGCGATTGTGCTTGATTACCTTCCAATCGGGTACCCGGGGCATTTTAAGAAGGAACCGATAGCGCAAGCCATAGGGGAAGATCATTTCACACTCCTTGAACTAATCATAAAAAGAGAGGTCAAAGTTGACCTTAGAGAAAGAGTGTACATTGGTCCTGAAAAAAGGGAGAAGGTACAATTCATAAAAGGAAGAATCAAGTATAGCCAGCTTACTAATACTGCTCAAAAAGAGCTTGAAGATGTGTTACAGGATCTTGTTAGTAAAAAAGAAGAACAGTTCGTTAACTTCTTTAACAAAGCAGGCAGTATCACCGTCAGACAACACTCTCTTGAACTGCTGCCAGGGATAGGGAAAAAGCACATGTGGGACCTGCTCGCCCAAAGAGAAAAAAAGCCATTTCAAAGTTTTAAGGATATCTCCGAAAGAGTTGCTCTTATGCCTGATCCAAAGAACATAATTGTAGAAAGGATCATAGAAGAGCTTAAAGGAGACACCAAGTACTACATTTTTACAAGGCCGTACAGGGAGCACAGGCCTGGATACAGGCGGTAGGGGATGAACCTTCGGCAGGAGATAATGAGGCTTTCTGTTAAATACCGTTTTAGACAGTCTCATGCTTTAGATCAGTATTTTATGGCAGACTCAGGGACTATTGAAAGAATAGTTAGATACGCAGAACTGAAACCAGAAGACACTGTACTAGAAATTGGGCCAGGTCCAGGGTTTTTAACAAGGGAACTGGCAAGAAAAGCAGGCAAAGTGATAGCAGTAGAAAAAGACAAACGACTTGAACAGTTATTAAGAACAGAACTTTCTGAATTCCAAAACATTCAGTTTGTGTTTGAAGACTACCTGAAAGCAAACCTTCCTGAGTACAACAAGGTCGTTTCAAACATGCCTTTTTCCATTTCTGCTTCTGCCTTAATGAAAATAATGAAAGAATCTCCTGAACTTTGTGTCTTAACATTCCAAAAAGAGTTCGCAGAAAAGGTGTTGGCAGCTCCTGGATGGCATGAATATGGTCCCATTTCAGTCATTACCCAGTACTACTACGAAGGAAAGATAGCAGAGAAGGTTCCACGTGGTTATTTCCATCCCATGCCCAAAGTGGACTCAGCAGTTCTCGTACTAAAAAGAAAAAAGGTACCCCAAGATCAAGGGTTTGAAGAGTTCATAAAACAAGTTTTTAGGCACCCTAACAAAAACATAAGCAGTGTTGTTCAACAGTACTACTCTAAAGAGATAAACAATAACAAGAAAGTAAGGAGCCTGTCCCCTCTTGAACTAAAGGGAGTATACAACCAGGTATCGTGATAAAATGAAAGCAGAAACTCTTATACTAAGCGTGGGAAAATGCAGCTGGGGAGCATGCTATGCCTGCGGCTGGGGCAAGCTGGAAGGAAAGTACACAGAAGAACAGACAAAACAGCTAATCCAAAAAAGGGCACTTAAAGGAGTAAAAAAGCTTAAAGTGTTTGCATCAGGCTCTTTTCTTGATGATAAACAGTTCTCCCCTCAGTTTAGGGAATGGTTTGCGGAATACATCAAATCACAAGGGATCCAAGAACTTGTGATAGAATCAAGGCCAGAATACATAACCCCTGACGCTTTAAAGCCATTCAAGGGCCTTAAGCTGACAGTTGCAATCGGTCTGGAATCTGCGAATGATGAGGTCCTAAAAAAATACGCGAAAGGATTCACTTCAGAAGACTTCTTAAATGCTGTTAAAGTGCTTCATGATTCTGGAGCAAAGGTCAGAGCATACGTTATGGTTAACATCCCCTTCGGGACCAAGGCTGATTTTGATAAGACAATGGAGTTCGCGATAGAACATGCAGATGAAATAGTCGCGATAAACACATTCCCCCACTCGAAAGCACCCCTGTTTGATCTGTGGATTAAGGGGGAGTGGAAGCCGCTTGACAAAAAAGAATTTGAAGAGTGGGTAGGAAAATGGAAAGATAATCCTAAGGTTGAGACAGATTTTGAGAACTACCTTTTTGTGCCAAAGTTCCCCCCTGAAAAAAGAGTAAAAATAGTGGGCGCAACCTCAGAATCATTAAACCACCCTCACTTTGAGGTGTGGCAGGACTATCTCCAGAGGTTCTATGAGCCAAGAAAAAAAGAACTGCTACTATTTTTGCCATGCTCATACAGAAAACCCTACCCTAAGAGCCAGACTCACCAGAAGATATTCAAAGCGCTCAAGAGAACTGGACACTTAAGAGAAATACAAAGAACAGTGGTTTCCACTCCAGGAGTGGTACCAATAGAGTTCTCAGACTATTACCCTTTTAATTCGTATGACTGGCCAGAATGGGAAGAGACTCCTGAGATAAAACAAGAGTATATCCAGGTGACAGCAGAGCGGGTTAAAAAATTCTTAAAGGCGCATGCTGAAAAGTACAAGGTTATAGCGTGTTACTTTAAACCTGATTCTGAGACGTACCAAGCAATCCAACAAGCCACAAAAGAACTTGGGATTAGTGTTCCCAATCTTTTGGACGAGGCAACATGGGAAGAAGTTAAGGACAAAAAGAATCCAGTGGGGCAAAAAGAATCACTCGCAACTCTCACGGCAGGCGTGAAAAGATTGTTGGGGGGACAGTAATTTGACAAGAAAGCTTAGGGTACTGAAAAGAGAAACGCCCCTGGAAAAAAGCGTGAGGTTTTCTCGGGTTGAAACAGGGAAAGACAAGATAAATGCAGTACACCTGATGGTAAAATCTTACAGACAGAGAGGGGTACTAAAGGCAATACCCAGCGTGAAAGAAGAGCAGAGCATAATTCTTGTTAGGGCAGGGGATAGCGAGCCAGTGGGAATAGTTGAAAAAACAAAAGATCAAGTGATCCACTTTCACTTTTCTCCAGTAAAGGGAGTGCAGAAAATAAGAGAGCAAGCCCTGCTCAAACTTCTAAGAGAAGAGAAAGGAACAATAAAATTCGTGAACCCTCCTATGGAAGCCATAAAGACCGTGAGGATGTTGGCTGCAAGATACAGGAACACGCCCTACACTATTGAGTATTCCCTAAAAAAGATAGGAGGGGCTGAAATCCTTGAAGTCCGCAGAGTCAAAAGAAAGGAATGAATTTCTGTGGAACAAAAAACGAGCGGGTTGGTAAATTCTAAACATTTAGCACGTAGAGGGGTTGTCCTGAATCTCCTATATATTGTTTCTTATTGATTAATTCCTTGTCCATCAGTTCTTTTACCGCCCTGTGCACTGTGCTGACAGGGAGGTTTGTTTTGTTTATCAACTCTGTTTCTGTTAATGCCCCTTCTGATTCTAACACTTTCAGTATGAGTTTCACTGGCGGAGCTGACTCCCTTATTGATCTGTTTGGGAGGTTACATATCTTCTCCCGTATTTTTGATGAGATGGGCGAGTAAGTCTGGTTAGTCATTCTTGCAAGCAGTGCCGGCGACCCTGCAGCACTTATTTCCACTTTTTGCCCCGCTTTCATTCTCACTTGTCCGTCTATGATTATTTCTGTACCATAGCGTGACGCAATGTCAAAGATCTCTACTTTTGATTTATTGGGTATCACAAGAGGCTTTGTTTCGCTTAATGAGTTTAAGGGAACAATCAGCATGACATCTGAATTGTACGAGCATATAGGGCCGCCTGCAGAAAGAGCATACCCTGTTGAACCACTTGGTGTTGAAATTATTATTCCATCAGAATTGTCCCTCCACAGTTTTTCGTTGTCAATGTTCAGCCCGTATCTTAATACTGTTGCAGGTTTTGATGGAGCGATGACAATTTCATTAAGCGCTAAGGGCACTTTTTCCCGACTTCCTTTGATCTCAAGACGGTTTCTCTTTTGGATGTGGAATTTTTCTTTTATGATCAGCGGCAGGTAGTTCAGGAAGTTGGCTCTGTCTAGATCCATCATGAACCCAAGTTGCCCACAGTTGATTCCCATGACTGGAATCTGTTTTTTTCTAAGATTATGGAACGTTTTTAAGAGTTCTCCATCCCCACCAAAACAGAGGACAAGATCGCATTCCAGATCTTTCACATTCACGGGATTGTGATCGAGTCCCAGTTTCTCGTCAGTAAAGCATTCTACTTTATTGCGTTTCATGAAATTGATTGTCTCTTCAACAGCAGAAGTAGCTAAAAGGTTTGTTTCATCTCCGAAAAGTCCAACGCTTTTTATCATTAGCAATGTTATCTTTTGTGAGATTATATAAAATTTGTGTTGCATGAAAAGATTATTAAGGTAAAGACCCCCTCTTGTTATGATGGGTGTTCAGTTCAGGCTTGCGGGAGACTCTGATGCAAGAGAACTTAGCAGGATGTATAACCAGCTTAGACAGTGTGAACTGGCCTTGCTGAACGAGAAAGAAAAAGACATTCAAGAACACTGGGAACAAAAAATGACAGAGGAAACCGTGCTAAACATGATTCAGGATCCTAACCATTTTATTGTGATTGCAGAGTCAGAGGGGGGAACAGTAGGTTTTGCAGGGTGCAGGATAGGAATAGCGCCCGACGGTTTTAAGGAGGGTTATCTTGACATTTTCGTGAAGGAAGAATACAGAGGTAAGGGTGTTGGCTCAAAACTTCTGGACTGGATTGAAGAACAAGCGAGGGCTAACGGTTGTGGGGCATTATCCCTTTCTGTGTACAGTAAGAACAAACTTGCTGAGAAGTTTTATGAGCAGAAAAAATTTTTTGTTTTGTCAAAGGGTATGAAAAAGAGGATTTGAATGGTTAAAAAGAAGAAGTACAAGAGAGTCGCTTATGACCTTGGGTGCGGACCAGGAGCGATAGACGCGATAAGCTATGCGAGGAAGCATCCTGACACGCTTGTTATTGCAGTGGACATGAGGGACGTTATTGTTCCAAAGGACGAACTGCCCAATAACCTAAAGGTCGTGGACAAAACCTCCTACTACAACTACAGACCTCCGTACAAGGCAGACCTGATAATGTTTAATTTTCCAGAGCAAGGGCCAAAGCAACTTCCTGACTGGGCTCTGCCCGCGTTGAAAAAAGGCGGCGTGCTTGAAATACGTACAGAGAGACTGCTATCAAGAGGCCAGAAAGAGAGAGAAGTGGACTATGAGACTAGGGATTTACGAGAATTTGTAGAAGGTGTTAAGAAAAAAGGTTTTGAAGTGCGCATCCGTAAGTACAAGTCTCCTCCTATGACATTCATAGGCAAAGCAATTTCTGAAGTGCTGGGGAAGAAAAGAGCGGTTCAAGTAGGCAAAACAGGTGCAGCAGGATTAGCACCAAGAGGATACACCAAGATGGTCATAAAAAGGCCTGAAAACCACGTCTTTAAGAAAGTACGAAAGAAAAAGAGAGTGGGCTGGCCTATAAGAAAGAGATAAAAGGGCTTACGTGAATATAATGTGTGGTGATCATCTTGCCCGCGAACCCCAAAAAAGTTGATATGAAGAAACTGATGGAACTCAAGAAAAAGATAGAAAAAGAAAAAAAAGGGACAGAAGAAGAGTTGAAAAAGCTTCTTGCTGAAAAGGTAAACAAGCTTTTTGAGAAAAACGAGTACTTTCAGAACGCTCCTCCAGATGTTAGGCTGTGGCTCATGCAACAGCCCCTTGAAAAACAGATCGCGATCCTTGACAGAATAGACTGGGCAAGCAAGGTCGCCCCGCTGTACACAAAAGAAGTTTTGAGGGACTCAGTGGACGCCCAGATAGAATTCTGGAGATTTCTTGGAGAACAGGATGAGAAAACGCTTGATAGGACTGCTGTTGCATTAAGGTCACTTGAACAGGAAGAATCTAAAAAACTCAAAGAGAGACTAATGGCTCTCAAAAAAGAACAGGAGAAATAGTTTTAGTAAATTGCAGGGCTTGTTAAAAATAAGATAAGAAAAGGCAACAGTATTACTGCTATACCCATGACTATTCCAGCATAACACCAGTTTCTTTCTTCTTTCTTTTTGGCCTTTTCTAATGTTATCACTCCGAGCACTATTCCTGCTATTCCGAATATGATTGGAAGGAGTATCAGGCCCACTGCTGAGAGCAGAAGGGGGTAATAAAATCTTTTGTCAATCTTTTTTGCTTTTTTTCTTGCCATGCTCTCGTTATAAATCCGGCCCATAAAAAACTTTGGTTTGGCGCCTCGGGCCGGATTCGAACCGGCGATCTCCCGGTTAACAGCCGGGTGCTTTAACCAACTAAGCCACCGAGGCAAGGAATACTAAAATTTGGTTTACAAGTATTAAAAAGGTTATGCAAGCTATCCCTTTGATTCATTTATGTAAAAGTAAACAGTGCGCAGGGGGATGCCAAGTTCCTTTGATATCCGTTTTGCTGGCATTCCTGCCTTCCATCTTGAAAGTATTCTGTTAACGTCCTTTTCATTGTACTTATTAGGCCTGCCTGCAGGAAACGGGCCTCCGAGAATCTCTATCCCTGCGTCTCTGGCTCTTGTGAACGTGTGCTTGCCCACTTGAAGGTACAAGCTAGGAGGACAGTAAAGCCGCTTAAGATGAGGGTGCACGTCAACAATCTTGTTAAGTATTTCAATGGTCGGGCGTGCACTTACATACGCTTCAGTATTGGAGTCCCTTTTTTCATTTGATAGGGTTTCGAAGAGCTTTTTCGGATTCCTTTGCCTATAAACCTTCATTTTGTGTTCCTCCTGAAATTAGTCTACAAAGTCTTTGTTCTTGATCTTGTCAGGGATGTACGTTTCTGAAATGAATTCAATACCATACTTTGCAAGAGATTGAAGTTCTGCCTTTCTTTTGCTTTCTATGGCTTTTTTAAGCTGCTTCTGCCAGAATTCAGACTGGAACCAAGGGTACTTCATCATTTCTTTTGCCCTCTTTATGTCAGTGGGTTTCATTGGCAAGGTGTGGCTTTTTGGAATGTTGTACTTTTCAAGATCATCCATGCTCATGCCAGCAAACTTTGCGTTCGGAGTTGCAAGGTACTCGCTGGTGTGGGGCAAGGCCATTGACCCGTACTTGATCACGGAGTAGATGTACCATCCGTAAGGGTCACTGTCAGTGAAAACATAAACCGGAAGATCAAACTCTTCACTCATCCTCTTTATGAGCCTTCTTGTCCCTCTGTCTGATTGTCCTCTTGTTGCCACCAGAACGCAGTTATACTTTTTCCACACCTCATCTTCTCTGAGCCTGTTCCAGACTGCCTTTTTCTCCACGTAGAGTATGAACTTGGCGTTTACTTTTTTGAAAACAATGTGGTCGACAATGCTGGGCACGCTCCAGCCTCCTGAACCCATTTTGCTCCAGTCTATGATATCATTATGGTCTTCTATGACCACGTTTCCTACGACTGACCCACTGCTTTCTGCCACTAGGTTGAAATCTTCTCTTGCAAGACCAAGAGCAACTTCAAGGTCTACAGAAACTTGATTTGATTCATTCTGGTCGTCGAACGTTTGTATTTTGGTGCCAGGGATTGTTCCAAGCACGCTGTAGAAAAGGTCTCTGATTGTTGTTGTCTTGTGTTTTTTCAAGAGTTCATTATAGCATGCGTCAGCAACCTTGAGAGTTTGCATGAACTTTCTTGTGTGGGCAACATTCAGGTACTTCCTTTTTGTTTTCTTGTCTCCTAAGACTAGCCTGTGCTTCTCTTTGTCGTATATCGCATTATTCATTCCCCTGCCGGGCATTTCCAGTTCAGGAGGTTGGCCGTTCAGGATTCCTTTCTCAATCGTTTTCATCATGTTGTATATCCTTTCCATACTCCGCTTTTCTTGCTCTCTCTTTATCTGGTCTGACGTTTTGGTTTTACTCATCTTCTTCCTCCTCCTCTTCTACGTTCACGTCTTCTTCTTCAGGTTCCTCAGTGATCTCCTCGTATCTTGCTTCTACTATCTGGCGGATTCGTTTCACAAGCATGTCTTTGTCTGCCCCAGTGACTTCTGCTATAGCCTCTGCTACAGGTATTGCATAAATCTCGAGGGTGCGTTTTTTCTTTTCGAGTTCTGCTCTGCGCTTTTTGCCTGATAGGTATGCTGAAACCCTTCTCCCAGTATCCTGAAGGCTTAGTTTTATCTCTTTAGTTATCTCTTCCTCCTCTGAGATAGCTTCTTTTCCTGCACCTGTGTATGGAATATGAATTGAAGTGAGGTTCACGACTACTGTCAACGGAGTTTGGGGTGTTACACCATACCTTTTCCAGTCAATAGAGTTTACTGCCTTTGTTATTGCACATCCTCCTGCGTCAAATAGAAGAGGAACCCGATTAGCAAACCTCATTATCTGGATTGAGAGTTCTGACCCGCTCTTTTTCTTTGTTTCGTTTGCCTGTAGTTCCCCGCCGTATGCGATTGCTGTTTCTACCATAAAGGGAACTCCTCCCCTGTAAAGGGCAGGGGGCCTTGTTATGATTTTATAGTACTCGGGGTTGAGAACATTCTTCACTGCTTTTTCCAGCTCTTTTTCTCCTATTGGTATCAAGCAGTCTGTTGGGGGTGCTATGAACTTTGTTTTTTGTATTGCTTTTACTATCTGCTCTGCCTCATCCCAGGTCATTGCGCTTGGTTTTTTCTTGAAGTCTACTCCTGAAAGGGTTTCAAGTTCTGTGGCTTTCTGGCCACTTATTCTTACAAAGTCGTTTATCAGGAAAGAGCGTATTGTTTTTGCTTTTGTGTGTGCTGCAAAATACATCAGGTCGTCTGTTTCTATTCCTTTAGGGTGTGGTTTGGTTTCTTTTGGTATTTTTGGCAGTTCGTTCATTGCCCTATCCCAGACAGTGACCACTTTGTCTGGATTCTTCCAGGTTATCTTTGCATGAGGGTTAGCAAGAGCAGTTCTTTTAAGGTACTCGTCAGGAGACCTGTCTCCTCTTTGGTAAAGCACTCCTTTTAGTTCGGTTTCTATTCTTGTACCGCGCATGTTCCCAGGGTACTCTTTTGGGTTTTCCACATTCGCACGATTGTGCTTTATGTCTATTGAGATATCAGCTTCGTATATTATTCCATTACCAGTGCTTGTCACGATTTTTGTGGGCTTTCCGGTTGTGACCTGAGAGAACATGACAACTCCTGTTGCTCCAATGCCCTGTTGTCCCCTCTGTTGTTTGAAAACATGAAACTTTGTTCCGGCAAGCATGGTTCCAAACACTTTTCCCACGTAGTGTTTTGGTATGCCGGGGCCGTTGTCTTCTACTATAAGGAGGTATCCCTCTCCTTTTTTTCTGAGTTCTATGTATAAGTCAGGGAGTATTCCTGCAACTTCACAGGCATCAAGGGCATTAGTAACATATTCGTGGACTGCGGTTGTCAGGCTCTTTATCGCTCCAGAATATCCGAGCATTTGCCTGTTTTTCCTGAAAAACTCCGCGACAGAGTACTCTTTAAACTCTTTGAATGCTTCTGCTGCTTTGTCGGTCAATTTTTCACCTCTTGTGCTTCTCGAGGAACCGGAAGACAGAGGAATGGGACGCGCCTTCAACTAGCTTTAGCACCGCTTCCTTGGCTGTTCTAACCCCTTCAGCATCTCCAATGATGCCTACTGTTTTTTCAGATACTGAAATGCATGTTCCTGTGCTGTTTTCTATGCCCTTCCTTACCTTTCCGTCAGTGCCTATAATGCGAGATTTTATCCTATGTAAATCTCTGGTACTGGAGTGTTCCTCAAGGTCTACTACCTCTAAGTATCTGTTAGGAGAAAGCAGTTTAAAAGCTTTTTCGGGAGAAAACCCGCATGCTATGGCTCTGATAATATCTATAGCTTTTATTCCTAATAGTGGGTCTGTTTTGTCTGTTCGGGTTATCACTGCTGTCCCGGTTCTTGAGTTCACTTTTATCTTTACGCCTGTTTCATTCTCTATTCTCTGCTTTGTTTCACCCTTGTGTCCGATGAGTACGGCTATCCTGTGTTTAGGGAGTGTTATTTCGTTCTCGTATTCCATGATCAGCCCTCTAGGACTTCCAAAAGTTTGGTGAGGTCTGGTATTATAAACTTTGCTCCTGCTTCTGATAGTTTCTTTTTTGAAGAGACTCCTGTTAACACGCCAACTGAAACAGCTCCGGCCTGATTAGCAGAACAGACGTCAAACACGTGGTCTCCTACAACGACGCATTCCTCTGCTTTTACTCCTAGTTTTTCCGCTGCCTTTTTCACAG
This sequence comes from Microcaldota archaeon, assembly GCA_964625085.1. GTDB lineage: Archaea > B1Sed10-29 > B1Sed10-29 > B1Sed10-29 > JAJSAI01 > JAJSAI01. The sequence continues at coordinate 25,457 of CAZVAJ010000003.1, read as the reverse complement.
GTTCTGCGTCGGGCTTGATCTTTTTCACGTCTTCTGCTGAAACAAGCACGTCATATTCTAAGTCATGAGAGTTGAGGACTGCCCGTGCAGTGTCTCTTGCTTTTGTTGTCACGATCCCTACAAGGTATCCTCTATTTTTTAGTTCTCTTAGAACCTGTTTTGCGCCTGGAAGCAGTTTGCAGTTTTCTGCAGACATGAGGTACTCCTCTTTGAACTTTTGGTATAGCCTGTTTATCTTCTCTTCGCTCACATCTTCAAGAAGTTCTTTTAGCTTTTCCTTTGGCCTGTGCCCTACAAGTTTGGAGAAGAAGGTCTCTTCAGAGATTTTCATGACTCCCAGCTCATCACACGCCTTGTAAAACGGTTCTAGCAGGCACCTGACGTCTACAAGCGTCCCATCAACATCAAACAATACTGCCTTGATTTGCTTCATTTTTTCTCCTCTAACATCTGATTCAGTACACTTTTTGAGTCAAATTTTATGCCGTTTTTTTCAGCATACTTCTGTATGTTTGCAAGATCCCTCTCTAAGAACTCTCTTGCTTTAGGGTGCTTCACGCTAACAGCCTGCCCCATGTCAATAAGCACAAGCTCTTCTCCGCTAACGAGAATATTAAACTCGCTCAGGTCAGCATGAACGAGATCCCTGCAGTAAAGCTTCTTGACCCAGTCCGTCATGGTCCTGACTTCTTTTTCTGGGTTTAAAGGGCCTGTGTCATTTAGGGTTGGTGCGGGTGTATTCTCTTCCCCTATGAATTCCATGACAAGCACGTTTTTCCGAACGCATAAAGGTTCAGGTACTCTCACTCCAGCTTCTCTCGCTTCTGTTAGATTCCTGAATTCTTTCCGGGCCCACATTTCCACCAAGCTTCGTTTGTCCTTTTTCACCTTTTCGAACCTGGGATCACCTTCTATGTACGCTGCCATGTCACTGAATGAGCTTGTTTCAACACGGTATATCTTGACTGCCACTCTCTCGCTACCCTGAGCTAACGCTGCGTAAACATCAGCTTCTTTGCCTGTTGATATGCATCCTTCTAGCCCGTCAATACAATACCTTCTGATGAGCCAGAGGAGATTATCAATGGTGTAAGGTGTGAAGACTCCTTCCCACACTTTTTTGAATTCTTCTTTTTTCATATGATCACAGTAGCCTGCTTCTTTTGACATAGTACAAGAATACAGCCCAAAGTCCGAAGATTACTGCCATGATGTACAAGAAAACATTCTGATCATGCTGTAACGGAAGAGCCACGTTCATTCCGTATACACCTGAAATTGCTGCAGGGATACTTATTATAATCGTTAGCACAGTGAGAACATTAATCATCCTATTAAGCCTGCTTGAAGAGAGAATCATGTAATAATCCCTTATGTTGGAGAGGGTTCTAAGCGCGTTCTTGCTTAGGTTAAACCGCTCTTCTGATTCAGTGAGCAAAGACTCTATTATGTCCCGGTCTTCTTCGTATAGCCTGATTGTCTTAAGCAATCTTGTGTAAACAAGGCGTGTGTAGTAGTAGAATGACACCAAATTGTTCAACAGCACTTCGCTCTGAAGCAGATTGTTTAACTCCCAAAACTCAATATTCTTTAGAGGGCCTCTTTTTTGAACCTGTTTAACTACAGTGTTGGTCATCTCTTCTAACTCCTGATCATTCTTGTCTAGCACGCTTATGAGAAGTTTAGTCCTTTGTGTGGTTATCACTTTTCCAGTTTTCCTGATCTCTTTCAGAAAGTTTTGGGGGCGACGGCTTAGTGTGAGAACAAATGTTCCTCCCACCACCACAAGCAGTGTGTCAAGTGCTTTATTCTTAATGTCAACTGTTTTCACCAGAACATAGACCTTGTCTCCCTCTACTTCTACTCTTGGTATTTCATCAGGGTCCAGTCCATCATTCAAAAGGTCCGTGTCCAGGTCAAGCAAACCAGCTAGTTTTTCCAGTTCCTCTTCTGACGGATCCTCCACGTTAATCCAACAGCCTACTCTGAATTCTGGAAGTCTCCTAAGTTTACTGTCCTGTTTTGTGCGCCGATAGTATGAGATCATTACTAAAAGTAAACATTCTGCTTTAATATTCCTTTTCGTCTAATATTATTCATGCGCCCCAGAGAATATCAAGAGAGCATAGCAAAGAATGTTCTTGAAAAGGGGAGCACGTTGGTGGTGCTTCCAACAGGTCTTGGCAAAACTTTCATTGCAATGCTTGTCATAAAAGAAAAATTAAAAGAAGGAAAAGTGTTGTTCTTGGCTCCCAGCAGGCCACTGGTGGGACAGCATGCTAAAAGCATTCAGGAAACCCTTGGAATAAATGAAGTTGAAGTTGTCACAGGCCTCCTAATCCCGGACAAGCGGCAAGATGCCTACTCTCGTTCAAGGATTGTGTGCGCTACTCCCCAGTGCGTAGAAAATGATCTGGCTAAAGGGATCATTGACCTTTCCGAGTATTCTCTCGTGGTTTTTGATGAAGCCCACCGGGCGGTAGGGGACTACGCTTACGTTAGCATAGCATCAGAGTACTACAAAAACCGTGACAATGCCGTGTGCCTTGCGCTTACTGCGTCTCCAGGCAGTGACAAAAAGAAAATAGAAGAAGTGAAAAAGAACCTTGGCATAGTGCATGTTGAAACAAGAACAGAATCAGATGCTGACGTGGCAAAATACGTTCACGAGAAAAAGATGAAGATAGTCGAACTTTCCTTTCCAGAAGAATACAAACAGCCTTTTAGAATGTTGAAACAGGTTAGAAAAGAACATGCTAACTGGCTTAAGGAAAAAAACGTGCGCGCAAGAACAAAGACAGACCTGCTCAAGCTTCAGAAAAGTCTTAGTAAAAGAGTTTCAGAAAACCCTGCGTTTTACCAGATCATTTCCCGAATTGCAGTGGTCATAAAACTTGACTACTTGATCTCTTCGTTTGTAACACAGGGCCCGGAACAAGCACTTGCGTACTACCGGTCTCTTTCAGAGGATGGTTCAAAGGCAGCTGCCCGGATTTATGAAGACCCGAAAGTTAAGGAAGCCATGAGGCTGATAGAACAGGCGCCTGAACACCCGAAGCTTGGCAAGGTGGCAGAGATCCTTTCGGCAGAAAAAGCAGAAAAGGCCATTGTGTTTTCCAATTACAGGGACACTGCTGGCAGGATAGAACATTTTCTGACGCAAAAAGGGTTTTCGTGCAAGAGGTTTATAGGCCAAGCAAGCAGGGCCAAAGAAAAGGGCTATTCCCAAAAAGAGCAGGCAGAGATACTTGAAAAGTTCAGGGCTGGAGAGATAAAAGTGCTCGTGGCGACTTCCATAGGAGAAGAGGGTCTGGACATTCCTTCAGTTGATCTTGCGGTATTTTACGAGCCAGTGCCCAGCGCAATAAGGATGATACAACGAAAAGGCAGGACTGGCAGGCACGGGCCGGGCAAGATCTACGTGCTAATGACCCGAAACACACTAGACCAGGTTTACTACTGGAGCAGTTATAATAAAGAGAAAAAAATGAAAAGATCACTTAAAGACCCTCAGAAGAAAGTAGGGGAGTTTGTATGAAGCCAACTGTCTACGCTGACAACCGAGAAACAGCATCAGGCTTGCCTGAAATGCTGAAAAAAGAGTGCATTGTGATCATCAAAACTCTTGATATCGCAGATTATGTCCTTTCCGAAGACGTTGCAGTAGAACGGAAAACAGCAGAAGACTTTGTGAACTCTCTTGTTGACGGCAGGTTGTTTGATCAGATTGACAGGCTCAAGCAGGCATACTCTAAACCCCTGCTTGTGATAGAAGGAAATCCAGGATACCTCGGCAGACTACACGAAAACGCAATAAGAGGAGCTCTTTCTCATATCATGCTTACCTCCGGTGTTCCTGTTTACTTCTCAAGAAATCTTTCTGACACTTCAAAAACACTTGCCTTGATTGCCAGGCGCGAGCAACTGGAACTGAACAAGCCTGTTAAGGCAAAGCAGGGAAAAAAAGCAGTAACCTTGAAGGATTACCAGAGGATGGTGATAGAATCCCTTCCAGGCATCGGCCCTAAGCTGGCAGTGGAACTGCTTGAAAGGTTTGGCAATGTTCAGGAAGTATTAAACGCGGACGTGAAACAGCTCATGACAGTACCCGGATTAGGAAAGAAGAAAGCAGAAGAAATAAGGAGGGTTTTGAATGAGCAGTACAGAGCTTGACAGGCAAAAACTTCTCTTGGGAGAAGCTTTTGAGAACGTGAGAAAAAAGCACGTGTGCGTGGTTGGGACAGGCGCTATAGGGTCAAACATCGCGATCAATCTTGCGCGGAACGGTTTCAGTAAAATCACACTAGTGGATCTTGATAAGGTGGAAACACCGAACATAGGAACACAGGAGTTCTTTCAAGACCAGAAAGGACTGCAGAAAACCAAAGCACTATCCTTAACGCTTAAGCGGATAAACGAAAATATTATTGTTCGCACGGTTGACAGTGATTTTAGGAATGCGGAAAAGACAATATCCTCTTGCGATGTTGTGATGGACGGGCTTGACAGTATGAGCTTAAGGTTTGAACTTAACCTGCTTACTGTAAAGTATGGCAAGGATTATATACTGTCTGCGTGCGCAGGATTTTCCGGAATGTCAGCATACTTTCCTGCAGGAGGTCCCTGCTTGGAGTGCGTTTTTCCAGGCAGAAAAGTGAGAGAGTCTTCGTGCGCGCCAGGAGCAAGGCAAATAGGTGTATTGCCTGAGACCGCCAAGGTTGCTGCATCCATCTCCACTGTTCTGCTGTTGACAAACCAGCAGAGTGTGCTTGTAGGGTATGGGTTAAATACCAGCAGCATGGAAAAAGTAAGGATAAAAAAGAGGGTGGACTGCCCGGTTTGTAGGTGAGAAAAGGTGTGGGATCCTGAAAAAATAAAGCAACTGTCAGAGCAAGATTTTGAAAAGACTTGGACAGAGTCATCAAAGCTTTTGCTTGAAACAGGGCCAAAGATAACCCTTGGGAAAAACAATACTCCTCACCCTCTTGAAGAGCTAAGGCAGAAGGTAAGGGCCGCGTTCATAAAACACGGTTTTGAAGAAGCTATAAACAAGACAATAATAGACGTTTCCCATGTGTACCACCAGTACGGGCCAGAAGCGCCGGTTATACTTGACAGGGTCTACTACCTTGCAGGGCTTGAAAGGCCGGATATAGGCCTTTCTCCTGAGAAAAAGGAAAAAATATCTAGTATAATCCCCGGATTTTCAGGATATGATGTTCTTCAAGAAATCCTGCGGGCGTACAGGGAAGGAAAAATAGAAGGAGACGATTTCCTAGAAGAACTTGTTAAAAAGCTGGGAATCGAGGAAGAACAGGCATCAGCCCTTGTGTCAGACGTTTTCAGAGAGTTTTCTGAACTTAAGCCAGTTCCAAGCACACAGACCTTACGGTCCCATATGACTGCAGGATGGTTCCTTACCCTGCAGGAAGTTCTCAAGAAAAGGTTTACGCCAGTAGCTCTGTTTTCTATAGGGTACAGATTCAGGAGAGAGCAAAAAGAAGATGCCCACCACCTGAGAGCGCATCTTGGTGCTTCTGCAGTAATAGCTCACGAGAACATGAGCCTTTCCGCGGGCAGAGAGATAACACAGAAAGTGCTTGAGGAAATCGGTTTTAGTGAAGTAGAATTCGTGAGGAAAAAAGCCACTTCAAAGTACTACGCTAAGGGAATGGAAGAGGAAGTTTTCGCGAGGTATGGTAAAAAGAAGATTGAAATTGCGGACATTGGAATGTATTCCCCAATCGCGCTTTCAAATTACGGCATAAACATTCCTGTGTTCAATTTCGGGATGGGCATGGAACGGATTGCAATGATTCAACATGGATACAAAGACGTTAGGCAGCTGGTTTACAAGCAGGCTCTTGCTCCTTTTGTTCTTTCAGACCATGAAATAGCAGAGCATGTTTACATTGACAAGAAGCCTTCAGCTCCAGAAGGCAAGCTTATCGCGTCAAGTGTATCAAATGCCATTTTGGAGTACGGGAACTCACAGGCTCCTGCAAGGTACAAGGTGTACGACCGCGACCTTGGAAAACACCACGTTACAGTGTGGGTGTTTGAAAAAGAGGAGGGAAAAAGTTTGTGCGGTCCAGCTGCTTTAAATGAAGTGATAGTGTACGATGGAAACGTTATGGCATTACCTCCGTCAGCCGGCGCTTTCCAGAATGATTTGGTCAAGAACGCGTTGGAAAAAGGAGTTAAGACAGGAATCTCTTTCAGGGACGCAATAGGTGCATTCGTGGCATCAGAAGCAGAGGCCATGACAGAATTTCACAAGATAATTCAGTTCAAGAACGTGAAATCAGGACAAGACATAAACATTTCAGTCCATCCTCTGGTGCAGAGGTATGTTACTGCGCACAAGAAACGCCTTTCACTAAAAGGCCCTGTATTCGTGAGCGTAGAGATACAGAAGGAGAGAATATGAAGTCCAAGAAATTTTGGACAAAGAAGGAAGAAAAAGAGTACGGGAAACCTCTTCTCGTTTACGGAGAGCCAAAGTCAAAAGAAGTATTCGTGTTCTGGCGCACTGAAACAGACGTATGGCCTGCTGGAGGAGTAACGTACACGATAACCGTTTACAATCCTGAAGCAGGTGAGGGAAAAAGAATCGGTTACCTTAACGTGCATCATTCTGACAAGGGAGAGAGAATGGCTCACGTTGAGATAGACAAGAAGTACAAAGGAAGGGGACTTGCTTCTGCATTGAGTACATTCTCCCAGTTGGAATTTGGAGACAAGAGGATGTGGTTGGCTTCAGAGCCTGGAAAAGAAGTGTTTCATGAGAAAATGGGGTACAAAAAAACAGGAAGAGTCTTTTCTCATCAGAAACTCCCAGTGATGGAAAGAGAGCCAGGCACTCCTGAGAAAAAGATATTCATAAAACCGCCGCTCACCCTTTCAGAAAGACTGAAGAAATTATTCAGATTCAGAAGATGAGCCTTTTTTCTTTTCAAGGTATTTTTTTCAGTGCTTTGTTGTTGTTTTCAAAGCAGGGTCAAAAGCTTCAAAAAACTTGTCAATCTCAGTTTCCCCAATAATATACGCTGGCGCTAGCCTGACCCTTCTTTTCCCTGCTGGAAGAACAAACACCTTTCTCTTGAAAAGTTCTCTTACAAGCTTGTCCCTTGATTTTTCTGAGTGCAGTTGCAGGCCGATCATAAGACCAATGCCTTCAATTCTTGAAATATTGTCCTCGTACTCCTGGAGCCTTTCAAGGATAACCCGCCCCATTTTTTTGACATTATCAAGCAGTTTTTCGTCCTTTATAACCCGGATCGTTTCAGTGCCTACAGCCATTGCGAGTATGTCTCCTCCTCCGAATGTGCTGGACATTGCTCCAGAGGGTGGGAATAGTTTTCTGTTTGCCATTGTGGCCCCGACCTGCAGGGCTTTAGCACTTGTTATTATGTCAGGCTGGGCGTCATAGTTCTGAATACTCCACCATTCGCCTGTTCTTCCAAGTCCTGCTTGAATTTCATCAGATATTACCCTGACACCGCTTGCTTTAGCAAGGTCAACAAGCTGTTTTAGCCAGGTTCCTGCAGGAATGTATCCTCCTTCTCCTTGCACTGGTTCTACTATCAGGAAAGAAATGTTTTCTTCTCCTTCTTGCGAAAGTATTCTGTCAAATTCCACTACACTTTCTTGGTTGAACGGGAGCCTGTGGAACGCAAAACTTGGGAAACGGTTCTTATGAACACTTTTTGAGTTTGTTAAGGAAAGTGCTCCAAGAGTTCTTCCGTGGAACGCATTGTGCAAGGATATGCCGCTGTTTCCCCGTTTATTATAGAACGCGATTTTCAGCGCGTTCTCAACAGCTTCTGCTCCAGAGTTGCATATAAACCCTGCATTAATCTCTTTTGGAGTTATGCTACCAAGCTCTTCTAAAAGGGTAAGGTGTTCCTGCACGTAAAAATCTTGCCCGGCAATTTTCAAGGGTGCCCTACTAGAATACTTTCTCACGATTTTCAGGAGCCTGGGGTGATTGAATCCAAGAGGTGCCGTGCACAGGAGGGAGGTCATGTCAAGAAACATGTTTCCGTCAATGTCCTTGACATAGCATCCTTCCCCTTCGCCTGAGAGTACCGCAGGGTAAGGTTGTGAATGTCCTCCGTTTAATAATCCCATGGTTTTAGCGAATATCTTTGCTTTAGGTCCTGGAAGTCCTTTTAGGCTTATCATGTTCAAGGAAAGGAAAGGGTTATTAAAAAGAGTTATCCTGTGATTTTTTATACTCCCTCTTGCGTTAATATTGGTAAGAGGGCCAATTATGACAGTATCTGATGCTCTGTCTGCTATTTTGGAAGAACTTTCAGAAGACTGGCGTAGAGGAGAGTATAATCGCAGGAAGGTTGAAAGGAAATTGCGGCGCATTTCCCGTGAGTATCATGTTCCTTTGGATCAGCTTATTTTGGACGTGATTCACAAGGTCGATGATCCAGTGCTTCAGGATTACCTCAAAGAATTTCACAAGAGGGTGCTGCCTCCGCCAGAGTATGTTGTTCTTGTGGAAGAGGAACTCCCTGCTGAGCTGAAGAAAAAGAAATGGAAGAAAGCAGAAGGCGTAAGGATAGTAGGTCAGAGGACTGCTGTCAGTGATGATGAATTGCGTAAAGCTCATGAGCAGCTGACGCAGGAGCTCGGCAGACCTCCAAGCAGTAAAGAACTTTCAGCTGCATTAGGAAGCAGGGTTTCCCCCCGACGAGCATCGTTGAACATGCAGAGGCTGGGACTCTCTGCACCACTTGAATATGACAGTAGGGAGGAGTACCACAAAAAGCTGTCAGAGGACATAAAAGCAACGTACTCCGCACTTGTTGAACAACTTGGCAGGCCGCCCACGAAAGAAGAGTTGGAAAAAGAAACTAAAAAAAGGTTGCGCGTGCGTCTTGGTTCTTCTACCATGCAAAAGAGTGAAGTGATAAAACAGACTTTGGAATCTCTTAAGTTCTATTCAAGAGAAGAGGCAGTATATCATGATGTTAACAAGGATCCTCAGGAGTTCTTTAGAAGGATGAGAGGAGCTCACATCCGCTCTCGTGAGACAAATCCAGTCATTCAGGATGCTATGGGTCGGGCTATCCGACAACTTGCAGGGGATCTTGGCAGGATTCCTACTGCTGACGAGATTGCGGAGTATATTGGTACTGACAGGCAGGCTGTTCAAAGGATGGTTAAAGGCATGAAGATTGGTAAGGACATTCCTGTGAGTGTTAAGCAGTTCAACAAACTTCACGCTAAAGGAGAAGAGATGAGGAAAAGAATAAAGCGGCGTCTTGGCAGGTAAACGTCCTCACACCAGTTTAAGGATCTTTTTGAATGTTTCAACAAACGTTTTGGTTGTGGTTCGGAAGAGTTGATAATTTGCAGCAAGCCCTTTTAGGCTTTTTCGCATAAGGGCGGGGAAGGCGCCCTTATTAGTGGACTCGGGGGGATTTGAACCCCCGACCTCTTGCTTGCGAAGCAAGCGATCTTCCACTGATCTACGAGCCCGTTACTTTTATTGGTCGTTGAGAAAGTGGTTGTTTTCTTCAATTATTTCCAGGAGCGCGTTTATAACCTTTTCCAGGTCTTCTTTTTCAAGGCCGTATGTGCTCAGCTTGAACTGTTTTGTTAGCCCTGGTTTTATTCCTGATATTCCTCTTTTCTTAAGCCCTTGGTATAGGAAGAACCCTCTTTTCTTGTGTTTTTTGGAAATCTGGTATAGTTTTTCTGACATGAAAAACATGAGGTCATGATTGTGCGGCTTTTCTCCGTACTGTACTGCAATTTCCTGCTTTTCCATTTGTTCAGAGAACCATCTTGCGTTTTCCACCTCTTTTTCCCAGTGTTTTACTCTTTCCTGCACGAACGGGAAGGATAACATTAGTGACACTGCAGGCATTCCTCTTACAGTACACCCGAGCATTTCAACCTCCTTTGCAGGGTAGTACTCTGATCTTCGGAAGAGTTTTTCAGCATACTCCTCTGTTGTACCAAGCACTCCCACTGGTCCGCTTGCAGCCATGCTCTTGTGTCCTGATCCAACAATAAAGTCAGCTCCTAACTCTTTCATGTTCAGCGGCATTCTGCCAACTGAGTATGCTCCGTTTAGGATCAAAGGGACTCCTTTGCTCTTGCATATTTCGGAGATTTTTTTAGCGTCAGGAAGGTTTCCGTAGCTTCCGTCAGGGTAGGTTAGTAGTGCGAGGGCAGCTGGATTGCCTGTGCCGTCTTCAATCTCCTCAAGCGCTTTTTTGTAGTCTTCTGGATTTATCTTGTATTCTGGTTCTGCAGGCTTTTCTGTTTTCTTTATGTTGAGCTTGGCTCTCTCTGCTGCCACGATGCTTGAGTAGTGAGCGTTAGCATCAACGACGATCCAGTCTCCAGGTTTGGTCACGGCGTGCATGATGGCATATTTTCCTTCTCTTGCTCCGTGGGTTATTCTAGTTTGATCGCACCCGAGGAATTCGGGTAGTATCTCCTCAACAAAAAGTTTTACAGGGGGTGTTTTCAGATCGAATAAGCTTCCGGGGCAGAAATCACAGATAGAGTAACCGTCAAGCCAAGTGATCAAGCTGGGCTTGGTGAATTCAGGGATCTTGCCTCCTGTCTGTAAAGGATCAATGTTGATTTCTTTTGTTTCTCTTTCTATCCTCTTGAACTTGTCTAGATTGATTTTTCTCACCCTGTTTTTTTCGTGTCCGTATAATTAAAAGTTTTTCATTGGTAATGAATAAATAACAGCGTCTGTTCTTAGAGGCATGGAATTCAGCTTGTTAGCGTTTGATTCCTTTGGGGTGAAGTCAAGCTGTGTGCAGGTTGAAGCACAGGGCATGAAGATTCTTATAGATCCTGGCGTGGCGTTTGAGGCGGGCTCGTTTCCCTGGAGTTTGACTAAACGGCTTGCAGCAGAAGCAAGATACTCTGCTGTTTTAAGAAGAGCAATAAAGCAAAGTGATGTGATAGTCATCTCTCACTATCATTATGATCACCATATCCCAGAACCTGGGCTTTACAAGGGTAAAACTCTTCTCGTGAAAGATCCTGAAAATAAGATTAATCATTCTCAGAAGTCCAGGGCAAGATTTCTTCTTGACGATCTGAATGCTGATGTTAGGATTGCTGACGGGAACGAGTTTGATTTTAATGGGGTCAAGCTAAGGTTTTCTCAGCCAGCTTGGCATGGGACTCCGGGCACCAAGCTTGGCTGGGTTTTAATAACCACCATAAAGGCAGAGGGCAAGACTCTGGTTCACTCCAGTGATCTTGACGGCCCGGTTTCAGAAGAACAGGCAGATTACCTGATAAAGCAGAAGCCTGATGTGCTGTTTCTTGACGGGTTTCCCACGTACTTGTTAGGGTATCTTGTATCATACTATAACCTTGCAAGAGCTGTTCTGAACACTGAAAGAATAGTTAAGAATGTGCGTAATGTTTTTCTTGATCATCATCTGCTTAGGGATTACAGGTACCGTGATTTGTATAAGCTGGTTTATGAGCTTGCAGAGAGAAAGGGGTTCCTTGTTAGGACTGCTGCTGAGGAAAAGGGAAAAAAGCCTGCTGTGATCTCAGCGTACGAGAAAAACGGGCCTACTAAATGGAAAACGTGGAGTGCTTTAACAAGAGAAGACCTTAAGGGGTATATTGAGAGAGCAGATGGGCTCATAAAAACCGGCTTTGGGTGATTCAGAGCGGGGAGGGAGATTTGAACTCCCGTCTACCGGTCCCTGTTCCTCTCGTTGGAAGCAAGAGTAACTGCAGCCGGTTGCATAGCCGCTCTGCCATCCCCGCAGATGAGACAAGATTAATTTTGAAGACTGTCTTTTAAAAGGGTTTCGTGCAGGCTTTTCCAGTGCTAGTCTCTTTCACTCTTTTTTCCAAAGCCCGTGCACGTTACAGTACTCTCTTGCTTTTAGTGACTCGGAGTATTGGACAGGGAACCTTGCTTCAGGTTTGTCACCTGGCCTTAGGAACTTTCTGTGGACTTTCCCGTCTTCTTCTATTAGTTCTGTCCATTCTATGTAGTGGTTCTCTTCCATCGGGTGTGGTGTCAAGTCCACTTTGACTATCACTCCACGCATTCGTTCCATCATTTTTTTCACCTTATCCTCCATAGTGTGCCAAACTTAGTGTCTTTTACGGTTATTCCCGCTTTTATTAGAGTGTTGCGTATCTCGTCTGATCTGGCGTAGTCTTTTTTGTTTCTTGCAGCTTGTCTTTCACTAAGCAAGTATTCTACCAGACTTTCAATCACATGTTGGCTGTTAAACTTTCTTGGAAGTATGCCCAATATTTCTCCTGCGGTTCCTGCAAATGACAACAGCATTCTTTTGCTGTTAGCGTTAAGCCCCCCTTCCTTTTCTATTGTCCTGTTGGCGTTTCTTAAGGCTTGCACTAACACGGAAACAGCTTTAGGCGTGTTCAGATCATCTTCCATCGCTGATCTGAAGTCTTGTTCTGCTTTTTTGACTTCTGCTTCTATGCTCCCTTTACCCTCTGTTGACTCTGCCAGCATCATGGAGTCGTATATTGTGGAAAGTGTTTCTTCTGCTTGTTCCAGGCCTTTTTCTGAGTAGTTCATCTCTGACCTGTAATGGGACATGGCAAAATAAAGTCTTAGAGCTTCAGCCCGGTGGTTTTCTAAAACCTCGCGGACTGTTATAAAGTTGCCCAAGGACTTAGACATTTTTCTACCTTCAACAAGCAGGAGCCCTGTGTGCACCCAGTACCTGACCAAAGGCTTTTTTCCCGTGTACGCTTCTGCCTGGGCTATTTCAGCTTCGTGGTGAGGAAACGCGAGTTCTATTGCCCCTCCGTGAATGTCGTACTGAGGTCCAAGATAAGTTACCGTGATGGCCGTGTCCTCGATATGCCATCCGGGCCTTCCTTTGCCCCACGGAGAATCCCAACCTATTTCTTCATCTTTTATTTTCCACAACGCAAAGTCTGCGGGATTCTTTTTCTCAGGGTCTGGTTCTATTCTGTGTTCTGAAAGTTCTTCAAGGTTTTTTCTGCCCAGTTTCCCGTAGTCTGGGAACTTGCTTATGTCGTAATACACGTTTCCAGAAGGAGTGACGTACGCGAATCCTTTTGATATCAGTCCTTCTATCTGTTCAATTATTTCTGTAATGTGTTCTGACGCTCTTGGGAACAGGTTGACTGTGTTAATGTTCAATGCATTCATGTCCTTAAAGAACTCTTTCTCGTATTTCCTGGCTAAGTCAAGAGGTTTTATTCCCTGCTCCCGCGCCCGTTTTATGATCTTGTCGTCGACATCTGTTATGTTCATCACGTAAAATACTGAGAGTCCCTTGTGCTTCAGGTACTTTGCTAGTATATCATAATACGAGTACGTTCTGGCGTGCCCTATGTGGCTGTAGTCGTAAACCGTGGGTCCGCACACGAACATGTTTACTCTGCCCGTGTGCAGAGGAGTAAACTCTTCTTTTGATCGGCTTAGTGTGTTGTATACTTTCATTGTTCTCACTTTCTTTTGTGTTAGGTGGAGGAGGGGTCGGGATTTGAACCCGAGTAAAACCGCTTTGCAGGCGGTCACATAACCACTCTGTCACCCCTCCGCAAGAGAGTACACAGTGTACCTAAGGTCATCAAGGCTTTTATGGTATTTTAGGGCTTCCTTTTCCTTCAGTTTTCTGAGAGCGTGTCTGACTGTTCTTTCAGGAATCCCTGTTCTTTCAATAATCTGTGTTGGTGTCATGGGTCCATGTTCAGCTAGAAATAGCAGTATCTGGTCATGCGATGATGTTCCTTTGACAAAGACGGCCACCCATGTCTTTCACCAGTATGGTATAGTTTGTTCTTGTTTTTAAACTTTTAGAAACCGGCAAAGTGAGGGGGCTGACTAGACCGTGCATTTTTTGCAGACCGTGAGAACTTGGTGCTCTTTTGCTCCGTATCTGTAAACTGTTAGTCCTTTGCACCCGAGCTTGTGCGCTAGCTTGATTATCTTGCTCACTTCTTCAGGAGTGGCATCTGGTCTGAGGTTTATTGTTTTTGAGACCGCGTTGTCAACATGTTTCTGCCACGCGGCCTGCATTTTCACGTGCCATTCTGGGCTGATGTCCATGGCTGTTCTGAAAACAGCCCTCCACTTTTTGGGTATCTCTTGCACTTCTTGCACGCTTCCGTACACAGACATTTTCTTGAGCAGTTCTTCAGAGTAAAAGCCTTCTTGCCTAGCTACTTCAAGGAAAAGTTGGTTTACTTCCACCAGCGTTTCTCCACCCAGAACATGCCTTTTGTATGCTATTGAGTAGAATGGTTCTATACTGAACGAGCATCCTGCGATCGTGCTTATGCTTCCTGTTGGTGCGATTGCATTGACCGTTGCGTTCCGCCTTTTTTCATGCGGGTAGTACTTACTTTGTTTCCAGTTTTTGAAAACGCCTCTCTCTTCTGCAAGCTCTCTTGACATTTCCGCAGATTCTTTTGAAATGAACCGGATTATTTTTTCAGCTGTTTCAATGCCTTTCTTGCTGTCGTACCTGACGCCGAGTTTTACGAGCGCGTCTGCAAAACCCATTACTCCCAGGCCTATTTTCCTGTTTCCTTCTACTGCTCTTCTTATTTCTGGTAAGGGGAATTTTGAACGGCTTATCACGTTGTCAAGAAGCTTGATCCCTACGCGTACTGTGCTACGCAGTTTATCCCAGTCAACTTTTCCTTTCCCTGTTGTTCCAGTAATCATGTTAGACAGGTTCACTGACCCGAGGTTGCATGCTTCCCATGACAGTAACGGGACTTCGCCACAAGGGTTGGTCGCTTCTATTCTTCCCAGCTTTGGGGTGGGATTGTCCTTGTTTATTCTGTCAAGGAAAAGTATGCCTGGGTCTCCTGTTTCCCAGGAGAGTAAGCCGATGAGGTCAAGCACCTTGCGGGCGTTAAGTTTCCTGACTTTTGAGTTATCCCGCGGGTTGATCAGATAGTATTCTTTGTTTCTTTCCACAGCCTGCATGAACTTGTCCGTGACCGCGACCGAAATGTTGAAGTTCTGCAGGGCCTTTCCTCCTTTTTTTGCTGTTATGAATTCCAGGACGTCTGGGTGGTCTACTTTTAGCACGCCCATGTTAGCGCCCCTTCTCATGCCACCCTGTTTTATCACATCAGTGGCCACGTCAAATATTCTCATGAAGGACACTGGGCCGCTTGCAGCCCCCTTTGTTGAGCCTACAATATCCCCTTTTGGCCTGAGTCTTGAGAAGGAGTACCCTGTTCCCCCTCCAGACTGGTGTATCAGCGCTCCTGCTTTGAGCGCGCTGAAAATACCTTCAAGACTATCCTCCACCGGAACTACAAAGCAGGCTGCAAGTTGTTGAAGTCTCCTGCCTGCGTTCATTAGGGTGGGAGAGTTTGGGATAAAGTCAAGCGATCGCATCCCGTGATAAAATTCTTCCTTGTCCTGTTTCCTGCTTTTTTTGTTGCTTGCCAAAGACAGGTCTGCTGCAACTCTTCTGAACATCATATCAGGAGTTTCGATAACCCTTCCCAGATCATCCTTTTTCAGGTACCTGGCGTGCAGAAGTTTTACTGCATTGTATGACAGCTTCAGGTCGTCTGTTACGCCTAAAGCAATCTTTGACTCTCTTTTCTTAGCGTGCTCATGCCTGTAGATTATGTACGCTTTTGCTGTTTCGTACAATCCTTTTTGTACAAGCATTCGCTCAACTTGGTCCTGGATTTCTTCAACAGAAGGAGGTTTGTCCTTGAATCTTTTGTCAAGCTGTTTTTTCACTTCTTTTGCTATCCTGCTTGCGTTACCTTTTGTGCCTGTTGCGCTGAATGCTTTTGCCACTGCTTTCTCTATTCTGGTTATATCAAACTTTACTATCTTACCGTCCCGTTTCCGGACTTTGGTTACCATTCTATCCCCTTGGTGTCCTTTAGTAGAGGAATTGGTTTCTTTACATCAATAACATATGTAACATAGTCAGCGTAGTTGATTAGTTCAGGCGGGGCATACCTTCCTGTTAGCACAACGTGCGTGCGCCCCCGTTTTTTCAGCAGGCTTATGATTTGTCTGGGGCTGATGAGGCCTACAGCTGCTGCAAGGTTTATTTCATCCAGCACGAGCAAAAAAGGGTGTTCTGAAAGAGTTTTTCTGGCAAACTCCAGTCCTTTTTGCGCGAGTTTTTTGTCTGTTTCAGAGGGTTTGTGCAGGTTAATGAATTGTTTTCTTCCGAACTGGTGGACTTCAAGATGTGGTATGAGATTCTTCCCTTTATGCTCTCCCACTTCTGGCCGTCCTTTCATGAACTGGACTACTACCACTCTTTTACCATGTCCAGCTGCTCTGAGCGCGAGCCCGAACGCGGCAGTGGTCTTTCCACTTCCGTCTCCAGTGTAACAGTATACTCTTCCGTTCATCACTGCAGAAAAGGGTGGGATTGTTTTTATTCTTTTGCAATAAACTTCTCAACTTCTTTTAGTATTTTTTTGCTTGTTCCTCATTTTCAGCTTCTCTTACCACTATCCTGCCATTTAGGAAAACTGTAACGCTTGTCCCTTCCTTTTTGAACCTTACCATCCCTAGGTCTATGTCTTCCTTAAAATCAGAAACTCTTTTCATCTTCTTGAGGTTGCTTAGCGCAGGCCCGTCTGGTGTGGTGTTCAAACGGCCTAGTAGGTTTATTTTTCCAGGGTGTGCTGTGCAAGGTTGTATTATCATGATTTTTTCCATCACTCCTGATTAGTCATTTTTATATACCTTGTTTTCCCTTTGTTTTGCATGAGAAGAACGACTGGATTTTTTTTGTCAAGCGTTTTGAGAAGAAGGGCGCGTGGGAAAAAAAGAGCTGCTGAATACCTAATACAACTTAGAGAAAAAAAGAGAGTTCTCTTGAAGTCTATTGAAGAGCTGCAGCGTAGGGGGGTTCCTGTAAAAGTTCCAAAATTAAATAGGGGAGGGTTCACGAGAGGAACTAGAATAGCAAACCTTGAAGAGGATATTTCAAGGTTACAGGAGGCTATTCGTAAAGCTAACCTGAACTTGAGCAAGGAACAGAAGGAGAAGCCTTTTGAAGAGAAGGTGAAGATTGCGAAGAGTTTTAAGACCGCAGTAAGTGCTGCTAGAACAGAGGAGGAGATCAGGGCTCTTGCAGAGGATCTTGTGGAAGGCAGGATATCTGAAAAAGAGGTTCAGGAACTCCTAAAGAGAATGGGCTCAGAAGAGAGGGATCTTTTCAAGCATTTCGTGAATCTGGCGCAGGCAGAAGCTCTTGCCAAGAAGATAGCTTATGGGCAAGAGTTGTCTTCTGAAGAACAGAGGGTAATAGAATCTTTTTCTAAGGATATCAGGGAACATTTTGAGTTCTCAAGAGAGTTCTACATGTTTGTGCAAGACCTGCTTAAAATAAGAAGTTTGGCAGAACTTTCTGAAGAAGACGCCAAGTTTTACGAGTGGATAAAAAAACAGCCTTACTGGCTTAAAAAGCTTGAGAAAGCGCTTAAGGAACGTGCAGAGTAAGTAATTTAAAGGCCTGTTGATTTTTCGTTTTTATGGTGAAGGAAAGGAAGTATATTGTTCGAAAGGGCAAAAAGAAGATAGAAGTTGTGCTTCCTGCAGGCCTTAATCTTGATACTAAGAGAGTTATACTAAACACTATTAAGAATGTGGATAATGAAGAGTACATCACACAGTCTCTTAATCTTCTTAATGCCATAGTTTCAGAGATGTCTGACCTCTTCTCATTTTTGAAACAGGATAACTTTTACTCTCCTGTTGTAGAAACTACAATGCGTGATATTGTTGGAGATAATCTTTCTAGCGGGCTTGTGATAGGCATGAACTTTGCAGGTTCGCCTGAAAAGCTGTTGTACCTGCTTCAGGGAAAAATCGACCTGCAAAAAGCTCTTGATAAGGTGCCTGCTGACAAGAGAGGGATGGCTGAGTATGTTTTATACTCGCTGAGTCTGGGAAGCCTTTCGTTAAAAGTGGGCATGATAATCGGCGCGTTCACAATGGCTGATGAAAGAGAAAAGTACCTAAAACGCTTAGGGGAAGAAGCATCTTACTTCATTTGAGCTTCTGCAAGTGCTTTTAGGTTTACTTCAACAAAAGAAGATTTGTCTTTTTTCAGGTGTACTCCGATTACTTGGTCTGCTTGTTTCACGACTGATGAGTTGTGCGTTATTATTATGAGCTGTGTTTTTTTGGAAAACTTCTTGAACATGTTGGCTACTCTTTCAGAGTTAGGGGCATCCAATGCAGCCTCAACTTCGTCAAGGACATAGAAAGGAGAGGGATTGTACGCTTGTATAGCGAAAATAAATGCCAGCGCAGTAATTGTTTTTTCGCCTCCGCTTAGAGCATCAAGGTTCTTGAGTTTTGTTCCTTTAGGACTGGCTTCTATGACCAGCCCGGATTCGAGAGGTTTCTCAGGATTATCAAGCTTTAGTCCTGCTTTCGCCCCTGTTTCAGGATAAAACTCTGCGAAGTATTGTCCAAAGAAAGTGCTGAGCGCATTAAATGTTTGCATGAACGTGCTTACTTTCTTTGATTCTATTTCCTGCATGAGGTTTATTATTGATATTTTTTCGTCTTCCAGTTTTTTCTTCTTTTCTGAAAACTCTTTCACTTTCTCTTTTTCAGCCTCGTACAGTTCTATTGCTTTCATGTTCACAGAACCTATCTCCATAATCTGAGCTTCTACTGTTTCAAGTCCTTTTCTAAGCTCTTGTTCGCTTGCTTTTATCAGGTTAGCATCTTTCAGCCTTTCCCATTCTCTTTCAAGATCCCTGCGCCGTGTTTCATTACGCGCTTTTTCTATTTCCGCTTCTTTCAGCTCTTCTTTGGCTTTATCCCCTTTCTTGCCCAGCTTTTTCAGGGATTCTTCAAGGGATTCGTATTCTTTTTCAAGTTCTGATTTTTTGCTGAACAGTGCGGTCATGCTTCCAGCAAGTTCTCTGACCTTTTCTTCAGCATCTTTTACCTTTATGAGTAGAGAATTCCGCTCCTGTTCTTTTGTTTTCTGTTTTTCTTCCAGTTCCTTGAGCTCTTTTTCAAGCTGGCTTATTCTCTTTTTGGTGTTATTATAATCCTTTTTGACTGCGTCATTAAGCCGCGCTTTGTCTCCTCCTTTGGATACCCTTATCTCTTGAAGTTCTGCTTCAAGTGCTTTTATCTTGTCCTTGATCTCAGCTGCTTTTTTCTGCGTTTCATTAGACGTGAGAGAGTCTATTTCTGAAAGGAGAGCGGCCTTTTTGGCAAGCAGTTCTTCCAGTTCATGATTGGCTTTTTCAAGATCTTTTTCTTTCTTTTGAATTTCTTGTTCCATGTTCACTATTTCTTTTTCCAGAATTTCTGCCCTTTGTTTGTCCTTGTAGGCTGTTTTTTCTATTTCTGATAGTCTCTCTTTAGCCTGTCTTAGCAAAACTTCTGATTCTTTTCTGCCGATTTCAATTGCTGCCTTTTCTTCTCTGATCCGGCTCATTTTTTCTCTGAGCGAACGCAGAGACTGTATCATGTCTTCTCTTTTTTCTTCCAGCGATGAGATTTTTTCCCTTACTCTTTCGAGCTGAATAATGTCTTTGGCACTTGCCTTTTCCTGATGTGAGCCTCCTGAAATTATGCCTGATTGTTCTGCAAGATCCCCTTCTAATGTTACCATTCTTGCTTTGCCTATTCCTATTTTCTTGAATCCTGACAAATCTTTGACTAGGAGGGTGTCGCCAAAGACGAATCTGAATGCTTTTTTCAGTTCTGGAGAATGTCTTACAAAATCAATAACCCTGCCCATGCACGCAGGATTTTTTAAGAGCGCCTTAAGTTCCTTGTTTTCAGGAACGTCTGACACCTTATCTAAGGGGATAAAAGTTGCTCTTCCAAGCTGGTTTGTTTTTAGGAACTGTATTGTTTTGACCGCATCATCAGCGGTTCTGGTTACTATGTAAAAAAGCCGTGCTCCTGCAGCGGTCTCAACAGCTTTCTCGTACTTTTTATCGTAATCGCACAGTCCGGCTATCGTGCCGAGCACTCCAGGTAATTTTGCTGAAATTATTTTTGAGGACGTGCTGGCAAGACCTGCGGAATGTACTGTTTTTCTCTCCAGGCCCGCAGCCTGTTTTCTAAGGTCCTTCAGTTGTTTCTCAAGTTCCTGCAGGTCTCTGTTCTTTTCTTTCTCCTTTTCTCCAAGGTTTTTCAGTTTGCTGTTTACCTGCAGTAATTCCCTTTCCTTTTTCTCCAGGGCCTGAGTGGCCTGTTTTACCTGCTTTTCTATTTCTTCTTTTTTATTGTCCAAGCCTGTCTGGATTTCTTCAGAAAGAGCTGCTTTTTTCAGGTTAATTCGTTCCTGCAGTGCACCCAGTTTCTTTTCAAGCTGATTGGCTTCTGTTCTTACTCTTTCTATGTTACTTTCCAGTTCCCTTATCTCTTCAAAGTTCTTTTCTATTCTTGAGTTTGTTTCGTCAATGTTAAGAGCTTTAAGTTCATCTTGTAGTACTGCGATTTCTCTTTCGAGATCATCCTCTCTAAATGTTTTGTTCTCTATCTCTTTTTCCAGCTCAGATGCTTTCGTGGAGTACAAGACTAGTTTTTCTCTTTCCTTTTCAAGTTCAGATGAAAGTCTTGAGTGAAGTTCTCTGAGCATTCCCAGCTCGCTTTCCAGTTTGCCAAGTTCCTGTTTTAGGTTCTCAACTTTTCCTGCAGCTTCTTTTTGCTTTCTGCTACTCTCTTCAAAGATTTCAGTCTCGGTTTCCTTTATCTGGTTTTTGACCTCTTCTATCCGTTTTTCAGCTTCTAACCTTTCTTCAGAGTACTTGGCCAAAGCTGCTTGCCGGGATTCAATTTTTTTGATTGCTTTTTGGTAAACTTTGTCTATCTCATCAAGTTCTTTTTTGACAAGGCTTGCAAGGTAATTTCTTTTTTGAGACTGCAGGTAAGAGTACTTTTCTGCCGCTTCTTTTTCGGCCTGAAGTTCTTTCACTCTCTCCTTCTTTTCTCCGATTATGATATTAGCTTCTCTGACTTTTGCTTCTACTTTTTCAAGTTCTCTTAGTGCTTCCTCTTTTTTCTGGTCGTATTCCGCAATCCCTGATATCTCGTCTATTATTTTTCTCCTTTGTAGAGGAGTCATTCTAATTATCCTGGTTATCTCTCCTTGGAGTATTAGGTTATGCCCATCAGGCTGTATGTTCAGCGAATACAACAGATCTTCTATTCTGTGTTTTGTTGTTCGTTTTCCGTTCAGTTTAAAGATAGAGTTTCCTTTTTTGTCAATCTCTCTGGCTATCGTGTGCTTTTCTTTCCCATCACGCAGTTCGATGGCAACACTGGCTGTCCCGCTCTTGCTATGATGGTTGACAAGATCTGTAAGCCTGCTTGCCCGGAGGTTTTTCATGCTTCCGGTTCCAAGAACAAACGCCAGCGCGTCAAGAATGTTAGACTTTCCACTACCATTAGGTCCAATAATACAAGTGTACCCGTCGCACAGGGGGATAGTAGCGCTCCGAAATGACTTAAAGTCGCGGAGTTTTATTTTTTCAAGGACTGCCATCTGCCTTTTTTATTCTCCATCTGAATTTAAATATTGCCTTCTTGGCGGTAAAACCAACCTTTTCCTGGTTTTTTCCGGTTGGAAAACTGATTTATATCTCTTTTTTCAGAGTACTAACCATGATCAGGTGGACTTTTGGAGCAATACTGTTACTTTCAGTTGCCGCTGCTGCGGTTGTCTCTCCTTCTGAGGGATATAAAGGGTATATAGTCTTCTATGACCCGGGCCAGTACACTGGTTACGCGAATGCACTTTCCTCGGCAGGCCTGACTCCAGAGTATCATTTCAGGCTGATTAATGCTGATTATGTCACTTCTTCTAAATCGCTTGGAGAAGGTGGTGCTTTGGATCTTGAGAAGTACGCTGGAGTGACAAGAGTTGTTCCAGACTATTACATCCAAGCAGTGGCCCCTGAGCCGGCTCCTCTGACGCTTGTGTCTCTTGAACAATCAAAAACGCAAATAAGCGCGTCTAATGTTACTTTTGCAGGGACTGTTCTGAATGGGTCGGGGATTACTGTCGCGGTTATCGATACGGGCATAAATTATACTCATCCTGATCTGGGTGGCTGCACCCAGACGCAATTCCTTGCAGGCAATTGTAGCAAGGTAATCGGCGGGTACGACTTTTTCAACAATGATAATGATCCGGTTGATGATGCAGGGCATGGAACACACTGCGCGGGCATCATAGCTGCAGACGGAAATATCCAAGGGGTTGCTCCCGGAGCAAGACTTCTTGCGGTCAAAGTGCTTAACTCTGGCGGAGGAGGGTATCTTTCAGACCTGTTGAAGGGAATGGACTACGCGTACCAGAATGGTGCAGATGTGGTTAGCATGAGCCTTGGGTGGCCCACGATACCCAATGATGCGCAGGATGTTCTTTCTCTTGCGGCCGAAGGACTGTACGAGAGGGGAATAACACCTGTCATAGCAGCAGGTAATGACGGTAGTATTGGGGCTGCGCACGGTCCAGGTTTATCTGTTCATTCGATAACTGTGGGGGCTGTTGATGCTTCAAATGCCCTCGCAAGCTTTTCGAGCAGGGGTCCTGATGGTTACGGCACTCCCTATGTTGATGTTCTTGCTCCAGGAGTGTTAATCAACTCTACATGGAATGATGGGAGTTACAAAGAAGAATCTGGCACGAGCATGGCCACACCGCATGTTGCCGGAGCTGTTGCACTCATGAAACAGGCAGGGAAGGATCCATTCAATCTTATAAGAAGTGCTTCTGATCTTGGTTACGATCCAGTGGAACAAGGAAACGGGCTCGTTAACGTGTCCAGGGCAGTCAACTTTAACATATCCTATCCTCTAAGCGCTAAACTGCAGGTTGGGCCTGCAAGCCTTTCAAACACGACAGGCATATCTTTCTCCAACTACTGGTCCGCAGTTAACGTAACACTGTCCCTTTCAGATTTTAAGAGAGTGGAAGGAGCAGGCTGTTCCTCTCCTCTTATTGGCAAGAGCAATTTTACCGTGTCCCCCTCGTCTTTTACTCTCACTTCTTTAACTACTGTTAACCTGACTGCTAACTTTTCTTCGCTTCCAGATCCAGGATACTACCAAGGATACTTGACAGTGAATGCAACTTCATACCCGATTCATAAGATTCCTGTCATTTTAATAGTAATCCAAAATTACTCTATTGCGGGCACAGAAAGCATTCTGCTGAATACAACAAGCTGCTTCTACACAGCATATCATTCACCTTACCTGGGGGATACAGAATACTTTAGGTTCAGACTGGATAACCAATCAGGGAACGATAATAAGGTTTACATTAATGTGTCTTGGTCTGGTACAGGAAGCGATTTTGACTTTTACTTGACTAACCTAGAGACTCACAAAACATGGGTTGCTGAAACAGACAGCAGCTTGACAACCTCTGAAGCAGGCTGGGCACTAAACGCTCCGTCCGGAAATTATGTGCTTGAAGTCAGATCATATGGTCTTGCCACAACCCCAAAGAACGCGAGCATACTAGTAAAAAGGCTTTTGCCCCAATACCTTTCACTTGAAACGTTCGGTAAAGGCTATCCTGATTTTGGGTATGTTGATAACTCCAGCCAGACGTCAGTACTAAACCTAAAGATAGATGAGGTTACTGGCTCACAAGCCCAGAACGTGACAATCAGCGTATTACCTGCTGCAGAATATTGGTCAGGAGAGTCTGCAGCAGGCGTCGTTTTATGCAATGAAACAAACTTTATTCTGCCAGCCGGAGGCAGCAAAAACTTCACATGCGTGCTGAACATTACAGGATCAAACATTTCGCCAGGATATTACACTGGAAAGTTTAACATCTCTTCTAATATAACTTCAGGAATCCTCCCAGAATACTATTTCACCAGGGGCATTGGCACCTTGCAAAGCCAGCCTGTTTCTTCAACTTTTCCCATAAATGATTCGGTATTGCCAGTATGTGATCAGAGCATTGCTTCTTCCACTTCTGCAAGATGGCACTACTACCAGATAACAGGAAATAATTCTAATCTGTGTGGAGTGCACTACCAGATATGCTGGGGAAATAATGGCAATGAACTCGCGTGCTATCTAGAGGAAGGGGAGACGTTCAGGTTCCATGCTCTTGATAATGATACTGCTCTTTTTTCAGGAAGGTTAACGAACGTGTCAGCGGGCGTGCATAGTATTGGCGTGTGCCTGAACGAGATTTCATCGTACTACTTGGATAATTACACTGTTTCCATGCGGTTGGTGTACAAGCCGCATATTTCCGCGTCTGTTAGCGGGAGTACTGGGAACTACACGTACAGGTACCAAGAACCGATTAACTATACTGTTTACGAGTATGATGAGAACAATGCGGGAGTGAACTTTACTGCTAACATAACGGTTAGGGACAACTTGGGAAACACTTCTACTCTTCACTCTAATATTCTTGTTAACACGACGTTCAGTGATTCTCTCATTTACGGACAGAACTATGTGGGTCCATTGAACTTGACTGTTTCGTCAGGGGCGTGTGGAAGTTCAGTTCAGGTGACTGTCCTGCGGACTCCAGTCAACTTGAGCATTTATTCGCAGTCTGCGTACAAGTTCAATGAAACAAGGAACGTCAGCGTCTACGTTAATGGTCAGGATGATCAAGGAGTGTTTAATGAGTCAACGTCACTGAATATAACGGGCGCGGGGTCCCCTCTCTTTTACACTTCAGGGTATACTAACTCTTCCGGTTTTGTAGTGTTTCCCGTAACGTTCAATAAGACAGGCAGTATCCTGATAACCGCACGCGCGTACAACGTGAGCAGTAACCAGTCTGCACTTGTGCAGAACCTTGGGACAGTCAACGTCACGACAGACAAGACTGTCTATCTCAAGCAGGCTACTGTCAATTACACCATAATTCTGCTGGACAATCAGAGTAACTCAATGCAGACCAACGAAACTCTAACAGTCGTTTTTGCTAACGCGAGTGGAGTTGTCTGGGATCAGCAAGTTGTGCATGTTATTGGCATGGGATCATTTTCATGGCAGTTCCCCGAAAACGCAAGCTCAGGCAACTGGACACTGGCCGTGAACGACACTTACTTTAACATGTTTGATCAAGCGGTTGTTTTCCTTAACATCTCATACAGCGTTGCACTGAATACAAGCAACCAGTCTGTTCAGCCCAATTCTACAACCCTAGTCCCAATAACTATCAGGAACAACGGAACAGAACAGGACACATTCAATCTATCTTTTTCGCAGTCGTTAGGATGGAACATGAACTTAACCCAGGCAGACAATGTCACCCTCTCGGCAGGAGAAAACACAACAGTCTATCTTAACGTGAGTGTTCCCTTTGAGTACGCGGGCACGTTGAACAGCATTACTGTGAACGCGACAGGAACGCACAGCAGCAATTCGATAAGCTTTCAGTTGAACGTGAGCAGGACAGTAGGAGTCGGGAAATACTTTGACAACACATCAATCTACAACTTCTCGCTTCCGG
>CAZVAJ010000002.1:49346-87948 GCA_964625085.1 Microcaldota archaeon | reverse complement strand
GCTAATGAGACTCTCAACATAACCGGCCAGATAATAGTTAATTTTACGGCTTCAGGAACCGCATCAGTCGCCCAATACTCGGGCAATCCATGGGGTCTGACACTCCCTGCTACAGGAGTCAAGTATTTTGACGTGTCCAACGCCGGTGGAGGAGGGGCAGTGATAACCCTATACTACGCTGACGCAGAACTCAGCGCGGTGGGAGTGGATGAGGACACGCTTAAGGTGTATCACTGGACTGGCAGCGCTTGGGAAGATGTCACGGTTCCAGGAAGCCTGAACACAAGCGGCAACAGCATACAAGCTAACGTGACTAGCCTGTCCCCAATACTATTAGGAGGAACATCAGGCGGTGGTGGTACTGCTGCAACGACTGTAGTCAGCGCTCCAGGATACGATTTAGTCCTCGTAGCATTCCTGTTCGCCTTGGCATTGTTCACAATCTGTTGCGGCAGGAACAACAAAACCATTTAAAAAAACCTTTCCTAACCTTTTCTTGTTATAGTAGGGGATAGTTTATGGAAGTAGAGTTAGAGAAAACTTATTCAACATGTCCTAAGTGTTACAAGGTCATTCCTGCGGTTGTTTACGAGAAGGACGGACAGGTCAGGATAAAAAAAACATGCTCTGAGCATGGTGATTTTGATGATGTTTACTGGTCTGACGCAAACATGTACCACAGGGCAGAACAGTACAAGGTGGACGATTGGCAGGGTGTAATGAACCCGAACGTGGACTATTCTGGAGAAAATTGCCCTCATGAGTGCGGATTGTGCAAGAGGCACAAGACTCACACGAATCTTGCTAACATTGTTGTAACCAACAGGTGCAACCTTTCCTGTTGGTACTGTTTCTTTTACGCGAAGAAAGGAAACCCTGTTTACGAGCCGTCACTTGAAAAAATAAGGGAAATGTTTAGAGTCCTGAGGGCACAGAAACCCGTTCCGTCTACCGCGATTCAAATAACTGGCGGAGAACCTACGATGAGGGACGATCTCATTGATATCATAAAGATGGCCAGGGAAGAAGGTTTCACTCACGTGCAGTTGAACACGAACGGAATAAAGCTTGCATTCGACCCAGATCTCGCGGTTAAGGTCAGAGAAGCAGGGGTGAACACCGTTTACATGTCTTTTGATGGCGTGAGCCCTAAAACTAATCCCAAGAACCACTATGAAATCCCTCTTACTCTGAACAACCTCAGAAAAGCAGGCTTGGGAACAGTGCTTGTGCCCACTGTAATCAAGGGAGTTAACGATCACGAGATTGGTGACATCTTTCAGTTCGCAGTGGACAACATGGATATAGTAAGGGGAGTTGTTTACCAGCCCGTTTCCCTGGTTGGACAAATGCCCGCCAGCGAGAGAGAAAAACAGAGGATAACAATACCCGAAGTAATCCACAACATGGTGGACCAGACCCCAGAAGATTGGGAGATAAGTCCCGACGACTTTTTCCCCATACCAACTTCCTACGCGGTCACGAACTTTGTTGAGGCGTTTACAAAACAGGAGCATTACCGGATGACGTCCCACTTTGCGTGCGGAATGGCCACCTACCTGTTCAAGGACGGTGACAGGGTGGTAGCACTCCCAGAATTCTTTGACGTTGAAGGGTTTGTGGAATATCTGAACGAGAGAGCAGAAGAAATGAGGTCAGGGTCCAACAAGTACCTGACAGGCGCAAAGCTCCTGCTGAAACTAAACTCTTTCATAGACAAGGAAAAAGCACCCAAAGGCCTGAGCCTAGGAAAGTTATTGTTCAACGCTCTCGTGAAACATGACTACAAAGCCCTTGGAGAATTCCATTACAAGACCCTGTTCATAGGAATGATGCATTTCATGGACCCTTACAACTACGACGTTCACAGGGTAGAAAGGTGCGTCATACATTACATACAACCAGATGGCAAGGTAGTTCCGTTCTGTGCGTTCAACGTTCTGCCGCACGAGTACAGGGACAAGGTACAGGAACAGTATTCTATCCCGGCAGAAGAGTACGAGAAAAAAGTAGGGCACAAGCTAGAAGATGAGAAGTACAAGCGGAACATCAACATGGAAGAACACCTGAAAGTCTGCAAGTGGTGCAGGGAACACCAGAACTGAAAGGGCAAAAACCACTGTTTCATCTTTTTCAGTTTACAGGAGTTTT
The DNA here is from genome assembly GCA_964625085.1 of Microcaldota archaeon. Taxonomy (GTDB): domain Archaea; phylum B1Sed10-29; class B1Sed10-29; order B1Sed10-29; family JAJSAI01; genus JAJSAI01. The sequence goes on along the minus strand of CAZVAJ010000002.1, from coordinate 85,797 downwards.
TTTGCGAGCAGTTTCCTTCCATAACGTTTATAAACTACATTTTAGTTTTTTATTCCATGACACGCTTGAGTAAATTGTTCTTGGTATTAATTATCCTGTCAACAGGACTTTCTGCTGCTAATAACTGGCCTATGTTCAGTCATGATCCTGCTCATACTGGTCATAATACTGGTTCGGGCCCGTTAACGAACCAGACCCTGTGGAGTTATGTTATTAAACCATATTTGGATGTGAGTTCTTCTCCTGTTGTTATTGATGGTGTTGTGTATATTGGAGGTTATGAGGATGATTATGTTTATGCTTTGAATGCTAGTACTGGTCAATTAATCTGGAAGCATAATGTTGTGGAGTATGCAAATTCTCCTGCTGTTGTTGATGGTGTTGTTTACATTGGTTCTAATGGTGATTATGTTTATGCTTTGAATGCTAGTACTGGTGAAGAAATCTGGAATTATTATAGGACTTACGGTGATGTAGAGTCTCCTCCTGTTGTTGTTGATGGTGTTGTTTATGTTGGTTCTGAGGGGGGTATTGAAGGTGGTTTTATTTATGCTTTGGATGCTAGCACTGGTGATTTGATTTGGAAGTACCAAACTAGTGGTCTTGTGAAGTCTTCTCCTGCTGTTGTTGATGGTGTTGTGTATATTGGTTCTGGGGATGGTAAGTTTTATGCTTTGAATGCTAGTACTGGTGATTTGATTTGGATGCATCTTGCTAGTTCTAGTTGGGCGAGGTGGTCTTCTCCTGCTGTTGTTGATGGTGTTGTTTATGCCGGTTCTGAGGATGATTATGTTTATGCTTTGGATGCTGGTACTGGTGATCTGATTTGGAAGTACAAGACAGGTAAGGGGGTATTTTCTTCTTCTCCTGCTGTTGTTGATGGTGTTGTTTATGTTGGTTCTAGGGATCATAATGTTTATGCTTTGAATGCTAGTACGGGTAAGAAGATCTGGAACTATACTACTGGGGAGGATGTTGTTTCTTCTCCTGCTGTTGTTGGTAGTGTTGTTTATGTTGGTTCTTCTGATGGTAAGGTTTATGCTTTGGATGCTGGTACTGGAGATGTGATCTGGAAGTATGCTATTGGATATAAAGTGATTTCTTCTCCTGCTGTTGTTGATGGGGTGTTGTATGTCGGTTCTTGGGATGGTAAGGTGTACGCAATAGGCGTGCCGAGCGAGCAGCAGGGAGGGCAACCGGAGCAAGAGCAGCCTGAAGAGTCAGGTGGAGAGACTCAACCTTCACAGCCATCTCAGGAGTTGTCGCTTGAATTGCTTTGGGCGAAAAAAGTTCCAAAAGTAGTATCAGGGGATGTTGTGGTAGCACAAGGGAAATTATTTTTCACTTACAAGTACGATGACTTTAAGAGAAACGTGTATGCTTGGAACGCTAACACGGGCGGTTCACTTTGGACCTCTAAAGCACTTCCTTCTGTTGATTGTTTGGCTTATTACCCTGAGCAAAACAATCTCCTAGCGTATGGCACCAAACTTTATACCTTGGATCTTAATACTGGTGCGGTTACTTGGGCTGAAGAGGATTCTCATAGTTCAGGTTCAGGGATACTTATTGCGGAGAACAAAGCTTTTGTCACCACCAATGAAGGTATTCTGGTTTATGACCTGAGCACGCCTAAACTAAAAAGTTTGATAAGGTTCTCTTCTCTCCAATCTAGAGCTCCTGAAGCCATTTTAGTGCATTCTGGTGACAAAAATGTTATTGTTGTTTCTGGAGTTGGGGCAAATGCTGACTCTGTGGTAGGGTTTGATGCTTCCTCAGAAACTAAAACTTGGCAATTTACAGTTTCTGGACATTATGCTACCAAACCCCTTTCAGATGATTATGGGAATATCTACTTTGGAGATGACTCAGGTAATATGTACTGTTTGAATGCTGTTGATGGTTCTCTTGTTTGGAAGTCTTCTTCCGGAGAGCTAAAAATGTCTGCAAGCGACCTTGACGAAAAGCAAGTGTACTTCTATTCATCTAAAGGTGGGGCAGTTTATGCAGTGGACAAGGTCACAGGAAATCTTGTCTGGAAAACAGGAATGCAATCAATTCAGAGCCTGATTCGTTTAGAAAACAATCATATGATTGGTCTTGGAATAAGGTCTGTAATACTAATGAATACAGAAGATGGTACGATTGAAAAGAAATACTCTAGCTTGGAATATAAGGGGAAAGAATATCCTTTATATGATTTCGTCTCATCACCTGTTTTTGATAATAATGTGATATACGTTGCACCATGGGATTATAGTGATGTATATTATTTCTATGCAATAAAGATAGGGCAACAGGAACAGGAGCAAGAGGAACAACAGGAGGAATCAGAGGAAAAAACAGGTCTTCCTCCGAGCAAGTTTTCTGATGTGTGTGGTAATGGTAGGGGTTGGAGCATTCCTAGCATGAGCGAGAGGCCGAATTCTCATTGTATTACTGTTGATTGTTGTAACTGGTACAGGAGATCTCATGTGCATGATGTTGGAGCGCTTTTGGGCAGCGGCAGGCTTGTTGTTGAGGTGGCTCCCGGATCATTTAAAGGATGCGAGGACAAAGTGACTGTCTCAGTATCTTCTGATGGTGTTGGCTGGAATTCTGTGGGATCATTTGAGGTCACGAGCAAAAGAGAAGAAAACTCCTGGAATTGGGTAAAGTACTCTCACTCCTTTGATGTTAGTACTCCGTTCAGGTACGTGAAGGTGAACGTACCGCACTGTTATAATGATTGGTCTGGTGTTAGTGTGGAAAACGCTGAGGAATATTCTGGTGACGTTCAGGCTTCTGCTGGGGAATGGGAGTTTTATGATCCATTCGACGACACCAGCAACTGGGGGCATGGGTATTATCAGACAGGCCTTCAGGTGAAAACAGTTGACGGAGAATCCTGCTTGTACATTAATGATGACACGAGATATGATGATTTTGCCATGGCAAGGGACTTCCCGTACGGGTATAATGATAGTTTCACGATAGAAGCGAGGGCAAAGGTGCCTTATGTAGGAGGGTCTATTTTCGTGGCGTGGAATGCGAATGCCCGGATTGCTACTGCATGGGCTGCCGCTAATGGGGTTGACACGAGCGAGTGGCACGTTTACAGGATGGTTTACGATGGTGAGACTCACACAGCCCAGTACTATGTTGACGGAAAGTATCTTATGAGCAGGAAGCTTAGCCCGCGTAATTTTGATACTCCTGAAAGAAGGATTGCTCTTAAGGACAAAATCTTCGTGATGTATTCCCATCTAGCTGGAAAGATGACAGGATGTCTTGACTACATCGCATGGAAAGGAGAAAAGGCAATTCCAGCCCAGCAACAGGAGTGGAACGCTTCTACTGAAGAGACTTCTGCTGGAGGGAAAGTGTCTGTTTTCAGAGACCTTCCGGAAGCGTACAGGATAAGAGAAGAGCTTGAGGGCACGATAACCATAAAGCCTGAAGAAGGAGTGAACGGGCTGATAGTTTATGAGAACATCCCTCTAACTTTACAGGTTGTATCTGTGTTCCCAGAACCTTCAGAAAAAACAGTGGGGGAAGGTTTCACTACTTTGAAGTGGGTGTTCTTTGACAAGAATGGCTTGGGAGAAAAGAAGATAACGTACGCGCTGAAGCCTGTTGAGGGCGCGACTAATGAAGGGATTGAAGGCAGCAGGTTCTCTGGGACTTGGAAGACGGGCGCATCTTTTGACATGATCCAGGGTGATGATCATGTTGGTGTGCTGCAAGAAGCAGGAGAAATTTCTGACGAGGACGTTCTCAAGGCCATAGACAAGTGGGCTGCTGGCGGTATGTCTGATGAGGATTTGCTTGATCTTATAAGCAGGTGGGGTGCTTAGGTATGAACAAGTATTTTGTTGTTCCGGTTTTAGTGGCTGTGATGATGGCCGTGGGTTTCGCGCAGGTTACTGCCACGCGGGAATTATCTTCGTCTGGTGCTACAATTAGTATGCGCGTGGAGAATCCTGCTCAGGGCGTGGTTATAGTATCAGAGTCCCTCCCAGAATCTTGTTCGCTGAAGACATCAGACCCTGTGCCCCATAAGGTGGCTGGAGGTAACCTTTCATGGGTTTTCTACGGGAACGATGTTGTGGACAGGGATATCACTTATGAAGTGAGCGGGTGCGAGTTGTCTCCTGACACTGTTTCAGGATATATGAAGTTTTCTACTGCTAAAGGTGTGATCAAGAAAGAGATAACAACCTCTGCCTTCCAGCAGTCTGGTGAGGAAAATACTTCTGAAACAGAAGAAAAGAGCAAGTCTGAAAAAGAGGATTCTTCTGGTGGTTTGAGTGTTCCTCTTGTTGCAGGTATCGTCATTGCGCTGGTGTTGGCTGGCCTAGCATATTACTGGCATAGTAAAAGAGCGGTTTCCGGAAGCATTTGAAAACTAGTACCCTTATTTTTTATTTTTCTCTTTCTTCTGCTCTTTTTGCAAGAGCCTTGAACATTCTCGGGTCATGTATTCCTCTTTCTTTCAGCATGTTCACCACGGTTTCAAGGCTTTCGCCCTTGTCTATCATTTCTATGCCTTTAAGGAACTCTTCAAGCGCTTTTTCAGGAACCCTGTGCCTGAATCCTTTCTCCCGTGCTTGTTCAAGTTTTCTCTTGAATGTTTCAGGAATCTTCTTTTCTCCCGGGATTTTTTTTGAAATATTTTTAATGTAACTTTCTGAGAGGAGCGGTTTCTTTTTCTTTGCGCTTAGTATTCCCATGAACTACTTTTAGTTTGTAGGACTTTTTATCCCTTTTGCAATACTTTTTATACCTTGAGAACAAAATAATGCTGGTGATCTGGAATGGGCACTCTTGAAGTATTCCAAAAGTTTAATCTTAAGATAGGGCTTGTGGTTGCAGTGAGAATAAAAGAAGGCACCCTTAAGCCAGGAAGCGTAATTGACTTTGATGGGAAAAAAGCAACAGTCAAGTCCCTGCAGGTTAACAGGCAGGACGTTCCAGAAGGAACTCCTGGAATGGAAGTGGGGGCACTTGTAGAAGGAGTATCCCCAGAAGATGTTCAACTAAAAGAATACTCCTTTGACTAAAAAAGCACAAAACACTGCTCCGATAAGCAAACCTTTTAAATACTTTTCTATCCTCTTATACCCTGAGGGTTATGGGATATCTTGACGAGCTTCTTAAAGAGTCAGAGAAAACAGTTGGTGCGAAAGAAAAAACAGAGTCTGAGAAAAAGGAAGAAGCTGAAAAAGAAGAGATAAAGAAAGTGATTGAAGAAACAGGGGAAAAAGAATCCTCAGAACTAGAATACCTTGGGGCAAAAACCCTCGTATCTTCATATGGCAATGTTAAAGTTTACAAGGTTGAAGGAGAACCTCTCCTTGTTTACACTGTTCCTGTGATAAAACCAAAAGGGCCTGAGAAGATCCTTGTGAACACGATAAAAGAAGCCGCAACCCGGCTTATCACCATCTCTCCTGAACAGATACGTGACCCTGAAAGAAGGCGGAAAGTTTACTTTGACAAGGTCAAGGAAATCATAGAAGGCAGTCCTGAACTTGGGGTCCCGAGAACAAGAATAGACTTTTACGCTGACATGGTCGTCAGGGAAATGATCGGGTACGGGGTGCTTGACCCTTTGGTGCAGGATGACAAGTTGGAAGAGATCATGGTAATAGGACCTAACAAGCCAGTGTACGTTGCGCACAGGGACTACGAGATGATGAAAACCAACATAATGTTCGCAAATGATGATGAGATAAAGAATATCATTGACAGAATAGCGCGGCAGGTTAACAGAAGAGTAGACCTGCAAACCCCCCTGCTTGACGCCAGGCTTCCTGACGGAAGCAGGGTTAACGCCACGATAAAACCAGTATCAGTAAACGGTAACACTCTGACAATAAGAAAGTTTAGAGAAGATCCTTACACAGTGGTTGATCTTGTCAAGTTCGGTACAATAGACCTTGACCTGGCCGCGTTCTTGTGGCTTGCGGTAGACGGGCTCGGGGCAAAACCTGCAAACATAATAATCTCTGGAGGAACAGGTTCAGGAAAAACAACAACCTTGAACGTGCTCTCTTCATTTATTCCCCCTTCTGAAAGAGTCATCACAATAGAAGACACAGCAGAGCTAAAACTACCGATAGAACACTGGGTCAGAATGGAAACAAGGCCTCCTTCAATAGAAGGCAAGGGAGAAATAAACATGGAGGTGCTTGTCAAGAACTCTTTGAGAATGAGGCCTGACAGGATAATAGTAGGAGAAATCAGGTACAAAGAAGCAGAAACACTGTTCACTGCAATAAACACAGGGCATGACGGAAGCGCAGGAACAGTGCACGCTAATTCTGCTCATGAAACAGTGATTAGGGTAACCTCTCCTCCAATGAATGTTCCAGAAATCATGCTGGAAGGACTTGATCTTGTTGTTGTCCAGCAGAGGATTCATGACAGAAGAAAAGGAACAATAAGAAGGGTTACTGAAGTAGCAGAGGTCACAGGAGTCATGGGTGGAAAGCCTCAGATACAGGTGATATTCGAAAGAGACCCTGCTCTTGATACCATAAAAGCAACAGGCATACCCAGCAGGTACATCCAAAAGCTCATGAAGTTCACCGGCTTGTCCAAGTCAGACATTGGAATGGAGATCGATAAAAGGAAAGATATTATAAAGTCAATGCTTGATAGAGGAATAAGAAGACAGGATGAAGTGGTAAGAGAATTCAGAAAACTTGAGAATAAAGAGTGGGGTACCAGAGAATGACAGACGTTAACGAACTGAAAAAACTGCTTGAGGCAGGGAAAAAAGCCAAAAAGCCCGAAGCTAAAAAAGAAAAGAAAAAGACCGCACCAGTCCTGGGCACTCCAACCACTCCAGCTCCTGAAACAGGCAAAGAAATAGACACAGAAGCACTGTCAAAAATAGTTCAGAGAATGCGGAAAAAGTACACAACCGCTTCCGAAGGAAAGGAGGAGGAGATAAGAAAACTAATAGAAGAAGCGCCTGTGGTAAAAATCTCTAGAGGCCGGCCAGAAGAGCTTGCGGTTGCTCCTGAAAAAGGGGTTAGGACCGTCGGAAAAGTGTACCGAGCAACAAGCCCTGCAGTAAACATTCTCCTAAAGCCCTTCTCTAAAATGTTTGGAGAAAGCCTGGGCCAGAACCTTGTTGCTTCAGGAAGCAGGTACACTCCAGAACAGTGGCTTGCCCTGGCAACAACTTCCTCTTTCATGGTGTTCATAGTCATGATCCTGCTTGCAATGGGCTTGCTTGCAGGAAATGTTCTCTCGCCCATGATAGGCATCCTGCTTGCAGTAGCAGCTCCTGCCTTCATTTTTGTAGTGCTACTCCTTTTGCCAGGAATGAAAGCTAACAGCATAGCAAGACAAGTGGAAAAGGACCTTCCGTTCGCACTCAGGCACATGAGCATAGAGATCAGGGCAGGAGTAGGAATATACAAGAGCATGGAATCCATCTCTAAAGCAAACTACGGAATGCTCTCGCAAGGATTTAGGAACGTGCTACTGCAAATAGAAAAAGGAGTGCCAACAGAAGAAGCACTGACAAGATGGGCAGCATCCTCAAAATCAGACGCCTTAAAGAGAGTCATGGCCCACATAGTGAGGGCTATAAGAACAGGAGGCAACCTTTCAGAAGTTATGGTCACCATCGCAGATGATGTGGCCTTTGAGAAAAGAATGAAAATAGCTGACTTCGCGGAAAAACTCAACCTGTTAGGGTTATTCCTCATGATGGGCGCTATAGTCATGCCCGTGCTAATTGGAATACTAACAGCAATAGGAAGCAGTCCTGCAATCTCACAGCAAGTCGCGATGTTCAGCATGTTTACTCCAGAAATGCTGTCACTGTTCTACTTCGTGATCGCGCCTGCTTTCATCCTATTGTTCCTGTTCTTCATCAAAGCATCTGACCCTGGAACGTGATAATAATGGGATTCATACAAAAGTACACAACAACGCTTGAATATGTTGGGTGGGAAGGAAAAGCTCCCCTGCTCATAGGAGGGGGGCTGGCAGGTTCAGCCATCGCGATAATCCTGTCCACAATGTTCTTTGATCCTGTTATGGGTTTTCTGATAGCGCTAGCGCTAATAGACCTTGCTTTCGGGCTTCCTTTCTTCAAGGCTGACAAAAAGCTGACCGAGATGGAAGACAAGCTTCCTGACGTTCTCGGGCACATGAGCACCACATTAAAAACAGGCGGTACAATTGAAATGGCTTTAAGAGAAGTTAGCAAGATGGACTATGGGCCAATAACCCCTGGAATGCGTAAAATGCTTAAGAACATTAGGGAAGGCATCACTTTTGAAGAAGCCTTCAGGAGGTTCGGAGAAGAAACCAGGTCAGACCTGATACAAAAAGTGGCAACGATCATAATCTCCGCAAGAAAAAGCGGAGGTGCTCTTACCGAGACCCTGAGCGCGCTTTCGCAGGATATCAGGGCAGTCGCCCGGCTTAAAAGAGAAAGAAAAACAAAAACATTCATGCAGTTCTTGTTCCTTATAACCGCAGGGGTGATAGTCGCACCACTCGTTTTCGGGATCGTGCACTCTGTTCTCATGATACTCATAAAATCATCAGCTACAGGCGCTGCTGCTGCTACTGGACTGGCAGCAACATACGACTTCCTGTTCAAGACATACATCCTTGTAGAATCTTCTCTTACTATGATGGGCGCGGTAATGATAAGAGAAGGCAAGCTAAGCAGAAGCGTCCTGTACATTCCCATAGGAGCAATAGCCGCGTACATCATATACGTGTTCGTTGCTGCAGGGTTCATGAGCTTCATAGCAGGCGGAGGAATGGTAGGAGGAGTATGATAATGGACAGCAAAGCCCAAGCCTCACTAGAGTACCTCATACTAGTAGCAGCGATAATAGCCATAGTCGCGCTCGTGGCGTTCTGGCTGAAGTCAAACGTATCTGTCCAAAGTAAGGCTATTCAGCCGTGAACCACTACAGAAAGTTATATAAATAATGTTAACCCTTTGTAAAACAACCAAGAGGTGGTGAAAAAATGATTGGAAAAAATAGGAAAGGACAAGGAGCCTTAGAGTACCTGATCATAATCGCAGGAGTACTTGCGATCGCGGCTATAGTCGTAATGTTTCTCACGAGCGGCGGAACAAGCGGCAGGGCACAGAGCCTTGCAGAAAGCTGCAGGAACATGGCTGCAAAGTGCGATCAAAACCTGCAGTTGTATGGTTCCAACTATGACTGTTCTTATGAATGCGCAAAAGCATGTTCTGACCCGCAGAAGGGCAACGCAGACATAATGGACGTGGACACTACCTACGATCTTACTGACCCAGGCAGTGTGTCCTGCGATAAAGACAATCCAAGTAACGCGTGTGATTACTGTTCTGCAGGAAGAGCAGACCAAATAAAGTACTTGATCTAGAGGTGACAGCGGATGATAAACTTTAAGAGAAGGAAGGGACAAGGAGCCTTAGAGTACCTGATCATAATCGCAGGAGTGCTCACAATCGCGGCCCTGGTAGTATATTTTCTTACCATCTCCGCCTCATCAGGCCAAGGAAGGAACATTGCAGCCAACTGCCAGAATGCAGCAAGCCAGTGCAAGCTTAAGCTTGCAGTAGACCAGAGCGCGGACTGCAGTGCAATGTGTCTTGACGCATGCACAGACGAGTCAAAAGGAAATGTTGACATAATGTCAGGCACTCAACTGACCACAGCCAACTGCAGGACGACTGTGGGATCCGCGTGTTACTACTGCGCGCATGGAAATATCTCAGAAATCTACTACGGACTGTAAAACCACCTCTTTTTTTAACTCTTTTTCCTGATTTTTAGACCATGGAGTTTGAAGTGCTCAGACTGCTGGCAGCGCTCACATTCTTTGGGATAGCAAGCGCTCAGGACCTGCGGACCAGGGAAATAAGCGACTGGATTCCATTCTTGCTCGCGGTTTCAGGTTTCGTGCTCTCAGGAGCTGAAGCGCTCGCATTACAAAGCATTCTCCCTATTTTATTGAGCACAGGAATGCTTGCTCTCTGCTTTGCTTTTGCCTACGCCTTGTACAGGCTGGGCGCGTGGGCAGGAGGAGACGTGAAACTGTTCACTGGCTTGGGCGCAGTGCTCCCAGCGTACTCTGGGGTAATGTTCTTTCCTTTCATTGCGCTGGCTGCGAGCGCGCTCGCAGTATTCCCATTTCTCCTGCTCTACGTTCTTTTCGGGTTCAGGAAGAAGAGCGTGAGAAAAGAGTTTGCAGGAAGCCTGCGTGAAGTGCCTGTGCAGTCTTGGCTTTCAGGATTCATCTTGTTCGCAGGAGTAACCCTTTCAGACTGGACGGGCATTCCCTACGCTTCTTTCGTGCTCGTGCCCGCAATGTACTACACGAAAAAGCTCAACTTGTTCATAGTGCCAGCAGTCTTTTTTTACTCTTTTTACCAGGATCCAGAGAGCACTCTTTTACTTCTCACGTATTCACTTCTTGCCTCTGCTTTGTTCGTATTGTTCAGTGTTTCGTTCCAGACTGCCAGAAAAACAGTGCTCCGGAAGAAGATCTCTGCCGGAAACGTGCAGGAGGGCATGATTCCCGCGAAAGACTACTGGCTCCTGCCTAACGGCAGGATCATGGCAACAGAGCCTAGCTTGTTCGGACTCAGAAAACATGCAGGCAGGCTGATTGCAGACTCAAGGAGCGCAGCAGGCCTCACTCAAGAACAAGCAAAGGAAATAAAAAAACTGCACGCACAAGGCAAGCTTGGGTGGTTCGAAGAAAAGATCAGTATCCCGTTCGTGCCAGTGTTTGCACTGGGATTGCTCTTGAGCGCAGTGCTTCTCTCTTTTTACAGTGTGTTGAAAGTTATTTAAAACAGTAGCGTGTTATTATAGCCAATGGCAAAACCAAAAAAAGCCAAGAAGAAATTTATAAAAATACCGGTAGGAATGCGCACTGACAGGATTTCTAGGCCTAAGCAGAAAGCCCCTGAATTGAAGGACAGGCTAACCGTTCCAAAAGAAGAAACCAAATTATCAAAAGCGGTTGAAGAGTCTAAAAAAGCGCTCAAGAGGTGGAAAGAAACAGACCGGCTTATTGCAGAGAAAGAGAGGCAAATGAAAACCCCAAAACTGACGCCGATAACTCAAACGAAACTGGATAACATACAAAAAATAAAGAGGATAATCATAAAGGGCACAGGTCTTGCAGCCTTGAAAGAAGTTTCTTCACCAGAGGAAGAAAGACTTCTCAGGTCAAGGGTAGACACCCTGAACAAGGTTCACGGTTTTCTCAAGACCGCGAGCATGAAAGAAATAGCAGACTCGCTGACCAGCAGGAAACAACTATCCCACGTTATAAACAAGGAAGTATCAGCAGAAGAGTTCGCGGTAATAAAAAAATCAATAGCATTGGCTAAGGACAAGGACGCTCTCCTCAGAGGAATCAGGGCTACAAGAGGAGAACTTGAAAAAGTGCTGCGCACTGCGCCTGAAAAAATTTCTGTTCCTCCGGCAGGCGCGGAAAGAGGAGAGCTTGCCACAGCAGAAATGTTCGGCGTTCCAGGCTCTTTATTGTACACAAGTTTTGCCTCAAACCCCCGTGCGCTGAAAAAACTTTTGAAGGACATGAGAAAAGCAGAATCAGGGCAAAAACTCCCAAGATCTTTGACCAGTCCTGAACAGTTTGCTAAGAAGTTCGGGGTAACTCCAACTGCAGAAGAACTTGAGAGCATTATACTCATGGCAAGATCTGGTAAAACCAGTGAACTAGAAGAAGGTCTTGCAGGAATGCGCGTGGAGAAACCATTCGCAGAGTTAGGGAAGAGCAAAAGGAAGCTTGACGTGTTCCAAAGAGAAATGGTTTTTGCAAGAGCACGGCTGGAAAGGGGAGAAGTCCCTGAATTTCTGAAAAATCCTGAAGCGTTCCAGAAACGGTTCGGGGTAAAACCGTCAAAAGCAGCCCTTGCAGAGATACGGAGAATGATAGAAAACGGGCAGACCGATCTTTTGCTTGAAGGAATACAAAGAGCAGGTGAAGCAGAAGGCAGGCTGCTCCAAAGAGACCTTGAGAAAATACGCAGAGAAAAACAAGCTGTTAAAATCGCTTCTGGAATAACGCTTGCAGGAAGCTCTAAAAGACTACAAGCGTTCAAGGAATTCAACCAAAAACTCTTAGAACTAGTGGAAAAGAACAAGAAAGATATCCTGAACGGCAAGATGCCGAAAGAGCTTACTAATACCAAACAATTCAAAGCGTACTTCGGGCTTACTCCAGAAGAAGCTGAGGAGCTGAATAAGAGGATTGAAAAAGGAGCACTGATAGGCGGGGCGGCTGGGACAACTGCCGGAACAGTGTTAGTTCTTTCTCAAGCAGCTCTTTTCGCTCCAATGCCTCTCCTAGTGCCCATAAGCACATACGCGATTTCTGGGTTTGGAATAGGCGGACTGGCAGGAAAAGCAGGTGAAGAAGGAATATACAAAGCAAGACAATTAAAAACTAAGAAGAGAGTAAAGAAAGTAAAAACAAAAAAAGATTATGATCTTTTTATTCGTGCACTTCGTGCTAACATACGTGAAGCCGATAAGAGAATAAAGGAAGTTTATCAAAAAAGTGGAGGTCGAAAGAAGTGAATATCAAATCTTTGATATTGCTTTTGTTGTTAGCATCTTTTTCATTTGCTATAACATCTGACATTAAGGGGTTTGATGTCAAACGTAATGGAGCGAGTCTTCCTGCTGGAGCATGCGTGAAAGGAGGAGAAACACTCCTTGCTAGTAATACTGGGTTAGAGATAAAGGACATACCCATCGGGGCTGTTGTAAGTTCCAAAGGATGTGTGGCTGATCTCCCTGGAACAGGTGTTTGTTTTTCGTGCGGAGGCGTAAAACTGACGAGCACAGACGGTTGGTTGAAGACAACAAAGTATACTTACCAGTCATGTTCTGGTACAAAGTGCTACTTGACTAGAACAGATGAGTTTGTAGTTCCTGAAGGGGAATCGTACTATGGGGAAGAGTTTACCGTCGGGATGTATGCGGGAGCAGCATGTGCCCAATGGTTAGGTGCTACAGCTACAGCGTATTGTGCCAACAAAGACACAAAAACAAGGTCTTTTCTTATAGGAGAATGTTCCTCTGACTCTGACTGTTCTACTGGATTCTGCGGTTCTGACTGCATGTGCCATTCTCTGGAAGAAGAAGGCTGGACCCATCCTAATCACAACTCTTACGGCGACTCAAACATAAGAAGAAGTTCCTCTTGGGGTTCAGGAGGAGGAATAACCGCAGACGCTTTTTCAAGCACGAGCGTTAACAAGCTCTGGGAAGTTCAGCTCAGCGGATCACCAGAAGGAGTTACTAGGTGGGTCACGCCAATCTCTTTCGTTGAACCAGAGTCTAACAAAAATTTAATCGCAGTTTATGAGGGATACTCAAGAACGGATACTATAAAAACAGGCCAATGTTCTCCACCCTCCGGTTTTGTGAGGGGATACACACTTTCAAAATCAGAAACGTTTAAGGCAATTCACAAGATTGCAGTGATAGATGGCACTACTGGCGATATTCTGCGCGAGATAGAGTTTGTTCCATATACAGACAAAAGATCAGTATCAGGGTTATACATAACTTATGAGAAGTGTATGGAAGAGTACAATAAACCTCTGAGCCCGTCAACAGAATTTAATGCCCAGAAGGACGATCCTGCACTTAAGTATATGGCGTTCATTCCTGCTTCCGAGAGTCAAGCCCTTTCACTTTTTTACTCTTACAATGATTTTTCTACTTCATTCGATCCTCCCACTCAGATGGCTTACGTGGAGGAACCTTGGAAAGCAGATTCAGGACTTCATATTATTTCTAAGATAGATCAAAGTGCGTGTGGCGATGAAACAATCCCCCTTGATAAATTTCATTATATCTCATCTATAGTGCCCATTGAGCACGGAGCAGTTGGGGCCTATTTTGTGGTCTACAAAGATATAGGAAAAGTTAAAGGTGCAAGGGTCTGGTTATTTGGGCCGGACACCCTCAATATATTCTCTGCAAAAAACGGCTGTCAAATGAACTCATATGATCCAGGGAACGTCATTCTCAATGAGCTTCCTTTGTCTGGACGTTTGTCAAATGTAAACTTTGAGGCAGCTCCTGGAACAGTTGAGATGGGTGCTTTTTCGCTCACGAAAGCAGGCGGAGAGAATACTACTTACACTGCAGTGTGGGCATCTGACAAAGCGTCTGCAGCAGCCAGCTGGAAAGAAGAGACCCTGCTAATGTCAATGCCTTACCTCTCAGCCGGATCAAGTGACGAAGACTTTGTTTATGACATTGCAGGATATGCGAGAGACAAGTTCTACGTGAGAAGAGTGCATGTTAAAAGCACGGCAGGCATTCCGCTTGCTGCTGCTGAGCTATTAGGATCTTACTCTACCGGAGATTATGACTCTCACTCTTCAATGGCCAAGTTCATACTAAAGGATTACCCAAACCACTATTTCATGGCAGTCGTGAAACAAGATGGGTCTAAGCTGATGGTGATAGAAGTACCAGAATCAGGAGTCAAGTCGCTCTGCGAGCCATACAAAATATGTAAGTGGGAATATGCTCTTCCTTTCACGGTGACAGGCCTTGTCGCGTCCGCGGACCTTGATGGCGATGGAAATGATGAACTAATAGCAGCCGGCGAAGATCACAAAATTCACTTTATGAAATGGGTTTATGTGACTGGCTTAGAATATTTAGGGGAATCAAAAGATCTCGGGTCAGAAATCGTGGGCATTGCAGTGGACGATGTTGACAAAGACGGTTACCTAGATGTTCTTGCCGCTCTTGACAATCACAAACTGGTCGCATTGTCATGGCTTCCCCCCTGCAAGGTGAGCTTCACAGTGAATAACATGGTGTGTGCAGAAGACGGGCAGACTGCAAGTTACTCTATTAACGTGACTTTTTCCAGATCGGGTATGACAGGTGATGCGGTAGTCTATCCTTCATGGAAGAAGAAAGGAGGGGATAGATTCACAGTCCAACCAGGAGAACAAGGTCACTCTCACAAGTATCTTTCTTCTTCCGGCGATCTTGACCTTTCAGGTTATACTAGCAAAGTAATCTGGAATTCTGTTGAGGTTACTCCAGTTTATAATGAAAACAAGCTTTCTGACTCATCATGCTCTGACCAAGACCTTTTGTACGTTCTTGGAAGAACTATTTCCCCAGACCTGCCAGCAGGAGTTACTAGAACAGGAGAAGTTAGTTTTACAGTAGAACAAAAAGGGAACATAACCAACTCTCCTAAGAAAGGAACAGAGATACCTGCTGATGTAATCTTCATTGCAGACAATGTGAACGAGTACAAACACTGCAAGATATCAGAATCTTATGATGGACTCGGCCCTGGAAGCGAAATCGCGCTTGACATGAACGACGACGACATTTACGAATCCTGGAAGTTCGAGTCTGATGTTAGTGATACAATCAAATACGAGAACGTGTGGGGAGCATCATGCGTTAACCTTGGGGAAACTGGCTGGCGCGCATGCGAGCCAAACTCTTATGCCTACAGGAACGCGCTGTTAGAAGAATGGATTGTTGTCCAGAAGCCTGGTAAGAGCCTAAACTATTCTCTCGGAGGCTCTTGTGGTACTAGTATGGATAAAAAGTTGCTTCAGCCTGGAACTCACTCCGGCGTGTTCAAGGCAAGGTATGATGAGGACGGGAAAACGTTTAATCCTCAGGCTTGGTTCATGTTCAGGGATCTTAACGACACAAAAGAAGATGGTTCTTCTGTGGTTAGGGCAGGACCAATGTGTCTTGCGCAAACGAGCTTTAGCACAATAGAAGCACCAAAATGCGTCTTGGAGATCACTCCTCCCGGATACGCGTGCTATGATCAACCGGTCGAGTTCGAAGTGTACTACGAGGATGATACAGGATCCCCAGGAGAAGTCACGGTAGACTTTGGAGGAGATAACACGAAAACTGTCACAGTAAACAGCGGAGACACTATCAAAGTGTCAAACCAGTACTCTGCAAATGGAACATATACTATCAGAGCAGACGCGTTTGGAAAAGAATCAGGTGCGAGATGCTCTTCTGAAACTCAGTTCACGGTGAACGAGAAGAAAGAAAACGTGGAACCATTTGTTCAACCGCAGGTAACCTGCAACACTAACATACAAGAGCTTGTGCTAACATGCACTGACCAAAAAGGCGAACCTGTGCCAAGCGACACTGTAGAGAACTGGGAAGTGACAGTGAACGGAGAGGACAAGTCCAGCGAGTGCAGTGCAGGCACCAGCACGTGCACAATACCTTTGTCTGGCTTCAAAGCACAGGATTTTGTTTACACTGCAACGTGCCACGTTAGCGGCACGAACTGCTATGTTTACACCAAGACCACAGCGAGCACGTCAGGCGACTTCAACTGCTCTTTTGCCCAGCAGGCTGAAGGGGAAGGAGTAATCGCGTATGACATTTCCTGCACACAGCAAGGAAATCCCCTTGACTGCACAGTGACCAGGTCAGGAGAGATAAAGAACGGGCGCCAGTCAATAGAATCAGTTAACTGCAAGGGACTGAAAAAAGACCAGCCTGTCACGTGCACAGTGCAGGCATACAACGACTATCCAGATGATAAAACAGTCAACCTTGAGTTCAGTTCAGTAGACTTCACAGTGTCCCCTGGATCAAGCCAGGTCCAGATAAATTCTCAAGGAACTGTTGAACAAGATTTCGCGTTCACTCCAGGAGAGTACGGGAAAACAGGCACAATAAACGGTATGATAACAGAACAAGGATTTCCTGAAGACTATTTCACCCTTAAAATGGCTGTAGAACCAGAGCCAGGCAAATGCTCTGAAGACTGCAGGTACTGTTACACTGAACAGGCATGCCAGTCTAACAGCAACTGTGCATGGAACCCGGACGAGCAGAAGTGCGAGTACAAGCAGATAGGCGGCCTGCCAGAATACCCTGAAATCGCGTTGTTCGGGCTGGCAGGCTTGTTCGCTTTTATCATGTTCAGGAGGAGTAAATGATGGACAACAAAGCACAGGTATCCTTGGAGTACCTAAGCATGGTCGCGGTCGCGCTCATGATTGCAGCAATCGCGACAATGCTCGCGGTCAGGCTCTTCGGCGTGAAAAACGACATTAAAGGAACAATAGAATTATACCGCAACAAAACGATCCAGATAGAGTGAGCATATGAAAAAAGGACAGTCCTCTTTTGAGTACACAATCCTCATAGTAGCAGTCCTCATGCTGGTCGCAGTATACGCTGTTTCAGCATCCCGCGTTATATCAGTCAGACAACAGCTCAACGAAACACAATCCATCTATGCTAATTATTCAGGAGACATGCTCGCCAAGCCCAACTGCAGGATACTTTTCCGTAAATGCGGAACAGGCTGGGGCCCGGGCACGAGCATTGCAGTAGACCAAGATCAAGACGGAGAACTAGAATCATACTCTTACGCTTATGACACAGCAGTCGTCAGGATAAGGCTATTGGGTTACACAAAAGAAGGGTATCCTGTTTACTATGCTCAAGCTCCTGAAGGTGGCGGTGGGCTAGCAGAAAGCATTGACTTTGACGCGTGGGCAGGCCAAGGATTTGTTATCCCTGAGCAAGACGGCAAGCCAGGGTCTCAAGAAGAATTTTCCCAGCAGTATATCCCAGGCATTGCAGTGAACACGAACCCAGCTAACCCGTCAGGACAATACCACTTCTATGTCCCTGAAACAGGAGGATTTTGTCCCACTGATCCTTTCCCCCTTTCACAACCAGGAGTTGAAGAAACATGCGCTTGAAAAACCGCAAAGGCCAGGCAGCAATAGAATACATCACAGTGCTCACAATCATGCTCATCATGATGATCTCGCTTGGCCTGGACCTGATGACCACGACAATGGGCTCAACAGCCGGCACTGAACGCGATCTTCTATTAAAGCAGACCAGCAAAGAACTAGAGCTCGCGGTATGGGAAGTAGAACACCTGAAAACGTTCAGAACCGTGCCAGTACAAGTTCCAGGGTACTGCGAGTACCAGGTGTACGACAACGTTGTCTGGAGCTACTGCCAGCTGGATCCAACAAACCCCAGCAGCGTGGAACGAAGGGTTTTGGCAGCATCCAAAAAAGTTAAGATAACTTCAGACCCCTCTCCTAAAATAGGAGACAAAACAAAAGAAGCTTCAAGCACAGGAGTGATACGCATTGCGCCAGCATCATGACAAAAAAGGACAAATAACAATAGACTTTCTGGCCACGCTCACGGTAGTCATAACCTTATTCTTCGCGATAACACTGCCGCTCATGCACGACTCCCTGCGCAACGCGAGCATGATGCAGTCAAAAGAACTGATCAACGCTAACTCCCAGAAAATCCAGACGATCACAAAAACACTGCTCCAAGAAGGAGCAGGCGCACAACAAGAGGTCAGCCTAAGAACAGCCCCTGACTGCTATTACTACCTGACAAGCACAACACTAGAAGGAGGATACCAAGTAACTCAAGTTAACGCGCTTTGTACCGGAGACTCTGCAGGAATACAAGAAGTGATCGGGTACCCTGCGTACGGAATAGACTACCAGTGCCCAGCATGCGAGAACATAGAAATTCCCGGCACCGGGGAAGCACACCCTGGAGTAAAAGGAGGAGAAAAAGTTGGCCTTATCATTCGAAGAATATACTAAAAAAAGAAAAGGACAAGCTTCAATAGAAATGCTGGCAGTAATGGCAGCAGTAACCTTCGTAGTTGGAGTGATAATGATAGACGCTATGGACGAGACTCAGAAAACACTCTTGCTCTCAAGCGTTAAAGACAGAGCTAACTACGAGATAGGCATGATGATAATCCAGAATGGAGCATGTGCAGGAACAAGGCTGAACAAGCTTGTCATGCAGGACAGAGAAGTACACATTAACATGACAGGCCCATGCGCGCCAGCAGACCAAAACGCCCAAGAAGAGTTGTTAACCCAAATTGAAGAATGGGTTGAAACAAGCTACTGTGGAGCAGAATCCTCTGACCAGAATAACATAATCTCGTGCGGAGGACAAGATTATCCACTGCACTACGGGTGAAGATCATGCTGAAAAAATACTACGAGAAAAAGCAGGGGTCAGCAAAAGGATACTACATCCTGGTAATGGAAGTCAGTGTGATGTTAGGCCTGTTCACCTCGATCGCGTCAAAACTGGCTCCTCAAGCGTACTACCTTAACACGCTGTTCCTAGGCCTGCTTTTATATTCCTTGTACTGTTTCAAGAAAGAAAAATATCCTCAGTTCACGTCTCACGCAGTCCTCTTCACTGGACTGTTCGCATTTGCCTTGCTTACCCCTTGGCTGATGAACTTGCTTTCAGCAAGCCTTGTCACAGACCCCTTCAGCACGATAAAAAGAACAGGATACCTTGCCCTGTCAGTAATCATAGCATTCATAATAATCCGGACCGCTTTCAGGAAAAAAACAGTAGAAGGAAAAGTAACAATAGCTGACAAGGACAAGGCAGTCGTGAAAATAGACTACGACATATTCGCAGGAATCAAAGCAGGAGAATACATTGTAAAAAATAATAAAGCAAAAAAAGGGGACAAAGTGATCGTGAAACTCAAGACAAGCTTTCTTAAAGGAGCAGTCCCTTCAGAAATAGTGATGAAAAAGCGCAGGCGGCGGAAAAGAAAAGGCCTTATTAGTATTGATGCAGTGGCCGCGATCATCCTCCTGCTTATGGTCATGATAGTAGTCCAAAACTACGCGGTAACAATGACCAGCCAAGCAAAAGAGTACGGAACTGCCTTACAGGCCAAGGCAGCGTCTGTTGGAATGGGTTCAAGAATGAACGCCTTAAAGGCATTGGGTCTTGGAGCAGCAGACTATTATAACGCAAGATCAAAAGTGCCTGTAATAAGCGTGACCCCAACAGAGTACCAGGAAGCAGACATAAGCAAGAACAAAGGGGAAAATACTGTCCACACCATGTTTGGAGAGTATGATTTCACGTACCCTGCTCCCTTAGACTACTACTACTATGACGGGTGTATCGCGTCCAATCCTGCAGTTTTCCAGTCCGCGTGCAAAACCAGCCTGCCAGAGTGCACTGTCAAATTCAGGCACTGCACGGCAGGCAAAAGTTACTTTGAATCAGATAATTCATTTTCGGTAAAAACAAGTCCAGATTCCTCATTATTGACTTCATATTCACTTGGAGTTAAAACCATTGAGTATAGTGGACAGCAGTATACTTCAGCCAATTCCGTGGACGAGAACGAGCTAGTCCAGTACTTTGAGGACACAGGGATTCAGCCCCCTGACTTTTTTCCAGCAGATTCTCAAGAGTTCACTAATTTTTATACTGCTTGTTTGCATTCCCTTCCAAAAGATTCTTCAGGTGCAGTTATCTTCCCCACTGGGCATTTGTTAAAAGGAAAAGAAAACTCCCCTTACGCTAACACGTACACGATCTCCTGCGGTTACCGCAACAGAGGTGCAGGCCCTCTTACAAGTGGCACTGCATATTTTTGCAGTGAAGATCCTGGAAAGTATGAAGGATATTGTTTCCCCCTGTACACGATCGGAGGCAACTGTGATATAAGGCCAGAGCCTAACCTAAACTACTATCCTGAAAGAGAGGTATGCGAATGAGAAACAGTAAGAAAGGACAAGTGTTTACCTTGGACGTGTTTTTGGCAGTGATAGGCATAGTTATTGTTCTGTCCTACGCAAGCATGTGGTACCAGCAGGCATTCTCAGGCGCGGGCAGAATAGAGCAAATGAAACTAGACCAAATCGCGCAGGACGTTGCTCAAGTCGCGGTCAAAGAAAATCTCGCGTACCATGATGAGTACGGGAACAGGCACCCGAACCTGATCAAGGGAACTCCTGATGAAGTTAAGAAGAAAATAAGTGACACGATGACTCAGATGCTGGGAAGCGGGTACGCAGGAGAGATTGGAATAATAGGAGTGAAAGGAGGCAGCATTAAAGGGACTAATCAGTTTCATGTCCGCTCATGTGATCCTTCAAAAGAACTTGTTGGCGTTACCCGGCGTCTTGTATACTATGATGACGGTACAGGAGCTGTGCCTGCAGTTCTGTTTGTTTCAGTCTGCCCGCTTTCTGAAGAAGAACAGGCACAGTACTCAGGACTCAACCCATCTAACATGCCTAACCTGATTGCAAGCATAAGCATTGATCCTCAAAACCCTGTCCCCGGATCTGAGGTTAAAGTAACCGTGACGATATCGAACACAGGAGCACAGTCTGCAGACCAGCAGTTCAGAGCAGACCTCAGGCTTGATGATTCGGTGACAGGAGAGATCATTGGCTCGCGCACGTTTTCAGATATTCCAGCAGGAGGCCAAAGCAGCCCGTGGACACTAACGCTTAGTACAACAGAACTTTCGGAAGGAAGCCACATCTTGTACGCGGTAGTGGACGCAGAGAACACGGTCACAGAAACGACCGAAACAGACAACATCGCGCACGCCGTGTTCACAGTAGGCTATCCTGACCTGATCGTGCTCTCAATAAACCCTGACAAAGAATACTTCACGTACGGAGAAGACATTACAGGAAAGTACACTGTCAAAAACGTGGGAGTGGGTGATGCAGTAGCGTCTGATAAAGGGATTTACTCTTATCTTACTGTTAGCACGGAAGATTGGAGTGTGGGAAGTGTCCCTGAGTTTCTTTCAGCTTATGAGACACTTGCTTCTGCAGAAACAGCTACCAAAAACTTTAACCTCAAGAACACGTACGCGCTTATTCCTCTTCCAGAAGGCACCTCAGAGTTTGAGGCGACCTTGACTGCAGAAGTAGATCCTTACTCCTCAGACTTAAGCGATACATACCTCTGGGTAAAGAACATGCTTACAGAAGAAAAAGAAGACAATAACATGCTTAGCACTGGAATACACATCGGCCTGCCCAACATAAAAGCAGAAGAAATAAAACTCTACGATTCTGAAGGAAGAGAGATACCTTCTGATCCTGACGATAGCATGATTCACGTCATAGAAGGTCAAACCATCACAGTGAAAGCAATCATAACCAACACCCGAAACTATGATGTTATTGACCCGTTCTCAGTTCATCTTCTTTCAGAAGACAGTACTGCAGCCGGCCCTGCTTTACTGGATAAAACATTCTCGATCCAACGCATGGACGCGAACTCAGAAAAAGAACTTGAAGCAGAATGGACAGTTCCTGCGGTTGGTCAAGATTCAAGTACTAAACTAATACGGCTGGCAATGTCCACAGATAATTATTATGAGGTCAGGGAAACAGATGAAGACGATAACGGTCTTTATGTGGAAGTGGTTGTGGAAAAGGTAGGGGGAGGATAAATAATGTCCAGACAGAAAAGAGGATTGGTGTTCAGCCTTGACGCAGTGTTCGCAATATACATAGGAATATTTTTCATGACAACCTACCTGCTCGTGCTAGAACCATACTACTCCCCAACAAGCGACATGACACAACTGCACCGTGTAGCCCGCGACCTGCACGAAGCAAGGTACTACTATCGGCAAGGAGAAGTTGACGTTCAAATGAATCCTGAAGAGTACGGGTACACAACAGCATGCGCTGGATCAGGAGATGTAGGAGCCTCAAAAGACCTGCAGTACGCGAGCATACGGGACTACGGGTACGACGACAACGTACAAAACTACGTTCCCTCAAACTATCCGATTGACAAGCAGACGCTCATGCTGTACCCGTACGCGAACAAGTGGCTGTACGCAGGATTATACTCCATTGGCTCAGAAATCTGGTATACAGGAGTGACACAAGCATGCACGAAATGAGAAAAGCATACGCGATATCCGGAATAGCGTTCGTGATAATGGCAGTGGTGGTAATAGTCCTGAACTTCCTGATAACATCAAGCTTCATGATAGAAAAAGCATCCTCGGACGTCTCAGAAATAGACAGAGTATACTATGAAACAGTTGACCTGCAAAGGGCAATGTTCGAGACCAGAGCAGCCAACGTTTTTGCAGACGCGCTGCAGGACGCTGCAGCAGACGCACTTTCAGTAGGCGTAAAAGCATACACTGTTACTCGGCCTGTGGAAGCAATCGCCCTTGAGTCAGGAGACCCTGAAAACTACCAATGGTTCCCTTCAACCCCTGCGATAAGTCTTTTAAGGTTATCCTATGCTGCGTCTGGTTATGGCTCTCCGGTCACGAGCGTTGAACTGTGGATAAAACCAGCAAGCTCCGGAGAAGTAAGAATATGGTTTGAGGACGGTTCAAACAATTTGATCGGACCAGATCCTGCAGGGTCTGCCAGAGTGTCAGGAGGAGTGGGCCAAAAAGTAAAAGTATGGGTTGATGATCCTGAAAGCATTGACTGGAGCAAAGTTGAAAAAATAAGAGTGCAGACGGTCACAGATCAAGAAGCCTCATCTTCTTTCTCGTTTGCCCGAACAGGAAGTGCTGGAACCAACTATGTTTACACAGTATACTACAAGGCAGGAGAAGAGTCAGGACACCCAGGATGCAATGTCGGAGGAGTGAACAAGTACGGTCTGACCACTGGAGCAGGCTACTACACGACAGGCACGTACGGGCAAAAGTGCCTAAAATTTTTGGGGTGCGAGAAGATCGGACTCCAGCCTCCTGAGACTGTTTCTGTTCAGGGCACCGGAGGCCTTCAGATACTGCCTGCTTGCAGTGATCCGCAGTCACAAGATAACTGCAAAGTCGTAAGTACATCCTCCTCCTGTGAGGAGAGCTTCTATCCCCTTTGCGTTGAGTACACCCCAGTGAACTGTCCAGAAGGCTCGTATTACACAGAAGTTGAAGACGAGAACGGTAATCCAGTATGCTCTTACACCCAAGGCTACCAGACAGAAGGCTGCGGAATAATGGACTACCAGTACAACGGCCAAACTTCTTGCACAATCTCTCCCAATCCAGAAAGCCCAGACAATCAGCCAATAGGAAAACACGTCCTGCAAGAAGCGTGCAGTAAGATGGAATGGGAAGTGAAAAACAGGATTTCAGACCACTTCTCCCAGTTCGCAAAAGAGGTCACAGCAGTAATACCAGAACAAGTGACTGTAGGCTACTCTTCAAGCAAAATTGATGTCCAGCAGATTGAGAGCACGAGCACGCGCTGCACGTTCAAGATAACTGCTACAATCCCGTTCACCGTGAAATCCGGGACAATGAGCAAGACAAAGACAGTGCAAGTACAAAGGATTCTTAACATCAGTCTGCTTCCTCCTGTCAAAGGACAGATTCTCTACAGCACGTACGATGGGTACGAGGACGGCAATGCCACGTGCGCAGTATGCCACACAGACTGCAACGGTTTCTTCTACGACTCTGACGGGAACCCTGTGCTTGCAGAAAACGATCCAGCGTTCTGCTGCAACGCAAGATCCCATGAAGATGTACAGAAAAGTATTGACTTGTGCGAGCAGGCAAAAACAGAGGGCAGGATACCTGCGGACACTGACTGCAGTGCGCAAGGAGGCACTGGAAACTGCCTGGTCAAGTACCTTGTCACAAGACACTACTACAAGGTCTACCGGGAAATGAGAGAATACGCAAAAATAAAAGTGTATGACCCAGATGATCCCTTGTTAAGAGTGGACTTTGGGGACAGGTCAGGAGACCTGTTCCACATTGATACCTACGTGACCGTGGACAGAGAACTGGCAGGAGTAGACGAGTCTAGAAAACCAAAACAATGCTCTGATGCTGTGGACAGAGGCCCGTCAGACACTGTTGATAATCCCATAACAGAGACATACTTCGTGAGCGGGGACGCGTGCTATGATTTAAGCAAGAGAGAAATTCCCGTCTTAGACACTACAAAAACATTATCAGCAGGTCCTGTTGGATCAGTCCACTCAGATGATTCAGGGTACCATTACAATGTCTTTGAAATAGGTTATGTTGAGTACCAGTCAACGCCTGGCTTCGTAAGATCCTACTCTAAATTTACACTTCCCAGCCTTGACTCAATTAACATACCAGAAGACAAGCTCGGGGTATCGAGAGCAGTGTTCCACATCCCTCTGGATTCTTATTACACTTCACCGGACGTGCTTGAAGGGGATAAAATCGATGTTTACAGAACAAGTTCCGCATGGAATAGCTATACCGACCTCTCTTGGGACGATCCTCCTTTCGCAGAGTTCGCGGGCGTGGGAACATACTCTTCCTCCAGTGATTCCATCGAAGTTGATGTTACAAAAGCCCTGCGTGATGAGCTTGCAGAACAGAAAGAAACAGGAGACGACAAGGTCAGCCTTGGGATTAAGTTTGAACATGAGCGCAAGCAAGCGTATTTAAGATCACCCACAACCGAGACCCCTTGGCTGACGGTCACTTATGCCCCTGTGTTCGAGCACAAGATCTGTGGCAAGAACGCGCAGCAGGGCACCGTGCGAAAGAAGGAGTTTGACTACTGGGAGACCCTGCAGTCAGACGCGGCAGATAGCTGTAGAACAGACAAAATTATAGTAGGAACAAGAGCTGATGCCAGAACGTGGAAGAACAGGGGTCTGATAAAATTCGACGTTACTGGAATGCCGCACTCTGATGTTACTAGAGCGGAACTCGTGTTGCGCCCTGAAGAAGAAACCAGGAGAACAGGAATAACCCAACTGTACATTGAGGCACACAAGGGAAGCATGAAAGCAGGCAGTTCTGCAGAGGACAGCACTCCAACTACCTCTGGCCAAACGTATGCCTCCTGCGCATACTCCTGGAACAACCAGCAGAGTAACCCTGAATTCCTGGATGATGAACCTGTGAAAGTGGATGGTGAAATGACCTTTGACGTTACAGACTATTACCTGCAGCAAGCTGAGGAAGGCAAAAGCATGTGGATTCTGCTCAAGATCCAGGATGAGGGCAATTACCCCGGAAATGTGATCATGTGCCAGGATACTGCAAGCACACAGAACTGTAACGACCGCGTGTTCCTCAGAGTGTACCAGGGAGACAAGGTCACATACTATAACGTGATTGACGTCTACTCTGAGCAGCCAGTATGCACTGACAAAAAGTGCTATGACACGATGAAAGGGAGAATAGGAGTATACGCGAACAACCTTACTCTTCCTGTTTACTCCAAAACAATAAGCATCAATGACGCGGACGCGGCGTACGAGACAGTGCTCAGCGATGATCCAGACTCATACAAGACAGATTACCTGCTGGCAGGTCATAGGAAAGGATACTGGCATAACAGAGCACTGATACAGTTTAATGTCAACAGGCTCAATATACCGGAAGGTGCGACCTTAAAGTCAGCATACCTCGTGCTCAAGCCAGGGACAGTTTCTCCTGACGGCAGTTTTGTGATAAACGCGTACCGTTTTGAAGGTGATCGGAAGGACATTTCAACAGATAAGTACTCATGGAACAACATACCAGAAGAAAACAAGTGGCAGAAGATGGGATCAGCAGATGCTACAGAGTGGAGCGATGGAGAAGAAATTGTGCTGGACATTACTTCAGAAGTTGACGTTGCCAGAGAGGTTGGCCAACCTGCGCTCGTGATGCTTAAAGGGGCAGAGGAAGATGATGCGAGCCAAGAAGAAAAAATGATTATCTGCAAAGATTATGATCCAAGCATAGGATACTGCGATTACTCCAAGTCCTTGAGTGCAGACTGGGCTGAAATAAGGTACTCGTACTACTTTGAAGGCGAGCAGAAGCCCGACCTGACCGTGGAAATAAGCAAAGTGGAACAGCACGGTGACGGGACTGACGTGAACTCGAACAGTCCCGGATACTTTGGAGAACCTCTTGACGTGACCCTGACGATCACGAACCAGGGGGCTGCAGAAGTTCCAAAAGGTTCTTCCTTCAGTATACTCCTGGATCTCGCAGGCAGCACGCTTTCTAAGACACTAACACTTAATGATCCTTTGGATATAGGAGAGGCAATGACCGTAACTTATACGATTAGCGCTCCTGTGATTGACACTGCAAGCAAGCAAATTCCAAGTGTATACCCCTTATCAGCAGAAGTTGATTCAGGAGCAAGTATAGACGAGCTTGACGAGAGCAATAATCATGCGCCAGGCAAAGGAGTTAGCTTGAAGTATAGGCGTCTTGAAGTTCTTTCAACAGGCCATTATAACGCAGTTAAAAAGACAGACTTGGACACAGCTGAAACCACATACTATTGTATTGCAGTGGGTCAGCACCTGCTTGAGTATATTGAAAGGGAAGGGTACTCTCATGATGTTAGATCATTTATCCAATTCAACAACACTAAGCTGAAGAACCTGCTGCAGGCGGCTAAGTCAGACGCGGCTAGTATGGTGTACGCAGACCTCTCTCTTTACAGTCTTGGTTTTTCAACCAGCGTTCCCGGAGGAGATGACATTACGGAAGTAAAACTGTTATCAGCAACCAGATTGAGGGACACCCCTCTCGCGTACGGCAGTGTGTTCTGCGATGATCTTACTAGCACAGATCCAGAAGAAGTGTACTCCTGCACTCATGATCCTGGCAATGAAGGAGATGCTTGTTACACCATGTGGGGGCTGTTCCCAGAACTGAGTGCAGAGTTCAGCATGCAGGAGGATTACGTGGGCCAGCAAACAGTCAATATAACTAACATAATCCAAGAGGCAGGTGATCGGTATCCTATGAGTGATGAAAAAGCAGCACTAGTGCTGGCAATGTTCCTTCCAGCAGTGCCTCAAGAGTTGGACACTGCAAAGTTCTATGCAGAAGAAGATTATAGACCCACTTTAATGATTTACGGTTACTGCCCGTCAGGAACATGCCCTGAGGGACTGGGGGAATTCGCATGAAAAAAAGAACATCGTTTGTTACAGTAATGTTTGTCTTGGCCGTGTTCGCGGGCCAGGCTGTTGCCTTGACCCAAGAAGAAGTACAGCTAGAGCAAATGAAGTACTACATGTACCAGGCAGGGCAAAACCTGCTTGACGCGCAGAAACAAATAGAGAACGCTAAAAAACAAGGTGCTGACGTGTCCTACGCTATACAAGAGTTCACGAGAGCAAAAGAAGCATACGATCAGGCAGTGGCAAACGCGCATGACGCGGAAACATACTACGAGTTCGGAGAATACGAAACTTTCTCCTCACTTGCTTTGAACGCAACAGTTCAGGCAACGATCACCATTCAGTCAGCTGAAAAAATTTCTGATGATGTGCAAGTACAAGTAGAACAAAAAAAGGCAGAAGAAGGCAACCTGACCTGGACAGAAAAACTTAACGCGCTAGAGCTTGAAATAAACGCCACCCAGAAAAGATATGATGACCTGAACCAGTCAGTAAACAAGGCAGAAGGAATCGAGTACTTGAACCAGTCTCGGTACTACTTATCGCAGGCCAGAGTGTACGCAGAGAAAAATGATGACCAGAACACAAGAAAACAATACCTTCTTTCAGTTGGCAGCCTGAAACAGGCCCAGATAATACTTCAAAGTCTGCTCGCGGAAAAAGGAGAAACAGTGCCAGTGTTCATTGTAAAAGGCGCAGAAAGACAAATCCAAGCAGAGCCAGAAATACTGCCCCCGGCAGGAAACCAGACAAGTGGCCAAGCGCCTGCACAGGACAACACGCTCTTCCTGCTCGGCTTCGGAGCAGTACTCGCTTTAGTGCTCCTGATAATAGCAGTAGGGCTTATAATCTCAAAAACAAGGAAAGGAAAACCCGGTAAAACCAAGACACTGTATGAAATGTTACTAGAACAGGAAAAGAAAAAGAAGAAGAGATGAATCTCTTCTACCTTTCCCTTTTTTCAAGCTTTCTCGGACTTCTCTTAGTCTACTACGCAGTGCCTTCTGGTTACCCTCCTAAAACAGTTGACAGGGCAGTACTAGAGTGCGATGGCAGGGCAGAAGTCCACGGCGTAATAGTAAAAGAGTTCACCTCTAGAAAAGGAAAACTTATAAGCATCATGAAAGGAGAGAGCGAAACACTGTTCGCAGTGGTTAAAGGGAAGAGAGGGCTTGGCAGAAACAGCATAAGCGGCAGGCTCTCAAAATACTCAGAAGAATGCTGGCTTTTCGAGGAATGATCTGGCATGTGGTCAGCCATAGCAGGAACTCTTCTTGGAACAGTCTCCGGATTTATTCCAGGCCTGCACCCTAACAATCTCATCCCGTTCTTTTTTTTCTTTCCAGACCCGGGCATGTTCGCGGTATCATTCTACGCATCTCACGCGATCTCGGTTCCATTCCAGTCAATATTTTTGGGAGTATCCTCTGACGCAAACGCCCTGGCAATAATGCCCGGACACAAGTTGGCCTTGAAAGGAAAGGGCCTTTTAGCATTCAAGCAGGCCTCTGGCACAGCATTCTTTGTGGTGCTCTCAAGCCCTGTATTCATCTTATTGTACCAGTTCATGCTGCCTGTGTACTCTTCATTCAAGCTCTTAATACTACTCTTTCTGACAATACTGCTGGCGCATATGCTGGCGGGGAGAAAGATTCTGGTGACCCTGCTTGCAGGCGCGCTCGGAATATTGTGCGCTGACTACAGCATGCTGTTCCCAATGCTGTCAGGCTTTTTCGGAGCAAGCACGCTTTTATTATCCATGAAAACAGAAAGCCTGCCCAGACAAAAAGAAAAAGAACAGAGCATAGTGTACCGGAATGTGTTTTTGTCTCAAGCTTCTGCTTTCTTTTTCGCGATAGTTCCAGGTGCAAGCGCAGGTATTGCAGCAGCTTTTTCCAGAGTATTTGGAAGAATAAAGAAAGAAGAGTATGTTTCTTCTGTTGCAGGAATAAGCGCTGCTTACACAATGTTCAGCATTTACACGCTTGATGTGTACGGTATCACCAGAAGCGGGCTTGCAGTGTTCCTAAAACCCCTAAACATGAGCCTGCTTGCCTCGGTAGGGGTTGCAGTGTTCTCAGCAGGTATTGCGTTTCCGCTTTCATTAATGCTTGCAGAAAGAGCGTGTAGAAATATACACCACATGCAGTACAGCTTAATCGCAGGGTCTTCATTTACATTGCTGTTTGCAATGGTGTTCGCCTTCACCGGATCCCTTGGGATAATAGTTTTTATAACCAGCACGAGCATAGGATTACTTGCTGCAAGCATGCATGTCAGAAGAATAAACTGCATGAGCGCGATAATAATCCCCGTACTATTGAGGGCGCTAATATGAGAATAAAAAAGGAAGTGCTTGAGAAGATACTTGCACTCTGCAAGGAAGCGTATCCTAACGAGGTGGCGGGAATCTTGCTCGGAACGGATACCGTAAACGATTTCGTGATAATGCCAGGGGAGTATTTCGAGGCAAGCGTTTACGTGAAAACGTACAATATTCCAATATACCCTAACGCTGCAGGCACGTTCCACTCTCATCCAGGCCCTCCTGTTCCAAGCAGAGCAGATCTTGACTTCTTTTCAAAAACAGGCAGAGAACACCTCATAATAGGTTGGCCGTACAATTTAGAGAATATTAGGTCCTACGATTCTATGGGTCGGAGGGCGCCACTCCAGATCATTTAGGGCCTGATCCTTTTTCTTAGTGTGTATACTGTCCCAGATGTCTTGAGGGAACCTGGAAACTATTAAAAACTTCGTAATCCTGGATGTTGTAATGAAGATACTGCTCGTTGTCTTGGATGGTGCAGGAGACAGGCCAGTAAAAACACTGGCGGGAATGACCCCTTATGAGTATGCCGACACTCCTCACCTTGATTTCCTGGCATCAATAGGAAGGGTAGGGCTTTTGCACCCTGTTCCAGGAGTAGCTCCAGAGTCAGACATCGCGGTCATGAGTCTTCTTGGGTATCCTCCTGAAAAGTACACTGGAAGGGGCCCTTTGGAAGCTCTTGGTGCTGGAATCAGGATAAGAGATGGGGAACTTGCGCTCAGATGCAACATTGCGAGCTCCAAAGACGGCAAAAAACTCTTAGACCGCAGGGCAGGAAGAAAAATTTCCAGAAAAGAAGCAAGAGAAATCGAGAGCCTACTTAACAAAATAAAGCTGCCTGGTTTCAAGCTCAAGTTCAAGATGACCGCGGGCCACAGAGGCGTTCTGGTAATACGCAGGAAAGACAACAAGCCATTATCTGACAAGATAACAAACACTGACCCTGCTTATGATAAGAAAGGGCACTATTCTGTAGCTCGGTCAGAGTACTCGATGATTGTGAGAAAATGCAAGCCACTATCCAAGGACGCAGAGCCTGCTGCCAGAGCAGTTAACCAGTTCACAGAAAAAGCATACCGCGCGCTTTCCCGCGCGCGGTTTAACAAAGAAAGAGAAAAAAAGGGTATGTTTCCTGCGAACATGGTTCTGTGCAGGGATGCTGGCAACAAGATTCCAAATGTCTTGCCCTTGACAAAAAAATACGGTAAAAAGTTCATGATAATCGCAGACATGCCCCTCGAGATAGGGATTGCCAGACTCGCAGGAATGAAAGTAAAAAAACTTTCTCCCGGAGAATCAGCAGAAGCATACAAGAAAAGAGCAGTGCTTGCAAAGCAGGCGCTTAAAGAAAATGACCTTGTTTACGTGCACCTGAAAGGCCCTGACCTGTACGGCCATGACTCAGACTGCGCCGGAAAAGCAAAAAGCATAGAACAAATAGACAAACACTTTTTCGGAAATCTCGTAACCCAAACCCTGCTCAAAAAAACAATAATCGCTGTTACCTCAGACCATTCTACACCCTGCAAACTGGGAGTTCATTCAGCAGACCCTGTTCCTCTAATGATAGCAGGAAGCATAACAGTCCCAGGACCTGCCAGAAAGTTTGGAGAAAAAGCATGTTCTCTTGGCAAGCTCGGCCGCATGCGCGGCATTGAACTAATGCCGTTTTTAATGGGGTTAAACAAAATATGATCCTATGACAGAAGTTTGGGAGCAGTACTACAAAAGAATAGAAAAAGAAGGAGTGCCAGAAGCACTAAAAGGCCCCCGCAGGCAAGTCAAAGAACTCGTGCCATTGCTCAAAAAAAGAGGGGCAGAAAAAATCCTGGATCTTGGCTGCGGGTTTGGCAGACACCTTGCCTTTTTGGCAGAACAAGGATTCAAGGTAGCAGGACAGGAAATCTCAGAAACCGCACTCAGAATGTGTAAGCGCGCGCTTGAAGAAAAGAATCTGCGCGCTGAACTGGTTCATTCGAGCATGGTCAAAATCCCTTTTCCTGATAACTACTTTGATGCAGTGTTGTGCATTACCACACTTGCTCACGCGAGAAAAAGTGACATAAAACAGACCGTGAACGAAGTGCGCAGGGTTCTGAAAAAAGGGGGAATCTTCTTTTTCAATGTTCCGAGCACTGGTGATTCCAGGTACGGTACCGGAAAAGAAGTAGAGCCAAGAACCTTTTTAACAGAAGAGTACGGGTATGGGAAAGGCATCCTGGAACTGCACCATTTTTTCACGCGCGAAGAAATATTGAACATGCTTAAAGACTGGCAGCAGGTGATGGTAACAGAACATAGCATGAGAAAAGGGAGGATAAAAGGATTCTACGTGCTGGCAGTAAAATAGGACAAGTTCCCTATTTATCCAGTGTAATAGTACTTGCCTGTTTTTTTCTGTTCTCTGTCAAGCTGGGATCCCGGCTTGTTTACCCTCGGTCTTCCTGTTTCAAGGTCCCTTCTGAACGTGATCTGCATCCCTGACAAGAACCTGTTCATGCCTTCCTCCATACTTTCAGGAGACTCTGCAAAACCCTGCACACCAGGAGCACCTGAAAAGACAAGAATCCTGTTCGCGACAGCATCCTGGAAGACTATATCATGATCTACTACCATGGTCGTTATCTCACGCTTTTCAGATGCTCTTTTTATTTTCTGCGCGATGATCATCCTCTGTTCTATATCAAGGTACGCTGAAGGCTCGTCAAGCAGGCAGATTCCAGCATTCTTCGCAAGAGCAACAGCAGTCACCACCCTCTGCCTTTCTCCACCTGAAAGATCAGCCATCTGTTTATCGTACAGGTCACGGACGAACAGCTCAAGCTCTGCCTTGAAAAATTCAGTATCAACATCCTGTTCTGAAATCCACTCTCTTACAGTCCCCTCATATTCTAGGGAAATATACTGAGGCTTGTAAGAAATTTTCTCATCAATACCAGGCGTTCCCGCGTCTGGTTTTTCTTCGCCAGCCAGGACCTTCACAAACGTTGTTTTTCCAATCCCATTAGGCCCAAGTATTCCGACAACCTCTCCTTTCACAACTTCCCCCGGGTCTGCTCTAAGGGTGAAAGACTCAAAACTCTTCACAAAGCCACCGTATTCTATCCTTTTTTTCCCTTTCCACGCGTCTGCAGGGGGCTTTGCTTCAAACCTGATAGGATAGTCCCTGATCCGCACATTTTCTGTTTTCAAGAATCCTTCCAGGAATTCGTTTATCCCTGACCTGCTTGGCTTCAAGCTTGACACGATCCCGTAGGCTCCTGGTTTTCCGTATACCACGTGAACATAGTCTGTCAGGTAGTCAAGAACCGCGAGATCATGCTCTACCACGAACACAAACTTTTCTCCAAGGTGTTCTCTTATTATCCTGGCCGCGTTTATCCTCTGTTTAACGTCAAGAAATGAGCTGGGTTCGTCAAAAAAGAAGTACTCCGCGTTTCTGGAAATAGTTGAAATCAAAGCAGCTCTTTGTAGTTCTCCTCCGCTGACCTGTGAAACAAGCGTATCAAGACATGATTCCAGGCCAAATTCCCGCACCAGTTCTCTCGCTTTTCCTGTTTCATCATACTTGTCTATCATCTCTCTTACCGTGCCACTAAACATGCGGGGTATCTGGTCAACCTCCTGCGGTTTTACCGCCAGCCTTGCTTTTCGGGAAGCAATCTTTTCAAGGTACTGGCCCACTTCTGTTCTTTTAAACTTTTCAAGAACAGGCCCCCAGTATTCAAGTTTCTCTTTTCCCATGTTCGGAACGAGTCCTCCTGAAAGAATTCTGACCAGTGTTGTTTTTCCAGTTCCGTTACGCCCGATTACTCCAACAATTCCTTTTTTTGGCGTAGGCAGCCCGAACAGCCTGAACCCATTCTTACCATACTGGTGCACAGGACTGCCAAGAGCTTCTGGCAGGTTGATTATGCTTATAGCATTGAACGGGCATTTTTTGACGCATATCCCGCAGCCTGTACACAACTCCTCGTTTATCACAGGCGTTCCTTTTTCAGGATCAAACGTGATCGTTTCATCACCCATTCTTACGCCTGGACAGAATTTCTCGCATTCATGCGCGCACTTCTTGGGCTGGCATTTTTTCCTGTCAATAACTGCTATCCTAATGCATACCACCAACTGACGTTAAAATGAAAACAAGAGGTTTTAGGTTATAGCACCAGCAGGAGAATCCCGATTATCATGAGCAGCAGTCCGAATAATATAAGTCCTCCTTCAACTACCGCCACTACTGCATTAATCAGCCCTGTTACACCCCAGCCCCCTGCAGGGACCATGAACGCAAAGTGGAGTACTCCAAGCATTAGCAATAGCCCGAGTAAAAGAGCACCTGTACCAAACTTGTCAAAGGTCATTTCTCATACCCTCCTGTCTTTTTCACTAAGATTATAAATTGAGGGTTCTTAAAAAGGTTATGCTACTGCTTAGCAGGAACGAGAACCGAGTGCGGTTACGGGCAGAGGACTATGATGACTTGTGGCACCTTGAAAAAGTGATCAAACAAGGAGATCTCGTTACTGGAAGGACCACCCGCAAGGTGGTTTTCGAGTCAGGAGAAAGTGAAAGAAAGTCTGTAACTATCACGATAAGTGTGGGGAAAGTAGAGTACCGTCCTGATACGAACAGTCTTAAGATCCTTGGAAAGATAGTTTCAGGAAAACCAGAAGAATTTGTGCAAACAGGAGAGCATCATTCCTTTGAAGTTTTTCCAGGAACTGAAATCACGATAGAAAAAGAGTGGAAAAAACACGAACTTGACAGACTTAAAGAG
The DNA here is from genome assembly GCA_964625085.1 of Microcaldota archaeon. Taxonomy (GTDB): domain Archaea; phylum B1Sed10-29; class B1Sed10-29; order B1Sed10-29; family JAJSAI01; genus JAJSAI01. Next base: position 50,960 of record CAZVAJ010000002.1, on the reverse strand, counting down.
GCCCAGGAGAAAAAGAAAAAAGTTCATGTAGTCACAGTGGATGACAAGGACGCGTACGTGCACACCATAAGACCTTTCGGGCCTGTTGAAAGAGCCCACTTCACTTTCAGAACAGGAAAGTACTACCAGGAAAAACAAGTTGAGAAATATTCTGAACTGTTTAAGTTTCTTCAAGAGCTGGATGGCCTGATCATCTTAGCAGGCCCGGGATTTTGGTCAGAAGAAGTATATCGCAAGCTAAAGCAGACTGATCCAGAGGTTGCGAAAAAAGCTCAGGTTCTTCAAACGAATGATATCGGGCGCAGAGGAGTGTCTGAAGTTTTGAAGTCAGAAGAGTTTCAGAAGATTGTTCATGAAGCAAGAGCAGCGAAAGAAGCCCGGGCAATTGAAGAGTTCACAGTAGCATTGGCAAAAAACAACGCGGTCTATGGGCTGAAAAAAATTGAAGAAGCCCTTGATTATGGAGCGGTTCAAAAACTGGTGCTGACAGACAAAATCCTGATGGAAAGAAGAGAAGAAATAGAACGTCTGCTGGACAGGGCAGAGCAAACAAGAACAGAAGTGATCATAGTCTCTCACGAAAATCCTGAATCAGAAAAAATCACCGCGTTTGGCGGGATCGTGGGAACACTGAGGTTCAGGTACGAGTAAAAAAATGGTCCTTCCAAGCTGACCCGAATTTTTTCCACTTCCTCTCGTTATTCACGAACTTTTGGTTGGCCTCGTTCACAAGCAGGTCAAGATAACTATCATCAACCAGCACTCTGTTCTCTTTTTTCACAGGCACTGCCATCATATCAGTGCCTTCAAGTTCTATTTGTACTCTCTCATCACGTATGTTGAATATTCCTCCTCTTTTGAACCCAATGCTTGTTTTTAGCTCGAGCAGTTTTTTTGCTTCAGCAATCCCCCTGCAGCTCACGTGCAGGATGAGGGGATCAAACCTAAACCACACATTCCCTTCTGCTTTTTCCAGAACCTTTTTCACTTCTTCAAAAGAGACCTCCCTGTGCCATTTCCCAAGAAACTTTGACAGGTCTTTTCTCCTGTCGATGTGTATGATTATTATCCTACCATAGCATGAACTGCTTGTGAAATAATCAGGATGCTTGTTAATGAGTTCAAGATAAGGTAACACAGGCTTGTCTGCTTCTCCTTTTCTTACTGCTGTTTCAAGCTTGGAAAGCGCCTTTTTCTTCAGCTGATCAAAGTTCATGCCCTGTTTTCATTCTAGAGGATACTTAATTGTTTCTGGCAGCTTACGGCAACCACAAAAAAGTGGTTACACGAATCAAAATCTTTTTATAAGACCGCGTGGTTGAATACTAATGGTGAAATTGTGATGAATCTTTCTGTTAAGGCCTTTGTTGGGTTATTCGCATTTGTTTTACTGCTCCAAATAGGAGCCAGCGCAATCCAAGTAACCCTAAATACTCCTGGACAAGACAACGTGCGCATTTACGATGATTTCAACTTCAGCGCTACTGTTGTGACCACTGCAGGAGAAGAGATAACCAGCGTCAAGATACGGAATGGCACGAGCGGAGCATGGCTTGACATGAGCCTCACAAGCGGGACCAACCAGTCAGGAAACTGGAGCCTTGTGATAGACAC
>CAZVAJ010000002.1:17813-49246 GCA_964625085.1 Microcaldota archaeon | reverse complement strand
ACACTGTTATGAATAATACTCCCACTGTTTTCAGTGTGAGCAGGTCAGAAGGCACTCATAACTGGAACGTGACTTGTTATGACAAGGCAGCATCAAACATCCTTATGGGTATGGGAAACAGCAACACTTCAGCAACCTGGACCTATTACGTGGATGTGACAGACCCGGCTGTAACTCTTAACAGCCCAGTCAATGGGTACAACACGTCCTCTTCTACGGTCCAGTTTAATTTCACGGTCACTGATAATTTTGACACTGGCCCGTCATGTAATCTTTACATTGACGGAGTGCTTAATGCCACGAACTCCAGCGTGTCCAACAACACGCCAACAATTATTACAGGCACGGGAATAACAGAAGGACACCATTCTTGGAACATCACGTGCACGGACAATGCAGGCAATGCAGGTGATTCTGCAACAAGAACATTCACCTCAGACCAGAGCGCTCCCACGGTCAGCATTAACTCTCCGGTGAACTACTACAACACTTCAAGTGCAACCAACTCCATAAACTTCACGTTCACGGACGCGTTCTCGCCAACAGCAACCTGTACCTTGTACGTGGACGGGGCAAGTGTTGCTTCAGGAACAGAACAGAACAATACTCCTGCAGTATACTCTACAGGGAGTCTGGCAGAAGGAGAGCACACTTACTACGTTAACTGTACTGATAACGTTGGCAATTCAGGAGTGTCAGCTTCAAGAGTGATAAGAGTAGACCTGAACCCGCCTACAGTGAACTTGATGGCAGGCGCGCCAGCAAACTCTACAAATACTACAAGCACAACCCTCTCCGTACAATTTAATTTCACTGACGCCATGTCCATCCCAGGAAGCTGCTACTTGTACGTGGACGGGAGTGTCATGGCGCAGAACACTTCTGCGACTAACAACACACTGACAACTCTAGAAGCCACAGGGCTTTCTGAGGGAGCGCACTCCTGGTACGTGAACTGTTCAGACCAGGTTAACAGGTGGAATGTTTCAGAAACCCGGACTTACAATATTGATCTCACGAACCCGCAGTTTGCAGGGTTTGTTTCTCCCATAGAACCCGGTGCCATACTGAATGGTAGTGTGACCGTGTATGGTAACTTCTCTGACTATTTCACAGGAATAGCAAGCGTTGCATATGCCCTGATGACAGGGGGAACTAATGTCACGCCTTGGACAGGTATGAGCCTTATCTCCGGTAATCTCACTCAAGGAGTTTGGAGCAGACTTCTGGACACGACTACAGTCGCAGACGGAACATATTATATACTATTCAACATCACGGACAAGGCAGGCAACTACAATGATACTAGTGGCGTCCAACCTGTTTACGTGGACAACAATCCGCCTGTTATTGCGTGGGCAGCTCCCGCAAACAACAGCGCGCTTAACCAGTACACTTCGTACGTTACGGTCTCGGTCAACGCGACTGACGCAGCAACAAACATTACCAGCACAACAGTTTCAGTTTCAGGAGGCAGCACAGACTTTAATCAAGGAACAAGCTGCCAGTCTGCCCCGAAGTTTAGAGTCTGCAATTTCCAGTGGAATCTTACAGGACAACCTGACGGACACTATCACATTAACGTTACAATGGAGGACCAGGCAAGCTGGACAAGTACGTCTACACTTAACGTAACCGTGGACAACACACCTCCCCAGATATCTATAGGATCGGTCGCGAGCGCGGTCCAGATAGGAGGTAAATGGTTCACCACAGCAAGAGAAACAGTAACAGTACCTGTCACAGTTACTGACGCGACATCAGGAGTTAACTTTACAAGAGTCACTGTCGTAGACATGGCTAACTCCACAGTGCACACGTGCACGGGAACCACTTCAGTAAACTGCCAGTTCCAGCCTAACACTTCGGGAGTGTTCGCGTTCAACGTTTGGGCAAATGACTCAGCAGGAAACTATAACAATACATACGTAGAAGTTTGGGTCGCGAACGGACTGCCGAAACAGTCTTATGACAGCAGCAAGATGACACTGCAAGGCGCAAACCTCACGACACTTAGAACAGAGTACAGTGTTCCTATCCCAATGTACAACTCAGGGGACGAGTCCCTGCTTGAAGGGTTCTGGGTTGATCCAATATACACTGACAAGCCGGTGTTCGCTGGAGCCACGAGCATGGAGAACATGGCCTACAATTACACGTTCCAGCTTAATGCGACCAACCTAAATTCAGATCACGAGACGGTCACAATAAACTTGACCGCACCAGGACTTATTCCAGCCAAGGTGTCAACCCAGACAGTGTATACTCCTGAAGGACCGGTAAACATGACACTAATCGCTCCAGAGATGGTGCCAGGGCAATTCTCGTTCAGGGACGAGTTCACTATAGAATACAACGGGACCAGGTACCTTAGTACTGGAAGCATAAACACCCAGCCAATCACCGGAACATTCTCTTTTGACATGAGCACAGGAAAAACGATCATAAGGCTCACTGTTAATGCCACGAACAACACGGTGGTTCCAGTAACATTATACCTCAGTGACATTCCTCCAATAAACGTTACAGAGCAAACAATAACAGGGTTTGATCCTACAAGCGCCCCACCACAACTGGGGGCAACAATAAACACCACATACACAGTGAACATCTCAGCAATCAATGACTTCTACACACCGGACAAGGTTTATCTTGAGTTCGTGTTCCCGAAGAACGTGACAGTTGTTTTCCCGAACAGCACCAGCCGGACGTTCAACGTGTCAACAGGAGTAACTCTAAAAGAATGGAACGGCACAGCGTGGGCTAACGCTACAAGCGCTTCACCCTATTCAGCGTGCTTTAACGTGACAGACAGCATTTCAGGATCCCCGACCAACGGGGCTAACATAACAGTGTGCTTCGCAGGATACAAGTACAAAATAACCTCCAGCGTAAACGATCACACAGACCTGCCGCAGGCCTGGATAAAAGGCAAATCAGTTGCCCTAAAAGCAAACACAAGCTTGACATTCCCAGCCATAGAAGAGGTTGTCCCAGCAGGAACCGCAGGAGCAAACAACTACTCTGCAACAATAAACATGGCACAGCAAGGGAACATAATGCTCACGAACAATGACGTGCCGGGAATAACAAGCGCGAACCAGGTGAGTATCCTTGTTGACGGTGCGCCTTGGCCAGGAACTTACCAGGTAGGAAGTTTGATACTGCTTGACGGAACACTTTCGCCTGGAGTTCACAACATTAAAGTGAACTACAACATCCCAAGCAGCGGGACCACGACCACAACAGGAGGAACCATCTCATCAGGCACGCCTCTCGGCGGGTCTGCAACAGCAGAAACAGGCATAGAACCAGCACCCTCTTACGAGAACACTGAAGAAGTTGTTCAAACAGTAACCACCAGCGAGGAACTTCAAAGCGCGCTTGAAGACGTGCTTGGAGAAGAACTTGCAGGGGAAGTGCTTGACAGGCTTGCTGAACAGTCCTACCAGCATGCCGGAGAATTCAGTTACTCTGCAGGAATCACTTCCACAACACAATCATCAACCCTGCGCGTGACAGTCAGATACACAGGAACAGAAACATTGTACAACGTGATAATCTATGACACGGTGCCAAAAGACTTTGCTGCAGACATCTCCGAAGTAACCATAAACGCGCCTGGTGCAACAGTGAAAATAGTAGAAGCAGACCCAGTGGTCATGTTCGTGTACGATGAGGTAAACCCAGGAGACGAGCTTACTGTGGACTACCAGGCATCAGGGTGGAAGAATATAAATATAGTATCAGAAAAAGAAGCTGCAAGCGTTTTTGTTGCAGGAAAAGAAGAAGAGGAGCAGGAGGCAGAAGAACCTGTAACGCCCCCGGCAGCAGAAGAAAACGTGACAGCGCCTGAACAGCCCGCGCCACAACCCACTGCACCAGAGGAAAAGCCTGCGCCAGAAGAGGTAACACCTGCCGCACAAGATTATGTATGGATAATCGCGGCAGCAGTCATAACAGCACTGGCCGTGATAATCGCAGCAGTAATGTGGATAAAGCAGCAGCGGAAACCGCCAATCTCAAGAAGGAGATAAAACCCCTTTCTTTTCATTTTGCTCCTTCTAGCACAAGCCATGCTATTAGTGCTTCTAATTGTATTCTTTCATTAGCACCTTCAACCATTCTGAAAGAATACTCCCCTATCCTGTCGATCAGCTTAGCTTTTTTGCTTACAGGAAGGTCCATGCCAGTTATCCTTGAATGCAGTTGTTTTATTACATCTTCTCCAGACATCCCGTACTCGTACAATAAAGCGTAGAGCTTTTCTCTTGCTTTCAGGAAATCGCCTTTAAGAGCTGTGTCTATTACTTCCTGTACTTCTTTAGGTCTGGCTCTTGAAGCTACTTTGTAAACAGTGTCTTCGTTGACCTTAGAGTCAAGCGCGCTTGCTGTTTGAAGGAAGTTGATGGCTTTTCTCATGTCCCCTTCAGAGACCCTGACAAGAGCATCAAACGCGCTTTTGGAAACATGCAAGTGCTCTTTTTTCGCGATGTACTCCAGCCTTTGCACTATCTCGTCTTCAGACAGTGGCTTGAACCTGAAAACAGCGCTCCTTGACTGTATGGGGTCTATTATCCTGCTGGAGTAGTTGCATGACAGGATAAACCTACAAGTCCTGGTGAACTTTTCCATGGTTCTCCTAAGCGCTGCCTGCGCGTCCCTGGTAAGAGAATCAGCTTCATCCAGGAAGATTATCTTAAAGTTGGCACCGCCGTAAGGAAGAACTGCTGCAAAGTCCTTTATCTTTCCCCGTATTATGTCAATTCCTCTTTCATCACTTGCATTAAGCTCAAGAAAATTCTGGTTAAAACTCTTTCCAAAAAGCTCTTTCCCAAGCGCGACAGCGCACACAGTTTTCCCGACACCAGCAGGCCCTGCAAAAAGCATGTGCGGCATGTTCTTTTTCTTTGCGTACGTTTCAAGCCTTTCCACTATCTGTTTGTGTCCTACAACATCCTCAAGCTTGTCAGGCCTGTACTTCTCGGTCCAAGGAAGTTCTTGATCTGCCATTGTAATTCTCCTCACGATTGATAACTTTAAATATGCTTCTCTTTTTAATTTTATGGTGAAAGAATATGGAGCCAGTTCATGTTGTAACAACCGAAAACGTTCCAGGGTACAAAGTAGTTGAAGTAAAAGGCCTTGTGTGGGGGACCACGGTCAGGTCAAAGTTTTTCGGGAAAGATATCATAGCAATGCTAAGAACCCTTGTCGGAGGAGAAGTCAAAGAGTACACCAACATGATAAATGACGCGAGAAGTTACGTGATAAAAAGAATGGTGCGGAACGCCAGAGCCTTAGGCGCGAACGCGGTAATAGGAGCAAGAATAGGTTCAACGTCCCAAATAATCCCTGGCACGGCTGAAATGTTTGCCTACGGTACTGCGGTTGTGGTCAAGCCGCTGAAGAAAAGGAAGTGAAAAAATGATCTGGATAATGGAGTACCTGATCTACTTTTCAGGCCTGCTTCTCGGCATTGTTATCCCTCCCTTGATGATAAAAGAAGGCGTCAGCAAAAAGTACTCTCCTCTTCTCGTGGTACTGTTCACGCTCTTAATGTACCTGGTCATGGGAGCAGGTGTGTTCACACAGGTTAAAGGAGGGATAGACATTTCCAAGACTCCTTTTCTCGGATTTCTTGTCCTATTCCTATTGGGAGGTATTGCAACTTCTTTCATAGTTGGTAGAAAATGAGCTTGTACAAGGTGCATGTTGAAGGATACGGGTGTTCTCTGAACAAAGCAGAAACATATTACATCCTTTCAGAGCTGAAGAAGGCAGGTTTTGCGATATCAGACTACTCCAAGGCCAGCGTGGTGGTGATAAACACATGCGCGGTCAAGAACCCTACAGAGTCAAGAATGATTAGCAGAATAAAAAAAGCTCTCCAGGACAATAAAAGAGTCGTGGTGGCAGGCTGCCTGCCTGACGTTAACCCAAAACTGCTTGAAAGGTACCCTGTTTCTATTGTAAACGCGCGTTCACTTTCCAGGATCGCGGTCGCGGTTAAAGAAACAGCACAGGGCAGGATAGTCAAGTATACTTCAGGAAAGAAGCCAATAGTGCCTGTGGGAGACCAGCCAGGTATTACTGGAATAATCCCAATTTCAGAAGGCTGCCTCGGAAAGTGTGCGTACTGCGGAACCAAAAACGCTAGAGGAAGCCTTTACAGTTATCCTCCAAAGATTATAAAGCAGGCTTTTGAAAAAATGGTGTTAGAAGGAAAAAAAGAAATCTTTTTAACATCCCAGGACACAGGGTGCTACGGTTTTGATATAAAAACAAGCATAACAAAACTTGTGAAAAACCTGCTTGAAACAGAGGGAGACTATCTTATCAGGATAGGGATGATGAACCCAGACCATGCTCTTAAAATGCTTCCAGACCTTGCTAAGACGCTGAACAATCAAAAGGTCTATTCCTTTCTTCATGTCCCGGTCCAATCAGGATCAGACAAAGTACTAAGGGAAATGAACCGGTTCTACACACGGCAGGATTTCCTTAACATAGTCAAGTACTGTAGGGAGAATGTTCCGGGCATTACAATAGCAACGGACGTTATAGTCGGGTTTCCGACAGAAACTGAAAAGGACTATCTTGACACACTGAGCCTGCTTAAGACTGCAGAACCAGACGTGACAAACGTTTCAAAGTTTTATCCCAGACCAAATACTGCTGCAGAGAAAATGAAAAAAATAAAAACAGAGGTTATCAAAGAAAGGTCCAGGAAACTGTCCACGCTTGTTAGAAGGATAAGCCTTGCTCGGAACAAAAAACTCGTTGGAGAAACGCTTGAATGTCTTTCATTATCAGACAAAACAGGCCGAACAAGAGCATACAAAACAGTCTTCTTTGATAAAACAGTCACGCCAAGAGCTTGGGTTAATGCTCTTATTACGGGCGCGGGCCCAGCGCACCTAAAAGCAAAGGTTTTATACTAAAAAAGAGCTAAGAAAAATCATGTTTGAATCATTCATAAAAGCATGCGGAATGTACCGGGACACGTACAAGATAACCCTTTCTTTCAGCGTTTTTGCACTACTCTCCCTTTCTATGATGATGTTCTTGTCGAGCTATCTTGCTGTAGGGGCTGGAATGATACGCTTTTCCAGTATCAGGCTTGACATGACTCTTGGAGAGGCAGTGTTCTTCGCAGCGGTTTCTCTTGCTTCAACAGCCTTGTTCGCAGTGGCCATAGCAAGTATAGTCAGCATAACAAAGCTCAAGGAAACGCTTGACCAGTCAGGATTTTCCAAAATCCTAAACGTTTTCCCTAACTACACTATGAGAATATTCCTCTTCCTTATTCTTCTAACGATCATAACAGTACTGATATCCGCAGTGGCTGGTCTGCTTTCATTGCCAAGCGCAATAACCCAAATACTATTATTTGCTACATGGGTGTTCTTCATTTTCGTGCCCCAGGTTATTATCCTTGAAGACTATCCCCTGATCACTTCATTGAAAGATTCCGCGAACTTTGTTTCAAAAAACCCACTCATTCTCTTCGAGTACCTGCTTATAGGTACCGTACTGCTGGTTTTAGTAGCCGTGACTGAAACAGTGCTGGGCCAGTTTTTGGTCTTTGAACAGAACATGGTTGGAGTCGTGCTGGTTTCATTGATTGTTCTTCCCTTAACCCAAATGTACGCCAGCGAACTTTACCTGAAAAGATATCCTCTGGCAGGGATTTGATGAAACTTGTTATTGCGGAAAAACCGCTTGCTGCAGAAAGGATAGCCAGCATTCTTGGCAGAGCAAAGCAGAAGACAGAAGGCAAGATAAAAATCTTCTATTCCGGTGACTACCTAATAATTCCCTTAAAAGGCCACATAACAAACGTTGATTTTCCAAAGGAGTACTCAAACTGGACTAAAGTAGATCTAACAAAACTTGCTAACGCACCAGTAGAATACAAGTACTCCAGTCAAACACTTTCAAGACTGATAAAAAAATACGCCAAAGAAGCAGATGAAGTCATAATCGCATGCGACTACGACAGGGAAGGGGAATCAATAGGAAAAGAAGCACTGGGTCTGATAACAAAAGTGAACCCAAGCATAAAAGTGAGAAGAGCAAAGTTCTCTGCACTCACTGAAGAAGAGGTAAAACATGCTTTCAGTAACTTGGAAGAATTCAACCAGGATCTTGCAGACGCTGCAGACGCAAGAAGAGAAATAGACCTTCTGTGGGGCGCGGCACTGACAAGGTTCATTTCAATAGCATCAGGAAAAATGGGCAGCTCATTCCTTTCAGTGGGAAGAGTTCAATCCCCCACTCTCGCGCTTTGTGTAGACCGGGAAAAAGAAATACAAGCATTCAAACCAGAACCTTTCTGGAACATAACCTTGGACTGCGAAAAAGACAGCGTAGAATTCAAGGCAGAAATGCAGAAGATATTTGACGAAGCAAAAGCAAAACAAGTGTACTCAAAAGTAAAAGACCAAAAAAACGCAATAGTAACAGGAGTGACAAGAAAAAAAGCAAAACAGCAACCTCCCACTCCTTTTAGTACTAATGATTTCCTTAGGGCTGCTGCAAATTTAGGTTATTCTCCTGACCGCGCGCTTAGCATAGCTGAAAAACTGTACACTGAAGGATACATCTCTTATCCTAGAACAGACAACACAGTCTACCCCAAGAGCATTAACCTGCGCAAGATCCTGTCTTCCCTTTCAAAAATCCCTGAGTATGCTGACAAGGTGCAGAAAATACTTTCTCAAGAAAAAATAACCCCAAGCAGGGGGAAAAAGAAAACAACAGACCATCCTCCAATACACCCTGTTTCAGCAGCAAAGAAAAGCAGCCTTTCTCCTCCAGAATGGAGGATATACGCCCTGATAGTTGACCGGTTTCTTGCAACCCTTGCCCCAGAAAGCGTAACAGAGAATACCCTCGTGAAGATTGAATGTGCCGGTGAAGAATTTAAAGCCCAAGGAAAGAAAATTGTTTCTCTGGGCTGGAGAGAATTCTATCCTTATCTTCCTGTAAAAGAACTACTGCTGCCGCCTCTGGAAAAAGAGGACACAGTGCGCGTGCTCGGAGTGCACAAAAAAAAAGATGAAACAAAGCCCAGCCCAAGATACTCCGCAGCAACACTTCTGAAAGCAATGGAAGATCTTGGCCTGGGAACAAAATCAACACGCGCAGGCATAATAAGAAAGATAATACAAAGAGGATACCTGTTCGGGAAGAAAAAATTCCAACCGTCACAAGTCGCGTTTTCGGTTATTGAAACACTGCAGAAGCACGGGGGAGATATCACATCACCAAAACTAACTGCGTTTATAGAAAAAGAAATGGACAGGATAGCAGAAGGTAAAAAAACAAAAGAGGAAGTTGTATCAGAGTCACGAAGCGTACTATCAAAAATACTCGGACAACTTTCCAAACACAAGGAAGGAATATCCTCAGAACTCAGGAAATCTGTTTCCAGGGATAATGTTCTCGGCAAGTGTCCCTCTTGTGGAGGAAACCTAATAATGATCAGAATGAAAAAGGGCACGCGTTTCGTAGGATGCTCCAACTACAAAAACGGATGCACTCAAACATACCCACTTCCACGACAGGGGATGATAACTCCTCTCAACAAGACCTGCGAGTCCTGCGGCACTCCTGTTATTAAAGTGAAAAGAAAGGGCAAAAGGGCCTTTGAAATGTGCTTGGATCCCAACTGCGAAACCAAAAAGAACTGGGGGAAGAAAAAGAATGATAAAAGTGATAAAGGGTAACCTGCTCGAACAATCAGTGGATGCGATAGTAAATCCTGCGAACTCATGGATGATCATGGGAGGGGGAGTAGCAGGGCAAATCAAAAGACACGGAGGCGAATGGATAGAAAGCAGGGCAATGGAACACGGCCCTGTTCCTATCGGAGAAGCCGTGGTCACAAATGCAGGCAAGCTGCACGCAAAATTCGTGATACACGCGCCAACCATGAAGCGCCCTGCTGAAAGAACAAACACTGACAACATCTACCTGGCCACAAGAGCTGCTGTACTCAAGGCAAAAGAACTTGGGCTTAAGACACTTGCTTTCCCGTGCATGGGCTGCGGAGTGGGCAGAATACCACCTGCTCTTGCAGCAAGAGTGATGGTGAAAGCAATAAAACAAGCAGGCCATGAAGATATGACAGTATTGCTTGTTGGAATTGATGACACTATCGTAAAATTGTTTGAGAAGGCGTTAGAAGAATGAAAGTGATAATAGACCCGCGCAAAACAGTGTACGAGAACGCAGCAGACCACTACGAAAAAAGCAAGAAGTACAAGAAAAAAATAAAACGACTAGAACAAGCTATTCAAGAAACAGAAAAGAAGATCACAAAAAGACCTGAGAAAAAAACACCTGTCCTGGAAAAAAAGATAATGCGAAAAAAGGAATGGTACGAGAAATACCACTGGTTCTTCACCAGGTCAGGAAAGCTTGTTCTTGCAGGAAAAGATGCTAGGAGCAACCAAGACCTTGTGAGAAAGCACCTTAAGAAAAACGATCTATTCGCGCACGCAGATGTTCACGGCGCGCCAGCCACAATCTTCAAGGACGGGCAGAGCGCTTCAGAGGAAGAAAAAAAATCAGTAGCACAATTCGCAGCCTGCTACTCACGAATTTGGGGCGCAGGAGTAAAGGTGGCTGACGCGTTCATAGTAAAACCAGAACAAGTCAAGACAGCTGCAAAAGCAGGAGAATACCTGGCTAAAGGAGCTTTTGTCATAACCGGAGAAAGGCAATGGTTCCGGAACCTGCTGCTGGAACTGAAGGTAAGCTACCAGAACAGCAAGCTTATCATAGGTCCTCCTGCTGAAATACCTGGAAAAGGAATAATAATAGCCCCTGGTCCGGGAACAAAACATACTTCAGCAAAACAGGTTCTTTCCGAACTAACAAGAACATTCCCAGACGCAAAAGTGGACTTGGACTGGATAATGCAGATCCTCCCAAACGGCGGGAGCAAGATAATCAAACAAGCCCAGACTCAACAATCCGGAAGAAAGCATTAGCCCCATCCTGCCTAGCAAAATGCTTCCTTAGAACAGCGCGCCTCAACGCACCGTCCTCGCGCTTAAGCTCAACAATAACCTTGCTCGCGTACCTGAGCACGTCTCCTCCAACAGGCTCAAGCAATCCGGTGTGCGGATCAGTGTAAACCTGGTTAGTGATCAGCACAGGAACATTCTGTTTTCTTGCAAACGCAAGGAGGGAGGCAACCTGATTTCCCAGCACCCTGGTGCTTTCAAGCCCATCATCAGCCCTTTGAAGCCGATACAAGCTGGAAATAGAATCTATTATCACAAAATCGCATTCAGGCAAGTTACTCAAGACCTCTGTCTGTTCAGAAAAATCAGTCACCTGGTACACTTTCACGTTATCCAGCATTTTTTTGTCCAATCCTGACATCACCTGATCGACCCTGCGGGGATGAAAAGATGACTCAGTATCCACAAAAATAATCTGCTTGCTTGGATTTGATTTAATCGTCTGCAGGCAAAAATTTGTCTTTCCGGCCCCTGACTCCCCATAAACCTGGGTTATCACTCCTTCAGGAATGCCTCCTCCAAGCAAGGAGTCAATTCCACGACAGCCAGTTGGCACCATGTTTATATTCTGGTTACAAAACATTAAAAAACATCCTCTGCTTTATTCTTTTGGACGGTGGTTCTATTGGCAGCAAAAAAAGTTAGTCTAAAGGTTGCAGAAGCCCTGCAGAGCGATATAGGCAGGGGAATAGTCAGAATAGACAGCAAAACAATGAAAACACTCGGGGTCTCGAGCGGAGACATCCTGCAGATAGAGGGAAAAAAGAAAACCGCCGCAATTTCCTGGCCTGCTTACCCTGATGATGAAGGAAAAAGAATAATCAGGATGGATGGCCTTATCAGGCAGAACGCGGGCACTGGAGTAGGGGAACTTGTTGATGTTTCAAAAGCAGAAGGTGTAAAAGCAGCAAAAAAAGTGGTTCTCGCGCCCCTGGAACAGCCAATGAGATTCTCACCACAATTCTATGAGGTCGTGAAAAAACAGCTACTGGAAAGGCCAGTAGTCAAAGGAGACAATATCCTCCTGCCTCTCTTCGGCCAGCCATTGTTCTTCAAGGTTGCTGACGTGTCCCCGAAAAAAATCTGCCAGATAACCCAAACAACAAAAGTTGAGCTAAGGGAAGAGCCAGTAAAAGAAGAGGAAGGAATACCTAACGTGACATACGAGGACATAGGCGGACTAAAACCCCAGGTTGAAAAAGTCCGTGAGATGATAGAGCTTCCCATAAGGCATCCTGAGCTATTCAAGAAAATGGGAATAGACCCTCCGAAAGGAGTTTTGTTGTATGGGCCTCCTGGTACTGGTAAGACTCTTTTGGCCAAGGCTGTTGCGAACGAGTCAGACGCCAACTTTATCTCTATACAAGGTCCTGAAATCATCTCCAAGTTCGTGGGAGCTGCAGAGGAAAACCTGAGACAAATATTCAAGGAAGCGGAAAAAAACGCGCCAACAATCATATTCATTGACGAGATAGATGCAATAGCTCCAAAGAGAGAAGAAGTTACAGGCGAAGTTGAAAAAAGAGTCGTGGCCCAGCTGCTTGCATTGATGGACGGGCTAAAAGGAAGAGGAAGAGTAATTGTCATTGCCGCGACCAACAGGCCTAACGCCCTTGACCCTGCTCTCAGAAGGCCGGGCAGGTTTGACCGAGAAATCGAGTTAGGGGTTCCTGACAGGGACGGCAGGCTTGAGATACTACAGATACACACAAGAGGAATGCCTCTTGCTGATGACGTGGACCTCAAGGAGCTCGCAGACATAACCCATGGGTTTGTGGGCGCGGATCTTGCTGCGCTTGCAAGAGAAGCTGCAATGAAAGCCCTCAGAAGATACCTGCCGAAGATGAACATAGAAGAAGAAACAATCCCGCCAGACCTGCTTGAAGAAATGAAAGTGACACGAAAAGACTTTTTCAACGCGCTGAGGGAAGTTCACCCAAGCGCGATGAGAGAGGTTCTCATAGAAGTGCCGAAGGTGAGCTGGTCAGATATAGGGAACCTAGACCAGGTGAAAAGAGAACTTAAAGAAGCAGTAGAATGGCCCTTAAAATACCCTGACTCGTTCGAAAGGATTGGAATAAAAACCACGAAAGGAATCCTGTTGTACGGGCCTCCTGGTACTGGCAAGACTCTTTTGGCCAAGGCTGTTGCAAACGAGTCAAAAGCTAACTTCATTTCAGTAAAAGGCCCAGAACTGCTTTCAAAGTGGGTTGGAGAATCAGAAAAGGGAGTCAGAGAAGTCTTCAGGAAAGCGAGGATGGCTGCTCCGTGCATAATTTTCTTTGACGAGATAGACGCGATAGCTCCGCGCAGGGGCACTGTTTCAGGCACGCATGTGCTGGAAAGCATAGTCAACCAGATACTTACAGAAATGGATGGTTTGGAAGAACTGCGGGGAGTTGTGGTCATAGCAGCATCCAACCGCCCAGATCTAATTGATCCAGCGCTATTACGTCCAGGCCGGTTTGATAGACTCATAGAAGTGCACGCTCCAGACAAAAAAGCAAGACTTGAGATCCTGAAAGTGCATACTAAAAGAATGCCATTGGCTGAAGACGTTGACCTGCAGAAAATCGCGGATATGACAGAAAACTATTCCGGAGCAGACCTGGCAGCGCTTGTAAGAGAAGCAGGAATGAACGCATTAAGGGAAGACAAAAACGCAAAGCAGGTGAAGTGGAAGCACTTCAAGAAAGCATTAGAAACAGTTCACCCTAGCCTGGGAGAAAAAGCAAAAGAAAAGTACGAAAAATTCAAAGAAGACGCAATATCTGCGTACATGTAATTTTTCACAGGCTCAGTAACTGTAGAAAGATGATTCCAGCAGGGATTGTCACTGCAGCCCACAGTCCTGGATTGTAAGCCCACACCTTTGACCCGTCCAACGGGTAAACCGGAATCAGGTTAAAGAGGGCAAGGAACACGTTCACGTACAAGCCTGTTAATGCAATAACAGGAATTACAGGAACAAGCAAAAAGAACACTCCTGCAAGCGCAAGGTTCATCATAGGGCCGGCCAGCGAAATAATTCCATTCTCTTTTCTTGTAAGGTTCTCTTTCCAGATGTACACAGCTCCTGGAGCTGCGAAAACAAACTTGCCTCCTGTCGCGGCTGCGAGGAAGACAGCCATTACAAGCCCCCACATCCACGCACGGTAAACCGCGACAGCCCCATAAGCCATTGCAGTAAACTTGTGGCCCATCTCATGCAGAAAGAACCCAAGACCCACTGTCAAGAGGATTAAGAAAAAATCCTGTAAGAATGCTAAGGAAAACGCTAAGCTTATCGTGAATATGGAAATAAAGATGTGTACAAGCTCTCCCTTGTAAAAGAAAGACATGTTCTTTTTTACTCTCCTTCTGTTTTTAAGAATGTCACTTCATAACCTTTCCAGTCATCTCTGCCCAAACAACCAGGTCAAAAATTCCAGGGGACATGCCCTTCTCTTTTGCTTCTTTAACAAACTTCTTTTCTATTTCTAGATACTGCTGTTTACTCAGAGAGCGAGGAATGTCAGAAATAAGCTTGTTCTTTTTCATCCACCTGAGAACATGCTTGTCAAGAATGGCAAGATCAAACACGCCCACATTTCTCAAGAAATGGCTCGCTTCCTTGTACCCTATTCCCTTGAAGTTCTTCACGAGCCATTCTCTTGCCTCTTTAGGATTCATGTCGTACACCTGCGGGAGTAAAGGTGCTTTTTCCCTGTTTTCCACGATGTACTTGGCGCGAGTGTTTGGGAATCGATACCCATGTTTCTTAAGCTCTTTTACTAGCTCCTTCTCAGAAAGCTTAAGAAAACCTGCTGGCCCAAGATCTTTCTGTATTTCGAGCCCTTTTTCTGCGCTACCGTTAGCAGTAAGCACGCAGAAACACAGTTCCGAGAATAGACCTTTCCAATCCTTCTCAGTAAAAAATTCTGCAGTCCGTTTTTTTAGCTCTTCTTTTATACTCTTGACCATGCTTACCATTAATCAGCAAAAAGATTATAAAATTATCTCCTTTAACAGGTGCAGAGACAAAAAAGGAGGAAGATAGAATGAAAACACCATCTAATCTTGCAAAAGCGTTCATAGGAGAGAGTCAGGCAAGAAACAGGTACACTTTGTACGCTAAGCAAGCGTTCAAGGAAGGATACCACCAGATCGGAAACGTGTTCCTTGAAACAGCAGAACAGGAAAGACAGCACGCCAAGTGGCTGATGAAAATGCTGCAGTCTCTTGGAGCAGAAGCAGAAATAAACGTGGAAGTTCCAATGGTTAACAAGATAGGTAGTACAGCAGAAAACCTGAAATACGCTGCAGAAGGCGAACACTACGAAAACACCACACTGTACCCGGACTTTGCAAAAGATGCTCTAGAAGAGAATCATCCTGAAATAGCAGGAAGATTAAGGGCAATAGCAAAAGCAGAGGAACATCATGAAGAAAGATACAGAAAGCTTTTAGAACAGCTGGAAAAAGGCACCCTCTGGAAAAAACAAGGGCCTGTAGCATGGGTTTGCAGCAAGTGCGGCTATGTGCACATAGGAGAGACTCCCCCTGAAAGATGCCCGAGCTGCGATCACCCGCGCGAGTATTTCTACTTCAAGTGCGAAGAATACTAAAAACCAGACAAAACCCCCTCCCTTCTCATTTTCTCTTATTGCGCTCAAGATACAATCAATACCATGGACTGCAAAGGCCAGGTTTCTGCCGAGCTGCTGATAATAATAGCTGCAGTGCTGGCAGTAGCAATACTGTTGGTCACGAACATGAAAACAACTGCCACAAAAGCCTCCGGAAGTATGAGCAACAAGTCAGACGCTCTACTGAACGAAATAGACAGCATCCTGGCCAATAAGAGCTGATGTATAATGGACTGCAAGGCCCAGATATCACTAGAAGCAATGCTTGTTCTTGGTGCAGTGCTGCTCATAGCAGCATGGTTCATATCCAGCTTGATATCCACATCATCAAGAGCAGGATCAAAAGTGAAAACAAACTCAAAAAAAGCGTTTGATTCCATGGTGAAAAAATCATGAAATCGCTTGAACTAGCGGTTCTCTTACTCGCTTGGCTAGCATTCACGTTCCTCCTAATAGGATCAGCTCCTGTAAACCAGTACAGGCAAGTCTTCTGGAAAATAAAAGAAAAAAAAGAACTGTTGTCGGCAAAAACAGCGTGTGATGTACTGTTTCTGGACTCGGACTACACGCAACTTAACTTTAACATCCGCGCGAAGATAAAAAACGGAAAACTGGCTGGAGACTTCTATTCAGAACAATGCGCGTCAGACCAAGTGCACTCCAGCCCTACAGGAATAAAAGTTAAAGGAGAAAGGCAGTGGTTCAAATGATGGCATTAGAGCTGGCTGTAGCCTGTTTATTGGTCCTTCTCACGCTCTTGTTCACGTTTACAACATTTCACGTGCACTCTGCCAATGTTTCAGAAGCATACTCCAGAAAAATCTTGCGGAAAAAATTATTACTGGCTTCAGAAATCCTGATAACAAGCTCGGACAAGGGCCTGGCGCAGTACTCAGAAAACAAGGTGAAACATCATCAGATCTCAGAAGAAAAGCTAAGGTATCTTGAGAGCATGCCTGCAGAACAGCTTGGAGAACGCCTTGGGCTTAGGAAAGCATGGTTAAACAATAAAAAAGGAACAGCCTGCATCCGAAGAATAGGTGTAATGAATGGAAAACCCCTTGTTATCACACTGTGCACAGAATAAGGGTCAAATATTTCTCTTGGACGCATTTCTCTTCATACTTATCTGCCTTTTCAGTCTTGTTGTGCTCTTCTCAGCACCCCTGCCAAGAGCGAATGAAAGCCTGGAAGAATACGCCATAGCACAGGACGCTGCAGAATCCTGTGCCCTGACCAAGAACTGGGCGCCGGAATGTTTCAGCGTGCTGGAAAAAATGGGGTTTTCTTACTGTTTTGAAAAAGGATGTGGCGAAGTGAACCTGGAAAGAGCATGCTGTGGAAAAACGGTTTACATAGGCGTCAGCCAGCAGAACACAAGCTACTCAGGATAAACACGGATAGTGTTTTTTCCTTTGCGCACGCCTTGGTTGACTTTGCACCCAAACCTCCCCATTGACATGTTAAACTCTTCTGAGGAATACATGATCCTACCTTGGCCTGCGTTGAGAACACCTTCAGACAATGCAGTGAACTCTATTTCTCTAACTGCTCCGGAGAGCACAGCTTCTTGGCATGCTTCTTGGCATGATTCAAGAAGATAATCAACATTATGCTTTATTGCAGCATGCCTAGCTCCAGACAACAGCATGCTAGTTTGGCTGGCGGCCAAGCCAAGAAAGCAGATGCTTGCTGTTGCAAGCAACAGCATTTCAAGCGAGGCCTGGCCGCTTACAGAACCGTGTCCCTTCTGGAACCACAACCCTAACACCTTCCTTCTGCAGCATGAACCCTGAGCGCTGCATACTGCTTCCCATCACAAGCCCGCTGTTCTGTACCAGGATGCATCCTTCATTATCAACAGATACTAATGCGACACAAGGGCCCGCGCACTCTGGTAGCACACCAGCCAGTTTCTTAAGCCCGTCAGGAGTAAGGAAAGGGATAATGTCTTTTGA
This sequence comes from Microcaldota archaeon, assembly GCA_964625085.1. Taxonomy (GTDB): domain Archaea; phylum B1Sed10-29; class B1Sed10-29; order B1Sed10-29; family JAJSAI01; genus JAJSAI01. The sequence goes on along the minus strand of CAZVAJ010000002.1, from coordinate 31,621 downwards.
TATCTTGAAAACGTAAGAATCAGAAAAAAACACATCAACTTCCACATCATTCCTGCGCGCCCAAGCGCGCACGCTCAAACATGTTTTTGCCATCTGCTCAGGTTCTGGCAGACCTGGAACTATGCTCTCTTCAACAGCATCCCTAAACCCCTGTTCCATCCTGTATGCGGTTTCCCTGACTTTATAATGCTTTATTAAAACACTGTCATCATGCCCAGCTGCTTGGATCGAAGCTGCTGAGAAAAGCATGCAACAGAAGAGCACTATAACACCAAGAGAGGGGGTTAACAGCATAATGTCCCTATGTAATAGGCCGACTAAATCCTCTTCAAACCTCCTGCAGTTTTTTCAGGTTACTTTTTTAAATACCCAAAAGATAATATCCTCATGCCACTGTTCCAGAAAAAGGAAGGGACAAGAGAAGCCCCGAGAAAACTGTCAGATATTGTTCTTGAGATGATCACGCGGAATATCCCAGAGGATAAGATAATCAGCACCCTTGTTTCCACAGGCCTTTCAGAAACAGAAGCAGTACAAGTTTACCAGCAGGTGAAAAAAGATTATGAGGGATACCTGGGATCAAAACTAAAACTAGAAGTCCACAGGCTTTTTGATGAAGAAAAAGAGGGACTTCAGAACATGATAAGAGAAGAAATGAAGAAAATGGAAAAACAGGTGCTGTTAAAGGCAGAGCTTAAGTCAATGGAACAGAAAGAACTCCTGGAGAAAAAAATATCTGACATGAAGGCAACCACAGACTCCGTAAAATCAGACCTGTTCAATTTCAAGATACAGTTCAACTCCGCTTTGCAGGACGTGCAGAAACAGCTTAACCAGATGAAAGTGAAAGGAACAACAAAAATCCTTATCTCAATAGTTCTTATGCTTTCAGGCGCGCTGATAGCATTATTCTCATTCCTACAGTTGTACAACATCCTTATACGATTCGCATTATCTGTTGATCTTGTCCCACTCAGCGTTTCTGCTGTAATGGTCATAGTTGGCGCGGTGTTCGCCAAGTTCGGTACGGATATATACTTGTCCACGCAGAAAAAAGAGTTCAAGGAGTATGGTCTTGATTGGATGAAAAAAGAGGGAGCAAAATGAACATTGGCCAGAAAATAGCTGAAGAGCGCAAAGCGCTGAAAGAAGAAAAGCAGAACCTGAGGAACATCAGAAAAGAAAAAGCAATGATTGAACGAAAAATGAAGTTCCTTGAATCAAAAATAAAGAAGGTAGGGCCCGTAAAACCGCCTGGCAGAAGGCTCAAGGAACTCGAAAGCAAGTACAAGTCGCTGTACTTCAAGTACCAGACAGGCCAAACACCAATATCCAGAGAACGCCAGATAGTCGCAAGATTAGATGAAATGGAAGAAGAGCTTGAAGAACTGAGGAAAAGGAAAAAGAACTTTTTCAAGTCAAGGCACTGGAAAGAAGAGCTTGATGAACTGAAGACAAAACATGACGAGCTCTCTAAAAAAGCGGATGACCTGAAAAAATCAGTAGAGAAAAGAGAGAAAACAATAGAAAAGCTTGTGGCGAAAATGCCTAAAGAAGAAGCTAGAAAAGAAGAGGTTGTGACCGCCACGTATAGTAAGGAGATGCCTACAGAGGAACTGAACGAGCTGGCGGACAAGATAATGAAAAAGTTCATGGCAGGCGAAAAAATCACTGCAGAAGAGCTTGCCATACTGCAGAAAGCAGAAGGAGGGAATAAAAATGGTTGAGCCAGAAGAAGAAATGGCGTTCAGGCTTGTGCAATTATATGTGCAAGAAGTCTCTCAAAGAGGAGAAAAAAGACAGATGGGTCTTGACACCATAATAAACGCGTACTTTTACACTCTGACAAGGCTTAGAAATAAGCATGAGGAGATGGAACGAGCGAGGAATGCGGTAGAAGAACGGGAGAAAAAGTTTGAGGTTGAAAAAATAAGCTTTCCCGGAGACACAGATGATGAGCCAAGTGAAGGTAACAATAGCGGACTTCACTTGCCTTTCTAGGTCCGGGACTTGATGCTGATCACGTCAGAGTCAGACAGAACATGGTCTTTTCCCACTTTCCTTTTTGTCCTGCAGTCCACTGCTGCAATAAATCCCTTTGCAAGATCTGTATGAACCTTTTCAGCAAGCTGTATCACGCGCGAACCCTTTTTTAGGAGTATTGCGTCAGGCAGCACGTTCCCGTTCTGGTCAGTGTACTTTTTTTCATCTTCAACAGGATAGACCACTATGTACCCCAACTTCTCGAAAACAGTCTTGTTAAGTACCTCTTGGACTCCTGTTGAACCATACGGTTCTATTACTGTTTCCCGAATTTTCTCAAGAGCTGCTTCCTGTTCAGAAGACACCTTTTTCAGTATCCTGAAATCATGCCCATTGTATTCTATAATTCCAGCAGCCTGGGCCTTGCGCAAGGCAAGTTCTGCCTCAGCAGATACCGGGATTATATCATACTTTTTCTTAAGCCGGTTATAGTTCTTTTTAGATGATTCAAGATCTATCTTGTTTCCCGCGAGCACAAGGGGCTTGTTAGCACTCCTGATTTTTCTAGCGAGCTCAAGAGGATCTCCTGCACTCCCTCCCACTATCTTTTTCACTTTTTCAGGATCAATGCTCAGCCCGCTTACTTGCTCAAAAACACACTCCCACAACGGTTTTGTTTTTGCCTTTCTTAGTATGTTCTTCCAGTTCTTTTCAAGAATGTTTTCTATCCAAAAGTCTATCTCGTCCTGTAACCAAAGAATGTCTTTTTCAGGATCATACTCTTCAGCAGGTTCTCCTTTCTCGTCAGTCTTTCCGCTGAGGTCAATAACATGCACTAACGCTTCAGCATCTATCAAATCGTTCAAGAACTCGTTACCCATGCCTTTCCCAAGGTGAGCGCCTGGAACCAGCCCGGCAACATCCACGAGCTGGACAGGGATATGCCTTACGCCATTCACGCACTTTGAATTCCTCCCTTTACATTTTCCGGTAATCCCTTCCAGCGCCTGACAAGCGCATTTTGTGGTTACAGCAGCCATCGCAACATTCGGCTTGATCGTGGTGAACGGGTAAGCAGCTCTTGGCACGTCCACCATGGTCGCTGCACTGAAAAAGGTGGACTTTCCTGACGACGGTTTGCCGCACACGCCTATTTTTACCATACGGTATTTATTGGCTGACCTGCTAATAAAAACTAATGTGGGCTGAAAAGTATTCTCCCAGCAGGCTTGAGGAAGTGTTAGGCAATCCCGGGGCAGTGAATGAGATACGGAAGTGGGCAGAAGCTTGGAAAAACGGAAAAAAACAGACTCCTCTGCTCATAACAGGGCCTACTGGTTCTGGCAAGACAAGCCTTGCCCTTGCGTGCGCAAAAGAGTATGGGTTCCAGCTTCTTGAGATGAACACAAGCAGCCAGCGCACTGCATCTGTTGTAGAAAAGGTGGCTGGAGAAGCAAGCAGAACGCTTTCCCTGTTCGGCGGAATGCGCCTGATCTTGTTTGATGAAGTGGATCTGATGACCGGAGGGGACAGAGGGGGCATGACTGCTGTCAGAAAAATAGTGCAAGAAAATCCCTCCCCCATAATCCTCACGGCAGAGAACGCGTACGATCCCAAGCTAAAAGACCTGCGTAAGGTGTGCAAGGTCATCAAGCTTCAGAAAATACGGGAGACAACTGTGCTGAAGCTTATTTCAGAAATCGCTGATGCAGAAGAAATACAGGTGGACAGGACAGTGCTTCAGGATATTGCAAAGTATAGTAATGGGGACATAAGGTCAGCCATAAACGATCTTGAGATGATCGCCTTTGGTAAAAAAAGAGTTACCGAAAAAGACCTTGAGATTTTATCATACCGGGATGTTTCTAAAGGCATGTTTGATGTGATCAAACAGGTGCTTGAGTCAAGGGACTTTGAAACAGCACGCCGTGCCCTTTCAGATGCAAACGAAGACCCTGGATTTTTGCTTGCGTGGATAGAGGAGAACCTCCCGCGAACCCATCAGCATCCAGAGGATCTTGCAGGCGGTTTTGAAAGGCTGTCCCGGGCAGATGTTTACCTTGGTAGGATCAAGAAAAGACAGGACTACGGCAATACAAAACATGCTCTGGATGAGATGGCTCTTGTTTCTGAAGAAAAAAAACACCACAGAAAGAGGTTCATGAGGTATGATTTTCCCCAAAGCCTGAGAATTAGGGCGGGCATAAAAAAAGAAGGGTACCTGCTTAGGTCCATTGCTAAGAAGATCGGTGCAAAGTGTCACCTTGGTTCAAGCAAAGCTGCAGACTCCTATCTTTTCATGGTAAGCAAGCTGCCTGAATTGTGGGACTACTTTGAGTTCGATGAGGATGAGAAAAAACTACTCAAGAATAAGCTCAAAGCCTGACACAGGGTGCTCAAGCTCAAAATTCTCGATAACAGAAGGATGAATCTCGCCAATGACTCCTCTCTTTTTTCCGTTCAAGAAGACAGCAGCAGTCCTGCCTTGGATCATGCTGCCATGAGCTTCTTCTTCCAGTTTCACGTTCCAGTTCATGGCCTTTGCCAAGTTCTCTAGAACTGACTTTGCCTCAGAATAGTTTGCCTTATCATGAGAAATTACACAGGCTACCTTCTGCTGGTTCTTGGCAAGAGTGTCTGAACTGTTGTCAGGAATAACAACATCTCCGACCTCAAACACTCTCTGAGGGAAAGGTTTGCTTCTGTTGTTCTGAAGCACTTTCATTAGTTCTGGCAGGAGCCATGTTCTTACCATGTTAATACTCTTTTCTTTCTGTTCTTGCAGGCTCACGTGAGGCTCTTCCTGTACTCCCATCTTTTGATATTGCTCTTCCTTGCTTGTCAAGGCAAGGGTGATTGCTTCTTGAAACCCAAGGCCTGTAAGTATTTCCCTTACATCATCTGCTTTCTTTGTTTCTTGGATAATGCCTCCGACAGTCATAACATTGCCTAATCTGGCAGGAATGTTGTCAAACCCGTACGCTCTTAACAGGTCATCAATGATGTCAACAGGATGAAGTACGTCCGCCCTGTACGCCGGAACCCCCACTTCAACTTCTTCTTCAGATACTACATCTGCAGAATAACCCATCCGCTCAAGCAAGTTCTTCATCTCTTCTGCATTAAGTTGTATGCCGCTCCACTTTTCCACCTGTGTGGAATCGACCGTAATTTTCCAAGGCGTAAGATTAGGGGTGGAATAACCCTGCCCGTACGCATGAACCCTAACAGATTCTATTTTTCCACCCATGTCTGCAAGGCTGGTCACAAGTAGGTTAAGCACAAGATTAAGTTTTGTTAGGTTGCTACCACTGCATTCTATGAACACATCCTGCGTTTTTTCAGTTACCTTACCCAGCTCCTCTGAGTTTATGATCGGCGGCATGCTGAGGACTTTGCCTTTAGCGTCAGTAAACACAGGATACTTTTTCTCTCCTTTTAGCAGGTGTGCGTACTTCACGCCAGTAGGATGCTCGCGTAGCACCTGGCTTCCAGTCATCTCCTTTTCAGCGCCCAAAGGAACAAACCTAATTTTTTCAGAGTCTTCAGCATAATATTTTATGGGGGGTGTTATAGGATCAAGAGGATACACTCCTATCGCAGCTTGCACCCTTCCCCTTGCGTATGTCTCGTGCACCTTTTCCTGGAGCCAGATAAGTTCTTTTATCTTTTCATCATCAAACTTTATCCCTTTAACCACAGCAGCAACAGTGTATGGTCTTACATCCCTCACTGACTCGTCAATGAATATCTCTATACCACTGGGTCGGACATCATACTTTTTCAGTCCGGGGTCTATGCCGAGATACTGTCTTATTGCTCTAGCACACCCTTGCACTGAAAGCATGTCAATTCTTTCAGGCGTGATGTCAATCCTTACGATGTCCTCTTCTGCTTGTTCCAGTTCAAAGCCCATCTTGAACAAAACTTCTTCAAGCTCTTCAACACTAATTTTTCTCCCCACATACTTGAGGAGAGTGTTGTAGTCTGTTTCAAGCATTACCATTCTTATTCCTCCCTGCCAATACTGTACGCTCTTATCCACTGCAGGTCACAGGTTGGACCTAACACGTCGCGTATGTTGTGCTTGTTGTAAGTGAGCATCACCAGCCTTTCCAGGCCCAGTCCCCATGCCACCACATTTTCTGTGATGCCGTATGGGGCAAGTGATTCAGGCCTGAACTGCCCTGAGTTACCTAGTTCTATCCAACCAAGCTTGGGGTGTTTGGCAAAGATTTCTGTGCTTGGTTCTGTGTACGGATTGTAGTACGGCTTCAGCCTTATCTTTTCTATTCCCATTTTCTTATAGAATGTTTTAAGATAACCTACAAGATCCCTGAAATCAACATCACCCAGCACGAACCCTTCTATCTGATGAAACTCTGCCAGATGTGTCTTGTCAACGGTCTCGTTCCTGAACACTCTGTCAATGCTAAAGTACTTGGCAGGTTTTTCTATCCCTTTTCCGAAGTACCTGAAGGTTGTTGCAGTCGTGTGCGTTCGGAGCACCCTTTTCATTGCTAGTTCAGGATCCCACTCGTATCCATATCCCTTGGAGCCAGTGTCATACCCGTTCTCGTGCACTTTCTTCACCCTGTCCACGAGTTCAGGTTCTGGCAGTTTCGCCTTTCCATCCAGGTAAAATGTGTCCTGAACTTCTCTGGCAGGATGGTCTTGCGGAACAAACATACTGTCAAAACACCAGAACGCACTTTCCACCCACGGGCCCTTCATTTCATGGAATCCCATCTCCGTGAATATGCTCCTGACCTGTCTCATAACACGCACGGTGGGGTGGATTCTTCCGCCGTACTCTGGCGGGGAAGGTGCGTTAATATCATACTTTTTGAACTGTTTTCCTTTCCAGCTTCCGGTCACTATCATGCTTCCAGTCAGCTGTGCTATCTCCTCTTCTGCGGGCTTTTCTGCTAGAGCTGCTTTTCCCTCTTTTGTGATTTCTACAGTCCTTTCCACCGCTTTTTTGACTTCAATTATCTTCCCGCGTCCCTTGAGAAGTTCGTAGTCCCGCTGTAATTCTTCAGGGATTCTCTTGCCTTCTGACAAGAGCTTAAGAACCTTTTCTTGACCTGTTGGTTTGCTCTTGTACTCTTCGCCTTTTTCTGTTAGGGTTATCTTCCCGGACCTTATCTTAGCAAGACCCTGTCTAACAAGCCAAATGCTGGCGATCCTGAACTCATTTCCAGGAATTTTTTTCATAAGATTTTTTATGTTCTCTTCTTTTCCCTGAATACTATCAAGAACCCTGCGTTCAGGAAGGCCTTTTTCAAGGTACTCTTTGCCCTCTTCTGCAAGCGAGACCTCCTCTTTCTGCCTGGAATCTATTTTTATCAGGCCTTTTTCTTCCAGCATGGCTAACGCGTAGTTAGCAGCACCTGGGTTTAGTCCCGCATCTTCAGAAACTTTCTCAAATTTTTCCTTTCCGTACTTTGACAAGGCCTCAAGGAACTTTCGTTCGTACTCGTGCATTCTTGTTTTCATCCTTCTCATTTAGCCCACTATTCTTTTAATACTTTTAGGGGTAGATTAGCCTATGATAGTGCTGGATTCTGCGGCATTCCTAAACGCGTTGGAGCTTCCTCCAGGGGACAAGGCCACTACTCCAGAGGTCTTGGCCGAACTGAAAGACAGGCGGTCAAAAATGCTTGCAGACGCGGCAAAAGTCTCTGGAGAACTGGGGGTGTTCTCTCCTGAAGAGAAACATGTGGAAAAGGTCAAGAAAACGGCGGGCAGGATCCTGCCAAAACTGAGCAAAGCAGACGTGAGCGTGCTTGCACTATCATTAGAGCTAGGATGCCCTGTGATGACCGATGACTACGCTGTCCAGGTTGTAGCAAACAGGCTCGGAGTAGGTTTCAGGCCAGTGTATCGCAGAGGCATAAAAGAAAAGATTTAATCTCTCGGGATTTCAATCTCTTCTTCTGAAACAGCCCCCTCTGACAGCAATCCAAATATCTGTTTGCGGTATACCAGCATTATGGCCAGTAGTACAGCAAGGGAGACAGTGTACGCAGGGTTATTGAGCAAGAATAGGAACATTTTCTCTGCAAAATCCCGGATAGTGAACGACTCTGTCAATGGCTCTTCTGCCTCGTACACGAACTTGAAGTCAGGGAAAGTTTTTCCACCAGTCCAGCCAGTGACCTTAAACATGTTATTCTCTATGTACGTGTCCCAGTAAGGGTCAGGAACTTTTTCAAGTATCTTGACGTTCTCACTGTTTTCAACTTTTATCCACAATTGTGTCTGTCGGGGAAGGGTTACTGTGTGTGTTTCGTTTGAGTAGAATGAGAGTCTTTCAGCGGGAAAAGTGTATTTAAGATACCTCCCTTTTTTCACGGGAGTAAGAGGTTCAGCGTCGTATTCAAGGGTTAGTTCTAGGGATTTGCTTTCTTTGCTTGTTGTGATTTGACCCTTGCTCAGCCTAACTGGTTCTTTGGGTTCTGTTACATGCGTGCCTATTTCAGGTACGGCGGACGCCCAGGCTCTAAAGTCCTGGTTTGACGTAAGTTCCTCAAGCACTTTACTTTCATTCCCAGAACTTTCAAAAGAAATCTGCATTCTTTCTGTCACGTGGACTTCTCCCTTGTTCCCAAGGTTGATGGTGATGTAATTCCAGTCCACGCTTGCCCCAAGATAGCAGGGGAGCATTATCAGAAGCGCTGCGAAGAGCATGCTTTTTCTCATGAGTAAAAGAATGCATGTTCACTTATAAAATACTATGCAGTTCAGATTGAAAGTCTGTAAAAGTCGTATGTTGCAGTAGTGTTCCTGAAAACTTCCCGTGCTTCCTTCTCAAGAACCTTCTCATCCTCGTACCTTGCACTGTAGTGCATGAGCAACAGGTGTTTAACTCCTGCTTTTTTTGCTATTCTGGCCGCGTCTTTTGCGGTCATGTGACCGTACTCATGCGCTTTTTCTTTAAGCTCTTCTGAAAACGTGGCCTCGCACAATAGTACATCAGCGCCCTTAGCGTTTTCCTCCAGCTCTTTGCAGGGCTGGGTGTCAAGAGCAATCACCACTTTCGCAGGCCTTTTCATGGGCTTTGAAACCTCTGACAAAAGGATCTTCCGGCCTTTGTACATGATCTCTCCTTTTTTCTTAAGCTCTTTGCACAAAGGGCTGTTTAATAATCCTGCTTTCTTGAGTTTGTTCTTGTCCAGGTTAGTTTCAACATTCTCTTCCACCACAAAACCGTAACACTCGATTCCATGTTCTAAAGGAAATGCGCTGACAGTAACGTCCGCGTCAGAGTAGATTTTCCCTGGTTTTATTTCTTTTGTGACAATCGGGAAAAGCATTTGTATCCCCGGCCATTCACAGAAAAACTTGATCACCTTTTTTATGCCCTTTGGACCATACACGAAAATCTTTTCTTTCCGGCCCCTAAAGTCCATTGAGTGCAGTAACCCACCCAGACCAAAAGAGTGGTCCCCGTGCATGTGGGATACGAACACTGCATCTATCTTCTGAGCTGACAATCCTGCTATCGTAAGCTGTCTTTGTGTCCCTTCCCCACACTCGAATAACAGGTTGGATCCTCTGAACTTGACGTGGATTGCGGGATGATTTCTCTTTTTAGTCGGCATTGTGCTGGTGGTCCCGAGGACAGTGATCTCAAACATGAAGAAAATTAAGGCAGCCCGCTTTTAAATGATAACTTTTATATGCTTCTTCTTCCTGTGAGCCAATGGTGTTTATTATGCCCAAGTTATCTTGGAAAACGGAGTCATCATGGAAATCTGCGGATAACAAAAAAGTATTCGCGTTCGCAGAGGCGTACAAGAAATTTCTTTCAGAATGCAAAACTGAAAGAGAAGTAGTGGCTTGGACGGTTACTGCTGCCAAGAAAAAAGGGTTCAAGAGATATGACAATGCGCCTAAACCTGGAAAAAGGTACTATTTCACGTCAGGTGAAAAAGCAGTCGCACTAGTCATAATCGGCAGGAGGAAAAAAGAACTCAGGATATCAGCGGCTCACGCTGATTCCCCTAGAATAGACCTCAAGCCAAGGCCAGTGACCGAAGATTCTGACCTGGCGTTATTCAAAGGCCACTATTACGGGGGGATAAAAAAGTACCAGTGGGTCAACCACCCTCTTGCATTGCACGGGGTTATCTTCAAGGAGGACGGCAGCAGAGTTGACGTGAAAATGGGTGAAAAAGAAGGTGAGCCTGTTTTTGTAGTGCCAGACCTTCTTCCCCATCTTGCGAAAAAACAGATGGAGAAAAAAGCAGCTGAAGTAATAGAAGGAGAGGCCCTTGCCGTGATTGCAGGAGGGACCCCTGCGGACTCTAAGGAGGATAAGTTCAAAAACACCGTGCTGGATGTACTGCACAAAAAGTATGGGGTGAAAGAAGAGGACCTTGCTTCAGCAGAACTAGAACTCGTGCCAGCAAGCAAGCCCGCTGACGTTGGCATTGACAAGAGCATGATCATGGCATATGGACAGGATGACAGAAGCAGCTGTTACACTTCAATACAAGCTCTGTTCCAAGCGCCGAAGATTCCTGAAAACACTCTTGCAGTATTCCTTTTTGACAGAGAAGAGATCGGCAGCGTAGGGCTTGGTGGAGCGAGCACGAATTTTCTGGAAAACGTGTTCATGAAAATCTATGGCCTGGAAACTGCGAGAAGCCTGCTTGAGAACAGCAGGATCCTCTCAGCAGATGTTACTGCTGGAGTAAACCCCCTGTACAAGGAAGCGTATGATATGAGTAATGCGACGTACCTTGGAAGAGGAGTTGCAGTGGCAAAATACACAGGAAGCGGGGGTAAATCAGGATCAAGCGAAGCTCCTGCAGAATATATGGCATGGGTTAGGAAAATCCTGAACAAGAACAAGGTGCCTTGGCAGACCGGAGAGCTCGGGAAAGTAGATCTTGGAGGAGGGGGAACAGTAGCACTGTTCTTGGCAAAACAGGGTGCCAGCGTTGTGGACATAGGTGTATGCCTCTTGAGCATGCACTCTCCAGCAGAAGTTTCGAGCAAAGTGGACATTTATAACATGTACCGCGCAGTATCTGCGTTTTTCAAAGAAAAGTGAGCATTATGGACATGCATAAGTTTTTGGAAGAGATTAAATCAGCCCCTGGCAAGGATCTTGTGATGGGCAGAGCAGTTGTTTCAATGCCTGTCCTCATAAGGGTACAGAACGGACAGGTTGACCGCGTGAGCCAAAACTTTTTTTCAAAGTACTCTGTCAGGGTCGTCGGCAACAAGGGAATGGGAATCGCGTCTTCAAAAAACCCTGCAGGCCTGCTGGAAAAAGCAACCAAATCGGTCAAGAACATGAATCCTATGAGCATGAGTAACCAGCTGTCTGAAGAGCCAATCTCATCAGGAAAGAGTGTGACAAAGGCCTCTGAACCTTTTGATCTTGACAAAGCAGTATCTCTGCTAAAGCACGCGTGTGAAATAATGTCTGAAAAAAGGATAGTTAACAAAACAGCCTTGTTGTCATACACAGAAACCCAATTCTGGTACGCTGATAATACTGGTTCAGAGTTTATGGAAGAAAAACCACTTATCAGGGCCGTGTTCTGCGCAGTAGCAAAAAATGAGAACGGAATAATAAGCTCATGTAAGAGGATGGGAAGAATTTCAGGCCAGGAGGCTGTTGATTTAGGGTTGGCTGAAAAAGCAAGAGAAGAAGCCCTGGAACTACTACAAGCAGGCTTACTACCATCAGGGAAGTATCCTGTTCTAATAAATCCAGAGGTTTCCGGCTTGCTCGCGCACGAAGCAATAGGGCATGCGTGCGAGGCAGATTCAGTGCTTGCAGGAGAATCCTTGCTCAAGAACAGGTTGTTACAAAGAATAGGATCAGAGCATGTTACAATAGTTGATGACCCTACACTCCCTTCAGAGTATGGGTCATACTCCGCAGACCACGAGGGCGTGCCAGCCTCCCGCACCGTGCTTATAGAAAAAGGAGTGCTCAAATCCTACCTTCATTCCCGTGAAAGCGCCGGAAGAATGGGCACAAGGTCCACTGGTAATGCAAGAGCTGAGTCAGTGGACAAAGTTCCGCTAGTGAGAATGAGTAACACGTTTTTTGCTTCAGGGGATAGAAGCGAAGATGAGCTCATGGAAGAACTTGGTACTGGCATCCTGCTAGAAGGAGACAAAGGCGGACAAGTGTCCACTTTAAACGGAGAGTTCCAGTTTGCAGTTACAAAAGCCTACGAAGTGCGCAATGGAGAAAAAGTAAAGACCTACCGCGATGTAATGTTTTCTGGAAACATACTAAAAACACTTCAGAATGTTACTGCAGCAGGCAAAGAGTTAGGAGACTTTTTCGCAGGAGTATGCGGCAAAGGAGAACAGGAGGTCAGGGTTTCTGCAGGAGGGCCAAGCCTGCTCATCAAGGAGGTGCTGTTAGGTGGATCCTGATAAAATACTCCAGAAACTGGAAAAAAAGGCAGACTACTCAGAACTCTTTTACTCAGAAGATCAGGTCTTTAAGGTGAAAACAGTTAAGGACAAAGTAGAGTTTGCACAGTCAAACACCAACTCGTACTACCAGATCCGCATAATAAAAGCAGGCAAGATAGGTGTTTGCTCTTTCAGAGAAGAGAAAGATGCTGACAAGGCGATAAACACCGCGCTGAAGATATCCAAATACTCAAAAGAATACGACAGCCCCTCATTTCCCGCGCCTGTATCCAGCAAAGAACAAAGGGTAAACAAAAAAGCACTGGAAACACCCCAAGAAGAAATGGAATCCCAACTGTTGAATGTGATAGACTCCCTAAAGAAAAAGAGTGTGACAGTCACGCAAGCTGGCGTGACAAAAAGTTTGGAAAAGTCCGAGCTTTATACTACAGAGGGTGCTGAAATAGAATGGGATGAATCTTTTTACTCTGCTTATGCAGACATCTCCTACAAGGGTACTGAAACATGGGAAGAGAAAACAAGCATCAAGTACTTTGATCTGTTAGACCTGGAAAATAAGTTAGAATGGCTTGCCCAGAATACTTGTGGTGGAAAAAGAGTCTCAGGAGAAACAACTGTACTGCTGCCTCCTGAAACAGTATCTGAGCTTGTTGACGCATTTTTTACGCCCGCAATAAGTCATTACAATGTTCTTCTTAACAAATCAGTTTTCAAGAGCAAGAGAAAAAAACAGGTGTCTTCAGAAAACCTCACAGTCTATGACGATCCAGGTCTTCAAGAGGGTCTTTTCACAAGAGAGCATGACCCTGAAGGAGTTAAATGTACTAAAAAGCACATAATACAATCAGGGATGCTGCAGGATTTTATACGTGACCTTAAATCTTCCTGGTTGACTAAGGAAAATCCAACAGGTCACGCTTACAGAACCACGATTGGAGTTAATGAATCCCCAACAAATCTTACGTTCGATTCTAAGAACATGATTGAAGAGCAGGACTTTTCAGGCGTGTTTATCAGAGACGTGCTCGGGGTGCACACATGCAACCATCTTACCGGAGACTTCAGTCTTGAGGTTTCATCAGGCGCGGTGATGAAAAAAGGAGAACCCACAAGTCCAGTAAGAAACTGCGTACTTGTAGGTAACTTCTTTGAACTACTAAAAAACATGTCCTTGTCCGGACAACCAGAACAGAGGGACCACTATGTTGGCCCAGGGTGGGTGTTTAAAGGAAAAATAATATGAAAAAGAGATTAAAAAGAGAATAAATCCAGGTTTTTCGTCCTGCCGTCCCTCTTGGTCGGCTGGTTAGACTGCGGTGTTATCAATATCTCCTTTTGGTTGTTGTTTTTTTCTTGGTTGTTCTTTTTTTGGTTGTTGTTTTCTTTTTGGTGCTTGTTGTTTTTTTCTT
>CAZVAJ010000002.1:3606-17713 GCA_964625085.1 Microcaldota archaeon | reverse complement strand
TGGTTGTTCTTTTTTTGGTTGTTGTTTTCTTTTTGGTGCTTGTTGTTTTTTTCTTGGTTGTTCTTTTTTTGGTTGTTGTTTTCTTTTTGGTGCTTGTTGTTTTTTTCTTTGTTGTGGTCTTTTTCTTAGTTGTTCTTTTTTTAGTTGCAGTCTTCTTTTTCACAACTTTCTTTTTCACGACCATTAAAATCTCCTTTACTTCTTTGTGTGTTTAAAAAAGTCTTTTTGTTTATAAACGTTTCCTTTTTAAACAGAGTATGTGATTATTCCCTTATGCTGTTGTTGTGGTGGATTGTGATCTTTGCTGCAAGCTTGTTCACTCTTATCATTTCAGCAGAATACTTCACGAAATCTGCAGAGGCTCTCGGAAAATTTTTAGGCATCCCTTCTTTTATACTCGGGGTAACGGTTATTGCAGTTGGCACTTCTCTTCCAGAACTCGCTTCATCATTGTTTTCTGTTTTTCAGGGCGCAGGATCTCTTGTTGCAGGCAATGTTATCGGCTCGAACATTACGAACGTTTTTTTGGTTCTTGGGTTGACCGCTGTAATAAGAAAAAGAATAAAGTCTTCATATAACCTTATGCATGTGGACATGTGTCTCTTTTTTGGATCTGCATTTTTGTTGGTTATCACTTCTCTGGATGGAGTGTTCACTTTTTATGAAGCATTGTTCTCAGTTTTCTTGTTCGCAGTCTACGCGGGATACATAAGTACTACCAAGATGAATAATCACTCCACTATCAAGGACGGTAACTTTAGCAGGATCACGCTTGTTGTTCTTGGGGTGAGTGCACTTCTCTTGTACTTTAGTGCAAAGTATACTGTTGAGTCGGTTGTTCAGCTATCTAATCTTTCTGGTCTTGCAGTTGGAATTATATCTGCTACTGCTGTTGCTCTTGGAACCTCTCTCCCAGAGCTTGTTGTTTCGGTCATGGCTGCGCGGAAAAAGAAATATGATCTCGCTCTTGGTAATGTTCTTGGTTCCAACATCTTTAACTCCTTGGTTGTGATGGGAGTTCCAGGATTCTTCGCAAACCTTCCTGTCACGGGCGTCCTTCGATCTACCGGGCTTCTAATGATGCTCATCGCCACTTTCATGTACTTTATTATAACACGAGACAAGGAGATTACAAGATGGGAAGGGCTTCTTCTCATAATATTCTACGCTGTTTTTCTGAGCAGGATGCTTGGATTAGCATGATACTTTGCTTTGTCTGGACCGTAATCTTTAATTAGTATCTGCGAATAAAAGGCAACAATGCCTAACAAAAAGCTTCTGGATTTTAAAACAACTGCAGAAATTTCTGTTCCCCAAAAAATAATAGACCAGGTTATCGGACAAGAAAAAGCAGTGGAGATAATAAAAAAAGCCGCAGACCACAAGAGGAATGTTCTGCTCATAGGAGACCCGGGTACTGGAAAATCCCTTCTTGCTCAGGCAATGTCTGAACTGCTTCCTACAGAGAGTCTTGAAGACATTTTAGTTTACCCGAATCAAACCGACCCAAACAACCCCAAGATTGTTACAGTAAAAGCAGGCGAAGGGAGGAAGGTGGTTGCTGAGGAAAAGAAGAAACGTTTCCAAGCAGTTCCTGTTCCTGGTCAAGGAATGGGGGGAGTAATGTTGATGAGTCTCCTTTATTCAGTATTTGTTATACTTGCTATATACCTCCATCTTTTTTCAGACGTTATAACTGCTGCTTTCATAATTGTGGGGGCATTGTTCGTTCTTGTCATGATGTTTGCATCAACCCTTTCTCAGGGAATGAGCATGATGCGTTTTCCTTCTTCAGAATCTAAACTAGTGCCTAAACTATTGGTGGATAATGCGGGCAAACAAAAGGCCCCCTTTGTTGATGCGACCGGGGCCAGGGCCGGGGCGCTGTTAGGTGATGTTAGGCATGATCCCTACCAGTCTGGAGGGCTTGGCACTCCTCCTCATTTGCGTGTGGAGCCGGGTTTTATCCACCGTGCCCACAGGGGCGTGCTTTTTGTTGACGAGGTTGCTACTCTCAGCCCAAAATCTCAGCAGGAGCTTCTGACTGCAATGCAAGAGAAGAAGTATTCTATAACTGGCCAGTCTGAAATGTCCAGTGGTGCTATGGTAAGAACAGAGCCAGTGCCCTGCGATTTTGTTCTGGTGGCTTCAGGCAATGTTTTTGACCTGCAGAAAATGCATCCTGCGCTCAGGTCAAGGATAAGGGGTTATGGGTATGAAGTTTACCTGAACAAAGAAATGCCAGACACTCCTGAAAATCGGGAGAGGATAGCGCGTTTTGTTGCACAGGAAGTGGAAAAGGACAAAAAGATACCTCACTTTACAAAGGAGGCGGTTGAGGAAATAATCTTTGAGGCTAAACGGAGAGCGGGAAAGAAAAACAGCCTTACCCTACACCTCCGGGACCTTGGGGGTCTGGTCAGAGCAGCTGGGGACACTGCGCTTTCCGTAGGTAGCAAGTTAGTGGAAAGAAAGCACGTTCTGGCTGCAAAGAACATGGCCAAGACCATGGAACAGCAGATTGCTGACGAGCAGATAATCCTGAAAAAAGAGTACGAAGTCTTTTCCACTAAAGGTACTGCAGTAGGAAAGGTTAATGGTCTTGCAGTGATTGGTTCTCCTGGACTCATAGCAGGAGGTATGATCCTACCTATTGAAGCGAGGGTGAGTCCTGCATTATCCGCAAGCGCAGGCAGACTTATAGCAACAGGAAAGTTAGGGGAGATTGCAAAGGAAGCTGTGCAGAATGTTTCAGCAATAATAAAAGGATACAGGGGTAAAGGTGTGAAAGGCTACGATATACACATCCAGTTCTTGCAGACCTACGAGGGAGTAGAAGGGGATTCAGCATCTGTTTCTGTGGCAGCAGCGGTTATATCCTCCCTTGAAAAGATACCTGTTAGACAAGATGTGGCGGTCACAGGTTCTTTGTCAGTGAATGGGGAAGTGTTACCAGTAGGAGGGGTGAGCTCAAAAATAGAAGCAGCCATTGAAGCAGGAATCAAAACAGTGGTCATACCTGAAGCTAATAAAGAGGATGTGATACTGCCAAAAGAAAAGGCTAAAAAGGTCAGGATAGTTGCAGTGAAAACAATAGATGAAGCGCTTGACTTAATACTGGCTGATAGCAAGAAAAAGACTCTTTTAATACGCAAGATTCAGAAACTTATCAAGTAACAGGAATCATGATTCCATCCTTACTGAGATATACTCAGGTGTGGCAAGCACAACCCTAAGGAAAGGAACTGTGACTGTTTTGGATCTTGCCTTTATCTTCAAGAACTTTTCTTTTTTATGCACAGCAGAGACTTTCCCTACTTTATTTCCCTTTGTATCATACACGTCTTTGCCCTTTTCTATGAAAGGGACGATATACTTTTCAAGGTATATCTTCCGCACTGCAGCAATGCCGATTATTGTTGCGAAGAACGCGATGAGCACTGCGAGAATAAGTTCATAAAATCCAGTGTACCCGAGAATGAGTGTTGCAGACTTGTTTAGAACGAACAACAGGGACGTGATGCTGATAAGGTATATTGCGTATCCCCGTGTTGCGCTCATTTCTTTCAAGTAAAACATGTCTCCGAACCTGCCTAGCGTGAATAGCACGGCAGAAACCCAGAAGAAGGACAAACTGCCTTGCATAAACTGGGCTACTTGAACAAAGATACTTTGACTACTAATATTTTCAAATCCGGCAATCAGCCCCAGCAAGAGTATAAGCAAGGAGCCGATGTACAATGGAAACGAAGCTCTGTCAATTCTTGTCGTTTCCTTAAAGCCCCTCACTGAGTTCAGCAGAGGTTCTTCTATTCCAAAACCTTTAAGGATCAAATATACTCCTATTGCAAGGACAGTTATCTGTATCCCAAGGTCTTGCAAAAATGCAACTAGCAAGAGAATGACTCCAGGAAGCCCAAACAACAATCTTGCGAAAGCAGGGTCATGCAGGGCCTGCTTTATTACATAGTATTGCTTTTCAAGCTGGGCCGCCTGTTTCACGATGACTGTTTTCTTTCCGATAATTCGTGTAATTGACTGAACAACAGGAATAATCTGGTCATCATCAGCGCCATCAGTCACGAGGAACACTCCCTCTGCTTCAGGGAACTTCTCCAACACCTTTTCAACTTGCTTTGAGATCTTTTTATCTGCTTTGTATCCTCGGGACTTGTCTCCAGTGATCGTGGCTACTCCTACAGCATCTTTTTCCTTCTTGGCAAACTGCACTGCAGCAAACACTGCATTTCCATCAGAATCTTCAGGGTCGGCCAGCAAAAGTTTTTTACCCGTTTCTACATTGTCCTTTTCTCCGATTATAGGTCCCTTTATCCCGGTCTTCTTCCCTATGTCATCATCCCTGTCAACGCAGAGGACTACAAACTTCATGGCAACCAACATCCTACAGGACACACTTGTTTTTAATAATATTTATCTACCGAAACCCTTTAATAATCTCTTCCCGCTTATCTAATCATGAACGAGGATCAAAAACAAGTTGCTATATTCATGCTGTTTATTGCTGTGCTTGTAGTGGCAGTGCTTTCAGTTTTATTACTAAACCAGGTGCAACAGATTCTTGTGCTCGGAGCCGTGATCGCAGTACTGGCTGTAGTGTACTGGTTTTCTCCAACCTTTGTTGTGCAATTGAAGGAGTTTGAAAGGGGGGTTGTGTTCAGGATGGGCAAGTATGAGAGGATGATAGGCCCAGGTTGGCATTTTCTTATCCCCTTTATAGAAACCTGTACTACAGTGGACCTGCGTATCCGTACCGTTGACATAAAACCACAGAAGGTGGTCACTAAAGACAACATAGAGCTTACTGTTGATGCAATCCTCTACCTGAAGGTAGAAGATCCTGTAAAGGCAATAGTTAACGTGAAAGACTATGAACATTCAGCAGTTTCGTATATTCAAGCTCATCTTAGGGATGTTATTGGAAGAATGACGATGGCAGAAGTTCTCTCTAACATAAACGAGATAAACAAGCGGCTTTCTGAAGGAATTAAGGAAGTTGATGATGAGTGGGGCGTTGCAGTGCAGCAGGTGGAGATACAATCAGTTGACTTGCCTGACATTGTGGTAAAAGCAATGCACGAAAAGAAGGCTGCAGAAGAGCAGAAACTTGCCACAAAAGAGAGGGCAGAAGCAAGTAAAATGGAAATAGATGCGGTCAGAGAAGCTGCAGGCAAGCTTTCAGACCCTGCTTTACAATACCTGTACCTACAGTCTCTGCAGAAAATTGCTGACGGGCGGTCTAACAAAATAATATTCCCGCTTGAGCTAAGTAGGCTTGCTGAAGGGTTTGCGAGCAAGCTTGGAATGAACTACTCAAAAGCTCAGGAAAAAATAAGGGACAGGTATGAGGATCTTATTGCAGAAGGAAAGAAAAAGAAGGACGCAATTGAAGAGCTGAAAAAAGAGCTTGGAATAAAGGATTAATACAATCGACTGTGTCTCACTTTAAACTAATACTTCTACGATCGCTCCTGCCAGTAGCATGAGAACACTGATCCCAAGATAGCCTAAGGAGTCCAGGATGATCCTTTTGTATTTCACAAGTCCCTTGACACTTTCTCTAACTATTGCCGCAGAGAGTATACCTCCTGCTACTGCTCCAAGAAAATAAGCTCCAAACTCAAGGATCCCATGCGGAAGTATCGTTACAATCAGCCAGGGTAAAGCGAGAAGGTAATTGCCCCATAAGACGCCTAGTCCAGGCAGTCCGAATGCTTCTGGGTTTCTTGCAATCTTTCCGGTAAGCACTCCGAGAACACTTGCATTCCAGGATACTAAAAAGATGGCTCCGGCCCCGAGCATGAAAGATGTGACAAAAGCGATCAGAAGAACATACAGGTTATTCACGAAAATGAACTCAAAGGATGCATTGTGGACTGCCGCACCAGAAAGCACCCCTTTTGCCGTAAGATCTTTAACCTGTTCATTAAACAAACTTGATGCAGTTCCTTCTGGTAACAGAATGTAAAATATACTTGACCCTATGACTATGCCCAAAAAGAGCCATGCGTAGATAATCATTATGTCAAGGTGCCTGGTGAAAAAATTACCTTTCTCCTCTTTTTCTTCTTCCTCTTCTATCCTAAGCACGTTAACAAAGAAAGGAGCTGCGGCTATAGAAATGAACGACACGAACAAAAACCCGGATCCTGGGCCTGGCTCTTGTATATACAGGGATATAATTCCCGCAACCAAGGAGAACACAATTCCCGCTATCATGCTCTTGTAAGGTCTTTTTATCACAATCTTTGGATTAAGCAGCGATTCAATCATCAAACGTTTAAATACAAGCAAAGAATATAAACCATTTGCAAGGAATAGTTTCCTAAGGAGTGGAATTAATGCTGGTACTTCCAGGAGAATACGTTGCAGAAAGTGAAGAGTACATTCCAGGCTATGGGGTCTATGAGGATGACGCATTGTACTCTGAAGTTGTGGGCGACCTGCTACTAGACTCAAAGGAGCACATGGCAAGAGTGAAAGCAAGAACACGGGTGCCTAAACTTCAGTCACGGGGAACTATCGCAATAGGCCAGGTTGTTAGAGTACAAGATCAGATGGCCATGATAGATCTTGCGACAGTGAACTCCAGATCGTTTTCACTAGTTCCACGGGGAGTGCCTGGAATACTTCCCGTTGCTGCAGTTTCCCGCCAGTACGTTGAAGATCTACGGGATAAGATAAGGGTAGGGGATATAGTACGAGTGAAGATAGAAAGCGTGACCCCTTACTCCGTGCGGCTTAGGATGGATGAAAGAAATCTTGGTGTGATAAAAGCATACTGCACAAGATGCAGGACCCTGCTTGTGAAGAAAGGCAGGATGCTCATCTGCCCGAACTGCGGGCACAAAGAAAACAGAAAACTGGCTGAAGATTACGGAAAATGGAAGATCATGTGAGGTGTTTTGGCTTATGAAGTACACTAAAATCAGAAAAAAAGACAATGTGCTTGAGTTTAAGATAAAAGGATCTGACCACGGGCTGAACTCTGTTATAGTGGAAGAGCTTTTGAACGATAAGCAGGTGGAAACTGCATTCTACAACAAATCCCACCCGCTTGTAGGAGAACCGCAGTTTTATCTGAAAACAAAGTCAAAAGATCCTGAAGAAGTGCTCTCTCTTGCTTTGAGCAGGATAGAAAAGAATCTGAAGAGTCTGTCCATATGAAGCCTAATGTCAGGGTTCTCGGCATTGATGATGGGGCTTTCTCAAAGTCAGATAAGACTGTTCTAGTTGTAGGGGCGCTAGTAAGGGGAAAGACAGAACTTGAGGCAGTGATGTCTGCAACAGTGACTGTTGATGGAAATGATGCAACAGAAAAAATAGCAAAGATGATAAACAACAGCAAGAGAAAATCGCAGATAAAAGCAGTGCTGCTTCACGGAAGCACAGTCGCAGGATTTAACCTTATAAACTTGAAGGAACTTTATAGGCGTACTGGAAAACCTGTAATAAGCGTGTATCGGAAAAAACCGGACTTAGAAAAAGTAAGAAAAGCTCTTGAAAAAATAGGCAAAAGACCTTGCACTTTAAGCTTTTCAGAATACTCTCAGGGGATGTTCAGCTCAGAAGGCATAAGCAAGGAAGATTCAAGGGAATTGCTGGACAGCCTGCTGGTGAGAAGCAGCATTCCAGAGCCTGTGAGGTACGCGCACGTGATCGCATCAGGCGTGACAAGAGGAGAAAGCACAAAAAGAGTATGATCAGGATGGACTTGAAAAAGAAACTGAAATACGAAATCCTCTTCTGGAAGAGGGAAAACTTCACAGTAAAAAGAGAGGTTTGGGACTGGATTGTTTCTTTTCTTGTAGCTGCAGCAGTGTACTTTATCCTAATGCCTTTTGTTCTTGGAACAAGTGCCCCTGCAGTGGTGGTCAGCAGTTGTTCAGAGGCCGGGCATCTTAACATAGGAGACGTGGTGATAAATCAAGGCACTCCTATTTCAGAGGTGAACGCACCAGAGGTTAACATAAGCTCCTTGAATTACATTACTCCTATCTTCGAAAACAATAAAGTTGTTGCCATAAACTTTTCAGGCAATATTGTGTACCGTAACGAGTCTTCAGATATAGTCACATACCTTGCAGTTCCTTCAAGGGCACAGATAATACACAGGGTTTTTGCGAAAGTGAATTACAACGGTCAGACATTCCTGATAACACAAGGTGATGCTAATCCTTTCCCTGATCAGATGTGGATACAAAATGGCAGGGGCGGCTGGTGCTTTGACGATAACAATGGCCTGTGCATAAGCACTCTTGTAAATCAAAAGATGTTTCTCGGGAAAAAAATAGGCCCCCAGATCCCGATTGTGGGACACGTTAAGCTCTTCTTCTGCGACGTGATGCCTTTCTGTGACGGGCATTCCAACCTTGGAACAGGGTATGAATACAAACTCTGGTGCTAACAGGCTCTTATTGTCATTTTACAGTCCCCCAAAACTATTAAATAGTTTTCTAAACTAATCTTTCACTGGTGGATCAGTATGTTTAAACTGACTTTTGATGATGCCCGGTTTTTTAAGGGTTGTATTGATGCTCTTGTTTCCTTGATAGATGAAGGGGAATTTGAAGTAGGTAAGAACGGAATGGCATTGAGGGCCATGGACACTGCGCAAATTGCCATGGTGGACTTTATGATGCCTAAAGAGACGTTCAAAGAAGCTGATGCTGACAAGGAACACAGGATAGGCTTGAACATAGAAAACCTTAGCAGGGTAATGTCGCGGACCAGACAAGGCGAAGCCCTTACGGTAACATTAGATGATTCAGGCAACCGTCTGGTACTAATCTTTAAAGGAAAAGGCAGGCGGACTGTGAGCATTCCTCTGCTTGATCTGAACCTTGTTGAAACAAAGGAGCCTAACATTCCGTTTGACTCCACGGTCAAGATTGACAGCAACTCCTTGAAAGAGGGTTTAAAGGACGCGGCATTAGTGTCCTCTTATGTGATACTCTCTGTTAAAGATAACATGTTTGTGATAGAAGCAAGAGGGGACAACGGGGAAGTGAAAAACGAGCTCACAGTAGAAGATGGTAGCTTGATAAGCGTTGACCTGAAAGATTCGAGCAGGGCAATGTTTCCTTTGGACTACCTGAACGATATCCTGAAAGGAGCCCCTTCTGATTCTGTGGTCACGTTGGAACTAAAGAGCGATGCGCCTCTAAGACTTTCGTACAAGATACAAGATGCTAAGTTCAGGTACTATCTCGCACCCAGAATAGAAGGATGATTCAGTACACTTGTGTGTACGAGAAATGTTTAAGATGTCATCTTTCCCAAAAGATACTATGAAATTCTCACGGCGATCAGAGCACTTGCTCGTTTCCATACTACTTGGGATACTCCTATCCCTTTTGTTTGGACACAACCTGGCAGAAGACTTTTTGGTCATCACAGCCTGCGTTTTTGGAGGCCTTTTTCCGGATTTTGATCATGAGCTTGGCTTTGGCCACAGGAACCCTATCTTCCACTCGTTCCTGATACCTACTATTGTTGGAATTGCACTGCCTAAGACAGCTGTTGTTAGGGCTTTTACGTTGGGGTATGGTGCCCATCTGATTACTGACCTTGACAACCCAAAGCAAAAGTGGAAGTACGTCAAACAGACCACAGGAAATGCCTTGTTATGGCTTTCGATGATCGTTATTTTGATGGCTTTTTTTGACGTGTCTTTTTATGAGATACTCCGTAATCTTTGATAAGCCCAAGGCTTTCTAAAACCCGTTTTCCCAGGGCCATGTCTCTAGAGCCGCTGGCAAGCTCTTTAAGGTAGTGTTCCATGTGCTTGTTCCTGGCAAGCGCGAGCTTTTCTTTTCCTTTCATTGCAACTCTAATATACTCTCCCATTTTTTCTCCGGCAAGCGATTCAGGAATCACCACTATATCTGCTCCAGAGTCATACAACTCCACGACCTCGCTTGGAGTGTGCGCTCTTGCAAAAAATATGGCCTTCTTGTTTTTCTTTTTAACTTCTTTTATCAGCGTTTTGGTTGTTTCAACATCAGGGATCGTTGAAATTATCAGCTTAGCTTTGTCAAGGAACAGCCTTTCTCTTACTTCTTCATTATACGCGTCCCCGAAAATCACGTTGTACCCCCTTTCTTTCAGTGAGTCTACAACATCTGGGTTGTAATCTACTATCAGCAACCTTTTCTTGCTAATGTGTGGCAGGATCCTGCCACCAGACCTGTCAGCCCCTATGAGGACTATGTGATCCTTCCATTCTTTTTTGGGTTCCTCAGGCATCATCCTCCTCCTGAAAAACTCGTTCTTCAGCATGTGTTCTAGGGTATAGAACAAGTAATACACCTTGTTGTTGTACTTGAAGGAGTAAGGGGTGATTAGTATTGAAAGGATTATGACTATTGTTATTATTGAGAATAATTCAGGGGTGAATACTCCCAAGTTCAGCCCAAGCATTGCTATTATGAAGGAGAACTCGCTCACCTGCCCAAGCGCCATTCCAGTTGTAACAGAGACCCTTGCCCCATACCCCATCAAAAAGTAGATCACCGCGCTTATCATCGGCTTTAGTACCACAACAATTACCAGCATGCTTATCAGTAGTGGAAGATAGTTTTCAGGAGAAATTGTTGTTAGCTGCATTCCCAGAGAGATGAAGAACAAGGTTGCGAAAAAGTCTCTTAATGATTTTATCTTTCCGAGGATTTCCACGTTATACGTGAATGCAGATAAGGACATTCCAGCAATGAACGCTCCTATTGCTATAGAAAAATGCAGCTCAGTCGCGACCCACATGAATGCAAAGCAGGTGGAGACTGCGGTCAGAAAAAGCAGTTCCTGGGACCTACTCGCGAATGCTAGAACATGCGGCACGATAAACTTGTTTGATAGGACTGCAATCACGATCAGCCAAACGCCACTGTAGAGGATGCCAACAAAAGCATCCACAGAAAGCAGTTCTGCTTTTTCGCTTATGAATGGAAGCACGAGGATGACAATAATATCCTGCACTATGAGTATTCCTGTTAGGAGCCTACCGTGCAGAGTATCAAGCGCTCTGTTGTCTGACAGAATCTTGATGATGATCATCGTGGAGCTGAACGAGACTATCAGTCCGGTGAATACAGAAGCCATCTCCGCCAGCCCAAACAGCCTGCTTACTGTGAATCCAAGTAAGAATGTTAAAGCAACCTGGATCACCCCTGCAAAGGTGCTGACAAACCCCATGCCTCTAAGCTTGTCCAAGCTTATTTCAACTCCGGCACCGAACAGCAAGAACGCAATCCCCAGTTCTGAAAGAGCTCTAATCTCTTCACTTCCTGTTATTACCCCCAGTCCAAGAGGGCCTAGCAAGATCCCTGACACCACGTACGCTAGGAGAAGCGGCTGCCTGATTTTGCGCACCAGGAAAGAAATAACAGTGGCGGTTATTACCATCAGACCAATGTCTGTCAGTATGGGGTACTCCATGTAGTGTGAAAACGGAGAAGAGGTATATAAACGCTGATGGAATTGCTTTTATGCCTCTTTAGATAATATACTATGTGATGGACCTATTGTTTGCGGCAAAATACCCCTTTTCAAAGGAAGCCAAAACGATTCTTTCAAAACACTCTCTGTCAGATGACTATGACCTTGCAGAAGCAGTGTTCAATCAGGTCATTGGATGGACAAAACACAACAACCCCCATTCTGAACTAAAACAAATGCAGAACATGAGTTTTCATGAGCTAGAGGCCAAAGTATTGTACTTCCCTCTTGCAAAGATCATGTGCGGGATCGCAGGCAAAAGGGCACTCACATCGCTTGCCTTGTCGTTTCTTCGTAGGACAAACTATTTTCTAGTAAATAACGCGGAAGACGCGAGGAGACTCATGCGCGAGTTTTTCGGGTCAGAGAACAAGATGCATGTTTCCCAGTTTCTTGAGAACAAGCCTTCAGACATTTCTTTATCCCAAACACAATTATCAGGGGGGATGATCACTGTTAATGAGGAACTGGCCTCCAAGCTGGTCTCCCAAAAAATTTACCGTGATATACTTGCATTCAATCCTCCTAAAATGGTTGGTAAGAACATCCGGTTTTTTGCAGGAGAGCTGAAAAAGGAGGAACAGTCTACTGAACAGATTACTGGTCCAGTGTCCTTTCCCGCTTTCCCGCCCTGCATGCGCAAAATCGTGAAGGAGCTTGAGTCAGGCGAAAAAGTAGGTCACATGCCCAGATTTGTTCTTGCAACATTTCTGGCCAACATAGGCATGACAAAAAAGGAGATAGTGAAATTCTACGAAAAACAGCCTAACTTCAACCTGAAGAAAACAGAGTACTATGTTTCAAGCCTTCTGGGAGAAAAAGGAGGGATAAAGTACACCGTGCCTTCATGCGCGACAATAAGATCATACGGCCTGTGCGAAAAGGACAACACGTGCAAGTGGCATCATCCCCTAGCATACTACCGGAAGATGAGAAGAAAGGTTTAAAATACTCCTTTGCATTTCTACTACAAGGTTGATAACATGAACAGATTATTATCGTTTTTGTTTGCAGCAGTGCTGATAGTGAGTGCGGCAAGCGCATACTCTGTCAGAGAACTCAGCACATCCGCCACAGGGGTGATTAGTGTTGACGGAATTAACACAGAGTATACAACAAGCGACATTTGGGATTCTGGAGCATACCCGCATACTGATTATGCTGTCAGAACAAGCGACCGGAAGGTCGCAATATTCTTTGCAGTAAACCCTGCAGAGACTGCAAACTACACTGAAAGGTATTTTGATTTTGATGCAGATAATACTGCTGATCTTAAGATAGTATACGACAACAGTACTGGAAATCCGCATACTCTAATACAATGTAACCAGGATTATTCTGGGTACATCAACATCACAAGTGACGCAGATTGTAATAACATAAGAGTAGAATATGATAACACGAGCACTACAATGGAAGTGCTTGTTTATGACTCTGTGCTAACTGCTTCAAACGAGTCAGGCTTTCCTGATACAGGGAACTATCCTGTTATGTTATACGGGTTAACAGGAGTGTCTCAGAAGCTGCTGACCCAGATTGATATAACCATTGATGGAATTCCCTCTGAGTATAATTCAAGCAAGGACCTTGGGGGAGCAGACTTTGCTGGAAAGGATTACGCGGCTGATGACAAAAACAAGCATGTTGTCTGGTATTTCGAGAATAACGAGACAGGAAGGCTGGAAAGATATGTTGACCTTAACCGGAACACTACCTCAGACCTCAGGTTCGTTGCAGACAGGAGCACAGGAGAACTCCTGGTCCAGTGCAGGAATTACTCCCTGCCACAGTGGGATAGTTCTGCGTTCTACAGCATAACCTCTGGTGAGAACTGTAACGGTTATACCATAGAGTATGCTAAAAACAGCACGAACTATGCTATAGAAGCCAGCGTGAGCGGGGAACCTTTTATTTCCGACAACATAGGGCTTACTAAAGCACGAAGACCGCTCGCAGGCTCAATAACAGGATGTATCGGGAGCGCTCCCCGGAATGGAAGCATTTGGAGTGTCACTGTTCCAACAGTGTGTACTAACTCTGATATCAACGTAACATCGATTTCGGTACTATCAAACCTAACCATCACTGATTCTAAAGTGTATGTTAGTACACCTAGAACAGGACTATCTCTCGCATACATGAGTGATACACAATACACAGGATATCTCTTGTTGTTTAACAACACGAAGGTATTTCTTAACGGTTCTTCTGTCTTTTTGGATTATAGGACCTCTTATATTCTTCCGGAGCTCTGGATGATAAACTCAACATTTGACGGATACAGTAGTTTTGAGATAATGAACCTGACAGGGTACGGTTGCAGGATAGAGAACAACACATTTCAAAACGTAGGAGAGACAGATTTATCCTACTTGCAGGGGTGTGTGATAAAAGGGAACACCTGGAATAACACTACTGATGCAGCACTAGCTGTCAGGTATTATTCAAAAGACCTTGAGATAACAGGAAACACATTTTACAATATTTCTGGAGGGACTGACACATGCTTACGATTAAAAATGGATGGTAATCCTGCTTTGCAGGGAAAGAACATGACCAACGTGACAGTAACAGGAAACACGTTTAACACAGC
>CAZVAJ010000002.1:0-3506 GCA_964625085.1 Microcaldota archaeon | reverse complement strand
GGCTGGAGCAGTTACACAAGGGCTGCGAAAGAGAACAACAAGATCGCGGTGTACTTTGTGGGAAATTCTGGCGATTCGTACAGGTATCTTGATTTTGACAATGATAACAATCCTGAGATGTACTTGAATAACATAAACGGAACATTAGTAGGGGTTTACTGTAGGAGTGGTGTTGAGTGGGCGGACAAGACCACGGACAACATTTTCATGTGCGGCGGTGTTCTTGTAGAATCAAACGCAAGCATTTCTGGAGTGGAGGCGATCGTGCACGATCCCTACATCTCAGTATCAAACGAGTCAAGCATGTACAAGAGATACATACTTAATGGAACCAGCGCTTCTGCAAGCGCAGTATTTTACCTGAACTTCGCAAATCATCTGGCTTCAATCAATCCTGATGATGGCGCGCCATCCGAATACAGTTCAGTTAACGACGTTGATCTTGAGAATGTCTTTGAGTCCGGAGAAGTTTACGCGACCATGTCCTGCATATCAACTTCAAGCATGTGCTCTTCTGGGCTTCAGTTAGTGATACACGCGAACACCACAGACCCGGTGCTGATTTCCCTCTCTAATCTTACTGCTGACACTGGGGATTATCTCTTATTGTACAATAGTAATGCGTACTTCACACAATCCTTCAGGGACGTGCTCTGCACTCCCTCACGGACTGGCCCAAGTTCCACTGGCTGCCTGCAGGTAGAAGGAGGCACAAGCTTGTGGAAAAGTGTTCCTGACTGCAACCACTCCGATGCGCAAAACCAGTGGTATGACGGAGTCTTCGTGTGTCACAATTCTTCAAGCTCAGAAGTTGTCTTGACTGGATTGTCTGAAGATGAGCAGGTGGTAGTGTCAGACAGCATGAATCCTGCAAAGCATATAGTGCTTGAAAGCGACTTTATTCCAGACCATGCAGTCACGTTTTCCACAGTATCAGTTTCTAATATCTCAGAAACTGGCGCGCAATTTTCTTTCAACACGAGCATTCCTTCATGGGGATGTGTTTATGTGACCAGCGGGTACTCTGGAGGATATTTCTGTGATAACACGAGCTACTGGAGCAATAACCATGAGGTCTCCGTATCTGGACTTACTACAGGCAGGACATACACATACTATGCACAGTCAAGATACCCTGTGCCAGCGTGTATGGGTGAAGTAGAAGGGTATGGTTATCCTGCTACTTCCGGGGGAGTCACGTACGTGACCCTCTCAAATAGTTCCCAAGGAACGTTTAGCACTGCAGCTTCAGCATTCAAAGGCAACTTTAGCATAACCATTACTCCGCCTTCAGGAGATCTTATCTATGGCACGAATGCAAGAGTTTATGCTGGTTTCGATTCAGCATACAATGATGGTTTGGAGACATCCCCAGGAATCGCTGTTTTCCTCAGGGGCAGGGATTTCTACAATAAGACCTTTCCTCTGTATAACATTACATACACCTACAATTACACGGCAGGAAAACTGTACGTTGACATAGGCATAAACCGCAGTTCAGGCGGAGAATATGACATCCTCTTGTACCACAATGCATCAGCAGAAGCAGTTCAAAATTCCACCAACCAGTCGTACGTGAAGTACTGGAACGGAACCGCGTGGACACTTCCTTCTGAGTATAATCCGAACAACGGAGCAGTCACATTCTCTGTAGACGGTTACGCAGCAGAAGCGCTTGTGAACGACTCTTCAGGCGTGGAGTTATTCATAAAGAACGCGAGCAGAGTGAGGCTTAACCTCTATTCTTATCAGGTAAGCCCCACAGTAACCTGGATGAACATGGGCACACGTTACTTAAAGAACGGTACAAAAAGAGACTTCGGGATACTTAGGGATCTGGGTACTAATTTCACGACCACAATGCACAACTTCGCGCTTCCGGTAACATTCCAGATGGACGCCCGTGCACTAGAGTACAACACCACGGCTCAACAGCCCAGCTACACGCTCGCATACGGTCCGTTCTACGTGGACACTCCCGGCACATACTCTTTCTACTACCAGAGGGGAATCTCTCCGACACTCCTCTCGGCACTGAACCCTCCTGTAGAAGGAGTGTACTGGCTCATGAACCTTACGTCATACCCTGCAGGAGCGTCAGGAGCCACATGGGTGAACATTGGAACCAATCCAACGGTCCAAAGTACATGGATGCAGAACTATTACTACTACACCAACACCACAGTGCTCAACGCGAGCACTCTTCAGATATTCCATTATAACGGCAGCGCATGGACAAACATAACAGGAAATGTTGACGGAAACATATTGTATTCTAATCTCACGAACTTTTCAGTAATACTAACCGGCGGCAGCATAATAAGTTCTAACACCACAGTCACATACAATCCACCGTCTTCAGGCACGTCAGTTACTGCGGTAGTTAGCGCCCCAGGTTATGAAATCACCCTAACACTAGCATTGTTCACAGCAGCTGTTCTGTTTGTCACAGTAACCAATATTAACAGAAGACGCGGATAATAGGGAGTATGGGCTGGCAGAACATCTGGCTGGAAGAAAAGTTCAGGCAGTACTACGCAAAGAACCTGCCAGGACCGCCGGCAGAAATAGAAAAAAGAGAATTCGGCTACGGGTTCCAAGGCAAAATAGACGCTAGGCATGCTAGTTTTCAGGACAGGCAGGACTTTTACAAGTTCTTGGTCGGAGAAGCGCCCAGGTACATCAGCTATTCTGCAGCCTTTTATGAACGGCCTGAAGCAAGACCAATGTCAAGAAAAGGCTGGCTTGGAGCAGAACTCATTTTTGAGTTTGACGTTCACTGTGACCATGGCAGAGTCGTATGCAGGGAGTGTCTTGAAAAAGCAAGACAGGACACAATTCGCCTGATTGAAGATTTCCTTGTCCCTGATTTTGGAATATCCGAGGAAGAAGTGACCGTAAACTTTAGTGGGGCCAGAGGATACCACATTCACGCGGATAACGAATGGCTAAGGCAACTTGGAAAAGAAGCAAGAAGGGACATAGCAGAGTTTGTGACCGGGACAGGAGTAAACCTGAAGATTCTTCCACCTGAAAGCGTTTGGGCCAAAAAACTTTCTGGCCTAAAAGGAAAAAAGAGGGAGGAAGCGTTCAAAAAAAAGGTATTAGACATTGATGTTAATGTTACAATAGACATAGCGCGTCTTATAAGGTGTCCTGACACTCTGCACGGGGGCACAGGCCTTTTGGCCAAAAGGATAAAAGACCTAAAATCATTTGACCCAACAAAGGACCCGGTTGTGTTCTCCAATTACCCTGTTAAAATAACGCTTGTCAAGGATTTTCCAGAGCACGAGCTTAAAGGAGTTTCATTTGGACCTTGGGCAAAAGGAGAAGAAAAAACAGTGCCAGAATACCTAGCCGTAATGCTCGCTTGCTCTGAAAGCGCTGTAATTGAAAAAGGTTAAATAGAAGAGCATACAAGAACATCTTTAGGGGTGCTGGTGCTTGGACTATGAAGAACTGAGAAGACTGCAAAGGCTTGAGAAAAACAGTTCTGACCTTGC
>CAZVAJ010000001.1:110486-112351 GCA_964625085.1 Microcaldota archaeon | reverse complement strand
ACGATTTTTTCTCCTGCTCCTGGAGCTACTGTCACGGAACCGGATGTTAATGTTAGCTTTGAAGTGATTGACAATCTTTCCTACAACATGTCTTGTGTTTTGTATGTTGACGGTTTTGCTAACGCGTCCAATTCCAGTGTTCTGAACAGCACGCAGACAGTGCTGACTGCGACAGGGCTTTCAAGTGGTTTGCACTACTACAACGTCACGTGCACTGATCTAGCCTGCAATGTTAAGTCTTCTGCTAACCGTTCTCTCACGGTGTCCGTGGGAGGTGGGAGTTCCAGTTCTTCTATGGTCACAGTAGTGTCCGCGCCAGGATTCTCTATTCAAGACGTTTTTGTCCTGTTTTTTGTTTGCACGGTCGCGTTTGCAGGGTTACTTCAACGCCGTTATTCAGATTAAAGCAGATGGCTTGGTTTCTACAGCGTTTACCTGTACTTCCCTTTCGGAAGCCCTCTTTTCCTGAACGTTTTTTCCAGCTTGAACCTGATCTTTTCTTCAGCCGAGATGCCGCTTTGCTGTGCCGGAAGCAGCAGGACGTCTTTTTCCCTTCCTCTTTTGGCAAGTTCTTTCATGACCCTGCTTACAGGCATGCCTGTGTTTTCTGATACCCTTTTGATCAATTCTTCTCCTTTTACTATTCCCTTTTCTTTTTTCAGCTGCGCGTAGGTCTGTGCAAAACGCGTTTCAAAGAATTCATTCTCCCTCTCTTTTAGTTCTGTTTCTTCTTTCCACGTGAGGCTTCTGCCTAGTCTTGCTTCAATTTCAACTTTGGAGGGCGGTTTTTCCTGCTCTTTCAGCAGGTCGGAGAAAGTGGGTTTTTTTCTCTCTTTTACCCTGGTTTTTGGCTTCTGCTGTAGCTCTTTGTCCTTCATTTTCTCGCTGGCAAGGGCCACGGCAGAGTCGATTGTTCTATCAAGACGCAAGCCTCTTTTTTCCGCAGCTTTTTTTAGCATGTCTCCTACTTCTTCTGGACTTACTTCAAGTTTGCTGGAAAGATTGGCTATTATGCTGCTTATGCCCATCAAGAAGGAGCGGTGTTCAAGCTGTCCTGTTGTTCCTGCCTCAACCAGTCTTTCCAGAAGTTTTTCAATGTCCATGAACTGATACAGGTTTTATTTCATATAAATGTTACGTGACGGAAAATAATAGAAGTAGGGGTTTTTAGAGGTCGTATGCTCTTACTGTCTGCCTTCCATTGTCTTTTGCTCTTCTGGCAGCCTTTCTTACCATGTCTTCAACTTGCCTGCTAAGAGCATCAGCAAAGTCTCCGCTTGCCCTCATGTTCAGTCTCTTAACGACTTCTTTTACTTTACTCTGTACCACAAGATTTTCAGCCATTTTTTATTCCTCCGTATTTCGTTGGTCTTCTGAAAGATATCCTGGTATAAAAGCTTTTTCAGGGGGTAACCTTGTCCGAAAGGACAGGATCCCGAGGCATAGTTTTTTATGCTCCTTCTTTTCTGGTAAGATGGTATGCATTATGACCTGCACAGGCTGATGATCCTGTTATCAGGAACAGAAACAAGGAGCATTTACACTAACGGCATGATCAGGGCGTTTGGCTTTGGTATTGCCGGAGTTTTCGTTCCAATATTCCTGCTAGAGCAGGGCATTCCAATCCCGGTCATAGGCCTATTTTATGCGACATTGTACTCTTTTTTCCTGGTTTTTGCATTGCAGAGCAGGGTTTTCGAGGATGTTTTCGGAGGCATAAAAAAACTTATCATAACAGGAACTGTTTTATCCTCAATATTCCTTGCCACGCTTGGAAAGGTGCCGGTATATGTTTCAGCAATCCTCGCAGGCGCTGGGCTGGGGTTCTACTGGGTTTCTGTTAATACTGACTTTTCCATTCATGT
>CAZVAJ010000001.1:0-110386 GCA_964625085.1 Microcaldota archaeon | reverse complement strand
CTCATAGTATTCAGATACTTCTACGGCAAGGTTTCTGACAGGGTCTCAAGACTGTTTCTGTTGAAAGCAGGAGCTTTGCTCAGCGCGGTTGTGTGGTTTCTTGCGCTGACAGCTAATGACCTTGTTATGATGTCGATTGTTTCGATTTTGTTGGGGTTCTCTGGAGCAATGCTTGGCACCCCGCTGTTCGCGTTCTTTTCAGAGTACTCCAAAAAGGATCCGTTTGCGTGGATGACCATAAGAGAGGTTTCTCTGTGCGCAGGAAGGGTGATAGCCGCACTTTTCCTTTTTTGGTTTTCATCATTCAATTTTATTTTCGGAATGGCTGCTTTTGCGTCCTTGTCTTTAATGTTCGCCAAACCAGTTCACAGAGATTAGATTTCAACTTCTTCCCCCAACTCTGGAACGCTGTTAGGTATTCCTTTTCGTTCTAGGGTTCTTGAGAACTTCTGCTGCTTTTCTTTTTCCCCGTGCACCAGAAAAACCTGTTCTTTTGGCTTGTTTTCCTTAAGCCAGTTCATCAGATCATTCTTGTCAGCATGGGCTGAGAGCCTCAGCTGTTTTACCTTAAGCTTTATTTCAACCTCTTCGTCATCTATGATCACGTGTTTCTCGCCTTCTGCAATTTTCCTTCCAAGAGTGCCTTCTGCCTGGTATCCCACCAGGATAACTGCATTGTTCTTGTTGGCAGCCAGTTTTTTCAGGTAGTGCACGCTTGGTCCTCCTGTGAGCATTCCGCTCGTGCTGACTATCACTGCTCTGTCTTTTGAGAGGACGTCAGACTTGTCCTTTGTTCGGGGGGTCTTCCAGAATTTTGATTTGAAAGGATCGTCGTCCGCAAGCAGTATTCTCCGGGGTATTTCTGGCTTGAGCCAGAGCACGTTATGACGGTATATCCTGCTGGCCTTTTTCACCATCCCGTCAGCATACCCCTGTTCATGAGACAAAAAGCCTGACCTCACGTAGTTGTCTATTATCATCATTACTTCTTGTCCTCTTCCAACACCGAAAACAGGAACAAGCGCTTTTCCGGGGGTCTGCTTAAGTGTTTCAGCAAGCTCTTTTGACACTGTTTTCAGGCTGGGCAGAATGTCCTCAGGCCCGGAGTATGTTGACTCTGACACGATATAGTCAGGTCTTGGGATCTTCTTTTCTGCGCCGTGCAAAAGATTTGTTTCCCGGGTGTTCATGTCTCCAGTGTAATACACCTTTTTCTTGTTCTTTTGCACCATGAACCCTGCAGCTCCAAGAATGTGTCCTGCGTTGTACGCGGTCACCTGGAACCCTGCAACGCGGACAGGTTTCTTGTACTCCATAAAGGAAAACCTGGAGAGAATATTCTTAACATCACGCTGGGAAAATTTTATGTTTTCTTTCATTACCCCCAGCCGGTAGTAGTCTGCTAAAAGAAGCTGGACAAGATCGAACGTGGGCTTGGTGGAGTAGACCTTTCCTTTGAAACCAAGCCCGGCAAGATCCGGCAAGAACCCTGAGTGGTCAAGATGAGCGTGTGTTACAAAAACTGCTGCCAACTTTCTTGCAGCATCTCTGTCTATTTCAGGATACTGTTTTGGTTCGCCCAGTTTTACACCACAATCCAGCAGAATACTATCTTTTTTGTCTTCCACCAGTATGGCTGAGCGTCCCACTTCCTGGCACGCGCCCAAGAACGTTAGCTTCATGCTTTGATTTAAATTGGACAGGTTTTTTAAACCCGCTGAACTTATTCAAGATAATGGCAGACATCCTTCTAGTAGTGGGGATAGCAGGAGTTGCGGCATTAGCAGTATTCATGCTTGTCTTGATCTATCGCATCCGTAAAGAAGCAGGTCCTTCCCAGAAGGAAATGGACGCTTTGTATAACCAGTTCAACCTGCTTATAAAACGTAAGGCTAAGTACCTTTCAATGCTTGAGGTGCTTGATGATGCTAAAAAGTACGGGAAGATAAGCACTCAACAGTACGCAGATCAAGCTAACAGGCTCAAGAAAAAAATAGATTCTGTTGATAAAGAGATAGACAATGTGGTCAGCAGACTTGCACTCCCGTACTACAAGAACATTCTCAAGCAGGAAAGTGCTGTTGAAGGCAAAAAACTAAACTATCTTATTACCCTGCAAGAGGACAAGAAAAAACTACAGGCAAAGGTTCTTGAGCTCGAAAAAACTCTTGACGCGCTCAGGAGAAAACTAAAAGTAACAGAGGAAGCGAAAGAAGAACTTGAAGATATAAATCAAAATATGGAGGAAGAGCACAAGGAGAAAATGCTTGAAATGGAATCGCGGATTGACCAGGCGAGCAAAAAGATAGCAGCCCTGCAAAAAGAACTTGAGTCACTCAAGCAGGAAAAGAAAACACTTGAAGACAAGCTGCTTGAAGTGTCAAAAAGAGAAAAAGAGTACAAGAAAAAGGCATGGGTGCACGAGAAAGAACTTGAGAAAACAGGAAAGACAAAAGAAGAACTTGAAAAAATGGCTTCAGAGGTTGCATCTGAAGAAAGAGAACTTGAGGAAAAGTTTGAGAAAGCAAAGCAAAGAATGGATGAATACTATCATAAACTCCTGTTGCTTCAGACAGCCCTTGAAAGATACTCTGACTATATTGAAACTAACGAGGCAAGAACAATACAAGACGTAAAGGCAAGTGTTCAGCCTAAGAACAAAAAAGTCCTTGAAATAGCTGAGATAATCACTTCAGAGATCCCGGAGTACTCTCCTGACCGCGATCTGTTAAAAGCCTGCCGCATGGCGTATGAAAGGATTACCGAACGGATTGCTTCGGTTCCGGGAATCGGCGTTACTTTCTGGATGAAGATAGAGGACATGCTTGAAAAAAAGATCGCGGACTACGAGGACAAGGCAATACTGCTTTGCTCAGTTCTTGAAGCGCTCGGGGCTGACGCAAGGGTTCTAATACTGCAGATGTCTGACGGCACAAACATTCCAGTTGTTGAGCTCAAGCACGCTGCCAAAGTCTACTGGCTTGACCCGAACCACAAGCATGACTTTGACAAGTATTCTGCTACGAGCAGGGAGGAAATAATGAAGGTGTTCAAAGCAGAGGACACGTCTCCAGTAAGCATCTTGTACGAGTTCAACGACCAGGAGTACAAGCAAAAGGAGTGACTTGGTTGTTACAAGTACTGCTTGCCACGCTTGCAGATAGTGCTGTTGCCCTGGTGGGGGCAGCAGTTCTAAAAGTCAAGAATCTTGAAAGAACATCCTCCTTGCTGGCTGCTTTTGCTGCAGGGGCCTTGCTTGTTGGGGGTATGGCTCACTTATTCGCAGAATCCCTTGAAAGAACCGAAACAGACGTTGCAGTACTGTTTTTCCTAACTGGGTTTTCTGTTTTTTTCCTACTAGAATTTTTTCTGAAATGGCACAAGTGCGGGTGCAAGGCCGAGCCATTCACGTACATGATACTCCTAGCTGACGGGGTACATAACTTTTTTGACGGTGTGATAATAGGAGCCAGCTTTCTGGTAAGTCCCCTGTTCGGTTGGATCACCACAGGACTTATAATACTGCACGAAGTGCCACAGGAATTAGGGGACTTTGGAATACTCGTTCAAGGGGGATTCAAACCAGCTAATGCATTGGTGTACAATTTTGTTTCCCAGCTATCATGCGTTTTTGGAGGGCTCTTAGGCTGGTTTGCTATCGTAGGAGTGGTTCCTCAGGCCCTCGCGTTCTCAGCAGGAGGGTTCATCTACATAAGTGCGGCAGACCTCGTGCCCAGAATGAAAGACAAAAGAGCTGTGACCGCGTTCTTCGCAGGTCTTGTGCTGTTAGAAGCTGTTAAGATAGTTTTATAAATTAATAAAATTATAAAATCTGTGATGGATGTTCTTGCCAATTTTGAGGTTCTGTTCAAAGCAAGAGGTCTTTCCGCAGTGCATGGTAGGGTTTTTGGGTCCCTTCTGCTCTCAGAAGAGGAGATGACTCAAAAACAGATAGCAAAGGCAGCAGGCTATTCTGTGCCTGCAGTAAGCATTGCTCTTGACGAACTTGAGAAGATAAGGCTCGTGAAAAAAAAGAAACTACAAAGAACATTCTTTTACTACACTGATGCAGACCTTCCTAAAATAATGAAAAACTTTTTACAAGCTATAAAGAAGGATTACGTGGAACCGTTCCTTAGGGAAATGAAAGACTATCAGAAAACAAGCACGCTGAAAAAGTTTGAGAAGAACATGAAAAAGCTTGACGTTTACCTTTCAAAGTTACTGGAGGTGCAGGTATGACAAAACAAGTTGTGATAGACAAAACCAAGTGCATGTACTGCGGAGGGTGCACTGCAGTATGCCCTGTTAACGCGCTGGAACTTAAGGAGACGTACATAGAATGGGATCCTGAAAAGTGCATATACTGCGGCGCATGCGAGCGATTCTGCCCAGCAGGAGCAATAAAGGTGGTGAAAGAATGAAAAAATGGCTTCAGGAAGAGTACGATGTCATAGTGGTGGGAGCAGGCCCTGCCGGAAGCACTGCTGCAAGAGAATGTGCTAAAAGAGGGCTGAAAACACTTGCACTAGAAAAAAGACAGGAAGTAGGAGTTCCTAAAAGGTGCGGAGAAGGCCTAGGAGAAGGCTGGTGCAAGATAGCAGGAATAACCCCTGACCCAAAATGGACCAGGTATGAAATGCACGGCGCAACACTCTGGTCACCTACAGGAAAAAAGGTTGTGATCCCCACCCCAACAAAAGGATGGATAATAGAAAGAAGAGTCTTTGACAAGTGGCTTGCTGAAGAAGCGGTCAGGGCAGGCGCCAGAATGATCACAAAAGCAAGGGTTACTGGAGTAATAAAAGAAGAAGACACGGTCAAAGGGGTAATAGTAGAAACTCCTGACGGAGTTTTTGAAGTAATGGCCAAGATGGTAATAGCTGCTGACGGTGTGGACAGCAAGACTGCAAAGTATGCAGGAGTAAACACAGTGAACCCGGCTACTGAAATAGATTCAGGATACCAGTACGAGATGGTTGGTCTGAATATCCCTGAACCCAAGGATATGATACACCTGTACTTTGGCTGGGACGTGGCCCCAAGAGGATACGTTTGGATATTCCCAAAAGGAGAGGACCACGCCAACGTCGGAATAGGGATAGGAGGCTATGTGGATGAAGGAACATCAAAAGAGTACCTTGACAAGTTCATACAAGCCAATCCTGAGATATTCAAGGACGCAGGAATCGTGGAAACAAACGCAGGAGGAATCCCTGTAGGGGCGCCTCTGAAAAAGCCCTACGCTAACGGCTTGATTATAATAGGAGACGCTGCACACATGGTGAACCCAATACACGGAGGAGGAATAGGCACAGGAATGGAAGCAGGAATCCTTGCAGCAGAGATAGCAGAAAAAGCAGTTAAGGCCAAAGACGTGTCAGAAAACGTTCTGAAAGAATTTGCAGAAAAATGGTACGAGAAAAGAGGCAACCAGCTGCTGCAGGTTCTGAAGGTCAGAAAGTTTTTCGAGGAACTGAATGATAATGACCTGGAAAAATTTGCAGATATCCTTGATGACAAGCAACTTCTGCTTGATTTTGCTGATGGCAAGAGGACGGCCGCATTTCTGAAGTTCCTCGCCAAGGCACCTAAAATCGCCTTAAAAGCAGCAAAACACCTTGCTTGAAAACCCTTTTTATTTCCCCACACCCTATTTTTTTTATGAGGTTCAAGCTCACTTTATTCTTGGTATTACTCACAATGGCCGTATACTTTTTTTTCAGTAATGCACAGTTGTACATAAAACAGGATACCCTTGTAAGCCTGAGCTTCTACTGGAACAATTTCCTCCCAGGGCTGTTCACCTACGAGTTCGCGCACATTGGTTTGAAGCACTTGTTCGGCAACTTAGTTTTGCTCGTGCTTGTTGGGCTAATATGCGAGCAAAAACTTCCTGTTAAGGACTACCTTGCAATATACTTCGGATCAGGAGCGGCAGGGGCAATCATGTTCTCTTACTTAAACCCGGGAATAGCTCTGGTTGGAGCAAGCGCATGCATTGCAGGCTTGATGGTTCCAGCGATCATAATAAGCCCCAGGAGAATGGTAATGGGGCTCATCTTGGTCGCGCTTTTCTCAGTAGTACTGATGATGCCCCTCTTAGGCTGGTTTTCAGAATCACTGCATATGAACGCAATTAAACAGGTTCAACAGATAGAACAAGAACACGAAAACATAACAGCAGAAAAACAGTTTCTTTTTACACAACTCATACAGTTGAACAAAACAGAGGAACAGGCAAAGAAACAGCTTGAAGAGGGAATGATAACCCCTGAGGAATACGTGATGATCAAAGAAAACATCAGCAAACAGAAAAACACCACACTAACAAAAGTGCTGGAAAAACAGCAAGAGGAAAAAGAGGTGCTTCAGGAAAAGAACAAAACACTTGAAATAGAAAAGAACTTAGAGCAGGGAATCAGCAGGGAAAAACAGATGGTTACAAGCGTCCTAGTGCACGCAGTAGGATCCATGTTTGGAGGGATATATCTGCTCGTTTTCAAAAGAGACCTGCTTTATGAAACAGTGTCAAAATGGAGGGTTGGAGAACGCTTAGCACGGTACTTATGAGGCACATGGCAAGAGAGCTTGATAAAGAGCTCTCAGGAGGATTCTTTGACAAAGCACAGCAGGTAGGACCTCAAGAATTCAAGCTGTCCTTTAGAACAAAAAACGGCAGGCGGGACGTGCTAGTACGCCTGCCGGGACTAGTGAACCTGACAGAGTACAAAATCCCGTCTCCGAAGAAGCCCAGCAATTTTGTCATGATGCTCAGGAAGAACCTTTCAGGAAAAAAACTGGTTAAAGTAACACAACACGACTCTGACAGAATCCTGGTGTTTGACTTCGGCAACAAAAAACTTGTGCTTGAACTTTTTTCTCACGGGAACATGATCCTGCTTGAAGACAGCCTGATCAAGCTCGTGTTCAGATCAGAAGAATGGAGGGACAGGAAAATAAAACCCGGAAAAGAGTACATTTTCCCGAAAAAAGAAGCAGACCCTGAATCAGAACACTTTGAGCAGTACCTGCAGTTGCACGGAGAGCCTGGTCTTGCCAAGGCAGTAGGAAAAGAAACAGCAAAACTCCTCTTAGAGTATCTTAGCATACCAGCAGGCCTGAAAAAGTACTCTGCTGAGCATGCAGAAAAAATAGCAAACGCGCTCAAATCTGTGCTGAACGCTGAAACAAAACCCGTAAAACAGAACGGTATTCTCCTTCCAGTGAAAATAGGTGAAAAAGAAGTGGAAAAAGGGTATCCCACCGCAAGCAAGGCAGTGGAAGAAGAATTTCCGCCAAACAACCTCTTTCTGCCAGAACAGGACAACAAGCTCGAACGCATCCTGAAAAAACAGAAGCAAACGCTTGAAGAGTACCAGCACAAAGCAGAAGAAGAAAAAAGAATTGCAGACACTATGCTGGAAAAACAGCATATCATCAACAAAGCAATCCAACTTTTCAAGGATAAAAAGTACTCTGAACTGGAGAAACTCAACGCCCGTAAAACAAAGGACGGGAAAATAGAAATAGACCTGTGAAGGTTATCTTTTTATTAACCCTCTTCTTTTATGCAGTAGTAGGTGATTAACGTGGCTGATCTATTTAACGTGGTAGAAGGATTAAAAGAATCTGGTAAAAGGACTGAAAAGGACGAGATCCTTGCAGACTACGTGTGCGAAAAACTAGGTTCAATGTACACAATCCAAAGCAAGGTAAGGTTTTCCGAGCAGGACCGTGAGGGCACAAGAGCAAAATTCTTACTGCCTCCTGAAAAAGGCAGCAAAACAATGATAATGGAAATTGCCAGAGTAAAGAGCGGTACAGAAAGAATGGGGGAAGACCTTGCCAAAAATCCATTATCATTTCAAAGGCGGGCCACAGGTTCCAGTAAGGTTGGTTTAGGCGGACTGGCTGCTACTGTGGGGGCAGGATTGCTTCTTGACAAGGCCGGAGAAGCTACTGTAAAACAGTACAAGGGCATTATCAACATAACTGTTCTAGAGCCTAACAGAGGATTCCTTGACAAACTGCTCGGCAGGAAAAAGCAGAAGAACTCTTTCTCTATAGTACTGGACGAATACGTTGACAACGACCTTAAGCTTAACAAGGAAAAAGCAGACGCAGATCTTGAGAAATGGCTCGGGTGGATTTAAGGATCAGGAGAGCAGGTTCTCGTCCACCACGATAACATCGCTCACGGCAAAAACTGCCCGGTAGGGAACACTTCCGAGCTTGCCCACTTTTGATAGCTTTGCGGCCAGCTTTGAGTCAGAATTGATCTCTACTAAAAGACTGTCTATATGCCCGTCAGACTCGTTTATTGTAAGGTCCGCAAGCCTGCCTATCTCTTCCCCAGAGTTAGTTATGACTCGTTTTCCCCCGAGCTGTCTAGCTATCACAAACTTTTTGGATGCCATGAGCAAACACCTTTTGATAAAAAAAGAAGCGGGCGGTATTTAAATCTTTCCCTGTTCATGCGCTAAACAAATATAAACCGTGAAGTCAGAACCATGTGTTATGGATAATAAACAGTACCTGGATGCGATGAGGAAACAGCACTATGCTATATTCGGGCACGGACAGCACTCTGCAGCAAAACTGTGCACCTGGACCAAAAAAAGCCTTAGAGGAGAGGGCGTTTGCTACAAGCAGCTCTTTTACGGGGTAGACTCGCACAGGTGCTTGCAGATGACCCCTAATCTCTACTGCAACCAGAGGTGTGTGTTCTGCTGGAGGTCTTGGGAGTACGCGCCAGCAGCCTTCCAGCCCAAGAAATGGGACGATCCAAAAGAGATAGTTGAAGAATCTATCAGAGCACAGAGAACGCTGCTGTCAGGTTACGGCGGACTAAAGAACCTGGACAGAAAAAAGTATGAAGAAGCGCTTAACCCAAACCAAGTCGCAATCTCTCTTGCCGGAGAACCCACCTTATACCCTATGATCTGGGACTTAGTGCACGAGTACAAGAGGAGAGATTTCACTACTTTCTTGGTATCCAATGCAATGCTTCCAGAAAGACTTGAGGACATGACTGAAAAACCCACCCAATTGTACTTTTCTCTTGATGCTCCAGACGAGAAAACCCACAAAAAAGTAAACGTGCCCATGCTTGCAGATTCCTGGAAAAGGCTTAACAGAAGCCTTGAGCTAATGAGCGGCATGCCAGACGTTAGAAGAGTAATCAGAATAACAGTGGTCAAAGGCTGGAATGATAAAGATCCAGCAGGTTACGCCAAGCTTGTGGAAAAGTCAGGAGCCGACTTTCTTGAGGTGAAAGCATACATGTTTGTAGGAGGAAGCAGGCAAAGGCTCTCGCTAGAGAACATGCCCTCTCATGAATATGTTAAAAAATTTGCAGAAGAGATAAACAAGAATCTTGGTTGGGAGTACGGCGGAGAACAGCCCCCAAGCAGGGTGGTTGTTTACTCCAGGGGAAGCAAAAGTCTAAAAATACACTAACCTTTTAATACTTCCTTCGTGCCTTATTCTACTATGCCAACAGCAAGAAGAAGGCCTAAAAAGAAAAATTTTGAAGAAGCATACTTTGACTACTTTAACAAATACAGGCATCCTCCTTCGCTTGAGCAGATTCTCAAGTTAACAGGCTTGTCTAAACCCACAGCAGTCCAAAAGTTCAGAAAGCTTGTTAAAGAAGGAAAAATTCCCGCGGTAATAGGTAATGTGAAAACAAGGAAGACAGTTGACCTTTCAGCAAACGAATACGCTGCGCTAATGTTTGCTCAGGAGTACAAAAAAGGAACAGGACAAAAAGTAGATCCCGCTGTTTTATCAGAGATGTTAGGCAGTAAGACTGATTTTTATAAGGTGACAAAAAGTCTGAAGAATAAGCTTGGGCCAAAAGAGTACCATGAACTGTTCACCTCACGTTCACTGGTGCGCAGAGGAAAAGGAGAACTGAGAGAACACATGCACAAAGTGCTGAACGAAAGGCTTAAAAAATCAGAGTAAAAAGCAGCATCCGCAGAACCTGTTTTTACATGGACTAATCATTATATACTTTTTGTGCTTATTACTTCCATGCCAACGGTTAGTTTGTTTTCTGTAAACGGGCG
Source organism: Microcaldota archaeon (assembly GCA_964625085.1). Taxonomy (GTDB): domain Archaea; phylum B1Sed10-29; class B1Sed10-29; order B1Sed10-29; family JAJSAI01; genus JAJSAI01. The sequence goes on along the minus strand of CAZVAJ010000001.1, from coordinate 100,310 downwards.
GGAAGGCCCCAGCCCAGAAGAAACCTCTGCCTTCGGAGCTTTAGGTTGTTTTGAACAGCTTGATTCTTTGTCCTTGTACGAGGACTACAAGCAGGACAAGAAAAAGGTAAGAGGTGTGTTAAAAAATTCTGCAGGAAGAGGCCACGGATCAGTGCAGGATCAGAACATATTCATCTTCAGCATCAGGGATCTTTCAAGGGCAGCGACCCTGCAGTTATGCCTGCCCCAATATCTGATGCACTTGCAGCAGTCCCTTCGGAGGGCCAGTGCTGACAGAGGATTTCACGTTCCAGAAGGAATGGGAAAGGAATCAGCAGAACTCATGTCAGACGCTTTCAAACTGTACGAGGAAATGAAAAAAGCAGGAGTTCCAGGAGAAGACGCCAGGTACATCCTGCCATTGTACACTAAAACAAACATCCAGACCGCGGGAAACGCAAGGGAACTCTCCCACCTGTTCTGGATGACAGAACACTCTGACGCCCCTTCAGAAGTAAAAGAAGTTGTGAAAAGCATGCGCGAGAAGGCGGAAGAAACCGCACCAGGCCTTTTCAGGAACTGGGGATACAACTATGAAGTGCTCGCGTGGTATCCATCATCACAGTTGTACTCTGACAATCCGCTAATGGATGAAATAGTTCAGGCTAACAAAAGTAATGAAGTGAAGCTCGTGGAACACCCTATACCTGAAGGGATTATACAAAAAGCAGTAGCTGAACGCGATGAAGCACTGCTGTCTCTTCTGAAACATTCTCACAACGGCTGCCACCTGCAAGGGTTTCTTGCAGGAATGTCTCTTGCAGCATTCCACCAGGCTATCAGGCAAAGAACTTGGGACCATGCCGTAGAATCAATCTTTTCAGCAGCAGAAAGAGAGGAACTGGTCCTGCCTGTCACGGTCGAGTCAAGAGGTTTTGGGAAAGAGTTTAAGGATCTAGCAGGCCAGCTTTTATCAGCCTACAAGGAAGAAAAAGAAAATATTGGCAGGAACAATGCAATAGGGTTGGTTCCCCACGCCCTTAAACTGTATGACTTGATTCACGTGAACGGCTGGAATGCAATACACTCTATAGGAAAAAGAACCTGTTTTGAAGCACAGTGGGAAATAAGAGAAATAGCAAAACAGATCGCCTGCAAAATAAAGGAACGTAATCCTGCGCTGGGAAAATGGGCAGAACCGCAAGGAGTAGTGTACGGATACTGCCCTGAACGCAACCCTTGCGGCTACTGCGAAAGAACCTTGAGAGAACGGAATGAACTGGACAGATGGCATGGGCCGTTGGAAAAAGATCCTAAGGTGGTATAATGTTCATAGTAATTGAAGGAGCAGACGCGACTGGTAAAGAAACTCAAGCGAAAATGCTTGTTTCAGCTTTCAAGAAACAAGGGCTTAAAGCAGAGTACCTAACGTTTCCTGACTACGGTTCCGAGTACGGCGCATTCATAAAAAATTACCTGACAACAGGAAAACATCCTCCAGAAGAAGCGATCCTGCTTTACCTGCTTGACATGTACGCGAAAAAAAAGAGCGTGGAAAAAATCTCGCAAGAAGGGGTGCTCGTGTGCGACAGGTACTGGTACTCAAACCTCGCGTACCAAACAGCAAGGCCAGGAGGAGAACTTTTAGAAGACTGGATAACCAGCTGTGCCAGCAGGCTTCCTAACCCTGACGCTGTTTTTTTGATGAACATGCCTGCAGAGGTTTCTGAAATGCTGATGAGAGAAAAAGAAAAAGATCTGCACGAGCTTGACATGCCCTACCAAAAAACTGTCCGGCTCAAGTACCTGGAGATCGCGGAAAAACAAGGGTGGAAAGTGATTGACTGCGTTAAGAATAACGCGCTCAGGTCACCTGAAGACATACACAAAGAGATACTCTCAAAGGTGGAAAAATGATCCGTGATACTGACCCTGAGCTTGCGGGAATTCTGGAAAAAGAGCTTGAGAGACAGAGGAACACGATAGAACTGATAGCATCAGAAAACTTTGTTCCAGGGGAAGTGCTTGAGGCGATGGGCTCTGTTCCCACAAACAAGTACGCAGAAGGGTACCCTGGAAAACGGTACTATGGCGGCAATCAGCATATTGACAGGATAGAACAGCTGGCTATAAACCGGGCCAAGCAGTTATTTGGAGCAGAGCACGCTAACGTGCAGCCATTGTCAGGCTGTCCTGCCAATCTCGCGGTTTACCTTGCCCTGCTCAAGCCAGGGGACAAGATACTTGGCATGAGTCTGGCCTCAGGTGGTCACCTGAGTCACGGCTACAAAATGAGCGTTTCAGGAAAATACTACCAAGGGCTCTCCTATGATGTTGATCCTGAAACAGAAATGCTCGACTATGATAAGATACTGGGGCAGGCCAGACAGGAAAAGCCTGAAATGATCGTGTGCGGAGCAAGCGCCTACCCGAGGATAATAAACTTCAAAGCATTCAAGGAGATAGCAGACGAGGTAGGGGCATACTGCGTGGCAGACATCGCGCATATTGCAGGACTGGTTGCTGCAGGACTGCACCCAAGCCCGGTCCCATACTGTGACGCTGTCACAACAACCACTCACAAAACACTAAGAGGCCCGCGAAGCGGACTTATCCTGTGCAAGCAGGAGCACGCCAAGAAAATAGACAAGGCTGTTTTCCCAGTTCTGCAAGGAGGGCCTCATGAGCACACGATAGCAGCAAAAGCCTTGTGCTTCAAGCTTGCTATGCAGCCGGATTTCAAGATGTACCAAGCACAGGTCGTTAAAAACGCAAAGGCAATGGCAGATGTTTTTCTTGATTATGGTTACAGGCTGGTGACAGGGGGTACTGACAATCACCTGTTCCTAATCGATGTTGCAGAAAAAGGATTGAGCGGAAAACAAGCGCAGGACGCTCTTGAACAAGCAGGAATAACAGTCAACAAGAACATGATCCCGTTTGACAAAAGAAAGCCGGTTGACCCCAGCGGTATTAGGATAGGAACTCCTGCCATAACCACAAGGGGTATGAAAGAAGAAAATGCGCGTCATGTTGCAGAACTTATGATAAGAGTACTGGAGAACATTGACAACATGGAAGTGATAAAAAAGGTGGCTTCAGAGGTCAAAGAACTGCTTTCAAGGTATCCCCTTTATCCTGGTTTATCATACTAGCAAAGGAGGTAAAAAGAATGGGAATAGTTGAAGATGTCCAAAAAAGATATGAACAGCAGAATAACAGAGTGTGCAAGTTCTGCGGAAGAAGCGGAGCAGACAAAGAGTACCTTGGAAGTTATTGGCACTCAGACTGTCTTGAGAAAGCGAGAGCAGCAGGCAGACTGAACTAATCCTGACAGCTGCTCACTTCCAAAAACCATTAACCTTTTCTATTACTTCCTGCTCGTCCACGCCAAGCACTTCTTTCCCATCATACACAAGCCTACCGTTAACAATTGTTGCAATAACGTCAGGCCCGGAACCGGAGTACACAAGGTTTGAAACAGCATCATGCACTGGCTGCATGTGTGGCTTTTTCATACTAATAAGCGCAAGGTCAGATAGTTTCCCCTCTTCTAAGCCCACGTCAAGAGAAAGAAAGTTATACGCATTATGCGTTGCTAGGGCCAATGCTTCTTCTGCCCGCAGTGCAGTAGGGTCATGGTGTACAACCTTCTGCATGAAAAGCCCTGTTCTCATCTCCTGCACCATGTCAAGATTATTGTTGCTCGCGCACCCATCTGTTCCCAGGACCACGTTCACGCCTTTGCCGATGTACTCGCGTACTGGCGCGACCCCGCTGCCCAGTTTTGCGTTACTCTCAGGATTATACGCAACACTTGTTCCTGACTCTGAAATCATCTGAATTTCCTGGTCAGTAACCCAGACCCCGTGAGCGATTAATGTTCTTGGGCTGAGAACGCCTACTTCATTAAGATATTCAACAGGCCGCATGCCAGTCTGCTCAAGAGAATCCTTGACCTCTTTCTTGTTCTCTGCTGCGTGAACCTGCAACAACAGGTCATGCTCTTCAGCGAATTCAGCAGTCTTTGCAAGAGTTTCTTCAGAACACGTGTAGACTGCATGAGGAGAAACAATCACGTTCACGTAGTCCGTTCTTGTTTTCATCAACTGTTCTACTTTGGCAAGCGTTTTTTCAACAGGTTCGAATGTGTCTGCAACACCCTCTCCTAGCCAGGCTCTTATCCCTGCTTTTTCTACAGCCTCAGCTGTCTTGTTCTCATGGAAGTACATGTCCACAAAACCAGTGGTTCCGCTTTTGAGCATTTCAATAATCCCCAGCAGGGAATTCCAGTACACGAAATCAGGGTTCACTTTCTCTTTCTCCGCAGGCCAGATGTGTTCTTCTAACCACTCCTGCAAGGGAAGATCATCCGCAATTCCTCTGAATCCGGTCATGGCAATATGGGTATGGGCATTCACTAGCCCTGGAACAAGAAGGCATCCTTTCCCGTCCAGCACGTGTTCATGCTCTCCTTTAATGTTCTTTCCCACTTCCACGATTCTGTTTCCTAAAATGCTGACGCTTGCTTTCCGTCCCCAAGGTAGCATAACGTCCTTTATTAGTATGCTCACATTATCTCCTCCACTTTTCCTTCTGGCGTTTTCTCTGCAAAAACCTGCGCGCTAAAAACGTATACCCGTGTATCATGTTCTATCCACGCGTTCGCTTCCAAACCTGCTTTCAGACAAGTTTCTGACAAGAACTCTTCAGGAGTCATGCCGTACTCTACTGCAACCTGAGGAAGCAGCAGCCCCGAATTCATCCCCTTTTTCACTATAATGCCATGCTTTCCCACAACAATGTGCTCTGGCCTTTCTTCTGGCTTGCAGTCAAGCCGCTCTGGTTCTGAGAGCACGCTTACTTCTATGACTATCTCCTCTTTCTCCAGGTCAACAGGTAAGAACCTCGGGTCACCGAAAGCAGCTGCTCTGGCAGCTTCTTTTACCGTTTCTATCAAGGGCCTTTCAGGGTAAGGAAATCCTATACACCCTCTTAGAACATGATCTGGATAAGTGTTTACTGTGACAAATATCCCTCTTTTTTCGTTAAGCCAGTTTCTAGGATGCTCTTTTTCTTCAGACATTATTGCCTCTCTGGCTATTTTAACAAGTTCTGTTCCCTGTTCCAGCGAAAGCATGTTAATGATACTTTACGCTCGTTTTTAAGGTTTAACTGGAGTAAACTGCAGGGTTTTTGCAGGCGTTTAATCATGTTTTGACCCTCACTCTTTTCCATGGCTCCTGTAATACAGGCCATACTAATCGGCTTGGCGTTGAATGGCCTTCTTTCAGTTTCAGACTATCAGTCAAGAATAACAGAACTCAACACACCGCCCAACATTCCCGCAAGCCTGCAGGCGTACGACGCTCCTGGAAAAGAGTACTACCTGCAAAGCCTGTCAAAAGCATGGTATGATGCAGAAAACGCGAAGAACGAGACCAGGGACATGCTGGCCTTGTACCTGAAAGAAGCTGAAAGCAGCCTGTTCTTGTCAAGCTACTGCAAAGCAAAGTTAGAACAAGTGTATTATGATGCTTCCCAGGCGTTCAGCGGCATGGCCGTGTTGATCGAAAAAGATGCTGAAGTGCTTGAAGAAATGGGGGTAGCAGACCAAGAGTATTCGGGCAAGGCCAAACCAGTTTACCTTGATCTAAAGGAAACAGTAAAAGCAGTGAAAGAAGCAGGCTCCAACAAGATGATGCTCGGAGAAAACGCTGAAAAAGTTAGGAAGGACCTTAACCTCGCTTCGGCAGGAGGCAACGTGTACAATACTCTTGTAGGATACCCTGATTCTTTGTTCACACTGATGTTCTCGCAGCATAAAAGGTTTCTCCATGCCTTGCAAGAAATAGAAGCAGAGTACAAGCAAGAAAAGCAGACTTCAGAAGAACTCAGCACAAGACTCAGTTACAGGGTAAAAGAGTACGAGAGTAATGCCCTTGACATGGTGGTGTGGGACTCGCTGCCCTTAGAACAGCGTGAGATATCATCATCAGGAAACATGAGCGTTAAACAAGCATACTACATTGCAACATCCTGGTTAGCAGCGCATGACGGAAGAATGAAAAAATTCTCAGTGATGTACGCGAACGGGAGGAAAGCAAAGGCAATAATCCTTCTGCATGGTTACAACACTAATGCTTCCAGCATCCTGCTTTCTTTGGAGGGCGCGCTGCAGCAAGCGGTTGAAACAGAGCCGGTCCTGCGCGCGCAAGCCAGGCAAAAGTTTTCTCAAGCAAACCCGGAAAGCGCATTATACCCACTTGCAAAACAGGTTTGCTCAAGTACGAGCAGAAAGCTGGGAGAGCGAATAAACCTGCTGAAAAAATGCATAACCTTTTCAGAAAAAACACACTCCACACCAGACCAGGAGAAAAAGCTTGCTGAGAAACTATGCGCTTCCCTCAGGTCTGTGGGCATCGAATGCAAGCCAGATTGGCCTGATGACTCAAGCCCTGACTCCAGGGGAATACTCAAAAACCGCTTGAGAGGGATGCAAGAAAAACTGGAAGAATACAAGGAGATAGCAAGACAACTTTCAGCCAAGGCATGGGAAAAGTACTACACACTTAAAACAGCAGGTGCAAGCGAAGAGTTCCTTGACAGAATACACTACCGGCTTTTGAAAGCAGACCAGTCCGACCTTGATGATAATATAGGAAACATCATCAAAGAATACCAGGACATCCTGCTGGACCTGGATAAACAGCTGGCCACTATCAGTTCAGGGTATTCACTGCTGCTTCCGACAAATCCCCTCCCCTGCAGTGCCGAAACATACATCAACGCAACAATCATGTTCACAGGCCCAAAAACCACAGCGTACCAAGCAAACATCAAGCTTCCTCCAGGTCTGTTCTTTCCTGACAACTCTCAGGAAAAACATTTCTCAAGTGCAGAGAAAGCGGTTAACATCAGCCTACTCGCGCGCCCAGAATGCAAGGTGATCAGGAACGAGCAAGTAAAGGCAGACAACGAAAAAGTGTACTACGAGAAAGAGTACCAGATAACGTCTCCTCTGCCCGTGATACTTCCTGAAGGAGAAACTGCTGTTAGCAAGGCAACGGTTTTGTACACCAAGCCATGCTGGCTTATTTCACAGTCTTCAAGAACAGATCAGGTGTTCAGGATAAGGGTAATCAACCCAGGAGCCAGTCTGAAGAACATCTTGTTATCGTATCCAGTAGAAGCAGATGTTGAGTCATGCAATTCATGCATACAACACGATGGCAGAATCCTGTTCCTAATATCTTCTTTGAATCAGGGAGAGGTCAAAACACTGGCAGCGGTTCTTTCAGCTCCTGCTGAAACCACCACAACAGAATACACGCCCACAATAATCAACGGGGACCAGCCACCTGCCGATAAACCAGAGTATTCGTTTACCAGCCAGCCTGAGTACACTGATTTTGCCGTGCAGTCTCTTCTTAAGCCCGCTCCTGACACACCAGCTCCTATCACCCGGCCTGAAGTAAAACCAATAATAGAAGAACCAGTAATTGAAGAACAGCAAGCAGAAGAGTCTGCCCTAAAGCTCTCTGAGGGCTCTGAAAAAGAAGAGGATAAAACTTCTCAGGAAAAAACAGAATCCAATAACTACTCCTACTACGCGGTTCCATTGGGCTTTGCAGCGTTCTCGTTTTTCATGCTGAAGAAACAGAACAAGAAAAAGCTTGTAAGGAGAACACTATGAATACCTTAATAATATTCCAAGGAGACTGCCGGCTGATAATAGAGCACGAGAACGCCAGCGGGGAGTACAGGATCACGTTAAACAGGAAAGAAATCACGTGCAAGAGCATAAAAGAACTTAAGATGAAGGTGAGAGACACAATTCCGTGGGGGCTTGTTAGTGAAGTTTTATCTTGTGATAGACATGATCAGCAACAGCAGGATCAGGTGTCTTGATCCTCCTGTGAGAGTAAGGATTGTGAAACAATTAAATTACTTGACTGAGTTCAAGAAAACATGAAAGGACTTTCTCCAATCATAGCGATGGTACTGTTTATTGCAATAACCGTGATTGCAGGCATTTCAGTGTACTACTGGGTGCTTCCGTACGCTGAAAAACCTGTTCTTCCTGACACGGTCTACCGGTCTCTGATAGTCCAGTCATGTGAAGGGAACGTTATACAGGTTAAGAACGGGGGCGCGCTTGTTATCCGGAACACTAACTTCACGGTGTACAATTCTACTGGAGGGGAAGTGGCTTGGTTCTACGTGTCTGAACTTGATGTGGGCGAGACATCATACTTTGACATGAACGCGTCACTTCCTGGCAGCAGAGAGTACACAATAAGCCAAACAGGGTATCAGTCGGTCAGTTTCCCCTGCTGAGAAAATAGTCTGAAAAGTCTATTCTCTTCTGTTTTCCTGCACGCCCTTTTGCTATTCTCAAGCATTCTTCTACTACCTGTTCGACCGTCTTTCCTGTGGTGTCCACCTCGTACACTCTTTTTTGCCCGTATTCTTCTTCTGCCCGGATTGTGCAGTAGTCAAGGGCTTCTGCTTCCATGTTATCCCTTAGTTTTTTGTCAGAATAACCTCTGTCTGAGAGCCTTTCTTTTATAACATCTGGCCTTGTTCTAAGCACTATAACAAGGGAGTCAGGCACCTTTACCTCGCACGCAAGATGCCCTTCTATTATCACGTTCTCTTCTTTTGACAGCGCTTTTTTCAGCTTGTTTAGGTCTGCGACCAGTTCTCCTTCAATCTCTCCTGAGTAGAGTTTTTTCTTTTTCATGTAATCTGTCAGGCTGATTACAGGCATTCCCAGCTTTTTCCCAAGTGCCCTGGCAACAGTTGTCTTTCCTGTTCCAGGAACGCCGGTTATAACAAGCCTCAGAACCATCAGAAAACATACTCCCTAATCCTATAAATAAGTCATCAGGAAAAGGGTTTGAGAGGATCTTTATGATCCCCTCGGTTTAGGTGAGCCATCCTCTTTAGCATTTATCATTATGCGCAGGTAATATAAAAATATTACTATTAAACATCCAAATCCCTGGTGGTTTATAAACCAATCAAGCATATTATTTGACATTTGTCCAAAAATCACATGTTTTTTTAAACATACTTCTCCAACTTGGCTTGCTTTTGGTTAGAGCCATCTATCTGTGTTGTTTCTGATATCTTGTAACTGATTCTCTTGAACTCCAGCCCTTCTTTTTCAAGAAACTTTCTGGCGTGCTCTGTTATTTCAGGAGCGCACAAGATCCCTCGCACGTTCTGCCCCTTTCTTTTCTGCACTTCTTCCACGTACCTTTTTAGTTGTGAAACCGCATTAAGCCCTGCTTTTCTTCTTTTCACTTCTATTAGCACGATGTTGCCCTGCTTGTCTTCAGCCCAGATGTCGACCATTCCTTTTGGCAAGAACCCCTCTCTTTTGACAGCCTTCATTCCCGTTTCTATTACTTCAAGGTCTTGTGAAAGCGCGTCTGATATGTGGGTTTCAATGCCCCTGACAACAGACCTGCTGTTATCATGCAAGTTTAGGGCGCGCAGCAGGATTATCCTGTTAAAGAATACTGAAAGAGTATCTTCACCATTTTTCCCGGTTATTATCAGCTCGTTTCCATCGTACTCTACTTTGAATTTGGTCCCTGTCTTCTGGTAGTTCACAGGAGGTGTCTTAGATGGCTGATGAACAAGGAACGTTCCATCCGGTTTTATTAGCACTATTCTTTCACCCGTGCCCAGTTCTGAAACAGCCCTTCCAGAATAAAGAACCCTGCAATTTCCCACGATGATTATTGTTTTCTTTGCTTGCAGGCTCTTCTCTATTTCCCTCTTTTCTGAAAGCATGATTCATTCTTCTGAATCCTGCTTATATAAAATCGGGCGAAAGCCTTAAAAACAGTGCCAAGAGAACATATCTGGAGGCGTTTTTTTGTTCAAGAGGAGCATGTCAGAACCTGAGAAAGAGCTTTTCGCAAGGATATGCATGCCAGCATATTCCCTTCCAGAAGACGTTAAAGGCAGACTACTCTACGCTATGAATAAGAAGAAGACGCCTGATAACCTGCTTAGGGAGGCATTTCCTGAAGACTACGACAGGATTATGTCAACGGTTATCCTGGAGAAGAGCAGGTTTTCCATAAAGCCCAGGCCTGATCTTATCGTAAAATACTTCCTAGAGTACCATAACAAGGAGCAGCCGTGCAAAGTAGAAGCAGGAAAAGTAGTAGGATTCAGGGCAGAGAGGAAAGGAAAAGAGAACAGTCTGACCGCGAGAGTCGTGCTTGATTCAGGTAAGACAGTGTACGCTGTAACGAGAATTGCTCCTGGGATGACTACACGGATAAACCTTAATGACCGTGTACTAGTCCACAATAAGGTAGTGTGTCATGTTCTTGAATAACTCGGAAGAGGCTAAAGTAGCGATTGTGTCCTTTGGCAATCCTCTCAGAGAAGATGACGGTGTGCCTGAAAAGATTGCTAGGGATCTTGAAAAAGAAAGGTTTCTTAACGCAGACTACTACTATGGAGAGCCGTTGAACTATCTGGGAAAGCTGATGTCCTATGACTTGGTTTTTATACTGGACTCTGTTCTTTCTCCCAGCCCCGAGGGCACTGTTAAAGTCTTCAGCCCAGGGGACGTGTCAGCAGCCGGGCTTTCAACGCATTCTGTTTCAGTGCCCTTCGTGAAAAAAGCGCTTGCAGGGATACAGGTTTACATTATAGGAATAGTCGTGAAGAACAGAGGGTACAGGGATTCTCTTTCAGACAGTTTGCGCGACAAGTATCCTATGATACTGTTGAACGTAAAAGAGGTTATGAAATCCTGTTTTTGAGGTTCTCTTTTCTTGTGCTGGCGTATTCAAACTCTCTGGAAAAAGAGATGGACTTGGGTTTTGTTGGACAGACGTCCCTGCATAGGCCGCACAGGATGCATTTTCCCATGTCAAATTCTATCTTTCCCTTCTCGTGGAAAGTGATCGCTTTTGTGGGACAGTTTCTTTCGCAGAGCCTGCACCCTATGCACGTCTTAGGATGGTACACTATCCTGCCTCTGAACAAAGGATATGGTTCTTTTTTCTGCTTCGGGTAGTTTTCAGTGACCGGCCTTCTGAAAAGCCATCTTAGTGCTTCTATTTTCAAGCCCATCCGCTCACCCATATTACTCTTAACAGGTCAATAACCGCCAGTATGAGCGCGGCAAGGACATACCATGTGGTAACGTGCAAAGTGAAACGCGGGGTAGTGGCATCAGAATACGCCATCGCCATGAACAGTATCACAAAGCTTACTGCAAAAAAGAGCATGTTGTCTCCTGCGAAAAGTGCTGAAACCAGGCTCAGGAAAAGAAACCTTTTCATCATCTCCCCAAGATCAAGGAAAAACAGTGCTTTCCCAGAGTACTCTGTGCTTACTCCTGGAAGTATCTCGCTTTCAGCAGCCCCTGTGTCAAACTGTGTTACCTTGTTCTCAACAAAGATGACTGCTATTAATGCAACCGCGGACGGCAAAAGGTAGATCACGCTCAAGGGCTTTACTCCAGAAATAGTTAGTGTCCCTGAATACACTACAAAAGACAACAAAGCAGCTGCCAGAGCAGTCTCGTATATCACCATCAACCTCATCTCTCTCATGCTGGCAAGCATGCCGTAAGGAGAGTCCGAGCTTATTCCTGCAAGCACGTAGAACGCGCTCGAGAGAACTGTGATGTACAAGAGGAAAATAAAATCGTACTCGAACGACAGGATATGAAATGGCACTATCAAAAGCCCGATGAGTACCGTCACGGTGTAAAAGAAAGGAGAGATCAGAAAGAACCAGTCATTCTTTGTTTTTACGCGTCTTTTGTTCCAGAGTTTACGCAGGTCATAAAAAGGCTGGACTACCGGCGGCCCTTTCCTACTCTGCATTCTTGCGATGGTCTTTCGGTAAAAACCCTCCAACAGAACAGCAGCGGCCGGCGATAATACCCAAAGAAATAGCATTACTGACTGCAAGCATATCTCCTCCTGAATTCGTTTTCCTTCAGTTCAGACACTTTCCCGTTTTTTTCAACAAGGATCCTTTCCAAGCAGGAGAAGCAGGGATCGAGTGAAGCAAGTATAACTGGAACGTCTCCAACAACCACTCCCTGCAACAGTTCTTCCGCGAGCTTCATGTATGAAAAACTGGGCGTCCTAACTTTTGCTCTTTCTATCAGATTATTCTTAAAACGAAGGTAGTAGAAAAGTTCTCCTCTTGGAGCTTCAACCCTCCCGTATCCTTCACCATCCACCCGTGACAAGGATGCTACTGGTATCTTTTCTTCAGGAAGGTTTGACAAGACTTGTTCTACTATGCTTGCTGACTCAAGCACTTCCTTCATCCTAACCTTGAACCTTTCAAAAGAGTCTCCTTCTTTTCCGACAACAGTCTTAAACTTCACCTTGTTGTACCAGTCGTACGGGTCATTCTTCCGGGTGTCCACGTCAATGCCTGATGCTCTTGCTATGGGCCCGGTAAGCCCCCATGATTCAGCCATGTTTTTAGGTATTATTCCAACATTCTTGAGTCTTGAGATCACAACCTCTTCTTTCACACAGTCATCATAGTACTCCCTTGCTTTTTTCTTTACTTCCTTTATTCTTTGTAGTATGAAGTCAGGATCTTCTTTTTCCATATCATACCGGAGCGTGCGTATCTTGTTTATGTTATGATGCACTCTTCCTCCTGTTATTTTTTCGAAGCAGTCAAGGACCTTTTCCCTTTCCCTCCAAAAGTAGTCGAAAAGAGTCTCGAGCCCGATCTCGTGCATCATCATCCCTGCCCACAGCAGGTGACTCTGCATTCTCTCAAGCTCGAAGAGAACTGTTCTCAGGGCCTTTACCCTTTCAGGCGCGTCGTAGCCAAGAATGTTTTCCACAGTCCTCACGTATGCTCTCTCGTGGCTTATGCTGCATATCCCGCAGATTCTTGAGGCAACGTACAAGGCCTGGTCAGGGTTTTTTCCTTCAAGAAGGTACTCTACTCCTCTGTGAGTGTATCCTGTTACCATTCGTACTTTGCGCACTTCTTCCCCTTCAAGCGCAAGCTTTAACAGGATAGGCTCTTTTACTGCAGGGCTTTGTGGTCCGATGGGCATAACAAAATCATGCATTCTTTTCCCTCCTCATGGGTGGTTTTTGATCCCAGTCTTCAGGCAGGAAGAGCTTAAGATGAAGGTTCTTGTTTCCCTGAAACTCCACACCGTAAAAGTCATGTATCTCACGCTCATAAAAGTCTGCTGGAGGAAATAGTTCTGACACGCTTTTCACGACAGGATTGTTTTTTTCAACGTTCACGTCCGTGAACGTCACTCCTTTTCCACGCTCATCAAAAAAGTATCTAAGGCGGAATCTTTTCCCAAGATCATCGCACACTATCGCGATAAGCCTATCCTTTTTTACCTTTTCTTCTATTTTCAAGTATCTCAACTCCTTTTAGTATTCCGTCTATGATTGCTTCTGGCCTTGGCGGGCATCCTGGCACGTAAACGTCAACAGGAACTATCTTGTCAAGGGGTCCTGCGTGATTGTACGAGTCAGCGAATACTCCTCCGGATATCGCGCATGATCCTACTGCCACAACCGCTTTCGGGCTTGCCATCTGCTCGTACACTGTTTTTATTCTGCTGGCGTTCTTTTTGTTTACCATTCCCTCCACAAGAAGAATGTCTGCGTTACGCGGGCTGTGTTTGATCAGTATCCCAAGCCTTTCAACATCATACCGAGGGGTGACTGTTGCAAACACCTCCAGATTGCATCCGTTACAGCCAGCTCCATGAAAAACGAACACCCACGGGGATCTTTTGAATATCATATTACCATCACCAGTAATGATAGTAGGGCAAGGGAAGCAAGTACGGCTGCAAGTTCCCATGATTCAAAGAACGCTTCGTACTTGTCCGGAAGTGTTTTTCCCACGCTCTTTTCTCCGCCCAGGTATACTGCTACACTTTCTCTTCTGCTCACACCAGCCACCCCAACACAGTCTCTTGGATTCCTGGGACAATTCCCAGCAAGATCACTATCACGGCGAGCGTTCCTGCAAAAGCAAGCCTAAGCCGGTCGCTTTTTTTCTTTCTTCCCGGGCCCACCAGCAGGTAGTACGCTATCTTGTAGTACATTATGAACAGGATCATTGCAAGGAAGATGCCAAGAAGAGTTATTGAAGGGCTTAGTTCAAATCCTTTTGTGAAAAGAGCCCACTCTGATACAAACATGTTAAACCCAGGCAGCCCTGCCAGAGAAAGGCAGGCGATCACCGCGAACAGGTCAGCCCACTTGCTCACGAACCAGCTTCCTGTCAGGTCGCTGACATACTCCTTTTTTCTTGCCACCATCCCTATTCCCAGGAACAGCAAAGAGCCTGCAATCGCATAGTTGAACACCTGCACTGTCTTGAGTATGCCGGGATTTCCTAGCGCGAAAGCCACGCTCAGGTCCAGTGCAACAAAACCCAGTTGCGCCAGGTTACTCAGCGCAAGGAACCGGTACAGCTTAGGTTCCAGGATCCCGTAGATGGCAACTGCTGCTACTGCTAGTGCAAATATGACCGCGGTCTGTCTTGTTCCAGGAAGCAGCCCGTGCTCGTAGTACCACAACAGGGAACTTGAAACCAGCACAGCAGAAAGAAGGTTCGCCTGAGAGAATAACGCGTACTTCTTTATTCTTGGGGACAGGACCGCTACACCGATCCCAAGCACTCCAAGAGGAGAGTTCATCAGAATTAATGCCGCTGCTGCTGAAAGCACCAAGATCAATGCATCTTCCTTCTTTTCCACGAGCATGAGGTTGGCCGCGGTTACTATCCCGGTAAGCAGTGCCCAGAACATGAATAGTAAAACAAGAACCAGGTTAATAAAAGTTGGTTTAGGGGTAGTACCTGTTGACTGTTCTTGGGAACGGGACCACGTCTCTTATGTGGGGCAAGTTCAGGACCCATTTCAGCATTCTTTCTGTTCCCAAGCCAAATCCTGAGTGTGGCACGGACCCGTACTCCCGCAGGTCCACGTACCACTTATAGTCATTTGGGTTGAGCCCGAATTTCCTGATCTTTTCTTCAAGCAGGTCCTTCTTCCAGATTCTTTCGCTTCCACCTATTATTTCCCCGTGGCCTTCTGGAGCAAGCATGTCTGCTGCTTTTACTTTGCCTGGATTGTTTTCATCTGGCTGCATGTAAAACGCTTTCATGTCCTCTGGGAACGAGTGCAAGAACAAGGGTTTATCAAGCCCTTTAGTTAACGCTTCTTCATGAGGCGCTCCAGGATCTTCACCGTACTCTATTTCCAGCCCTTTTTTCTGCAGTTCTGCTACTGCTTCATCATATGACATCCTGTGGAACGGGGGCTCTACTTTCTTCAGGTCAGAGGGTTTCCTTCCAAAGTACTCTAACAGTGCTTTGTCATTCTCAGCCATCTTCTGGCACACGTAGGACACCATACACTCCTGGAATTCCATGTTCTTTTCCTGGTCCCAGAACGCCATCTCTGCTTCAAGATGCCAGTATTCTGTCAGGTGCTTTGAAGTATGGCTTTTTTCAGCCCTGAAGCTTGGGGTTAGGGAGTACACTTTTTCTAGCGAGAATATGAGCGCTTCCAGGTACAACTGCGCGCTTTGCGAGAGGTATACCTTTTTCCCGAAGTAAGGGACTTCGAAAAGCTCTGCACCTCCCTCAGCGCCCGCGACCGTGAACACAGGGGGAAAAACCTCGTGCACTCCTTCTTGTTCAAAGAACTCGCGGAAGTACTTCATCATCTTTTCTCTTGCGAGCATGGCTTTTGTTATACGCTGCGACCTAATGCTCAGGTGTCTTATGTCCATGAGAAATTCTGTTGATTGATCCTTTGTTATGGGAAACGGTTCTCCCCTGCTTATGACCTGAAGCGAGCCTGCTTTCATTTCTGCCCCTCCCGGGGCCCTTTCATCAGGCTTGACTTCTCCTTCTATTATCACGCTAGATTCTATGTACAGTTCTGACGCTTTTTCAAAATCAGGGTTGTCTGGCTTGAAAACGCATTGTATCACTCCTGTAGCATCACGCAGGAGCATGAAAACAGCATTTTTGGTAACCCTGTGTCTGTAAACCCATCCTCTTAGTCTGAACTTGCCTTCTTTTTTTTCAAGCGCCTCTTGAACACTGGAAAATTCCATGCTCATTTATACACCCGTTCTCTATTAAAAAATGATTCACCATGCTCAGTTCCACGTTAACAGTGGCAGGATACGCCCGGTTTCCATGATGTTCTTTCACTTTAACCTGATGCTGTCAAGGTTTCTTGGGCTCATGGTTTCTACCCTGAACTTGTAACCAATGCTTCTCGCAAGGTTCAAGCACTTTGATTCTTCGCCGTGGACTGTCAGAACCCTCTCAGGTTTTGGCGTGAGCTTCTTGTAGAATCCCAGCAGCTGGTTGTAGTCCGCGTGACCTGAGAGGCCGTCTATCGTTTCTGTCTTTAGGTTTACCTTGTACTGTTTTAATTTCCCGTTTTCTTCTAGCGCGACTTCTTTTGCGCCTCTCTGGATTTTTCTTCCAAGACTTCCTTCAGCCTGGTATCCCACGAAAAGCAGAGTATTCCTCTCATCTTCCGAGAGGTGTTTAAAGTACTCGAGAACAGGCCCGCCTGACATCATTCCTGCAGGAGACAGGATGATTGACCTGCCTTCGTTGATTATGTCGTCTCTTTTTCTTGGGTCAACGTTCTGGAACACGGGTGAATCGAATGGAGAGTCATCGTGGAGTATTCTTCTTTTAATGTTCTTTTTGAGGTATTCAGGGTATGCGGAGTGTATTGCGCTAGCTTCTTTTATCATGCCGTCAAGGTACACTGGAATGTCCCAGTCATTTTCCCGTGAGGCTTTTTCTATTATGAGCATGATTTCTTGTGCTCTTTCTACGGCAAAGCTTGGCACGAGCACGATACCGTTCTTTTCTATGGTTTCTTTTATCAGGTCAAGCATCTTCTTTTCTGCCACGTACCTGGGTGGGTGAACGTCCCTGTTTCCTCCGCCGTACGTTGACTCTATTATCAGCGTTTCTATCCTTGGGTAGTTGGTGTCTGCTGGATCAAGCAGTTCAGTGTACCCGAATTTCATGTCCCCTGTGTAAACCAGGTTATGCGCTCCTTCTCCTATGTGCAGATGGGTTATGCTTGAACCTAGTATGTGGCCAGCGTTATGTAGGGTTAGTCTTATGTCTGGAGCGATGTCTGTTACTTCCCCGTACTCTCTCGGTATGCAGTGTTTTATTTCCTGTTTTATGTTCTTCTGGGAGTAGGGAGCATCTTCAGCGTTCCTGTGCGCTATGTTAACATAATCGCGCTGCAGTAGTGCCATCACGTCTCTGGTTGCCGGAGTGCAATACACAGGGCCTTTGTACCCGTACTGGAACAGGTACGGCAGGAATCCGGAGTGGTCAAGGTGCCCGTGGGAGATGATGACTGCATCAAGCTCGTCTAAGGAAAAGTCCACCGAGCTCATGTAGGGGAATGCTTTTTTAGGATCGTTTGTCGCCACGTTGACCCCGCAGTCTAGGAGCACCTTGCTTTCAGGAGTTTCCAGAAGAAAACAGCTTCTTCCAACTTCTCTGGCTGCTCCTAGAGCAGTGAGCCTGATCCAATCGGTTTTCTTTCCTTCACGGTATATGTTTTTTCCGACTTGTTTCAAGAACTTCTTTACATCCCTGCTGTCTTTTACGAGAGTTCCTCTTATCCCTTCCATCATTTCTGATTTTGTTGTGGGAATTCTCCAAAGCCGCGGGCTCCAGCCAGTTCTTTTTGTTATTTCTTTGAGCGTGCTTCCTCTTGGTCCTATGACCAGGCCAAGCTTCTTTGCTTCTATCATGACCTCATGGAAATCTGGTCTGAACCTTATTTTCTCTACTTCTGCTTCAGGGGGGATTATCTCTTTTATCTCTTTTTCAGCTTGTTCTGGGTCCATTAGTTTTTCTGATGTTGCTCTGAGTATGAAGTGTTTCCTGAGCTTGCTGGCCAGCCCTCTGATGATGCTGTCATCTTCCATGAACCGGTCTATCTGGCTCGTGTACAACACTATTTCAGGGCCTTCTACTTCCACTTTGTCAACAAGCCCTCTTTCTGGCAGAATTTCTTTTACCTGTTTCTCAATTTCTTTCGCGAAGGTCACTTAATCTCCTCAAAAAAGCTTTTCTACTTCATGTTTGCTGAGTTTCCTAAATCCGTCTTTGTCTATTACCGCGATGTTGACTCTTTCTCCTGAAGCAGAATCCCTTTGCATTGCAGCCCAAACCGCCTTGGCTGCCACTGGCAGCGCATCTTTTAGGAGTATCTCTTTTTTGTTTCTTAGGGCCTCTTCTAGAACACCGTAGGCCACTGGAGATCCTGAGCCTGTGCTTATGAAATTCTCTTTTAGTTTTCCTCCGCCCGCATCTATTTCATACAGTGCAGGGCCTTTGTCATCATACCCTCCCATGATTATTTCAACCCAGTACGGGAAGTACTTTGTTTCCTGCAGTATGTTTGCGAGCAGGGTTGATGCTGCTTCCACGGATATTCTCTTTTTCCTTTGTTTTTCATATAAGGAACAGTTGACTTTCATCATCCTGGCAAGAGCTTGGTTGTCTCCAACCATTCCTGCTGTTGTGATCGCGATATGCGGTTGCACTGGCAGTATCTTTTCAGTGCTCTTGTTAGCAATCAATGTTCCCATTGTTGCTCTCATGTCTGCTGCAAGAACAACACCATCCTTGCAGAGTATGCCGACTGTAGTAGTACCAGTCTTTATAGTTTCTTCCATAAAATCACCTCAGAACTTGTAAAGGTTCTAGTTAGTAGGCTCTTGGGTGAGCGCCTACTCTTTCTCTTTTGGAGAGGTATTTAAAGGTTTATGTTTTCCGGATTTCAGTATTCTTCAGTTATCCTGACCTTTTCCTTGCCCAAGTGTTTTTTAACAAGCTCTGCGAACATTGTTTTTCTGAGCTCGAGGCTGTTAAGTTTTCTTGCTTCTGTAGGCAGGATTAACTCTACTGTTTTCTCTTTTGTTTTGATCTGTGTTTTTATGTCAGGGAACGCGAGCGAAGATAATATCTCAAGTTTTTCTTCCTCTGTTTCAGCCTTGCTCACGACCTTTACCCAGTACTCAACCTCTTTTCCAGCAAGCTCGTGATTGAAGTCTATCTGCACCCTTCCGCTTGAAACGCTCAGCACTCTTGCTGTTTTGCCTTCAACCTGTATGGGCATTCCCGGAACAGGGGTTATCTTGTTGTTTTTGAACACGCTTTCAGGGATGACGCTGACAAGCTTTGGATCCCTTTTGCCAAAAGCCTTTTCAGGAGGGATCTTGACAGTCTTTTCCTCTCCTTTTTTCATGCTACGCAGTGCGTCTTCAAGCCCGGGTATAACCTGGCCATCGCCCACGATTACAGGAAGAGGGGAGTACTTTACCTTGTCCGAGTAAATGTTCTCTTTCTGTGCAACATCCTTTAGGGTGGTGTCAAATACCTTTCCATCTGCTTTTGCAGTGAAGTCTATCTTAACAAATTCAGCCATCTTTTTCATCCTCCGAAACAAATTAATACTAAACAGCGGTATTATCTTCTTATTCTGTCGTTTAAAAAAGGTGTTGTTGAATGAACAAAGAGATCAAGGTTCTAATAATCGCAGTAATCCTGCTGTTTTCCGCAGGTCCCATCGTGTGGTTTTTCAGTTCTCCTGTTGTGAAAGAACTGCCCCAGCCGCCTGTGGCAGAAGAACAGCAGCAGGGCCTGCTTTCAGTGGAACAGGTTAATGTCACGGCAAGAATAGATGACTTGACTCCCGCATTTTCTTTTAAGGGTGTTTCAAAGGCAGAGGACCTTGATGCTGCCAAGATTCTTCTTTCTGAGGTGGCACAGGACTACAATCTGTCTGATGATTCTTACTCTGTTGATGTCACGTTAAACCCTTACGGAAACGGCTACGAGTACCATGTTGCGTTTTCAGGGTTTAATCTTAGCCAGATGAAAGAAATAGGGTTTAGGACGTTCTACCGGATGAGTTCGCTTTTCTCCGAACCAGCGTACACTCCCCTCTCTCTTGCGAGGGTTACAGTGGTGTTTAATTCCTCTGATAATGGCACTGTTTCTGAGAGGATTATTCCTGGAGTGGCAGTATTGTATTCACGGCAAAAGAATGACACTGTGCGCCTTTCGTGCAAGGTTGTTATGGCCGCAGGTAAGATAAGGTCATTCCAGTCCTGTGTTGACGCTGAAATAAGAAACGATGATCCTTTCCTTGGCCTGCCAGCATCTGACCTGTTCCAGGCTCAGGTGCACTACAAGAACGAGACAATCCTCCCTGCAGTGCACGTGGAGACAGGCATGTTGGCCTCTTTGTCGTCAAATGTTACTGAAGAACAGGTAAGGAGCGCGCTTAACTGG
Organism: Microcaldota archaeon; assembly: GCA_964625085.1. Lineage (GTDB taxonomy): Archaea > B1Sed10-29 > B1Sed10-29 > B1Sed10-29 > JAJSAI01 > JAJSAI01. The sequence goes on along the minus strand of CAZVAJ010000001.1, from coordinate 79,961 downwards.
ACAACAATAAAGTCCCTTGATGTGCATAACACTTCTTTCTCAGCAGTTCTCGCACCATTGTCTGATGACCAGCTGGACCGCTTGAACAGTTCGCTTCAGGCCATTCCAGCAAGCCTAGTGCGCCTTGACTGGAAGACCCGTTTCATGCTACCCGGAGAAAAGATTGTTTTGGATGGAAAAGAGTACAGGGTGATGAACAGGTTTTTCGAGGACTGGGTCCCTGAACTACTTCCAGTAGGAAGCAATGTCACCCGGAACATTGCTTTTAGCACACTGTACAACGAGATAATTCAAATAAAGCTTGCTCAGTAGACAGGGTTTTTGTCCCATCCTCAGCTGAGCTTGAGTATTGCGTCTGCGATGTCTCCGCCAGACTCTTCCAGAGCTTTTTCAGCTTCTTCCATTGATTTGCCTGTTTTTTCCATGACCATCTTCACGTCTTCTTCTGAAAAAGTCTGTTCTTTTACTGTCTCCTCTACTGCTTTTCCTGATACCTGCCAGGTTTTTTGTCCCTGTGCTTCTACAAGAATGACCTGCGGGTCCAGTATCCTGATCTGTTTTTCTCCAGCCCGTATTATGACCTCTTCAGCGGGCACGGCAGTCTGTTTTATTCCCATCTGCCGCATCATCCGTTCCATCATCTTAGGGTTCATTCCCATCATGATTCATTTTCACGCGCCATTCTTTTAAAACAGTGTCGTTAGGTTTTTAACCTGCTATTGCCTTTCAAAAGTGATGATAGTAATCGGCAGTAAAAGGGAGTACGAAAGAGTGTTCAAGAATGCTTCGCTTGACCAGGAGACTCTTGATGCTATAGAAGCGTATGTTTCCAACGGGGGTGTGATCAAGCTTGAGAGCGTTAACCCTTTGAAGATAGTTTACCCTAGTAAAGCAAGACTCAAGCAGCAGCTTGAGGAAGCGAGGAACAGGAAAAAGAAACTGGACTCGGAGATCCGCAGCCTTAGCAGGAAAAAAGAGGGTAATGCAGCGAAGAAGGTAAAGGTGCTGTTGGACCCAGTGTACTGGAAGCACAGGATAAAACTTGTTTCAGACTCAGAATACCGCAAGGCTTACGAGACCGTTGAAATGCCCATAGAAGCTGCTTCTGACGCAAAGCACCGCCGCATGGTTGAAATGTTTGTTAACAATCCAGAGTATCGGGAGAGGCTTGTTGAAGCAAGAACATCCCTGATCGGCAGGTCCAGAGGATCAATACGTGAGACAGTTGAAAAGAACAGCAGGTTTAGGAATGATGTCATAGTAACCCGGATCTCAAAACTCAAAAAAGAGAGGGCTCAGGCAGAACAACAGGAAAAAGTCCTGAGCAGACTACTGCATTTTTCCAGCAGGATTGTGTGAAAAGTGAGCCTAGAACCAGAGGGGTGATCCTTTTGCAAGGTATGCTGTTATTTCAAGCAGTGTTGGCAAGACAAATACCACGAAGGCCCCTCTAGCTTGACTTTTTTCTATCATGTCTTCATGCAGTTCATCTGCTATTCCCACGAGCACTGTAAGGAGTACCATGCTGATAAGCCAGCTCACGATCCAGAGTATCATGTTAACTAAAACAAATCAGTTGTTTTTATTAGTTTCCAGGTCTGAAAAACAAGGGATGGACAATGAAGGTATAGTGCGCAGGGTCCTGCAAACGCATTCAATAAGCCGGCTGAACCCTGTTCAGGAAGAAGCGATAACAAAAGGGCTTTTCAGGCAAACGAATCTTGTGATATCCGCGCCCACTGGTTCTGGCAAGACATTGTGTGCTGAGATGGCTGCTTTGCATACTGTTTCTGCAGGAAAAAAGGTTGTGATAATCTCACCCTTAAAAGCCCTTGCAACCGAGCACTACGAGACCTTTAGAAAGGTGCACGAGAATACCGCGCTTAGCATAGGTGATTACGATAGCCAGGACACTTACCTGAAAAATTATGATGTAATCAGCTGTTCTTATGAAAAGTTTGATTCTCTTCTCAGGCACAGAAGCCCATGGGTGCCTGACATAGGACTGCTTATTGTGGACGAGGTTCACGAAATAGACTCTGACCGCGGGCCCACGCTTGAAGCAGTGATTACACGTTTTTTGCATTCCTTGCCAGGGGCAAGGGTGATAGCATTGAGTGCTACGATACCTAACGCGTTCGAGCTCGCGGACTGGCTATCAGCCCCTCTAGTGCTTTCAGATTACCGGGCTGTCCCGCTCAAGGAAGGAGTGTACCACGATTCTGTGATAGACTATATAACAGAAAAGGAAGAAGTTCGCGAAAAAGCGCCTGACTCTGTCCTATCGCTTGTGAAGCATTCTCTCAGCAAGGGTCAGCAGGCCCTTGTTTTCGCGAACACACGCCGTAACGCGGAATCATTGGCCAAAAAGATTTCGTTACTGGTTCAGGCAGATTCTCCTGAACTGGCAGAGGTTTCTGAAAAAGTGGGGAATGTTCTTGAATCTCCTACAGAACAGTGCAGGAAACTTGCAGAAGCGGTCAGGAGGGGGGTGGCTTTTCATCATGCAGGGCTTGTTCAGAAACAGAGGAAGCTTGTGGAAGAGGCGTTCAGGCGCGGGCTCATAAGGGTAATGTGTTCTACTCCCACTGTTGCAGCAGGAGTGAACCTTCCAGCCCACTATGTTATAATCCCTTCTGTGCACGTATACCGCGACGGCCCTAGCCTGATGACAGTCAGAGAATACAAGCAAAAAGTTGGCCGGGCAGGCCGAATAAAATATGACACCCTTGGGGAAGCAGTGACAATAGCAAGGTCAAGCGCGGAAAAAAACATGATAATCGAGAGGTATGTTCAGGGCGTGCCTGAAAGAGTGGATTCCAGGATGGGTGACCTTGCAGTGCTCCGAACGCACGTGCTCGCGTGCACGTGCAGCCTGATAACCAGTGTTCGCGAGATAAAAGAGTACTTTTCCAAAACCTTTTACGCGTATCTTGCAGGAGCAGAGTCCTTGGACCCTGTTATTCAGAGTGTTTTAGGCGAGCTGGAGTCAGACGGTTTTGTGAAAAATGAATCAGGCAGATACGTCCCGACAAGGCTGGGCATGAGGGTCAATGAGCTTTATCTTGATCCTAAGTCTGCAAAGAACATGCTGGACTGCATATCCTCTGAAAAACGTGCAAGCGATCTGGGCTACTTGTTAATGGCTGCTGACACGACAGAAATGCGTCCTTGGCTGTCTGTTTCCAGAAAAGATGAGATCGCTCTCTTCGAGCGCGCGGCATCAGAACAAGGGCTTTTCAAGACCGTGGACGGGTTCCATTTCGATTACTTTTACCTGAACAAGTTTAAGCTCGCGAGCATGCTGCGTGACTGGATTGAAGAAAAGTCAGAGCAGACCATAATGAACGACTACAATATTCCTCCAGGAGTGCTGTACTCTTTCCTGTCTAACGCGGACTGGATTCTGTACTCTGCAGCAGAACTGGCCCGAATAATAGACAGGACGGACCGGAACAAAGAGATATCAATCCTTAGAAAAAGAGTAAAGCACGGAATAAGAAAAGAACTGGTGCCACTGGTAATGCTCAAGCACGTTGGAAGGGTTAGGGCAAGAATCCTGTGGAATGCGGGAGCCAGAAAACTTTCTGACCTGAAAAAGATTCCAGCACCAGAACTGGAAAGACTGCTCGGGAAAAAGACTGCTGAAAAAGTCATTGAACAGGTTAAATGATCTTCACAGGGGCAGTATGCCGTTCTCTTCAAGAATTCTTACAACGTTTGTGTTCGTGAGCTCTATCTTTGTTTGGTTATCTTTTCTCGCTTGGTCCAGCATTTCTGCGTATTCTGGGAATTCTTCAGTCACCCTCCTGAGTCTGCCGCGGTCTTTGTATGCGGGGTCTACCCATCTGAACTTTTTCTTGAATACTACGTGCGGGCTGTCGGTGTTGCGAGTGTACTCTAGCGTGTTAAGCGCGGACATTATTATTTTCACGTCCGAGTTCTCTGTTTTCTCCATTTTCGCGAGCACGTTTTCATCTTTTCCGAGCAGTAGCTCTTCTTTTTCAAGCTCGCCTTCGAGAAGCATGAGCTTGATGGCCCGCGAGAACAGGTAGTACTTGTACGCTGTATCATGGTGCGCCCATAAGCCAACCTGACATTCGTGGTAGTTCATTGCAAACTCCATTGCTGATGAAGCGCTTTTGAAAACGATCTCTCCGTCTTCTGCAAAGAGCTCTCTAACCAGCCTCTGCGGGCTCCCGTCATTCCTGAATTTTCCGTGATCCCGCAGCGCATAGTCAACCCTGTCTGCACAGAGTTTTGGCGCAGGACTGTCTAGGAGAGGATACTGTTCTGGTTCAAGCACTTTTTTTGTTATGCCTTCTTGTTCAATTATTTCGTTCAGGCCAAGCTGCTCAAACATGTGTTCCTTGATTTTTTCGTGAAAGTCTTCTTTTCTGTTCCTCCCGAACACGTAGTCTGTGATATGAGAGAACGCTGTGTGCGACACATCGTGTAGCAAACCTGCAATCTGCGCTTCATTGCTTGCCCCAAGCTTTCTTAACAAGAGCATTACGCCCACAGAGTGATCGTACCGTGTAACTCTTCTGCACGAAAAGTATTGTTCAGGAATCCCGTGCTGGTTTATTCCCTTGAGGCGCTGTATTGGGGGCGAAGTTATAAGCCTTATCAATGTCTTGTCTTGTATAGTTTGTTCCCCGTACACTTCGTCCCGTATGTTCATTCTATTCTCCTCCAAACTGTTTTTTCATTAGGTCTATGATGTTCTGTGCAGGATAAGCTAACCGTATCAAGGTTGTGTTGCCTCTAACTCCCTTTCCTGAAATGGTGGTGGTAATGAGCCCAAGCATTTCAAGCTCGTTCATGTACTCTTTGCACCATCTCGCGGTCCTGGGCTCTTTTCCAAGAACCCTGCAGATCTTGTTGTACCTGTCGTATACTTCTCCTGTGAACAGCACGTTTTCTGCTGTTGTGCCATCAAGCCTCGCGTAGTGTCCTCCTTCTTTAGAAAGTTGGGCTATTGCATGAAGAAGGATTTTTTGGTGTTCTGGAAGTGTTTTCACAACACTGTACACTATCTCGTTCTCAACCCCTTTTCTTGCGAGTTCAACGTGTTTGTCAGTCACTTTTTTTGCTCCTTCCAGGTCTGCTATTTCACCGGCTTTGAACAATAGCCTGAGGGCATACCTGGCGTCTCCTGATTCATTGGCCGCGAGCGCGCTGGCATAGTTTATGCTTGACTCGTCAATCGTTCCCTGCTTGAAACCAAGTTTTACCCTCTGTTCCAAAATATCTTTTAGCTCTTCTGCGTTGTACGGCGGGAAGACTATCTCGTCTTCTGAAAGAGCGCTTTTACTCCGCGGGTCAAGCGATTCCTTGAACGCTATGTTGTTAGAAATGCCTATCATGCTTATCCCGCCGGCCGCAAGCTCGTCATTGGCCCGGGTTATTGTGTAAACCAAGTCATCCAGGTTTTTTACTTTGTCAACTTCATCAAGCACCAGTATAAGGCCCAAAGAGTTAGACTGCACGTAGTCCACTATTTTTTGGAACAGGTGCGAGAAAGGGAACCCGAGAAACGATTCATCAGGATGGCAGTATTCTGCTACCTTAAGCATCACCTGGTATTTTGTGTTAAGGATTCTGCAGTTGGTGTAAACGCATTCTACGCTGGCACCGTACTTTTTTTTCACGGCCATTAGCTTGTCGATAACATGCTTTGTGGACACTGTTTTTCCAGTGCCTGTTTTTCCGTACAAGAAAATGTTGCTTATTGTTTTTCCCGAAAGCGAGGGAGCCAGCTTTTGCATGAGCTCTTGTATTTGTTTGTCTCTGTGGGGAAGCGTTTCTGGAACAAAATGGGGGCTTAGAACGTTCCGGTCCAGAAAGACGGTGTCTTTCTGCATTTCTTTTTCAAACAGGTCCTCTATATCCATTTTCCCCCACCAAAAAAAGGTTACAGGAATTATAAGACTACTAGTATAAAAACGTTTTTTATGGTAAGTGTTTTAAACTACTGTGACTAAAAAATAACTAATAAAATAGCTGGAGGTAATGCAATGCCTGCACTGTTGGGTAAGCTAAAATCAAACAAAAGTGTTGACATAGAAGACTATTTGGACAATCTTGCGCTTGAAGAAGAGGATCTTCTTGAAGAGCATGCTGATATGTGGGTAAAGCCCCTGACTCTGGAATCTGTAGGTGATGTTGAGGATATTACATCCGAGCTCAGGAGAGGAAATATAATCCTTCTTAACATCAGCCCATTGTACAAAAAGAACACAGTAAAGCTAAAGCAAGCGATCTCAGAGCTTAAAGGAGCAGTTTTAGAAATGGACGGGGATATAGCAAGGATAACTGAAGAGAAGGTCCTTTTGACCCCGAGCAGGATAAAAATATCCAAAAAGTGATAGGGCTTGATCCTTGACAAGCCAGCCCTTGTCCTCAGGTACCTTGTTGACGATGTTGTGGAAACCGTTGACAAGAGCCTGAGGAGCAAGAGGTGGACAGACTTTGAGATAAGCAGCCTTAAGCTGTATTATCTTCCTTTTTATGTTTTCAATTATGATGTTCTTGTAGAGCAAGAGCTTCAAGGCCAAACGTTTTCCCAAGGGTTTTCGGGAACCATGGCTATGGATGCGTCTTCAGGAAAACTACAGCCTATGATAACAGAACTTCTTGACCGGCAGCCTGTTTCTTTTGAGAAGAAAGTTTCACATGATTTAAAGTTTATTGCAGTTCCTCCAGCCATAAAAGCAGACGAAGCAAAGGAGACTGCTGCAAGAAGGCTTGCAGGCAAGTTCGGAGTTGGTGAAGAAAGCGTTAAGACAAGCGGGTTCAGGATAATCTACTGGCCAGTTTGGAGAGTTTTCGTTTCCATGCCTGCAGGATTCTACAAGCTTGACGTTGACGGGTTCAGCGGGGTTATCCTGAACGAGTCAGAGATTCCCATCAAGGAGAAGACATGGAAGGACATGCTAAAAGAGACCGTTGACCTGATGAAGAGCCCCAAGGGCTGGGCAGTTCTTTTGAAGAAAACGTTCAGCGTGCTTGGCAAGACCGCCTCCAAAAAAGGAGAAGGTAAAGGCATTCTTTCAAAGCCATGGTTCAGGTGGGCCATGATATTTTTAATGCTCGCTGTTTTGATATACCTGCTTCTCGGCGGAGGATTCTAGTTTATTAGCTGTTACACGAATTCAGCCAGGCTTTTCTGTTTCTTTGCTTCTGCGCGTTTTTCCATTTCTTCAAGCTCGAAGAAACTTTTCACATCATTTTCTATTAGTATGAGCCTTTGTTTCAGGTAGTCGGACAGGTGGTATTTTTTGGCAATGTTTTTGGAGACTTCAAGATACTTTACTATGCCTCCCTTGCTCACTGTCAGTACCAGTCTCCCTCCGCATTTTACGCACTTTCCTGCAAGAGGTGTTCTCCTGTACACTTTGTTACAATCAACACACCTAACGGCCTGCTGGCCAAATGCTCTTAGGTTTCCCATCATGTCACGCATGAAGTGAAAGTTAATCACCCTGCTGGCAAGGTCCCTTTCATCAACTGCCAAGATCTTTTCCCCTAGCTCAAGCTGCTTCTCAACTTTTTCAGCCATTGTTTTTAGGGTCGTGTACGCTGATTCTACAGGACCCTCATCAACCCTATCAGTATCATGGGTGTACTTCATTCCATAGTACTGTTCTTTTGTTCCCAGCCTGTCTTTGACTAGCTCCACGTTCACGTCAGAAGGGTTTAGGTTGTTGCACGCTGCTTGGTAGTAGTCAAGAGGATACTCTGAAACTATGTCCATTTCGTGAACCTGATCGTCCACCTCTCCAGGGTCTATTTTTGTTGTCAGCACGATGGCCGCGTCCATCGTGCCGCCTCTTGAGCTTGGCAGGTATCTTCTGCTGAAGTTCAGGAGAGCGTCAAGTAACAGCATGAACGCGTCTTCGTCACCGTCACATTGGAAGGTTGTGATTCCTGAAGTTATTACATTATGATGGTCTTCAACAGTAAGGTTGTACGAGGGTGCAAGTTCTTTGTTCTCGGTTATTCTAATCTCCTTCGCCCGCACGATTTTAGACTCTCCCACCACCCTCGCTTTCGAGCCCTTGATCCTGGCCTCGCTCAGGATTTTTCTCGCTTTAGCGTTCTTGTCAGGATCCCAGAATCCTACTTCTTCCACGAACTTCTTGGCGTTTTCAGAGTACATCCTCAGCTTGTACTCTTTTGTCGTTAGGATCCTTCCCCTTTCTGAGTACCAGGACGCCACAACCCCGTTTCCTTTTGAAGTCCGTTCTGCCCCGTACCAGCTTGTGGCTATGCTGAAGCGCGCTAGTAGAAATTCGATATCCCTCAGCAACATCTTGGAGACGCTGGTGCAGGATACTTCAGGCGATCTGTTGCCTGCGCGGGAGATGCACCCGTCTCCAGCAAAGTAGGCCCTGAGGAACTCTTTGACAAGCTCTTTTCTAGCCCCAAGAAGCACGCTTGGAACCCTCTTCTCGTAGGCGTTTTTTCCAGCGCCCAGGACCCGCGTGAACAGCTCGTACATTATCCTGCTTGATACCACGAGCTCGTATTCGTTCTCCCACGTTTTCTGGATCCCAAGCGCCTTTTCCAGCTCTTTTTTGACCCCTTCTTTTAGTTTCTTGTTGCAGAAGACGGTCTGGTATTCTCTGTCCCTGTGCCGCGCGTAGCCCTCTGCAGCGTAGAAGCCGAGAAGCCTGGCCAAGTGCTCGTCTACTCTGATGATCCTGGGAAGCGTGACATGATCTTTTTTCACTCCAACCCTTGTGTTTTCAGGCGCCTTCAAGCCAAGCGTTTTCAGAAGTTCTGCTGGGACTGAGTCCCTGTAACAGTAATCTGAGAGAGTGGATCTTGGGATGCCTATTTTTTCAGAGGCTTTGGTGAACCCTCCGTTTTCCTGAACCCATTTTCTAAGGATTCCCGCAGCTCCTCTGACCATGAGCCCTTCTATTCTTGCGTTCATCAAGTCTATGCTTTCAGGATCTTTTTCAGGAATGTTGAATTTCATCGGAACCAATGCTTCCTCGAGCTCGTGCGCTCTTACCCTGCCAAAGGAAGGGTCAGGGAACTTGTGGGTTCCTGTGGTCCTTATTTTCCTGTTGTCAGAGAGGACTATTTCCACCATGTGGTCCTGGGGAACGTGTTTCGAGAAAGCAGTGATCCTTTTGAGCTCGTACTCTCTTGTTTTGGGGTTCAGGGCGAGAGTATAGTATCCTTCGACCGGGAGCACCCAGTCTCCGAACTCTGTCTTTCTAGGTTCTCTTCTGCAGAGCAGGGACTCGACGAACGGGCCTATCTGTACTATTTTCCACTCTTTCCCGTCGTAGACCGGGAGGGTTTCCTCCGGAGAAAAGCAGTCTCTTCTGCATGCGGCGTGCATGTACGGATGAGCGTAGGTTCCTCTGGCCCTGCTGAACCCGATTATTCTTCCAAGAACGCCGACCGAGATGTGGGGCGCTAGAGCTATCACAAGATGGCCTACCAAGTCAGAGGGTTTCTCTGCGTTATAGTATCTTGGGAGTCCATAGAACTTTTCAAGCAGGTCGTCAACGAACTGTGCTGCTGAGAGGATGTATTCAGCAGATTCTGCAGGTATTATCATGTCCTGCACGAACATCTCGCATACTTGGTCAGGGTCTTCAAGGGGCTTACCGTCTTTGTCATGCGTGTACCCAATTTCTCTGGCCTTTTCTACGCTTATTCCTATCTCCCTTGGTTTGAAGTGCGTGAGGGGAAGGTTTGTTGCGTCAAATCTTATTGTTCCATCCCTGAATACTACTACATTGTGTTTTGCGCGCAGTATTCCCTTTTCTATGGGCTCGAATATCTTTTCTCCGTTTATCAAGCCTTCTACTGCTTTTGTTTTTTCAGGAGTCCTTTCTCCTAACCTGTTTTCAGCGTCTTTCACAGCTTTTTTCAGGTCATATGGCAAGAAGGCGTAGGGTATTGCGTGTTCTCCGCAGTAAGGGCATTTTTCTGATTTTCCTTTTTTGCCGCACTTTGTGCAGGTGAATACTCTTTCGGTCCTCACTCCGCAATCATGACAGTAATAGCTCATGGTTTCCCTGCCGCACTTAGGGCATTTCAACCTGACCGCTTCTACTGAGATCACTCCTTTCTCAGCTGCTTTTAGCAGTGTTCTTGTCTTCCCACCGTTTTTTCCTATTGGGAATAGCAGGTTCGGGGGCGGGTTCATTTTTCTTGGTTTTGCTTTTTCAGGCCTGCCCATCCTGGCTCCGATGAATGTGCCTTCTTTTTCCATTATCTCCATGCCGCTCGCTTTTGATAAAGACTCAAGGACGTTTTCTTCTTGAAGAGATAGATCATTGATGTGCGTGAGGCAGAGTGTTTCTATCAGAGGGCCTGCTTCTTCTATTATCACTTTTCCTCCTCTGAGCTTGTGGGGTACACCTATTCTTTCAAGAGTCCTTTTTTCTTCTGACACTTCTACTTCCAGTACCCTGCTTTGTTCTCCTGCAATCCCGTGCATTTTTGTTATCCTGCCATTCGAGAGCCATCTTGCCATTTCAAGCAAATCGTCTGAAGACACTGCATTGTAAAAATATGTGTACTTCGGGTGCATTGGGGCACCTTGCCTTGCCAGTTCCACTGCTTTTTCAGAACTGACGTTCCACGCGTCATTAACGCCTATACCCCTCTCTTTACATATCTGCTGCCACCATTCTTCGCATATGCCTGGTTTTACAAGAGGGTGGTTGGATTTGAGAAAGTCTCCGTGGCTTATTAGGATGTCTCCTAGGAAGAGAATCTCTGCAACGCGGTCTTTTACTTCCATTGCTTTAGAGGCTGTGTTTACTTTTACTACATCTCCATTGTCGAGAAGGATCGTGGGCCCTTCTACAGTACTCACAGGGACCGTGACACACCCTTTGCCCGGCCGCTCGAGCTTCAGTTGGGTTCCTATGGCCATGAACTCGTTCGTCAGGTACATCGTGGCAGGGTTCACTCCTTTTGCGTTAAGGCCTGTGTTCCTGCTTCTCCCGTACCTTATTCTGAGTCCTCCTGTTTGACTGGGGTACGCGAATATGGGCCTGCCTCCCACAATGTCTGAGAGATATTTTGTTACTGGTTTTATCTCTCTCTTTTCCCCTGTTTTTTTTGTTACCTTGACTATCGCTTCTATCCAGTCCCACCCGAGCTCAAATTTTTTGGAGTACTTCAGCAGCTTAGCTGCTTTTTGGGCTATTCCTTCTGCTATTACTAAGGCCATTCCCCCCCTTATTCTGTTTGTTTCCATTCTCTGAAGGTTCTTGTAAACGCTTACTTCAAGTTCGGAGGTGGGTGTTCCACTTACACAAACAGGGCAGTTTGAGACAATGTGTCTGATGTCATCTTCAGGGGGATTGTACTGGAGCCTAGAAACAAGGTTATGGTATAATCCTATTTCTTCAACATACCTTTCAACTTCCTCTTTTGAGGGTCTGTATTCCTGCAGGCCCATTTTTCTTCTGGTGTAGTCTGCGAGAGCCACTGAAAGAGCGGCAGCAGTTCCTCCTGCTGACCTTATTGGTCCGGCGTAGTACACGGAAAGGCATCTTGTGCCGTCAGGGTTGTCTAGGATTTTGGTGTGGGAGATTCCTTCTGTGGCTGCGGCAGGTACTGCTTCTGTTATTATTGCGAGCCCTGTTCGAATGCACTGTTCTGCCAGTTGCTCCTCTGTTTCATACTTCCCAAATGTCCCTTTTACTATCAGGTCTATGATCCTTAGGGTCATTGTGTCTCTATCGTTTTCTTTCAGCAGTTCTCTGATCTTTTCTGCTACTCCTTTGGGTCCGACTAGTCCTTCTACTCTTGCTGCAAGATCTGCTGCAGGAGGGATCTCTACTTTGGTTGATACGTCTTTTCCAGTTGCTCTTGCTGCTCCCGCTATCTTGTAGGCTTCTTCTGTTTTATCTTGCATGTGTTGCCAGTACCACTCTGTTCTTTCAAGCAATGTGTTCATCATGCTCCCCTGTCAAAGTGAACTACTTTTATGTTCATCCTGTTAAGGTCTATAACGGGCAGTTGGCAGGGTGTTGGTTTGTGCCCCTGCTTTTGTTGATATGGTGTTATCTGTTGCCATGTCCCTCCGTTTACTGCCAGCAACCCGTTTTTCTGCAGATACGCATTCTTGTGAATGTGTCCTGTTAACATGAGGTTTGGAAGTTCGTTTATTGCAAGCGAATCGTGTTCTGTTGGGATTATTGGTTTTCCGCCGTAGTATGGATGTAGGTGTCTTGTCATGAGCACTTTTTCTAGTATGGTTTCAGGCTCATTGTATGTTGCACTGTTTATGTTGGCAACAATGTCATCAAAGCTTGTCCCATGGTACACGAGTGTTTTTATACCGTGAATGTTCCATGTGCTGGGGCTTGTTCCAAGATGGATGTTGCCGGTATTCTTTAGTTCAGGTAATAGTTCTAAGGGTATTGCTGGCTGCGGGTCAGCGGTTCGTACAGCATCGTGGTTGCCTGGGATTATCACGATGTGGATGTATTCAGGTATCTCGAGCAGGTATTCTGAGAATTTTTGATACTGTTCAAAAATGTCTGTGTACTCCAGTTCGTTTTCTTGCCCTGGGTAAACTCCAATACCGTCAACCAGGTCTCCTGTTACAACAATGTACTTTACTTTTTCAGCTATCCTCAGATATTTCTCGTGACTTGTTTTTCCTTGAAGCCAGGCGATCATCTTCTCAAAGTTTTCTTTCATGAACAGCTTGCTTCCTACGTGAGGGTCAGAAAGCACCGCCGCCATGACTTCTTCTCCTGCAGAGGGTGTGTCTTGCCTCATAACTCCCGGCTCTATTATCTTTTTAGCGATTAGCAGGCTTCCGTTCGTTTTTCTTATGTCCACTGCAATCACGCTGTCGAGCAGAGTGTTTTCTGCGGTGGCCATGAGTTGTGCATCGCTTTTCGGGACCAGCAGGTTTATCATGCCTGTGTCATCCTCTATTGTGATCATCAGATGCCCGTTTTTTGTTCTTCGCTTTTCGTAGACCAGACCTGCAATTCTAAGTTCTCTTTCGGTTTTTTTCCGGATGTCCTTGACTTTTGTTATGCTGCCTCTTCTCCTGAGGACTGAGACAAGTTTATTGTAACGGTCTTGGAAGTATTCCACGAATTCTTTGACATTGCCCCTGCTTAGGATTTCGGAGTCACACATTTTTTCTACTCTTGCTTCTATCTCCTCTGCAAGTGGTTTGAATGTTTTTGCTTTTTCTACGATAACTGGCTGCTCTTTTTTCTCAGGAGAGATCTTGGTTTTTGTTTTTTCTTCTAGGTCTTCTGGAAGGATGAATGTTTTTCCAGAACACTTTTCCAGAACTAAGTTTACTATCTCTTCAGGGTTCTCGGCTGACAGAACGAGTTCGATAGTTTTTGGAGCGAGGAGAAACCCTTTTTCCTGAAGGATGTTTACTGCCTCACTTCCATTCATACTATACACTGTCCACTGTTTTTGGCAGGACTTTGGGGGGAGAGGAGCCCCCAAAGCCCAAAAGAAGCTGAACTGAGTGTAACCTCAGAAGAGATTACACCCAAGGCTTTATTAAACCTTTCCCATGTGTCTGGAAAAATGTCGCGTTAGGTCTATCTTGTGGTCTTGATTTCTCTAAGTTCTTCCAGCATCCTTCTGGGCCCCGGCTTTTCGAAGTGTTCTCTAACAGGTTCTAAGATTTTTGTTATTTCTCTTGCGACCGCGTTTTTCAGGTCCATGGGGTGAAGTTCTTTCTTTGCAAACGAGTTTTCAAGTTCTTGGAAAGAACTGAATGAAATGTTTCCCCCGAATTTTTCAGGCCGCTCTACTTCCAGGGTGAAGTTTTCTTGCTGGAACAGAATTTTTTCTGTCCAGTTCAACACAGGATTGAATGTTGTCTCTCCTGCAAGACAGAACGCCTTGTTGATCTTTCTTTTTATGTCTTCAGGAGTGTCATGCACGAACACTGCTGTGTCGGGCTTGCTTTTGCTCATTTTCATTGCTGATAATACCTCTTTCAGGTTTTCGGGGTTAACGGGCCATGTTGGAGGTTTCCCAAGCCCTAGTATGAGCGGATGGTGTACTGCTACTGGTTTTATTTTCTCGCCCTTCGCGTTCTTCAAGGGGTTGAACTCCAGTTTTAGTCCAACTTCTCTTGCTACTACGTGTGCTTTCCGCTGATCGGCCCCTGAATGCGCCAGGTTTATTCCTTGTATGAATATGTCAGCGACCTGCATTGCAGGGTAGATTAATTTTGCAAAGTCAACGGCTTCTCCTTCTTTTCTTCCGAGGATTGTTATGCTTCTCTGCATTCTGCCAAGAGTAGTATTCTTGCTTACGTCTATGACCGTCTTCCAGTAGTCATCATTGTTATGGTATAATTCGCTTCCGAGTACGAATTTCACCTTGTCAGGGTCTCCGCCTACTGCTTTCAGGCATGCTTTCATGCCCTCTTTGAAGTATCCTCCTGCAACTTTTTGTATGACTTCAAGGTCTCCCCCCAGTTTATGGTTGATCCAACTATGCCAGTCAGCAAGAAACACAGAACATTCTACCCCTGCTTCTTGAAAGTCTCTTACCTTGTTCATGCTCATTATCCCTGTTCCGAGATGGATCATTCCAGAGATCTCAAACCCAATGTAGTGCTTTAGAGGCGTTCCAGTTTCTATCAAGGATTGCAGGTCATTTTCAGTGAGCACTTCTTCAGTGTTCCTTGTTATCAGTTCAATTTTATGTTCAGTGTCCATCTTCATCACGCTCGAAAATGTTTCTGAGTATTACGCGCGTGTCCGGTTTGCATATAACGGCGCCCACTCATTTTTTTTACACCAAGGTAATCTAGACGTTTCCCCGTAAAAAAAGGTTGTTATTTCAGTTCTTCTTTCAGTTTTTCAAGTTCTGAGATCAGGTTCCAGATTTCTGTTCTTATGTGAAATGGCATGTTTATGTCGTTAGAGATTTCTTCAAGGGAGTAAACTGCTCCTGCGATTTTCATTTCCATCTCTTCGGTTCCTTTGTCAGATGCTGACAGCAGGTTTTCTTTACTCTCGCTAATGATTCTTTTGATGTTTCTTGGAACTCCATTATCCTCTATTATCGGGTCCATCAGGAGGATTATTTGGTTTATTTTTTCTTTCAGGTCTGTCATGGTCTTTCACCTCCGGCAAGAATAAGCTGCCCGGCTTTTTACCTTAGGATGGTCACGTTTAAAAGCCTTACTTGAACAGTTCTTTGATTACCTTGTCTGCTACTTCCCGCACTTGTTCTGGTTTTTTTGCGTTCACGTGGGCGATCACGCCTTTCACTTTTTTCTTTGTCACGTCCGCGTGAGTGGCAACCAGGATCATTTTTTCTGGCTTTAGTTCTTCCCTTATACTCTCAGCCAGCTGAAGCTGGTTTTCGAGCTTGGTTCCACAGTATTCGCTTGGATCCAATAAGAACAATAGTTTTTTAGACAGGTGAGCTATCGCGGCAACTGCTCTTTTTTCTATCTTGTTACGTTTTTTTGCAGGCCTGTCAAGCAGGCCAGGGGTATCTATCCACTGGTACTTTATGTGGTCTTTTTCATAGTTGGCGATTAGCAGGTTTTTTGTTGTGAAAGGGTATGGTTGTACTTCAACCTCTTTTCCCGAAAGACTTTTCAAGAATTCTGATTTGCCAACGTTAGGGGGGCCGCAGATTATTATTGTGGGCCTGTCTTTTACGCGAGGTATCTTTTTGAGCAGGGCGTTGAACTTTTCCATTTCGTTAAAGTCAATTTTTTTCAAAATGCTTTTGATCCTTCCGTAGTATTCTTTTCTGTATTCTCCTGATTCTCTGAAGTTTCTGGAATACTTTACTTTCATCTTATACTCGTCGTGTAGTCTTCGAATTATTTTTATTGATTCTTTTGTCCTGGCCCTGTCCTGCTTTAGCTTTGGCAGGTCAACCATTGTGGACATGATTTCTTTCTCGAACGCGTTCAGGGGTTTCCTGCTTTTTTTCAACAGGAGCTCCAGCTTGCTAAGCACCACTGCAGTAAACGTGTCGATCCTAGCCACGTCTGCGTCCTTTTTATCTTTCTTTCTTCCCGCTTCTTGCCTTGCCTTTTTCATCGCTTTTTCAAGCAGTTCTTTGTGGTCCATTTTTCTTCCTACTTATTCATCAGGCAAGTAATAAATACTCCTTTTTCCTTTCTTAGAGTATGAAAAAGGCCCTGCTAATGCTACTGGTACTAGCACCAGCCGTATTCAGCCAGTGCTCAGATTACTACGCTGAAGCACAAGAGAAAGCAGGAGTCTGCGACTTTAACCAACTGGACCTTGGCAAGCCCAACGTGTACCACTGTTTTGAAGCTGGGGAAAGTTATCTTACTACTGCAGTTTGTGTTAAGGCAAGCGATGCTGACCCTTCCCAGTACTATGAAAAGGCGTTATACTATTTTAAGAATTCTCTCCCAAAACTTTCTGAAAAAGGAGATTATCCTACAAAGGCAAGGGCATACGAAAAGATAGCAGAGGTGTACCTTGGGCAGGGGAATATTGAGGCTGCCAGGGAATACTATAACCTGTCTATCATAGAATACATGCAGGCTAAAGAGTACTCTAATGCTGACAGGGTAAAACAGCTTATTCTAAACTTGGGCAATTCACCCCAGCAAGAACTAAGCGGGGAGGATATCGTGCGCCCTGAAGCAGAAAACACGGATCTTTCATATTACTTTGTTGGGGCTGCAAGCATTTCCATTATTGCGTTATTCTTGCTTCTTGCGTTCAAGAGAATGCCTAGAACGCCTCCTGAGACAGTTAAAGTCAAGCATCCTGTTGTCAGCAAACCTAAAGTTCAAGAGCCGGTTAAGAAGGTTAAGGAAAAGAAACCTGCTAAGACTGCTAAAGAAAGGGCAAAAGAGAAATTGCGGAAGAAGTATGCTGCTTCAAAGTGAATCCTTTATTAGGACTTGAGCTTATTCTAATTCATGTTTGAGATAAAAGCAAGGGATCTCCTAGCGAGGGTCGGAAAGTTTAGCACAAAACATGGCACTATCACTACTCCTGCTGTTCTTCCAGTGATAAACCCTAACAAGGTAACTGTTCCAATTGAAGAGATAAAGGGTATGGGCGGGCAGGCGATTATAACAAACTCGTACATAATATGGAAGAGCTTTCCTGAGGAGGCTGTGTCCAAAGGGGTTCATAACCTGCTAGACTTTCATGGTCCTATAATGACTGATTCTGGCGCTTACCAGTTCATGGAGTACGGGAACATATCAGTATCCAACCAGGACATAATAGATTTCCAGCACGATATAGGCGTTGACATAGGAGTTATACTAGATCATCCCACTGCCAGCAGGGACTTGGAGGATGTCAAAACAGCTGTTGCTGAAACAATACAAGCTGCTGAAGAAGCTGTACTGCCAGAAGGCGTGTTGTGGGCGGGCCCTGTTCAAGGTACGGGTTTCCCTGAACTGCAGAAAAAATGCGCTAAAGCAATGGCAGGGTATAACTTTGCAGTACATCCTGTTGGGTCTATTGTCCCGAGAATGATAGAGTATGATTTCAGGACCGTTGTTCAATCTGTTGTCAATGTTAGGAAAAACACGCCGCCTGACCGCCTGATCCATGCTTTTGGCGCAGGTCATCCGATGTTCTTTGCACTGCTTGCTGCTGCAGGGGCTGATCTGTTTGATTCTGCAGCATATGCCTTGTACGCGAGGGACGGAAGGTACCTTACAGAACACGGTACTTTTGAAGTGAGCAAGCTAACTGAACTTCCGTGCTCTTGTCCAGTTTGTTCTGCTTCTGCACCCAAAGACCTTTCAGAAGACAAAGGGCTGCTTGCAAGACACAACCTGCACGCTACCTTCAAGGAAATAAGAACAGTCCGGCAGGCGATAAGGGACAACTCATTGTTCGAGCTCATAGAAGAGAGGGTTCGGGCGCACCCAAAGCTGGTTCCTGCATTTTCCGAACTGCTTAAGGAAAAGAAGTATCTTGATTCTGTTGACTGGTTCCCGAAAAGAAGAGTCCTTGAGCTCAGCGAGTTCACCAAGCTCAGACCTGACATCCGGCGGGCGAGAAAACACGCCAGGGTAGTGCAAAAAGAACTTGCTTCTCGCACTATGGACATCCCCTTGTACGGCAAAGTTCCGTTTGAAGTGCTTGACTGCTATCCTTTTTCTCAGACAGTGTTCCAAAAGGATTTTGAGGTTTCCTGTCCTGAAAAGGTTAAGAAGGAGAATAAGGTGAGGGCTGCAAGCGTTTACTGGCTGGGGGTAGACATATTTCCTGACAAGATACGAGTAGATGTTTCTCGTAAGACAAACCGAATCAGAGCAGTGTATTCAAAGCCTGGCAGGCTTTTGGCCACTTTCAGGGCAAGTGACTTTTACATTATACTACATGAAGGGGCGCGTGCGCTTCACAAAATTACCAATCCCCCTGAAAACAGGGTTGTACTGGCAGACCCTAACGCAATTGAAGCAGCAAGAGAAGGGGGTACTGTTTTTGCAAAGTTTGTTTCTTCTGCTGACAAGAATATCCTGCCTGGTCAACAGGTTTTGGTCACGGACCCTGAAAATGCTCTGCTTGCATCTGGAACCGCGCTGTTGAATGCCAAAGAAATGCTTTCGTTTAGTAGGGGGCCTGCTGTAGACCTAAAATGGCATATTAGCTAAACAACTTTTTATGTTTTCTTAGGACCTTGAAGCATTCTGCCTTTCTCCCGAACACGAAGAAGCCAGGATAACCCAAGCTCTCTTTTTCTATTCCAATGTGCTTCTTCAACCGGAGGACCCGGTGGTCTAACACTATTCCCCTGATGTCAATAAAACCAGAATCTTCCATCACATTTTTCACGTTTTCTGTTATCACCGGAGAAAAATAACCCAGCATTCCTCCGTTCTTAAGACATTCTGAAACCTTTGGAATTACCTCCTCAGGGTCTGATAAGTCTAGCATTACCACGTCAAAGTACCCTTTTTTTACGCAGTCTTTAACGTCCCCTAAGATAATTTCAACGTCCGTGTTACTGAGGTTCTCTTTTGCTTTTTGGTAAAAAGTTTCTTCACGCTCGTAAGAGATAACATTGGCGCCCCAGCACCATGCGGTGTAAGCCAGGCCACCTGACCCGGTTCCTGCTTCAAGAAGCTTTGTCCCTTTTCTCACGCCCAGCAGGGCGAGTATCACCCCAGAATCATAGGGGTATATGGGCCTTCCACCCATCTTGAACCCTTCAACTTCTTCCAGCAGGTTTGCTCTTGCTGCAAAGAACACCTTGCCATCCTGTTCTATTACTCCCTCTTTGTCAACTTTCACATTCCCGAACTTGGTTCTCACAGCGTCTTTTTTGACAGGGTATTTGCGTCCTGTTTGATCGTACAACACGAATCTCATAACCCTTTTTTCTACACAAGCTTTATTAACCGTGTTGTTTTATACACTATGCTGGAAAAAGAGGGGATTGTTCTTGAGCATGTACTCTGAGAAGAATTACAAAATGTTGTTTATACCTCCGGTGATTATTGCTGTCATTTTCCTGTTTTTTGCTACCCAGATAGAGCCAGGAATAGAATTTACAGGAGGAACTGTAATTTCTTTTCCCACCAACGTTAGTCCTGTGCAGGTAAAAGAAGACCTCTCCAGTAGGTTTGATCTTGAAGAGCTGAAAGCCAGGTCTTCTTCAGGAGCTATTTCAGGAATCATAATAGAATTTAAGGGCGAGAGAACCCTTGTGGCCGCAGAAGAAGCGTATAAGTCAGGAGACTATCAGGCAGTTTTTTCCACGCTGGGCGAGCCTGTTCCTGCAGAAGGCAACCTATCAGAACTTGCGTTTAAGGTATATAACGAGAAAAAAACTGAGTTCAAGTCCTCGCTTTCTTCTTTCATCACCGAAACGTATCATGTTTCTTCAAAGGACATTTCCTCTCGTGAAGTTGGACCGTCTTTGGGGGCTGTTTTTCTGTCTCAGATGCAGAACGCCCTAATATTCTCGTTCATCCTCATGAGCATTTTAGTGTTCGTGTTTTTCAGGAAAGTGTTGGTGTCATTTGCGGTTATCCAGGCAGCAGTTTTTGACGTGATCGTTGGCCTGGGCTTTATCGGCATGATGAAAATACCACTCAGTCTGGCTGCTGTTGCGCCCTTGTTAATGCTTATAGGGTACTCTGTTGACACGGACATCATGTTGAGTGAGCGCGTGCTTTCAAGAAAAGAAGGTTCTCCTGAAAACAGAATAAAGTCTGCGATGAGAACCGGGTTCACGATGACTGGAACAACACTCGCTGCTTTGGTGGCCCTTTATGCTGCCGCGTCTTTTGGGGGTGTTGAAACTCTTGCAATGATTGCAATGATCCTGTTCGTCGGACTTCTAGGAGATCTTGTTTCAACCTGGTGCACTAATGCATCAATACTACTTTGGATATCAAGGAGGCGTAAGAAGTGAAAAACATCAGAACAAAGTTGTACGTGATATCTTTTATAGTCATAGGGCTTCTGCCATTCGCGATAAAGCCCCTTCAGTTTGGAATGGACTTTACAGGTGGAACAATAATAAACATACAACTCTCCGAACCAGTCGAGGGTCCTGAAAAAGAGGTTCTTGTAAGAGTTCTACAGGACAGGCTTAACAGTTTCGGGCTAAAGGACATGAAAGTACGGCCAGGAGGCCCGGACTTTATCATGGTTGAGGTGGCTGAAACAGACCCGAAAGTAGTGGCAGCTATACAAAAAATAATCGGGGAACAGGGCAGGTTCGAGGCAATGTTTGAGGGCAAGGTCCTGCTAGGTTCTGATGGAATTATTGGTGTCGTGTCTGATCCTACTAGGGGATACACAGTCAGCAGAGCAGGCACAGGATATATGTGGAGCGTTCCGTTCACCATGAGCACTTCAGCAGCCAAACAGTTCGCGAACATGGTTGCAGGCAAGTGCACCTTAGACCCCTCCGATCCTAGCGGTTCCCAGTGCATGGAAAGAACATACATGTTCATTGACAGACCGCAGAACGCGGTAATCCTACTAACCCCCACAGAGTATGAAGCTGAAAAAGAGATCCCTGAACAATTTAATCAGGAATCGCCTTCAAACAGCAAGATTCCTCTTGAAGAGCTCTTGCAGGATTCTGATATTGGTCTTATAGTCACTGGCACGGTGGACCAGCAGGTCTTAGATCAGGTTAAGAACAAGACGGTCATCCTCAAAGAAGGAAGTCCTCTAGAAGAATACATCTCACTTCTCAACTCAAGCGCATCTGAAGTGCAGGTAAAACCGCAAACAGGTAACTACTTTATTCCGGGGGCTATAAACCTGCAGAGTATTGTGCGCCTAACAAGTGCAGTAACCTCAGGAGAAGTTCAGTACGATCTCAGGATAACCGGTGGGGCCTCAAATGAAGAGGAGGCAATTGCAGAAAGAGACCGGACGAGAATAATCCTTGATTCAGGAAAGCTTCCTGTGTCAGTGCAGGTTTCAGGTGTTTCCTCAGTTTCAGCATCTCTTGGCAAGGAATTCCTGTACTACTCAGGAGTTGCAGGACTGGCTGCAATACTTGCCGTGGGCATGGTGATATTCTTCAGGTACAAGAAACCAAAAATAGTGGGGCCAATGCTCATGATAAGCGTTTCAGAGGCTGTGATGATTCTTGGAATGGCTGCTTGGATAGGCTGGCAGCTTGACCTTCCAGCAGTGGCCGGTATTATAGCAGCAGTAGGAACAGGAGTGGACCACCTGATAATCATAACAGACGAAGCAGTCAAAGGTGCGTCAAAAGAAAAGAGAGCAGGAATCGCTTCTAGGATAAAGAAAGCGGTGAACATCATAATGATGGCTGCTTTCACCACGATAATCGCAATGTTCCCGCTGTTCACGCTTGGTCTTGGCGTGTTAAAAGGTTTTGCACTAACCACCATACTCGGGTCACTTATTGGAGTGTTCATAGCAAGACCTGCATACGCGGAGTTTGTCAGGAGGCTTGTGTAAATTGGATCGGATCAAGAGTGGGATACCTGGGTTTGATGAGATAACTGAAGGAGGAATAATAAAAGGCAGTTCAATCCTCCTAAAAGGCCCTAGCGGTACTGGGAAAACGATCGCTGCACTACAGTATTTGTACAAGGGTGTTGAAGAATATGATGAAAACGGTCTTCTTGTGCAGGTTCACGGTTACCCAAGTGACATAGAATGGTACCAAGCGGCATTCAACTGGGATTTTTCAACAATATCTGCACAGAACAGGCTTATTTTCACTGTTTTCTCTTCTCAGGACTTTTCCAAGTTTGAGGCCCGTAACCTTCATTCAGAAGTGGTGCTCCAGTTGTACAAGATAATAGACGAGATGAACGTGAAGAGGATCGCGTTTGATTCAGTGACCCCTTTGGGATTCTACTTCAACGAAAAAGGAGAGTATCGAAACATGCTACACTCCTTATCAAAATCACTTAAAGAAAAAGGCTGCACTACCCTCTTTATTTCAGAAACAAGGCCTGATGGGATTTCCTTTTTTGAAGAAGAAGACTTTGTATTTGACGGAGTGCTTAGATTATCAAGAGCAGAAGAAAAAGGACAAAGGATAACTCAGCTGTATTTTGAAAAGATGGTGGCAACAGACGTTCCCAAGCAACCTTTCCCTGTTGATATCACAGGCAATGGTATGATGGTCATTCCTCCTTTCTGAAATATTTTTATACCCCCAATCAGTTAGTATGCTTATGCGGTTTGTGGTCATCATCTCTTTGATTGTTGTACTGTTCGTGGCAGCTTTTCTTATTATCCCCTACAGTGGGCAGATCATGGAATCTATCACTCCAAAACCCTCTCCTAAAATTACTGCGTGGGTTGACCAGAACCCTCCTCCTGCGTATGATCCTGACGCATGCACTTTAAGAGTCCAGTGGACAATTGCAAATGATGGCGACACAGCTCATGATGTCTATGTTGCCCTCATTGTGGCAGATTCTGCGACTGGCCAGGTTATCAACAAAAAGACAGAGGTTATTGGGACGATCGAAAAAGGCCAGCAGAACAGCAGACTCACAAACATTACAGGGATATGCCCAGAACCTGGAAAGAATGTGTTGTATAACGTTGCGGTGAACGTGCTCAATTATTCTGTGTAAAAAGGTCCGCTGAAAGGACGAGATGCTCATCGTCCGGTACCTTGTCTTCGACAAAACCAAGCCAGTACACTATCGCCCCTGGGCCAAATGCCTTCTTGTACTTTTTTAGTTGACCTTTCCAGTGCTTTTCCATATCCTGTTTTGAGCCAAAGTAGTACTTGCATTCTATCCAGTTAATCTTTTTTCCGTTTATCTCAAATGGTGGCTGGAAAAGTATGTCAGGATGTAGGGGCCCTTCTATGAAGTCTCCTCTGAGAAACTGTGCGCCCCTTTCCGAAAGCCATCTTGCAACCTCCTTTTCCACTTCCTTCCCATTTTCAGCAGCCTGTTCCGCTGCACGCTTTGAATAGAACCTGTCCTGTTTTTCTGCTTCGGTCATTTCGCGCAGCAGCCTTTTGTTTATTCCGACCTGTTTTTTGATCATTTTTGAAAGTAGAAATGGTGGGAACTCGTATTTCTCCGCAAGTTCTCGAACAGTACTCCCTTCCACCCATTCCTTAGCAAGGCCGTTCTTCAAGAGCACATGATACCTTCTTTTAACATCACGCACTACCTTCTTTTCAAGAATGTTGGCCAGCAGAGGGTCATTTCCAACATTCTCTTCTGACACTGTTCGGTATATTCTAACATACTCTTTATACTTCATGTTATTATTTCCTCAAAACTATTTTATAATTCCTCCGCCCGAATCCTCTTATGAGCATTTTATACAAGGGCGCTGAAGCAGAACTAGAAAGAACAGAGTACCTTGGAATAAGTGCTGTGAAGAAAAGACGGTTTCCGAAACGGTTCATTCACCCTGAACTTGACGCAAGAATAAGGTACTCGCGCATGCGAAGAGAATGTTTAATGCTTTCGGAAGCAAGAAGGGCGGTACACACCCCTCATGTTCTTTCAGTTGACCCCGTTTCATGTTCTTTTTTGATGGAGTTTGTTCAGGGGCAGAAGGTAAGAGATCTTTTCCACGAGAATAAGGGCCTTGAACTTTCGGAGGATATTGGAAGAAGTATAAGGCGCTTGCATGATTTGGGAATAATACACGGGGACTTAACCACTTCTAACATGATCCTTATGAAAAGAAAGATCTACTTTATTGACTTTGGACTTGCTTTCAAGAGCCAGAAAGATGAGGACAAGGCCACTGACCTTCTTGTTTTTAAGAAAACACTCTCCTCCACTCATCCTCCTGTTTTCAAGAAAGTTTGGCAGGATGTTCTGAGAGGGTACGCGGACAAAAAAGTTAGTGAGAAGATTAAAGATGTGGAATCAAGGGCCAGGTACGTGTAACAAAACATTTTTAAACCAACCTGCTTGAAAATAAGTGGAGTGTTTGATGCTCTTTTAGCATTAACACCTGCATTGAGGTCTCGGCCCAAACACCCGAGAGCCTGACGCAGGACAAGGTGATAGAATATGTCTAGGATGCATGCTAGGAAAAAGGGGCGCAGTGGATCTGTTCACCCTCCTGTTAGAATAAGCCCAAAATGGGTAGAGCTCTCTAAAAAGGATGTTGAAAAAAAGATATGCGATCTTGCCCGGCAGGACAAGACACAGAGCGAAATAGGAATAGTGCTGAGAGATCAGTACGGTGTTCCAAGCGTAAAAGCAGTTCTCGGGAAATCAGTGAAAGAAGTTCTTGCCGAGAACAAGCTCCTGCCAGAGTATCCTGAAGACCTAATGAACCTAATGAGAAGGGCAGTACGGCTTAGAAAGCACCTCACTGTCCATAAGAAGGATATTCATAACACGCGCGCATTAACCCTCACAGAGTCTAAAATAAAAAGGCTCGTTAAGTACTACCGGGGTACAGGGGTACTTCCGGAGGGATGGAGGTACACGCCTGAGAAGGCCGCGCTTATTGTTAAGGAAAGGTGATGATCATGGCAGATAGCAAGAAGAAGGTTAAGAAAACAGCGGTTAAGAAAACTTCAAAGAAAAAGAAGAGAAAGACTACTGATACCTGGAAAAAGAAGTCATGGTATACCGTTGTTTCCCCAAAAGACTTTGAGTCAAAGGAAGTAGGGAACACCCCTGCAATAAAGCCAGAGCTTGTTATTGGGCGTGTTATAAAAGTACCTCTTAGGGAGATAACTGGAAACATTTCTCACCAGTCAATAACAATGCACTTCAAAGTAAACGAGGTAAAAGGCACCACCGCTTACACAGAAACCAACGGGTTCGAGATGGTCAGAGAACACTTTAGAAGGAATGTCCGCAGAGGTCGCAGCATGGTGACTGCAATACACTATGTCAAGACAAAGGACAAGAAGAAGGCCCAAGTTACTGCACACCTCTTTACTCTAGGGCGTATAAACACCGAGCGAAAAGACGTGATCCGCAAGGTGATGGAAGAAACGCTGGAGGAAACCGCGAAGGGAGTGTCCCTCTCTGACCTCGTAAAGAAAGCAGCTTTCGGAGAACTGGGCGCGGAAATGAAGAAAAAGGCAAAGGTATTCTGCCCTGTTAAGATGGCGATAGTGAGCAAGGTAGAAGTTTAAGGAGTTTATCATGGAATTGTCCGCGATCCTACTCCCTCTTGCCATAGGCCTGCTTGCCATGGCCGGAGGCTCCTTAAGCGCGGAGGGAGTTGTTTCAGGGGTTCTGTTAGGATACATTCTGGTACTAAGCCAGGGAATAGAATGGTTTTACATGCTCTTACTATTCTTTTTAATAGGGGAGTCAGCCACCAAGTACAAGCACAGGTTAAAAGCACTGAAGAAGTTACATCAAAAAAGAAGAAAGTCTAAGCACGTTATTGCCAATGGAGGAGTTGCAGCCCTCATGGCTTTACTCGGAGGCCCGGCAGGATTGTACGGGTTTTTGGGTGCGCTTTCAGCAGCAGTGACAGACACAATTTCTTCAGAAATCGGTGTTTTGTCCAAGAAGGAGCCTGTGATGATAACCAGCCTTAAAACGGTTCCGCCAGGCACTAATGGCGGAATAAGCCTGCTTGGAACTATTTCGGGTGCTGTTGCTGCTATTGTTTTTTCAGGAGTGAGTTGGATGTTTTTTGGGGTGAGCATGGTTCCTATTGTGTTAGCAGGTCTTGCAGGATGCTTTGCAGACTCCGTTTTTGGCGCGCTTGTTGAAAACAGGGGGATTGTTGGAAACAGTTCAACAAACCTTGTTGCAACCACCTCAGGAGCTGTAGTGGGGATGATGCTATGCTCGATCTTATGAGCTTACACCCCCTGATAATAATACTTGTGGTAATCTTCCCAGCGTACTCTGCTAACTTCTCTCCCGCATTCTTTTCAGGTATTCTCAGGTGGAAGTGGCATCCTCTTGACAGGGGTAAAAAACTTGGCGATGGCGAAAGAGTGCTGGGAGACGGTAAAACATTTGAAGGTATTCTAGTAGGCGTTTTGTTAGGTGTTTTGACAGGGCTTGGGATACAACAGTTTATCTCAGGATACCCGTTATTCCTGGCATTTCTCGCGGCAACCGGTGCGTTGGCAGGGGATGCTGTTGAAAGTTTTGTGAAAAGGAGAAGAGGATTTAAAAGAGGGGAAATGTGGTTCCCGGCAGACCAGCTTGATTTTGTTATAGGAGCGCTTTTGTTTTTGTCTCCGTTCTATCTGCCTGGGCTGGCAGAAATCTTGTTCATCACGTTCCTGACGATCGCAGCACATCTTTCGCTTAATCTAATAGGGTGGTTACTTGGGCTTAAAAGTGTACCATGGTAAGATGCTAGCAGTCTTTTTTTCAGTTTTCGTTGTTCTTTTTATTCTCCTGCATTCAATTCCACTTCCAGGGCTTCTGGAACTTACTGCGTCAGGTTCAGCATCAGTACTTGGATTGCTTGGGGTGGACGCAGGCAGTTCGGGTGCAGTGGTTTACGTTAACGGATTTCCAGAGGCTGTAATAATTCCAGCATGCACTGGCATTGACTCAATAAGCTTGCTTTCTGCACTTGCAGTAGCAGACCCTTATCTTAACAGAAAAAGAAGAATAAGCCTGATGGCTATCGGGATTCCTGTGCTATTCGCAGCGAACTTTTTCAGAGTGGCCGTGACCTTGATCAGCCCTTCTTGGTTTCCAGCACACTTTGTACTATGGATGGCAAGCGCTTTCCTTGTTTTTGTGTTATGGTCTGCAGCTAGCCGCGTTTCTTTTTAGCTTCTTTCAATTCTTCATTCAGCTTTTTTGTGGTCAGGTCGTTTTCCAGTTTTTCCAACATGCCCTCTATTTCGTCTTCGTTCGTGTCTAGAGTGCTCTTCAGGAGAAGCTTGTCTTCCAACGCAAGCTCGCTTACCACAGGAGAGCCGGGTTTTTTTATTATGGTTTTCTTTTTTGTCATGATCTCATAAGGAAGTTCATTAATAAATACTTTGTTTGAGGAATAAACTGTATGCGTTTGCTGATGGAGGGGGAGTCCCTCTTCTCTTTCATAGACTCCCTTGACCCTGAATTCGTTCCCAAAATGCTTCCACACAGGGAAGCTCAGCAAGAGGCGATAGCAGCCTGCATAAAACCAATGCTGGAAGGCTACCGGGGGAGGCATGCTCTTGTTACTGGAAAAGCAGGAATCGGAAAAACTGCTACAGTGAAAAGAATGCTCGCTGACCTTAAAGAAGAGCATGATGTTCTGGTTGTTTTCGTTAACTGTTGGAAGAAGAACTCTAGTTTTAAGATCCTTTCAGAAGCTTGTCATCAGCTCGGCTACCAGTTCACACACAATCTTGGCACTGATGAGGTGCTTTCCAAGATATCCAGGATTGTTGGCGACAGGGGCCTTGTGCTTGCCCTTGATGAGGTGGACAAGTCCCAGGATGCTGATTACTTGTACTATCTTGCAGAGGAAGTAAAGAACCTTGTTCTTGTGATGATAACCAATGATCCTGATTGGTTTGTTCAGGTAGACCCGAGGATAAGGTCAAGAATCATTCCCGAAACAATACTGTTTAAACCTTACTCTCTTGAGGAGATGCAGGATGTTCTGAAACTGAGACGAGACTACGCGTTCTATGACGGCACATGGTCAGAAGATGCTTTCATGCTTGTGGTCAAGAAAGCGTATGAAGATAGGGATGTCCGGACAGGCATTATCCTGCTTAGGGAAGCAGGGCTTGAAGCAGAGAAAGACGCTAGTATTAAGGTCCTGAAAAAGCATGTTGAGAACGCGGCTTCCAGACTGCTGAGCCCGAGCACGCCTGCATTGGACGAGGACGAGAAACTCATACTAAAAGCAGTGCCAGAAGAAGGGGGTCTTGCAGGAAGCGTTTACGAGAAGTACTTGTCCTTAGGGGGCAAAAAAAGTCAGAGGACTTTTGAACGGAAGATAAAAGCCCTTGAAGAAAAAGGCCTTCTCAAGACAGAACGAACAGGCAAAGGATTTAGAGGACAGTCAACAAAAATCATTCCCAAGTAACCTTAACCTGGTCTGTTCTCCACTTGGGTTTTACGTCAGTAGCTGCTTCTGTTTTTGATTCATACACTATCTTGCCAAGCCATGCGATCATTGCCCCATTATCTCCGCAGTATTCTTGTCTGGGTACTGTGAATTCTGCGTTATGCTCTTCTGCCATCCCTTTTATTATTTCAGCAAGTCTTTTATTGGCCGCAACTCCTCCTGTTAGAATAACCTCTTTTTTTTGAGTATGGGCCAGTGCGCGTTCGCTGACTTCAGCCAGCATTGCAAAAGCAGTTTCCTGGAAAGAAAAGGCGATGTCTTCCTTTCTGGAATTGTTCAGGCTATTCTTGGCCGCGGTGAGAAGTCCTGAAAAAGCAAAGTCCATTCCTTTGACAGTGTACGGTAAGGGTATATACTTTTCGCTCTTTTCTGCCAGTTTTTCAATCTTTGGGCCTCCCGGCATCTTGAGCCCCATCTCTCTAGCGAGTTTGTCCAACGCGTTGCCTATGCCTATGTCCAGTGTTTCTCCGAATATCCTGTACCTTCCTTCATTCAATGCTATGACCTGAGTGTTTCCTCCGGACACGTACAAGGTTAAGGGGTCTTTGAATCCTGAGTCTTTTTTCCCTATCTCTATGTGTGCAATGCAGTGGTTTACTCCTATCACTGGCTTGTTTTCCGCCACTTTTTCTGCAAGTTTTTTGCCTTCAATCAGACAGGGTGGAAGGCCTGGTCCAGCAGCATAGCTTACAACATCGATTTCTCTAGCAGTAATACCTGCCTTTTCAAGGGCCCTCTCTAGTATTGGCAGAGCATGCTTTCTGTGGTGCTCTGCCGCTTCTGCTGGGACTATTCCTCCCTTTTCTGGTTTGTAAGAGTCCTTCTCGTTGGCAATTATCCTTTCTCCGTCCACGACCCCTATTCCGAAGGTGTGTGCTGTGGACTCAATGCCAAGATAGATCATCATGAGGCCTGTGCAGCAAGGGCTATTGCAAGTACAGTGAAATTGTACAGGTAGTGGGATAGTACAGGTATGTACAAGTTCTTAGTGTTTTCAAACGCTTTTCCAAGCATTAATCCAAGTATAAATGCTCCAGCAAGCTCAGAAACTGATCCGTACAGTACGTGAAAGTAGGAGAATGCAGCAGAGGCCGTGATCAGGTTTGTCTTTTTCTGCAGGTATCCTCTGAAGAATATTTCTTCAATAATCGGCCCGATTATCAGGATGATGAGCACCTGCCATAACTGGGCTGACATTATGGTCTGTGTTACTTTGGCAGTATCTTCTCCCATGCCAATGTAAACAAAAGAAATAGAGATAGCTATGCTCACGAGCACCATGGCAAACGCGAGGCATAACGCGTGTGCAGAGTCCTGCACGAAGCGGATTTTCTTGAATCCTACTTTTTTCAAAAAATTCTTTGAGCCGACACTGTAGTACGTGAGTAGCAATAACAGGGTATAAACAGAAAAGCTAAACCACATGCTACTTCTTCCACCTGGTGTACCCGCATTTTCCGCAGTGCTGCCTGTCCTTATGGTCTGCTAAAAAAACGCCTTCCCCGCACTTTGGGCATGCGGTCTTAACCCTTTCGAGCTTGGCTCCTTCTACTTTGTACGCTTCATTTTTTAGTTTCATCAGTCTTTCCCTCCTTTATAGGCTCGTACTTCTTTCTGTCCTCAACACTTTCGTACACGTTTGCTTCTATTACGGATGTGCTTGATCCGTAGGCTTGTGTTATGCTTTTAATGCTTATTGCGTCTTTCTCTTTTCCTGTCAGCGCAGAAATCTTTTCAAGCACGTCCTCTCTTTTTGGGGTTTTTCCAGAGGATTCGTATACTATTCTTTTTCTGTTCAAAAGAGGATTCTCCTCTTCCTTGATCTTTTTTAGTTCCATTTAGATCACCTACTTGCCTAGTCTTATAGCGTACTTGCCAGGCATGGTTATCTCTAATGCCTTAGCAATACTTGATTTTTCTGGGTTTATGACTATTATGAACCCCTTCCAGTTTGGGGTCAGTTCTGAATCCTTGCAGACTGGGCATACGTCTCCTTCCACAATACGCCTGCAGGTCTTGCATGCTTTTAGCTTTTCAGCCATTTTCATCCCTTCTTTTTGCTAGTTTTTTTCTTTTTCCACCATTCTGTTTTCCCGAGCCCGGGTTGTCTCATGGTCATGTTTATTTTTGTTTCAGTGACATTGTCCTTGTAGGATATTGAGGTGATTCTTGCGTAGACTATGTCATCTTTTTTCAGCGTTCGCTTTGTCTGTTTTCCGGTTAACACGCCTGTTTTTTCGTTTACGGACATGAAGTCGTCAGTAACCTGGCTCGCGTGCACAAGACCATCAAAAGGCCCGGACCTCACGAAAGCACCGAATTCAGCTATGTCAACCACTATCCCTCTTACCACTTCTTGCACTTCAGGTTTGTACACCAGCGCATCGAACACGACTGTGTGATATGTTGCACTGTCCCCGGGGATTATTTTTCCATCACTCACGTCTCTCGGGTTTATCGTGCTTATGATCACTCCCGTGTCCGGATCTATTTTTCCTTCGTACGTTTCTCTCAGGACTTTTGCAACGGACTTTTCAAGATCTTCCGAGAACATTTGGGGAGGGATCCTCACAACATCCTGTATTGTGACAAGTTTGTACAATCAGTTCACCTCTCTATTGTATCTTTTTATCGCATCGACTATGATCTTTTCGGCTTTTTCTCTGTTTCTCCAGCCTTTTGTTTTCACCCATTTTCCTGTTTCAAGTTTTTTATAGTCTTCCATGAACAATTTTATTTCTTCAAGCTCGTGTTTAGGCAGGTCAGAGTAGTTTTTTACTTCAACGTACCTCGGTTCGACTTCTTTTTTGGGCACTGCAAGGATTTTTTCATCTACTCCTTTTTCGTCCTGCATTTCCAGAAGACCTATTGGCCGGGCTTCAACTACACATCCTGGGAATGTAGGTTTTGTTATCAGCAGTATAACGTCTAGGGAGTCTCCGTCTCTGGATTTTGTTCTTGGTATGAACCCGTATTCAAAGTCGTACACCACAGGGGAGTGGAGAGTCCTGTCAAGCCTGAAGAACCCGCTGGGGTCGTATTCGTACTTGTTTCTGCTTCCTTGTGGTATTTCTACCACAACGTTTATGCTCTTTGGAGGTCTTTTTCCTGCTTCTATGTCTTTGTAAAGGTTCATTCCACCACCAGTTCAACTCTTTTCATTCCTTTAATTATTATCACGGGAATGTTTTTTTTAAGACATTCTATTTTCAGTTTGGTGTCGTTTGTGGCGACAATGCCGTGCAGTTCTTCTGCTTTTTTCAGCAGGGCATTGTCAGCATATCCTGTTGCTTCTATTATCCTTATTCCTTGGGCTTTTATTAGCGCAAGCCCTATTCTGCCGTTGGGTATTTTCTTAAGTTCGTTTACTACAGGGCGTATGGTTGCCAGTTCTTTGTTCGGAAAGGTTTTTCTGAGTTCCTCAAACACGTCTATTTTGAGTTGTGCTGGCACCATTACAAAGTTTGTGTCCAGCAGTATCACTTTACTATGCCGTACCCAATCAGGCTCCATCGTCCTCTGACCTTTCTTGAGATAGTTACTCTGTCCCCTTCACTGATGCACAGAGGTCTTCTTAGCGTTAGTTCGCAGTATTCCGGGCCTGCTTTAGTCACTTGACCGATTGTTGTCATGGTAAGGGCGTTTAACACCAGCATTTCCCCTTGCTTTAAGTTTTCTGGTTTTCCGGATACTGCTCTTTCAAGCAGTGTGTGTTCCAGCCCTATCCTGTCTCTTACAGGAGGAGTTTCGCCGGGTTTGGAGATTATGTTTCCGGACATGCGGTCTCCTTTTGCTAGGGCAGGATCTATTCCGGTCTGCACTGCCACAAGGCCTCCTGGGCCTGCTTCTTTTATTACTCCATCAGTTACTGATACAGATCTTGCTGTTGTGATGATTGTTTCGTATTTTCCTTTGATTTCCAAGCCCGGGGCTATTTCTATTTCATCTCCCTCTCTTATTTTTCCTTGGAGTATTGAGCCTCCGAGCACTCCTCCTTTCAGATTCTTGATTTTTTCTCCTGGTTTGTTAACATCAAATGATCTTGCTACGACCATCCTAAGCGGTTTTTTCGTGTCCCTTTTTGGTGTTGGTATCTTCTCTTCAATGGCTTCTATGAGCTTGTCCAGGTTTACGCAGTGGTTTGCGGCCATGGGGATTATAGGAGCACCCTCTGCGTTTGTGCCCTTTACGAATTCAATTATCTGATTGTGGTGTTCTTTTGCTTTTTCCGGGCTTACAAGGTCTATTTTGTTCTGGACTATCACTATGTTCTTAACTCCGTTTATTTCCAGCGCGGCCAGGTGTTCTTGTGTTTGCGGCTGAGGGCATGGTTCATTTGCTGCAATAACCAGTATCGCTCCGTCCACAAGACTTGATCCACTTATCATCACGGTCATCAGGGCTTCGTGTCCGGGCGAGTCCACAAAAGAAACTTTTCTGAGGAATTCTGGTTTTTTGCAGTCCGCGGGGTTTACTGTATATTGTTCGCCGCACTTGTAGAAATCTGCGTCAGCGTATCCCAGTCGGATGGTGATGCCTCTTTTGATCTCTTCACTGTGCCTGTCCACCCATTGTCCTGTAAGGGCTTTGACTATGGTTGTTTTGCCATGGTCCACGTGTCCGGCTGTTCCAATGTTCACTTCAGCTTGAATTACCTTCTTTTTCGGCATTTTCTTTCTTCCCCATAATTTCTTCTATGTTCTTTTCCCCGAACTTGATTATTTTCAGGTTTACCTGGGCAATGTCCTCGGCTATTGTGTTCCCGCGTACTGTTTTTCTTCTTTTGTATCCTTTTTCAGGTATCTTTTTTATACCTATTGATTTTCCTGCCAGCACCTGCCTCCTGTCTGTGCCATTGATGTCCGGCCTCATCGGGAAACCGTCTTTGTCGGTTCCGCCTGTTATCCTCAGCTTGTAGCCTGTTAATTCCAGGATGCTTCCGTCGACTTGTTCCCCTATTTTTTTGCCGTAGAGGAGATTGCCTTGTTCGATCTCCTTTTGGTAGCTTTTCCCTGTTTTTGGGTCTCCTATAACTACTTTCATTTTAGTCACCCTTTATACGCATTATTTCTTTAAGAAGCCCTTTCTCGGGCACTTTGTCAATCATTTCGTAAGCTTGTTCTCTTGGCACCGCAGTATAGAGTATATCCCCTTCGTTTACCTGCCTGCCTACTGTGCAGTCTTCTATTGACACCGCAACTTTTTCTCCTTTTGAAGCAAATTCTTTGGATTTTCCTTCTTCTTGTATTCCTTTTATTCTCCCCACTGTTTTTCCATCAGATCGCATCACTGGCACGTCTGATTTGAGCATTCCTTCAAGCACTTCCACACCGACGACCGCGGGTTTGCTTTTCCTGAAAACATACCCCTCGAGTATTTTCAGCTTAGCAGGGTAAACATACTTTTTGAGCCTTTCAAGTTCTCTTTCTTTCTTCTTTTTCTCGTGCCATTCGAGGTATTCTTCTTCAAGCCGGTATATCACGTTTGATTCGAATATTTGTATCCCTCTTGTTTTTGCTTCTTCTTTTATGGCGGAGGGTACAGGTTGGTTGAACGAGAATATGGCTCGGTATTCCCAGTCTTCTCCTCTCATGCTGTCTGCTTCTGTTAGGTCAACTTTGTTCACAGGGCCTACTTCTGCTTTTCTAACCTTTATCCCATGCCTGCTTATGAGCTTGCATATTGCTTCAAGCGAGCCCAGCGTGTCTGCTTTTACTATGATCCCGAGAGGTTCTGTTTTTATGTTCACGTTTGACATTTCTTTTTCCACTTTTTCCATTGCTTCTTTGTCTTTCCCTGGCTCTACTACGAACAAGGGGGACCCTGGGATAACGTCTTCCAGTCCGGGGGCTGCTATTTTGACTCCTGCTGCAGCGTGAACTTCTTTTACTGTTTTGAACTTTCTTTTAGCGTCTCTTATTTCTTCTAACGGCGCGGGTTGTAGAAGGGCCTTTATCTTCACTATTTTCGGCCCGGTTTTGCTTGCCACTGCGATCATGTCAGATTGTTTTATTTTTCCTTCCAGGAGTATTACGTCTATGGTCATTCCGAGGCCTGTCGCTTCTTTGACTTCCAGAATACTTCCAACCCCTGGTTTTTCTGTGTCTATGTTCAGTTTCTGCATCATGTACTTTTGGCTGAGGCCTGCTAAGAAGAGCAGGAGTTCAGGAAATCCTTCTCCTGTTTTTCCGGATACCGGGATTATAAGCACGTTTTTGGTAAGGTCTTCTACCCTGTCAAACCTTTCTGAGTTAAACCCAAGTTCTCCGAGCTGTCCCACGATCTCGTACAGTTTTGTGTCAAGTTCCTGGACCGTGCGTTCAGGCTGTTCTTTCAGCGTTTCCAAGAATGGTTTTCCAGGATGCGGGATCCAGCCGTTAAGCAGGTCTATTTTGTTAGCGGCCACGATGAATGGCACTTTGTTTGCTTTTAGTATTTCTATGGATTCTTTTGTCTGCGGTTGTACTCCCTGCATTATGTCTATGACTAGGACTGCGAGGTCTGAAGCGCTTCCTCCTCTTTGCCTGAGTGTTGTGAACGCTTCGTGTCCAGGGGTGTCTACGAACAATAGTCCCGGTATCGTGAGATTGAAACCATACTTTTCCAGCAAGGGGCCGGAAGTTCTTTTTATGGCTTCAAGCGGCACAAAGCTTGCTCCAACATGCTGGGTGATAAGCCCTGCTTCTTTTGCGGCAATACCACTACCCCTGATCTTGTCTAGGATGGTTGTTTTGCCGTGGTCCACGTGTCCTAGTACTGATATTATAGGGCTTCTTAGAGCCATTTTATCCGTCTCCGTTTTCACTGAGGAAAATAAGGGCATGTTCCCTTCCTCAGTTTTAAAAGGGCAGAGCCCCCGAGGATTTTTTTGATTAAAGGGGTAAAATTATTCCTGTTTTTTCTTTTTCTTAACCCACTTGACTTTTTCCGGCCTGCGCTTGAGCTTCAGAGCGTTTTTCTCGCACTTGCTTGAACAGTAGTACTTGACGTCTCCTTTAGCTCCCACGATCATCTTTCCCTTGCCTTTTGGTATTGTTTGCTTACAGAAGGAACATTTCACTTGGCTCACCTTACTCTAATCTCTCTTGCTTCTGTTTCTGTGTCAAGCAGTATGAGAATGTCTCCCTGTTTTACAGGGCCCTTGACGTTTCTTCTGAGTATCCTTCCCTTATCTCTTCCTTCAAGTACTTTTACCATTACTTGTGTGATCTCACCGTACACTCCGGTGTTTCCTACTATTTCTACAACTTGTGCAGGGAATCCTTCTTCCATCAAATCACTTCTTTAGTTCTTTCACGGTTTTTTCTATTGATTCTATTATTGATTTGGCGTCTCCCTCTTCTGTTATTGCTATGCTGCTTGATCCTACAGGGAGCCCTGCTGCTGTTCCAAGATCTTTTTTGGTCGGAACGTAAACGTATGGCACTCCCTTCTCTTCTGCCAGTATGGGCAAATGGGCTGCTATTTCAGGAGGAGTGATGTCTTCTGCTATGACAACCAGTTTTGCCTGCCCTCTTTCCAGGGCTTTGGTTGTCTCGTTCACTCCTTTTCTTAGTTTGCCAGTGTCCCTGGCCATCTGTACTGCCTTATACGCTTGGTCAGAAACTTCTTTAGGTGTTTCAAACTTGACATGTGGTGCTGCCATAATAATTTACCTCCTTTACTCATCGGCTTTTTTGACAAAGCCTTGTACTCTCACTGGTACTGTTACTCTTCTGCTTTCCGGGTTTTTAAATGTTTTTGCTTCCTGTTTATCGCTTCCAGTATCTGCAGGTCTGCAGCCACGTCTCTTTCAGTGAAACCCATGCTCTTGAACCATTCGCGTAGTGCTTCAGGCGTGATTCCTCTTTTCTTAAGTGCTTTGAGGGTGGGGAGCTTTGGATCGTCCCATCCAGAGTACTTGCCCTCTTCTATGCCTTTGCGTATCTGGCTTGTGCTCAGCTTGCCGAACCCATGGACTTTTAGCCTGCCCCAGTAAAGCGTTACCGGGTATTTCCACCCAAGATACTTGTAAACATACTCTTGCCGAGTTGTTGAATCACGCAGGTCCTTACCGCGGATTATGTGTGTTACGCCTATTATTTTGTCCGCTATTGCGCCTATGAAATCCAGCGCGGGCCAGACATGATACTTTGTTCCTGTGCGCGGGTGGGGCGCGTAGGTTATCTTAAAGGCGACAAAATCTCTGTGCGCAGGATCCTTTGCTTTAAGGTCTGTTTTTATCCTGATGGTGATCTCTCCTTCCTTGTATTCTCCGGAAAGCATTCTCTTCCATTCTTTCATATTCTCTTCAGGGGTCTGGTTTCTGTGTGGGCATGCTTTTCCTTGTGTTCTGTACTTCCTGCCTTCTTCTTGGGAACACTTGCAGGAATAAGCCTTTCCTGTTCTTATGAGCTTTTCACAGTACTCATATGCTTCTGGCAGCATGTCAGAAAGGTAGTATACTTCATCAGGCTCTTCTCCGAACAACCATCTGAAGTCTTCAAGGTACCAGTCATATGCTTCAGGCATAGGGGGCTTGGTTTTTGGATCAGTATCATCAAAACGCAGTACAAACTTCCCACCGTACCTTCTTGCGTAGTACCAGTTGACGTATGCGCCCCTAGCAGATCCTATTGTGGGCGGGCCGTTAGGGTTTGGGGCAAACCGTAGGACCACCCCGCTTGTGTTCCCCGGCAGTTCAGGGAACTCTTTGGGTTTTTCAGGCTTTTTCTCAAGGGCATCTGGCCATATTTCAAGAAGCCTTTTTTTCTGTTCTTCCACGCTCAGTGAATTAACTTCAGCTACTGTTTTTGTTACTGTCTTGCCCAGCGTTTTCATGTCAGACCTTGCTTCAGGAAGGTCTCCGAGAACCTTGTTTATTACGGGCCCTGCTGCTGCTTTTCCACCGTGTTCTACAGCATTTTTGAGAGCATGTTTGATTGCTATACTGTTTATTCTCTCGTCTGTCACCTGCGTCTCCTCTTTCTACTCCTTTGCGTACACACACGGTGTTCTTGTTTATTTTCTTTGTGTTATCCACTCTTTAAGCGGTCCTGAGATAACCTTGTCTGCTTTTTTGAGACTTTCGAGATCGCTGGACCGGGTTAGGAACATGGTTGTTTTAAGCTCAAACTCTATTTTGTCTAGTAGTTTGTTCAGTTCATTTTTTTCTGTTGCTTTCAGCGCTGGCAGTGCGAATCCAGTCAAGCTTGCTCCAAGGGATATTGCTTTGGCGATGTCTAAGCCGGAGCGTATGCCTCCTGAAGCGATTACAGGCAGTCCTGTTCTTGAGCATTCAAGAACAGATGTGGCTGTTGGAAGTCCCCAGTCTAGGAACTCTGTTGGGTCAGGTCCTCCCCTGAGAGAATCAACAAGGATCCAGCTCGTTCCGCCTACTCCCTCTGTGTCTATCGCGCTTACCCCTGCCTGTTTGAGCTCTTCTGCCACCTGTTTGTTTATTCCATTCCCCACTTCTTTTGCTATTATTGGGATTTTTGCAGCTTTGCACAGGTCAGATAATGCGTTCAAGCATCCTGAGAAATCAGTATCCCCTTCTGGCTGGAATACTTCTTGGGCAGCGTTCAGGTGGACGCACAGAGCATCAGCTTCTATTCTGTCAGCTGCTTCTAGCACCTGCTCAGCCGAGTACTGTTTTATTTGATAAGCGCCTATGTTTCCTGCCAGGAATACGTCTGGGGCTATGTCCCTGACCTGGAAGGTTTCGCTGGTTTCAGGTTTTTCTATCATAATCCGTTGGCTTCCTACCCCCATTCCGATTCCTTTTTCTTGCGCAACGCGCGCGATTTTTCTGTTAATCTCCTGCGCACGCTTTGTTCCTCCGGTTATTGCAGTTATCATGACTGGCATTTTAAACTTTTTACCGAGGAACTCTGTGCCTGGATTCACTTTGTTAAAGTCTATTTCAGGCAGACTGTAGTGCACGAGTTTCACGTGCTCTAGCCAAGTGCTTCCTGATTCTACTTTTTTAGACAGGCACATGACGATATGATCATTTTTTCTTTGTTCTGTTTGGGTCATTTTGTTCACCTTATTAAAGTGCCGATGCTTTCGCCGTTAAGTGCTCTGAAAAGGTTATCAGGCGTAGTAATATCAATGATCCTGCTTTTTACTCCTTTTCTAGCCAGTTCATACGCTTCTTCTACTTTTCCTTTCATGCCTCCTGTTACGTCGGTGTCTGCGGAAAGGCCGAGAGCGTTTTTAACCTGGCCCCAGTTTTCTTGATTTATTTCAGGTATCTGTTTTGCATCCGGGTCTTTTTTTGGGTCTCCTGTGTAAACCCCGTTGACATTAGTGCCGTGGATCACCATCTTTGCCCCTAGTTCTAGTGCAAGATATGGGGCAATAACATCTCCTGAGAGAATAGAACACACCTGGACAGTGTCATATGCCGGCACACCGTATAACACGGGCACGATTCCATTATTCACGAGTCCTTTTATCACTTCACAGTCCATTTTCTTTAAGCGTCCTCTTTCCATAACTGCTGTTGAGCTTGCTTGCAGTGGAAAGGCAGGCACCCCTTCGTTTATTAGAGCTTTGCACACTATTGTGTCAAGCTCGTTCTGCAGTCTCTGCGTTTCCGCAAACGCTTTTCTCTGCTCCGGGTTCTCCACGCCTTTGTGTATCCCTGTTTTTTTTACTATCACGTGCCCGTAGCTTCCTGCACCGTGGATTATTATTACCTTTTTTTCAGGGGAATACCACTTTCCCATTTCTTTCGCCAGGCGATTTAGTGTATCATGGTTGACTTCTGGCTTTTCAGAGCTTTTTCTGGTTATTGCTGACCCGCCTAATTTCACGATCATAAGCTCTTGCATTCTGTTTTCCTCCTTAACTTTTCTTATCTCTCATCCACTTTTAGTCCAGGACCGCCTATTACTGTTTTTATTACGCTGCCCCCTTCTTTTCTTATGGCTTCAGCCACTTTTTCAACATCCTCAGGTTTTTCGCATAATGCAAACATCGCTCCACCGCCTCCTTGTCCTGTGATTTCTGCGGCGATCGCCCCCGCCCTTAAGCTTGTTATTATCAGGTTTTCTATTTCAGGTGTTGAGACCTTCAGGTGTCTTAAAAGCTCCTGGGATTTGTTTATGTTGAAAGCTAGTTCCTGAATGTCCTGTTTTTTTATTGCTTCCAGCCCCTCTCTGGCAGCCTCATCAAGTTCGTTCAGCCACTCGTTTGCTCTTGGGTCTCCTGTTCTTAGGTCTTCTACTTTTTTGACCATGTCCACTGCTTTGCTTCTTTTCCCTGTATCTCCTACTACTATCGGAAGTTCGTAGTCCACGTCTATCCTGTTTGGGTTGAACCCTTTTCTGTAAGACAAGAATCCTCCTTTTATTGTTGTTTCACAGTCCAGGCCACTGGGAGTGAGGTGTGCTATACTGTCTCCGAACATGCTCGCATCAAACACTTTTCGTTTTTCAACCTCTGTTTTATACCCTATTATCGCGGCGGATACTGCTGATGAGATGGCTGAAGAAGCACCCAATCCTGCTGCGTCAGGTAGGGAATACAGTATGTCTAGTTCCACTCCTTCGTTTGCCCCTTTTAGTTCCATGCACTTCCATGCAAGGGCTGCTAAGGGAGGGAACCTTTTTTCAAGGAACATGTCAAGTCCTTCAACGTCTTTTCTTCTTATCATACTGTTTGCTTGCAGGAAGAGTTCTTTAGCTTTATCCCTGGAGTACTCCTCTGTCTTTCCATTGAGAGATATTCTTATCCCTTGATGATCTTTTGCAGTTACTTTTACTCTTTCTTGCAGCGCGGCTGACACGCCTGTTTTACCGTACATTACAGCGTATTCGCCGAGTATTGTTATCTTTCCAGGAGTGGATACTGTCCTATTCATTTTTTCACCTCTGAATAAAGAGAAGCGTACCCAACTACTTGCGAGGTGTCTCCTGTTGTTTCCCCGCTTGTTCCGTACTCCACCTCATGGATGCG
Source organism: Microcaldota archaeon (assembly GCA_964625085.1). Taxonomy (GTDB): domain Archaea; phylum B1Sed10-29; class B1Sed10-29; order B1Sed10-29; family JAJSAI01; genus JAJSAI01. The sequence goes on along the minus strand of CAZVAJ010000001.1, from coordinate 39,552 downwards.
GCCATTGTTCTGTTTTGTGTACTCGATTAGCGCGCATACTGGGCCGTAGCCGCACATACTAAACCCTGAAAATACCAGAGAATATAACCCCTCTTGATCAAGGTTTGTTATGCTCCTGATGGCTTTTTTGTCATACTCTTCTGCAATTTCTTCTGGAACATAGTGTGAGAAGTCAGTTGAAGCAATCACAAGGTCTTTTTCCGAGTCTAAGGCTTTTGATAGTATTTTACCAAGTTCTTTTGCGGTTTCCATGCTTTGGTCCATCATGCACACAGGCACGATCTTGAAATCTTTTAGGGTGTATTGCATGAAAGGAATTTGTACTTCAATAGAATGTTCCAGTTCGTGCGCTTCCTTCTCAAGCCAGAATTCGTTTCCTATCTCTCTTGCTTTTTCTTCATCAACTTTCACTTTTCCAAGGGGGGTTTCCCAGAATCCGCCAGGGTATACTGAAACAGGGGCTCCGAGCCCGGTGTGGTTTGGTCCGATTATCACTACTGTTCTTTTTTGAGTTCCTCTAAGAAGTGAGTACGCTTTTCCAGCTATTCTTCCAGAGTACGCGTACCCTGCGTGGGGGCTTATGAGGCCCGCAATTCCTTCTTTTTTTTGTCCTTCCAAGAAAGCTTGAAGGAGATTTTCAAGCTTCTTTTTGTCGTTTGGGTAGAATGTTCCACTTGCAGCAGGGCGCCTGATACTATCTTCTTTCTCTTCCTGATTCATAGTCCTCAGGCCTTTTCTTGAACTCTGAATCTGATTTTATCAGCCCTCTGTTTTTCAGGTACTCTTTTGTGAGCAACCAGAACACTAGTGCAAGGCTTTTTTTGCCTTTGTTGTTCGCGGGTATTACTAAGTCTATATTCTTTGTTAGGTTACTGCTGTCGCATATTCCTATTACAGGAATCTTTGCTTTTTTTGCTTCTTGGATTGCTTGTCTGTCTATAGGAGGGTCTGCTATTAGCACTATTTTTGGTTCTATAAAGTTCTCGTTAGCGGGGTTTGTCAAGGTCCCTGGAATGAACCTGCCTATCCTGTAGTTAGCTTGTATGGTTTCTGCCATTATCTTGGCTGGTTTTTGGGCGTATGACCTTCCTGCCACTATTAGTATGTCAGAAGGTTCATACATCGCCAGAAACTTGGCGGCTATTCCTATCCTCTCTTGGGTCTGGTTTACGTCCAGTACGCAGAGTCCATCGTTCCTATGTTTGTATACAAATTTTTTCATGTCGCCTGTTTTGAACTTGCTTCCTATGTGTATTCCTGCTTCAAGAAGCTTTTCAAGGGGAGCAAGTTGTTGTGTTTCAGTCATATTTTATGCACCTCCAATCCCTGCAATAAAATAATGCAGGCAATCAATTATTTTTTTAGCTTTATCATTCTTGGTTTTTCCATAGTTTCTTCTATTTTAATGAGCTCGTTTATTTTTGCGGTTCTTTCTCCGCCGACTATGCCTATTTTTATCATCTTGGCGTCGAACGCCACGGCGTAGTGCGCTATGCTAGTGTCGTTCGTTTCAGCAGACCTGTGGGATACCACAAGATTTTGTCCGTTGTTTTGGGCTTTTGTTATTGCGTTGAACATTCTTGTTAGGGTGCCTGCTTGGTTTGGTTTTATTAGTACGGTGTTGCACGCGTCATGTCCTTTTTCTATTCTTTTTGGGTTTGTGGTGTACAGGTCATCCCCACATATGAAGGTTCGTTTTCCAATGCTTTTTGTTAGTTCTTTGTGTCCTTCAAAGTCTTCTTCTTCAAGCGGGTCTTCAACGTACTTGAGGTTGTAGTCTTTTGTAATTCGCTTAATGAAGTCTATTTGTTCTTCTCTTTCTCTTTTCATTTTTTCGTGTTTATAAACGTATGCTCCTTTGTTTAGCAGTGTACTGCCTGCCACATCTATTCCCATCCGTGCTTTTTCTCCTGTTTCCTGTATGACATCTTTAACAAGGCCCAAGGCGTCTTCAGTTGTAAGTGGTGCGATCCATCCTCCTTCAAGGTCCCTGCCGGTTCCTATTAATTCTCCTATTCGTTCATGTATTCTTAAGTTTATTTCAGCACATTCCAGGATACTTTTTCCAAGGCCCCCCACTAATATCTCTTGTACATCACACCCTTTTTTAGCGTGGAGCCCTCCGCCAATAACCTTTGAAAGGAGGTAAGGTAGGGTGTTAGTAAAAGCCAGTGTCTGGTACAAGGGCATGTTGTATGCTCTTGCAAATGCTTTTGCCGCGGCCATTGAAACTGCAGTTGATACTGCTCCCCCTATCCTGGACAGGTTTTCTGTGCCATCATACTTTTCAATCACGCTGTCTACTTCTGCTTGAGCTTCAAGTGTAATCAAAAGGGGAAGAAAATTTTTCTTTGCGGTTTTAACGAGTTTTTCAACAGGCTCTGGAGAGAACACCGCTTCATGTTTTCCTGTGCTCGTGCCCCTCGGTGATGCTGCCACTCCTTTCCCGAAGTCGGTGGTGATCTCTGCTTCTACTGTCTTGTTGCCTGTTGAGTCTAAAACAATCCTGAGGTCCACATTTGTTATTTTGTTTATCATTATACTGGTCACTTTGAACAATTTTTGTGGTGGTGCGCCGTCCGGGATTTGAACCCGGGCCACAAGCTTGGCAAGCTTGAGTCCTACCAGACTAGACTAACGGCGCGTTCTATTATACTGTTCTCTTGCCAGGGTTTTTATTCCTTTTTGGTAAATGGATTGTATAGTGCGGGAGGAGGGATTTGAACCCTCGATGGCACTAAGCCACTGGATACCCCCGGCCGGTTTCTTTTTCAAAGAAAGGTCACTTGAGTCCAGCGCCATGACCGGGCTAGGCGACTCCCGCCCAGTGTTAATTTGGTTTTAGTGCTTTTTATGCGTTCTGTTTTTTATGTTTGCTCTTTTGCCGTGAGGAGTATTATCTCTGCTTACATTAATTATGACTATAAAAAGTTTTTTATTTGGTGCGCGGTCCGGGATTTGAACCCGGGTCATTGGCTTGGAAGGCCAATGTCCTAACCATTCTATCCTTCTGTCCTTTTCGGGCTGGAAGGAGACTAGACTAACCGCGCAGCGGGAAAGGCGCCCTTATTGGTGGGGCCGCCGAGATTTGAACTCGAGTCGCCACCACCCCAAGGTGAAAGGCTACCAGGCTACCCCACGGCCCCTTCTCTGATATTATGATGGGGCGTTATTGTTTTTTATCGTATACTATGATTTGATCTATCAGGTCTGCGTGGGATACAAGCATTCTTCTGCAGCAGTATCTGTTTAGTCCAAGGGAGTCCAGGACTTTTTCCGGATCTTCTTCTTTTATTCTCCTTTGATACTCTTCCCACAAGTGGCCTACTGGTTTTCCGCATGAAAAGCATCTTACTGGTATCATCATTTTCTCTTCACCTGTATGATGTTGTAGGCCTGGCCCTTGCACCTTTTCTCAGGTACTTTTTAGGTTCTTTCTTTCTGACGTCTTCTTTTACGAGTGTTGTGTCGTATTCTGAGAACATGTTTTTAAGTTCTTCTGATTCGGTCCATTTTAGGAGTGCTTTTCCGATCGCTGTTCTTGTTGCGAATGCTTGGCCCATTATGCCTCCACCATAAACATTAACATCAATGTCAAGATTGTTGTCAAATCCTTCTCCGAGAACATTCCTTGCCAGTTCTATTGGTTCAGTTATGATATCTTTTACTATACTTGGATTCAGGCTTTCAACGCTTTTGCCGTTTACTTTCAGGCTTTTCAGTCCATTTTTTACTCTTGCCCTTGCGACTGCTCTTTTCTTTTTTCCTCTTGTGATTACTATCTTCTCTTCTTTTGTCTTCTTTTTAGTTGCCATCATTTACCACCTAGCCAGTTGCAGAGTTCTAGTACGCTCATTTTTTTAGCGCTTTTGCATTCTGCGTATTTCTCTGCTTTGTTTTCAAGCTGTTCGGGGTCTTGAATGTAAACTTTTAAGCGTGATAATGCATCCCTTCCTCTTTTTGTTTTTCTTGGGACCATTCCCCTTATCACTCTTTTTACGAACAGGTCAGGCCTCCTGCTTCTTCTTGGGCCTTTCCGGGGGTTGGCTGCGTTAGTGAGGTCTTGGAATCTGTGAGCGTACTTAGCTTGGATATCCTCTTTGTTTCCTGTTATCACAACTTTTTCTGCATTGATTATCTTGACTTCTTCTCCTTCAAGCAGATCTTGAGCTACTCTGGATGCCAGTCTTCCAAGCACGCTGTTGTCTCCGTTATATATTTTCATGTTCATTTTCACCCTATGATTTTTATGTTCTTTCCTTCAGGGTTCTTTTTGGCGAGTTCCAAAATGCTCATTGTTTTGCACTTGGCTTCTTTGAGTTTTTCTGAAGCCTTTTTTGAGTAGCCTGTTGCAGCGAGGGTAATACTATGGTTGATGTCCCCGTTTCCTAACACTTTTCCAGGGATTACTACAGTGTCTCCTTCTGCGGTATATTTTGATATTCTTGACAGCGGAACTCCCTTATTCTGTCTTGTTGGTGCTGTTATTCTTCTTGCAACGTCTTTCCAAGCTTTGGCTTTTGTTTTGTTAAGCGTGATTACTGCTTCTTTTATTAGGGGATTTGTTTTTTCTCTCGCTTTTTTTTCAGATCTTTTCATGGGGCATCACTTGACTTTAGCTTTTATCTCTTTTACACCTGTTTCAAGAATCTTTACGGCTTTTTCAAGAATCTTTTTTGCAGGCAGGTTGCCGTAGGATTCAAGCTCAAACTTATAATCTTTCCCATTGGTGGTGTTGTATGACACATGGCAGGACTGCCATCTCGCGTGGTCTTTTGACCTTCCTAATACGGCTTTGGCTTCTAGCCTTAGCCTTTGGCCTTCTATTAGTTTTATTATAGGGATATTTTCGTATGCGGGAGTTACGTTTTCGTCTGTTGGTTTAAGATCCTTAGAATAAACTGTCTTTGGACCTTCTACATCGAGCGTTAGTATTGTTGAGCATTTTGAGCAGTTTCCGCCGCAGCAGTTTTCTGGTAGAACATAGGCGGTTAGGTCTGTTGTGAGGGGTATCATCCCAAGCCTGTGTGCGATGTATTCTGGGAACAAGCTACTGGTATTCTCGTAGATGTCTACTTCTTTTATCGCCATTACTGGAACTTCTCTCATGATTGTTCTTCTTAGGGCATTTGCATACGCTGGAGACGCATCTTTTAGCTCGAACGTCAGCGTGTTGTCCTTCTCTTTTTTTATGTTGAGCTTCATACCCTTCTTCCCCTCTTTCCACCGGGTCGTCTTGTGGTATCGTGAGGTATCGGAGTGACATCTTCTATTTTTCCTATCCTGAGACCGCTTCTTGCAAGGGCTCTGATGCAGGCTTGTGCCCCTGCACCGGGGATTTTGCTGAAGTGCCCGCCTGGAGCTCTTACCCTTATGTGGACTCCGGTCACTCCTTTGGCTTTGGCGTTTTCAGCCACTTTCTGAGCAGCGATCATTGCAGCATAAGGGCTTCCTTCTTTACGATCAGAGTCTACAACCATTCCTCCAGAACACTTTGCCAGTGTTTCTGCTCCTGTTAGGTCAGTTATCGTGATTATGGTATTATTCTTGCTTGAAAATATGTGTGCTATTCCCCAGTACTCAGGCATTTTCCTCACCTTCTATTGCTTTGTCTTGGGCTTCTACAGCGACCTGTTGTTGTGGTGGCGTTAGTTTTAGTGGTTGTTTTGCCCAGTCTACTGTGGGCTCTAATTCTTTACTGATGATCATTCCAGGCGCGGTGGTTATGTTTCCTTTTACTTTTATGTGCCTGTGGACTATTAACTGTCTTGCTTGTTTTGGAGACAATGCAAGTCCTTTTTTCCACACTACTGTTTGAAGCCGTCTTTCAAGCAGGTCTTCTGCTTTTAGTGATAAGACATCATCAAGGCTGCCGCCTTCCTTTATAAGTCCAAGGCTTTCCATTTTGGATAATAGTGTATTCTCTTTCTCTGCTCTTTCTTCTACAGGGAGTCCTACAAGGTTTCTGGCAAGGTGCCTGTACTTTCTTATTAAAGTTTGGGCGCGCCATAGTTCTCTCTTGTTTTTAAGCCCGTAGGCGAGTACAAGTTTTTTTTCTTCTTCTATCCTTTTCTTTTCCCAAGGGTGATTTGGCGTTTCGTACTTTTTCTTAAGTCTTCTTGGATCTCCCATTCTTTATCACTTCTTCTTCTTTCTCTGTACTCCGAGGGTCTTGCCTTTCCTGCCCATGGTTCTTGTTCTCTGCCCTCTTACAGGCAGTCCAGCTGAGAATCTTACACCTCTCCAGCTCTTTATGGCCATGTGTTTTTCTTTATCCTGTTTTATCGTGAAGTCTAGGTCAGAGCTTATAAGATGAGTGTCTTCTCCTGTTTCAGGGTCATTTCTTCGGTTTATTAAGTATGTTGCTATCCCATGTTTTGTGGGGCTTGAAAGTATGTCCTCAACTATTTTTATCTGGTTGTCATCAAGAGTCCCTATCTTTTCTGTTGGCTGGACTCCTGTACTTTCAAAAAATACCTTTGCAATGCTATCCGCAAAGTTAATCCCCACTCCTTTTATTCTTCGGAGTGCTTTTGGGATTGGCAGGTTACCATCTATATCTCTGCCAGCTATTCTTAACCTTCCTTTAAATTCGGCCATGTGTTCACCGTTTGAATAAGTTGTTTGGTTATCTGTAGGTCACCGGCCAAAAGGCCTCGCCAAGATCTTCTTTTAGTTTTAGTAGTACTTTTTCTCATGCTGCAGTTTAAAAAGGTTTCTGTTTGCTGAGAAATTTGTTCTAGCGCCGGGAGTGGGATTTGAACCCACGCGGGCCGAGGCCCACCAGCTCTCAAGGCTGGCGCGTTAACCACTTCGCTATCCCGGCTTTGGTTTACAATACACTCCTTTGATTATTATAACTTTTCTAAGATGACCTTTTCTGTTTTTGTTATGATCCCTCTCTCTGGAAAATTTCCTTTGTCAAACATCATCCTTCCTACTGCAAGGAGTTGCCGGTCTTCTGTTAGTATGGCTACTGTTTTATCCTTTTGCACATGGCCTTCTACTTTAATTATTCCAGGGGCCATTAATGGTGCTCCTTTTATAACATTCTTTGCAGCGCTGTCCTTTATTATCACTTTTGGCAGTGATCTTACTGTTTCTTCCAGGGGCAGAAGGACTCCCTCTGGTCCTTTTTTTCCCTGGGCGTTTAGTTCTAGGGCGTCTTTTACTCTTATTAAGGGAACACATTCTGGTTCTTTGAACCCGTTACTTCTTGTTCTTCTTAATTCTATCATTTTCGCGTTCTTTCCAAGAACTCTTCCAATGTCTTTTACAAGTGTTCTTATGTACGTTCCGTGTTGGCATGTGACCTGAAACAAAAAATAGTCTCCTTCTGAATCAAGGAGGCGTGTGCGGTATATTTTACGCACTCTTATCTTTTTTGAGACCGCGGATAATTTGGGTGGTTTTTGGTACACTTTTCCTGTGAATTCTTCTAGGAGTTTTTCTATGTCCTGTTTTTCAGCATTCACTTTCATTAGGCATATGTACTCTTTTTCACTTTGTTGTAGGTATTCTAGTAACTTGATTGCTTTTTTGCCTATAAGTAGAGGGAGCACCCCGCTGACGTTTGGATCTAAGGTTCCAACATGCGCTGTTTTTTCTCCTGACCATTTCTTGACTAACTGATCTATTCTTGCGCAGGTTATCCCTTCGGGTTTATCTAGCAGGATAAATCCATTCATCTCTTCTCAGCTTCAAGGTGTTTTATGTTTGCTCTTCTTTCTTTTACTTTTTCACCTTGTATTATTACAAATGTTCCGTCTATTACCTTCTTTATTTTCACCTTTTTTCCAGCGTCACTTCCTCTTGTTACGATGAATTCTGCTCCTTCTTTAATCATTTTTTGTCTCCTCCATTGCTTTTAGTATGATATTAACAACATTTTCGGGAGTCCATTTTCCTGTGTTGATGCACAGGTCATAGTGCTCTTGTTTGGTGTAGTCTACTCCGTACGTGTTTTTGAATCTTTCTTTTGATTCAAGGTCCCTCTCTCTTACGTACTCTGAGGCATTCTCTTTTTTGTCTCTGTTTTTTATTCTTCTTATCCTCTCTTCTTCTGGAGCATAAAGCCATATCTTTAGGTCGGCTTTGGGTGCTATGAGAACTGCTGAGAGTCTGCTGATTATTATACAGTTTCCTTTTTCTGCTTCTTTTTTTTGCCATTCATCCAGTTGTTTGTCATATTCCTGAATGTTTGTTTTTTTTGAGAATTGCAGTACATCAATTCCTTCTTCTCTGGCGTACTTTTTGAGGCTTGCAGAAACAATCCTCAGACCTGTTCTTTCTGAGAGTTTTTTTCCTATAGTGTCCTTTCCTGCTCCCGTGGTCCCGCTTATTGTTATGATCATTCTGCTTCACGTTTAAGCAGGTTATAGAACTTTAGCGGGATTGATGTGCCTTCTTTTGCTCTTGTTTTTACTCTTATAAACTCTTCTAAGCAGGAGTGGCATAGGTTTTTGGAATATGCTCTACCAGGTCTTTTTCCTTGGAGTTTTTTTCCGCATATCTGGCAGCTTGATTTTTTGCTTTTCTTCCTTTTGTACCTGATCTTTACCTTTCCGCCTGGTGTTCTGTAGAATACTTTTCTTATCTTATTCGTTCTTTTTCCTGGTTCCACCATTTTTCTTCTTCCTCCTGTACGCTTGGTAAACTACTTCTAGTACCATGCTTGTCATCATGGCTACGATAACATACCACCAAAAAGCATCAACTGCGCCTATGGCGGGTAAGACTGCAGCAGTTTGGCCCCCATACCTTGTTTTTATAACACTTATTACGATGAGTATTGGCAGGAGTGTGTACATTGTTGGTTTGAGGGAGTGTTTCATTAACTCTGCACTCATCATGGTTACTTCTTTTCCTTCTTTTTCAAGCTCTTTTATCTTCTTTTCGTTCTTTTCTTTTAGTGCTTTGCGGTATCTTTTGTTATAATCTTTCATCTTGGCTTTTATTTCATCTACTCGGTCTTGGTTGACCATTTTCTTTTGGAACAGCATACTGCCTGCTGATACAGCTGCTGCAATTAATGCTACTTCTATCATAATACTCATGTGGTTCCCCTTTCTATTTTTCCAGTTTAAGTGGTATAAAAAGCATTCAGCTCATGAACTTCTTGAGGGCAGGCATCATTTCCATGGCTTGGTCTGAAGCAAGCTCTTCGTATAACCTGTACAGGATTCCAACTGTTAGAAGTATTCCTGTCCCTGTTCCTATTGCTCCTGTTAAATCAGCGAACACTGCTAACAGGCCGACCGCCATTGCGCCTAGCACAGTGATTGTTGGAATGTACCTATCCAAAACCCTCTCAATTATCCTTGGGTCTCTTCTAAATCCGGGAACATGAAGGCCTACGTGCTGTAGTTGTCCTGCAACATCCTTGGAGCTCATTCCGGATAGTTCGACCCATATCCTTCCAAAAATAACGCACATTATCATCATTGCTGCTGAGAAGGAAATTATCTGCAGTATGCGTAGAGGATCTGCAAGCGTGTGGGCCACGTCTGTGCTTGTTGCAAGGTACCTGTAGGGTGTTGTTAGGAAATATGCTATTCCTGGCACTCCGAATCCCCCTTGACAGGTTACGCTTTTGCCTTGAGATACCATTGTCCCTCCTATGCAGAATAGTGGTTCGGAGGTGGCCCTTCCGTTTTCAAAGTGGCCTAACCAAGGCGCGCCGACCCCATCCATGGCTGCTCCAACTAGTTGCACGTTAGCGAACAGTGCTGCTGCAAAGATCACTGGTATATTGCTTACGTACAAGAATTTTAGAGGATAGCGTGCTCCGAAGCCCCTTATCTGGCCGAAGGTTAAGGGTACTTCTATTTTCATTGACTCAAAGTATACTACTACTAGGAATACTATAAGAGTAAAAATGAGGGCCATTAATGCTGTTTCCGGAATAGTTCCAGTTCCCAGTCCTGCCAGTATTTGTGGCACGGCTCCTATAAACGTTCCTCCTCCAACGTCAAAGAATGAAAACGCATGCCATACTATTGTTTGGGATACTCCTGCTGCGATGAATAACCCAACTCCAGAGCCTATTCCATACTTGCTTATTATCTCATCAAGGTACATGATTATTATTCCACCCATTGCAATCTGTGCAAGAACTATTGCTTGCATTCCAGGGTTTGCTGGAATAAATCCTGAGAGTGTGTATATTGCGCCTTCGAAGAAACAGAAGAATAGTGCCATCACCTTCTGGGCGGTCTGGAATGCTTGTCTATCGCGGGGATTTGACCTGTCCATGCTGATTACTCCAGCGCCCATGAGCAGTTGGAGTATTATGCTTCCCATGACAATAGGTCCGATACCAAGGGTTGCGATAGTCCCTATTTTTGAGGCCATTACCATTTGAAGATTTTCTATGTATCCTCCTTGTCCTGTCTTCGCTAGGCCGATTGGTGTAATCACACCCAATGAGAAAAATAGTACTAATCCAAGTGCAGTCCATTTCAGCCTGCTCTTTAAGGGGGGTTTTGCAGCTGGTGTTTGTACTTCTGGAATTAAAGCAGCTGCCCTCTCGAATATTTTTATGTCAATCATTCTTTCACCATTGCTTTACCGCCGGCTTCTTCAATCTTTTGAACTGCTTTTTTAGTAAAAAACTTTGCGATTACTGTTACAGGCTTTTGTACTTCTCCTGCACCGAGTACCTTTTCATACCCTTCATCTATAACGTTGATTGTTTCTTTTGAGTAGTCGAGGTCCCGTAGGTTTATGCTTTTTATCCTTTGTTTTTTGGAGTGGAAGCCCTTGTTTTCAAGAAGTCTTTCAGGTTGTTTTTTGTAAATATGCATCTTGTTCCTTTGGCCGCCTCCTCCTTTGCACTTGACACTTGCATTTCCCATACGGCTACCTCTTCCTCTGCCTTTTTTTGCATTGCCCCTGAATACAGTTCTTGTTCCTCTACCTTTTCTGTGTATCTTTTTTGCCTGTCTTTTCATTTTTTTTCTCCTCACAGCATTCTTTCAAGAAGGTCGTTTATCTTGTCTCCTCTATACCCGAGGGCTCCTTTTTCATTAAATCCTTTCTTTATGCTACCCCATCCTTTTCTTGGGGGGTGGAGTCTGAATGGCTGTTTTACACCGGCCTCTTTTAGTCTTATCTTTCCGTTGTGTACATCGTCAATAAACTTTCCTTTAGTGTATTTTATGGTTTTTAGGTACTCTTCTGTTAGTCTTCCTCCGTTTACCCTTCCCCATTTGAAGAGAAGTCTTTCGAGGTTATCTCTGTTTATTTCTCCCCATGTTATGTAATCTTTAGCTTTTTGGAGCATTCCTTTTACTGAGTCTGTCTCAGGCAGGATTACACAGTTGTTTGGCTTATTCAGTTTTAGTAATGCCATTGTCTCATTTATTTCTGATTTTGTTTTTGTTGGTCCTCTTACTCTTATTGCTGCGATCATTCTTCATCCACTTTTCTTATTTTTCTAATCTGCCTTAAGGCGTTAAGTGTTGCAAGCGCGAAGTTTACTCTTGTTGTGGTTTGTCCGAATGTTTTTGACCACGCGTCCTTAATCCCCGCAAGTTCTAGGATCCTTTTAGCGGTTCCTCCTGCAACAATTCCGGTTCCTTTTGGTGCGGGGTATATCTCTACTTTTACGGATGAGTTTCCTCCTGATACCTTGAAGGGTATGCTGTGTTCCTCTCCGCATGCACATTCCCAGCTTCCGCAACCTCTTTTTATGTGTATCATGTTCCTTTTAGCGTCCTTTATTGATTTGTCTATCGCGCTTCTCATTTCAAGTCCTTTTCCTATGCCCACACCTACATAACCATCTCTGTTCCCTACTGCGGTAACTACTCTGTAGGAGATTCTTCTGCCGTTTTTCGTGATTCTTTGGACGCTATTCTTTTGTAGTATCTCATGGTCAAGGTTGGGTACCAATAGGTCTACTATTTCTGGTTCTAGTATCGCAAGATTCTTGTTGTAGATCTCTTCCAGGCTGGTTATCTCCCCGTTAGCAACCATCTGTCCTAGTCTCGTTTTTGGTACCCATTCAGGCATTCAGTTCACCTATCTTCTTTTTTATTCCTTCAATATCTTGTTTGTTTTTTAAGTGCTTTCCTTCAATCCTTCCCTTGTCAGGGAATGCTTTTTCATCTGCGTTTATCCCAAGTCCTGCATCTATTCCGCCTTTTATTACCGCGAAAACATTTGATTTGTGTACAGGGGTGTGAAGTCCGAGGTCTGGGACGGCTTCCTTTATGCCTGTCTTTAGGGCCTTTTTTCCGCAGAGGTATCCTGTGAGGTATGCTGCACTGCAGTTTCCATTGTGTCCTGTCCACCCGTACTTTTGCAATTCTTTGCTTGTTGCGGTTATCAATGTTTTATCCCCTTCTGGGGAGTATTCCATTATCTGGGTGATCACTTGGTTGTTGCTTATCCTTATTACCATTCTTGGTTTTTCTCCTTTGAGTAAGTTAAGTCGCTTTAGGTAGTCTGTTTTTCCTTCTCTTCTTCTCCTTCTTTGAACTTTGTATGTTGTTTTGTGTGCCATATGATCACTTTTTCAATCCCTTTTCTTTCATGTAAAGTTCTAAGTGGCCTTTGTCTCTGAAAAAGCCTCCTTTTATTCTGCGATAGAGTGGTTGGTATGCTCCTGGTTTGAGGTTTTGTTTTTCTCGTTTTAGCTTTCTTCTGAGTGCCCTAACTTTCTTCATCCACTCTTCCTTTTTCGGGGTCCTGCTTTTTTTGCCTCCCTTTTTCTTTCCTTTTCCTCTTCTTAACCCTTTTTTCTTTTGGGCTTTTATCTTCTTTGCTCTTGCTTTGCTAACTCCCTTTTTCTGGACTACCTCTATGGCCCCCTGCTTTATTAACGCTCTTACATCATCTCCGGTCATTGATTGCTGTGCTTTTTCTGTATCGCGTATCTTTATCCTTTTTTCTCCAGCTCCAGTTACTCTGGATGCTAATCTTTTCACTTGTTTTAGTTCCATTAGATTACACCCTTGTTAAGCACTTTTATTCCTTTTTCTTCAGCCGCTTTGATTATTTCGGTTCTTTTTTTCTTTCCAACAGGGTGAGCTATCCTCACCGCGTGAATTTTTTTATCTAGTCCGGATAGTTCTGTTAGGTTGTGTACTATTTTTTCCACCAGGCCGCATGGGTGTTTGCCTCTTACTTTTTTGGATTGGCCGTAACCTGGTGTCGGGTGGGCGCCCATGTATTTTTTCTTAAGCCTTTGTTTGGAGTCCTCTCCTTTTGGCTTTCTCCAGCTTTCTGATACTCTCGCTTTTCTATGGGCGTTTTGCCTTGCAAACTTTGGCTTTTTGCGTTTTTTCATGAATATCATCCTTTTGATGTGATGTAGATCCCATCTTGGAACTTTCTTATGTCTTTTCCTCTTGTTTTGGTTGTTTGTTCTATGTTGGCTGCTGTTTGTCCTACCTCTTCTTTATTCGGTCCTGTGAGCACGATCTCATTACCCTTTATTTCCACCTTTGTGTTTCCAACAATTTTTGCTCTTCTGGGTTGTTTTTCTCCCAAGAAGTTTTTTATCACTACTTCGTTGCCTTCAACTTTCACGTTCATTGGGAAGTGAATGTAGATAATCTTCATTTTGTACTGGAATCCTTCACTTACTCCTTTTATCATGTTTTTAAGATGGGCTGCTATTGTGCCAAGTTTCGCTTTTTCTTTTCTTCTTGGTTCTTCTTTTTCTAGCATTATTGCGATGGAGTCTGCCCGTTTTTCCACTTTTATTAGGCTCATGTCAAAGTTTTTTTCTATTTCTCCCAGTTTTCCAACTACCTTAAATCCGGTTGGTACTGGTGCGACCGTGACACCTTCTGGGATTTGTACTACTTTCTCCATTTTTGCACCTCAATAGACGTATGCTATAAGTTTTCCCCCTGTTCCTGCTTTTTTAGCTTCTTTGTGGGTCATCAGGCCTTTTGGGGTTGATACTATAAGCGTTCCAAAGTTCTTGGCTGGGAGATATCTCTTTTCCCATAGGTTGTACTCATCTTTTCCGACGGAGTACCTTGGTTTTATTGCTTTGCAGTTGTTTATCCTTCCCAGTAGCTTTATGTGGTATTCTCCGCCTCTGCCATTTTCTACGAACTCGAATTCGTTTATGTACTTCTCTTTTTGCAGTATTCTGAGCAGGTTGCCCATTAGTTTTGAAGCTGGCTTTATCACGCATTCTTTTTTGCCAACCATCTCACAGTTTTTTAGGTTCACGAGTCCGTCTGCTATTGGATCCATATGATTACCTCAGTCGTATTTCTCAAATCCTATGTCCTTTGCTTTTCTTTTGAAACATTGTCTGCACATGTTTATCCCGTATTTTCTGACAAGTCCTTCGGGCCTTCCGCAGATTATGCAAGCCCTGCCTTCTTCTTTTCTTCTTGGTCGTTTGTACTTGACAGGTCTAATGTTTTTCATTCAGATCACCTTGACGCCGTAATTCTTTTCTATGAATTCTTTGGTTTCTTCTTTGGTTATCCTGTGCCTGTTAGGCATTTTTGATTGTCTTCTCTTTCTTTTGTCTACTCTGTATCCCCATTTTTTGAGATTTACGCAAACATCAAAGCCAAAAACGCCTATTTCCGGATCGTATTTTATTCCCGGCAGGTCTATGTACTCTTTTACTCCGAAGGAAAATGTTCCATTGTCTGATATTGACTGTTCTTTTATCTGGTTGTCTACTGCTTCAAAGGCCATTCTCAGTATCCTGTCTGCTTTTTCTTTTCTGAGGGTTACTTTTACTCCTATTTTCATCTTTTTTCTAGTTCCCCAGGTGGGGATTCTTTTCTTTGCTCTTGTTATCACGGCTTTTTGTTCTGCTATTCTCTCAAGTATTGTTTGGGCTTTTTCAAGTTTTTCTCCTGCAGCCCCAACACCTATGTTCAGCACTACTTTGTCTATGGTTATCAATTTACACACCTACTTTTAGTTCTGGTTTTTCAGTTCCTATGGCGAATGCATGTTCTTTCAGTGTTCTCATTTCTTTTCCGTCTTTCTCTAAGACTACTATTGGCTTTCTGAGTGTTGTTCCAGGGATTATTTCTTTTACTACTGCGGTTATTCCTGCGTGTTTTCCTCCGCTTAAGTACACCATTGAGCCTGTTTTTAGAGGTATGTGTTTTATGATTTTCTGTTCGGGTATTGTTATTTTTAGTACATCTCCTGTTTTGTATACGTCGTTTTCTACTAACTGGTTTCTTCCATCGTGTAGGTTGAGCTGTATTTTTCCTTTTTTGAGTATTGTCTTGTTTTTAATCTTGCATAGCTTGAAGTCCTTTTCAGAGTCACCTATCTCTTTTAGTGTTATCCTGCCTTTTTGGTCGTATAGCACTCTGTATACTTTGTTTATTTTTGGTATTGATATTGTGTCCATAAACCCTATGCCAAACCGAGGTTTTTTTATGGGTCTGCCATCAATGAAAACATTACCTTCTTTGATTATTTTCTTTGCCTCTCTTGCGTTGTCTGCAAGTTTAAGCAGGTCTCTTATTACTATTATGAGGGGTATGCTCTTGTCTTTTGAGTGCGCTCCAGGCATTGTTGTTGGTGACCATACCTCTCCTTTCTTTGGTATGTTCCATGATCTTGGCACGTTCAATCTTTTTGTGTGCATATAATCAACCCTTTATCTTTCTTTCAAGTGCCTCTACTCTTTTTTTGTCAGAGAGGTCAAGTTCTATTATCTGAAGGTTACTTGGACTTATTGGAAGAGGTTTTTCTGTACCGTCTTTCTTTTTTATTGTTATTCCCTCTAAGAATGCTTTGTAGTCTTTTAGACTGATCTTTTGTACTTTTGCTTCTTTGTTTTTGTGTTTTCCTCTCAGTATCTTTACTTTGTCTCCTTTCCTTAGCGGGAAGTTTCTTCTCTTGTATTTTGAGGATAACTCTTTAGATAGTCTTGCAGATACCTGTTTCCTTCTTTTGTTCTTTGGAAGCTCTTCTATCCTTTTCCTTTGTTTTCCTGGTTTCATGTCACATCACATTTTTAGCTATTGTCGCCACTTTTGGAAATCTTTCTGCCACTTCTTTTGCTATGACCCCTTTTATTTCAGAGCTTTGCGGTTCGTTTTTGTCTGTTACAACTATTGCAGCATTATCTTCAAATTTTACTCTCATTCCATTTGCTCTTCTGTATTCTTTTCTCTGTCTTATCAGCAGGCATCTTACCTTCTTTTTTCTCATTCTCACGTTTCCTTTTATCACTGAAGCGATTAGGATATCCCCTACTCCTATGGTGGCTCTTCTGTTTTTTCTTCCTCTGTACCCTTCTTTTCCGATTACTTTGAGTACTTTTGCTCCGGAGTTATCGTCACAGGTTATGATCGAGCCTATGGATACTCCACCGGTTACTTTGCTTGATATGCCTTTCACTTTTTCTTCACCACCACGAAGGTTTTATTCCGGCTTATTCTTCTGCATTCTCCTATGATAACTGTGTCGCCGACATTGATATCGTCATGCATGCATACCGGGAGGTGTGCGTGTATCTTGTTTGTTCTTCGTTCATATCTTTCGTACTTTGGCACATAGTTTAGGTAGTTCCTTTCTACGGTTACTGTGTTCTTTGCCTTTTTGCTTACTACTTTGCCTTCTAGGATACTGCCCCTTACCCGTAAGGTGCCGTGTGTTGGGCAGTTTTTATCTCCGCATTTTTCCATGCATGTTCCTCCAATGTTTTTTTATCCGTTCTTCGGGCCTGAACGCGAGGTCTTTTCCGCGTACCGTGACCCATTTTCCGTGATACTCAAATTCGAATGTGCATTCTTTTTTTGGGATTATCAGTTCCTTTTCTTTTGTTTTTATTGTTATGGTTTTCATTGTTTCGTTTATTACTGTGCCTTCTTTTCCGACGATTTCTGGCATGGTGCTTGTTTTTATCCTTGTTTTTTTTCCTATCAGTTCTTCTGTGACTATCTTGTGCATCTAGTACACATCTATCTGTTCTTCTTTGAAGCCTCTTTTTAGGAGGGCTTTTTTTACTTTGTTTTTGTGCTGGCCTTGCAGTTCTATTTTTCCGTCTTTTGAAGTCCCTCCACATGCAAGTTCTTGTTTCAGTTCTTTTGTGAGGGTTTCTATGTTGAATGAAGGGTCAAAGCCTTCTATTATCGTCATATACTTTCTTCCACGGGCGTGTTTTTCGTACACGTGGATTTTTTGTTCCTCTTTTGACATTTCTTCGCAAGTGCATATTTCCTTTGGAAGTCCGCACACTTCACAGATGTCTCCCATTTACTGAGCCGCACCTCTCATTACTGTTTTTATTCTTGCTATTGTTCTTCGCATTTCTCTTATTTTCCCGGGGTTTTCTGGTTTTGTACCGCTTCTTGCTGCTCCCAGTTCTCTCATCATTTCTGACCTGATCTCTTTTTCTTTTGCTTCTAGTTCTTCTTTACTCATTGCTTTCAGTTCTTTCTTTTTTATTATCGCCATTCTCTTCTACCTCTTTTACTTCGGTTGGCTCTTCTACTTTAGGCATGATCATTTTGTCTGGGAATATTACATCAGGGGGTACGATTCTAACAGTGACTCCTATTACTCCTTGTTTGAGCACTGCTCTGCCGTTAAACTCTTTTACCAGCTCTTTTCCGTGTCCTGCTTTCTTTAGGTATCCTGCAGATACCCTTAGTTTTCCTGCTTTCTTTCCTTTGCCTCTTACTACCCCTTTAACTATTATTTCACAGCCTATGGCATGTGCAGACATGACCCTGTATAATGCTTTTGACATTGCTCTTTTTGGTTTAAATCCTCTTTCAAGCATCCTTATTATCCAGTTGCCGATTATGGCGGGCTCCAGTCCTTTCTCATCCACATTGCTTACTTCTATCTGGGGGTTTTCGAGCTTCATTTTTGTTTCTATCACATCTGCAAGGTCTTTTATCCCCTTGCCTTTCCTTCCAATTACTATCCCTGGGTTTTCTGCCAGCAGGCTTATTCTTGTTGAGAGTGTGGTTCTCTGTATGTTGATGTTTACAATACCTGCTTTTGCTACTTCGTTTTTCACGAATTCCTTTGCGCGCATTCTTGTTATCCCGTCTTCAACGAACTTTTTTTCTATCATTATCATACCTCTTTAGCAACCAGTTCTATTGTAACCAGTTCTATGTTGGATGATTTTGCTTTTCCCCGGGGCCTTACTCTGGGGATTTCAAGTGCTTTGTATGCTGATGCGTGTACTATTTTCATCTTTTCTGGTTCTAGTCCTTTTTGTTCAGCGTTATTTTTCAGGTTCTTGAGCAGTTTTATTACGTTCTTACAGGTTTTTTCAGGGTACTTGCCAGGTTGTCCTCCTTTCCTGTGTCCCTGTTTTTTGTTGTATCTTTTCAGAGGCACGTGTGCTTCTTTTGCTATGACTTTTTCAAGGTAATCAATTGCCTTTTCTAGTTTCATTCCGTTTATCGCATTGCATGTTTCTCTTGCTAATTTTCTACTGATATCTACTTGTTTCACCATTGCTGAGGCGGTTTTCGTAATGTCTCCTTGGTATGAGTACTTCATCTTTTATCACTTTGCAGATACGAATTTGGTTGACCTTGTTGCTCCTATTCCTGGGCCGGAGTGTTTGACCGGTTTTCTGGTAATGCTGAAGTCACCCAGCCGCATTGCGATCATTTCAGGCTTTACTTTCACTATGTTCCAGTCCTTTCCGTTGTGGACTGCTATCTCCTTTCCGACCATTTCAGGGAGTATGATCATCTCTCTTACATGTGTTCTTATGGGCTTGCTTCCCTCTTTCCATGCTCTTATTTTTTTGAGCAGTTTTTTCTCTTCTTCTGTGAATCCCCTCTTGAGGCTTCTCCTTTCTCTTGCCGGAATTAGTTTTGTGAAATCTTCAAGACTTAATTTTTTGAGTTCTTCTAGTGTTTTTCCTCTGTACTTGAATTCTTTTTTGGCCATTATCTCTTCCTCCTTCCGGTCCTTCTCGCTCCAAAGGATCCTACGTGCTGTCCTGCAGGCGCTCCTTTACCCTTCTTGGTCTTAGCGCCATGGTGCTGTTTTCCTCCGTATGGGTGGTCTACAGCGTTCATGTGGACTCCCCGGACTCTAGGCCACCATTTGTTTCTTGCCACTTTGTTCTTATAGTGTGCTGCACCTGCTTTTAGCAGGGGTTTGTCCTTTCTTCCGCCACCTGCAATCAGCCCGATGGTTGCTCTGCAATTTGCATTAAACTTTTTTATTTTTTTGCTGGGAAGTTTTACGTAAACATGCTTTTGGTCTTTGGAAGTTATGTATGCTGCAAGCCCGCTGGATCTAATGATACTTCCCCCGTCCCCGACTCGGGTTTCTATGTTGTACACAGGGAATCCTTCTGGTATGCTTCTTAGTGGAAGGGTGCTTCCCAGTTCTGCGGGTGCGTTTTCCCCGTAGTATACTGTTTCTCCGAGGAATAATCCCTCTGATGCGGGGGTTACTGCTTCTGTTCCGTCTTCATACCTAACGCGCATTAAGAGCGCGGTGTGAGCAGGATTATCAATAAATTCTAGTACTTCTCCTCTTAGCAGTTCTTTTCCATCGTTTGGCCTATACTCCACGCCCACTTTGAATCTTTTACTTGGGGCTTTGAACGAAGGGCTCCCTTTCCCTCTTCTTTGGTGAATTAAAGGCTTTCCCATAGTATCACAGTATCTTTAATTTTGTTGCCAGGTCAACAGCACTGCTTTCAGGAGCCAGTTGGACATACGCTTTTTTCTCTCCTTTTAGTGTATTGACCACGTTAATTCTCTTTACTTTTACGTTATATTCTTTTTCTATATCTTCTTTTATTTCGTCTTTTGATGCGTGGTTTTCAACTATGAATACTATTTTGTTCTCTTTTTCTATGAGGCCGACGGCCTTTTCTGATAGGAGGGGGTACTTTATTTTCATCCTAACCGAACCTCTTGGATATTTCGTTTATGGCTGATTCAGTGTATACGGTCAGCCTGCCCGGTACTCCGCCTGGAGCGAGCAGGTCTGCATTAAGCTCTTTTGCGGTGCAGACATCTGTTCCAGGTATGTTTCTGGCAGATTTGTATAATGCTGCGTTTTTCCCTGTAACTATAAGCACTCCTTTTTTCTTCTTGTACTTCCTTCCTCTCATCTTTCCTCTTCCTGCCCTTATCTTCTTTTCACTTGTTCTTTCCAGTTCTTCTTTTAGGCCGAGTTTTATTAGTAGGTCCACGATTTGTTTTGATTTAGTTATCTCTTCTGTTTTGTCCGTGAGTATTATTGGGACACTGTTAATGTTTTTCACCATGTGTCCCCTTTTTGCTACAAGATCTAGGTTCGCTGTAGCGGCTATTGCGGAGGCTGTGGCTTTCTTTTTTTCTTTCTTGTTTATCCTCTCTTCTATTTTCTTTTCTACTTTTGGGGGGTGTGCTCTGTGACCCCCCTTTGAGTGGGGTACTCTTCTTACTTCTCCGATGTATCCTTTTGGTCCTATGATTCTTGGTAATCTTGATATTCCTCTGTTTATCATCTGGTGGTATTTTCTTCTTCTTCCAACGTAAACTGCGCTGGTTTGTAATCCTGCCAGTGGGAATACTCCTTTTGCTTGGTAGCCTGCGCTTTGTATTGCGAGGCTTGCTCTTTTTATCAGGTCTGACCGCACTTGTTCAGAAAATACTTCAGGTAGTTTTATCTCTTTCACGCTTTTTCCATCAACATCAAAGACTTTTGCTTTTATCATTTTTCATCACTGCTGGGGTGTTCTTATTACCTCTTTTATAGTTAATGTATCTCCTTGAGTTGGCCTTATTCCTTTCCGCAACATAATGAGCCTTTTTTTCGGCCCAGGTACGCTTCCTTTTATGAGCATGTATCTGCTTTTCACTACTCCGTAGGCCCGTATTCCTCCTTCGGGGGTTACTTCTTCTCCTTTTTCCCCTATTTTCAATACTTGTTTGTTGTATTCTGTTCTTGTTTGGAAGCCCATCTGTCCTGCGAGGGGCACTGTCCAGAACATTCTTCCCACGCTGAATGCCCCGAGAGAGCCCGGATTTCTCCTGTGCTTTTTGTTTTTTCTTATCTGTATTGTTATGCCAAACCTTTTCACAGGGCCTTGCGTTCCTTTGCCTTTTGTTACTGCGATTGTGTCTAACATTTCCCCTTCTTTTATGATTTCATCAGCAGATAGCTCACTGCCAAGTTTTTGTTTTGCGTACTCCCATGCGTCTTTAACTGGGCCAAAAACAGTGAGCTCGAGTATTTCAGGGGTTTTCTTAAAAGTGGGTTGTGTGTGTACAAGTAGTCTTAGTTCAGAGATTTGTTCAAGATTGGATTCTATTGCTTTTATTTTATCTTCAGATGAGTATTCTTTTGGAAGAGTTATTTTTCTTTGTAGGCGTTTGTCAAGCTTTTCAGAGTACACTTCCGTGAAAGCTTTTTTGCCTTCAGGGGTTGTTTTGTAGGCTCTGATCCCGTAAACCTTTACTGGAGGGATTTCAAGAATTGTTACTGGTACTGCTTCTTCTTGTTTGAATTTTGGGGATTTTTCTGTTTCATTTATTGTCAGCAGTTGGGTCATTCCTGCTTTGTATCCTGGGAAAGCTTGTACTCCTACTTCTTCTGTTTCTGCGTAGGAGTTTACACTGGGGTAAATTCTTTTTGCTTTTTTTCTTGGCGAGAATCCTCTGGATCCTCTTTTTGGAGCATGCCGTTTTGCCATTTTTATACGTCCTCAAAATTTTTGTTTTTTCAGCGGTCTTCATTGCCCGAAAGGCACAAAGCCTCTGGGGCTGGACCATTTTCCTCCTTTTACAGCAGGAGATAGTATTTTTTCACAATAAAAGGTATTTAAAGGTTACTGGCGGGCATCTTTCTTCATCCTTTCACTACACCGAGGGGCCGCACTCTCACGACCTTCTTGGCAAGGCCTGCGTTATGCACTGCGTTTACGACTTGCCTGACGTCTTTGTATGCGCCAGGCGCTTCTTCTGCAGCGCCTTTGAAAGAGTGTGCTTTTACTATTATTCCTGAGTTTGCGAGGTCTTGTATTACTCTGTCTCCTTTCCATGTTTTCTTTGCTTGGGTTCTGCTCATCCGTCTGCCTGCTCCGTGGCATGCGCTTCCGAACGCTTTTTCAGTTCCTTTTTCTGTTCCGGCGAGAATGTAAGAGTATGTGCCCATCGTGCCTCCTATTAGGACTGGCTGGCCAGCGTTCATGTAACTTCTGGGAAGTTCTGGCCTTCCCGGGCCAAGAGCGCTTGTAGCTCCCTTCCTGTGCACGTACACTATTTTTTTGGTTCCGTTTACTGTGTGTTCTTCTTTTCTGCACGTGTTATGGCTAGTGTCATACAATTGAGGAAGTTCTGCGTCCGGGAACACTTTATTGAATGCTTTTCTTGTAAGGTGCGCTATAACCTGCCGGTTTGCGAGGGCGTTGTTTATTGCGGCGTTCATGGCCTGCCAGTAGTCTTTGCCTTCCTGCGATTCTATTGGTGCGCATGCAAGTTGCCTGTCAGGAAGCTTTATCCCGTATTCTGGTGCTGCTTGGTCAAGAATTTGCATGTAGTCTGATGCTACTTGGTGGCCTAGGCCTCTTGACCCGCAGTGGAAGGTTATCACGACCTGGTCTTTTTCTAGTCCGTATATCCGGGCTATTTCCGGATCATAAACTTCCTCCACCCACTGGACTTCAAGGTAGTGGTTTCCTGAGCCCAGGGTTCCGGCTTGCTTTTTTTCTCTTTTTTTCGCGAGATCGCTGACCTTGCTCGGGTCAGCGTCTGGCGCTGTTCCTTTCATTTCAGTGTATTCAAGGTCCTCTTTGGTTCCATAGCCTTGTTCTACTGCCCACCTTGCTCCTTTTGCCAGCATTTCGTCTTCTTGGTCTTTTGTCAGGGTTATTTTTCCTTCTGATCCTAGTCCTGCGGGCACTGTTCTGAATAATTCTTCCATCAGTTCTTTCAACTTTGGTTTTAAGTCCTCTTTTTTCAGATCTGTTTTAATGGTCCTGACTCCACAGTTTGAGACCACGAACCCGTTGGCCACGAAATTATGAGTTCCAGGCACGGTGAGATCATACACTTTTCCTTTGTAGTCAAGCGCTTTCGTGGATTCTACTTGTTCCCAGAATACTGGGCCGGGATTCTTTGCTCTCCATTCTCCAAAGCTAATGAAATTTTCAGATACCCTTGGGAATTTTTCTTCTTTTGAATAATAGTGGCGTTCAATGAACCTGGAGTTGGCATGTTCCCCTGACAGGTCTTTTATTGCTTCTTTAAGGCTTTTTCCTTTTGCTTTGTACTCTTTTGTTCTGACCGCTGCTTTAAGCCTTTTTTTCATGAATTCCTTCTTTTCTTTCAGGTATTGTGCTGCAGCCAGCCCTTCTTCCAATCTTTTCCTGTTGTACTCGAAACCTACTCTTGTCCATAACGCTATCAGGCTTTCAGGTTCTGAGGAGAGTATCAGCCGCACTCTATGTTTGTTTTTGTATTCTTTTCTAACGCTTATCTTGTTGGTTTTTACTCCAAACTCTTCTAGCATGTTGCTGACTTCTTGCATGAACCTTATTCCTGAGCCTAGCGCGCCAGCAACTTTGTTCTGGGATACTACTGGACAGTAAAAGTTGGTTCTTGAAACATTCTTAGGTGTTGACATTTCAGCGCCGAAGAACCCTGCCAGAAAGAGTCTCTTTATCCACTTTGGTGCGGACAGAAGCCATGCTGGCACTGAATATTCTTGGTTTGTCTTGTTGCCCACAGGCATTCCTATCTCCTTGAACAGCATTGCCAGGCTTGTGGACCTTACGTGAAGTTCGTGGGATGTTGACAAGAATTCTTTAGTGCCGTATTGATCTGTTATTTTGTGGTTTCTTTTCCTTGAATATATCCTCGCGGAATAACCTAATTTCTTGATATCCTTGGCTATTGTTTTAAGGTCTTCTTCTTGTCCATACGCATGGATATATCCCTTGTTTCCAGAAAAGTACACTAATCCGTCACCAAACAAGTACCCCAGTATCTTTGTTATCAGCGGAAGCTTTGTGTTGTTTTCTGTTAAGGGTAGAAGATTTCTTGCGACAAGGGAGTCCTTTGCTTGTCCTTCAAGAATGTTATGCTCTCCTACTATTGTAATGTCTCTGCATGGTTCATATTCTACTCCTTCAAATGGATAGACTGCTATTAGATCGCCTTTTTTTAGTGTTTCTGCTGGTTTCATTCCGTTAGGTGTTAGGAAAGGGTGGTCTGAGGTTGCGTTTATCCTCCTGCCTGTGGAGGAAGTCACTTCTACAACCTGTGATTTAGGGTCTAGTTCCATGAAATAGCTTGCTGTTTTTTCCTTTATTTCTCCTTTGTCGAGAGTGAGCGTTCTTGAGGAAAACTCTTTTAACATCATGTTACTGTTTGATACTAGTGTTTCTTGAGAATCTTCTTTCATCTCTCCGATTTTTTTCCAGCACCCGTGCTCTATCATGATCTTTGCGTCTGGCGTTAGGCACGATATGTCATATCCAACTCCTCCTGCGCTTATTATTCCTTCTTCTTTTGGGTCGAATGCAGCTACGCCTCCTATGGGGAAACCGTATCCCCAGTGGGCGTCAGGCATTGCCATGCTTGCTTTTTGTATGCCTGGCAAAGTCGCTACGTTGGATACCTGTTCCCAGACTTTTTCATCAAGGTCCCTGATTATTGATTCATCTGCAAAGATTATTCCAGGTACTCTCATGTCTCCTTTTTGTGGTATGATCCACTCGTATTCGTTTACTTTTTTGAATGCGTTCGGTTCCATGTTCTTCCCCCGTTCAAACGTCAACAATGCACTGGGCTGTCCATTCTCCATTTTTTTCTTCTACTTCTGCCATGTGGAATGTTGCTGCTTTTACTTCTGTTTTGAGATCTTGTTTTTCTGTGTTCATCTTTTCACCTTTTGCTTCCCACTCTATCTCGTATCCGTTGTTTTTGTGCATTATGCGTGCCTTAAATGATTTTAGGATCATGCTGTGTATGTCTTTTTCTGCCAGCAATTGGTTCAGCCAGTTAACAAGGAGTGAAACAAGGTCAGTGCCATTTGTTTTTCCTGAGATTTTTTCTACTTCTCCTACTTTTTCTAAGTTTGCCATTACTGAGAACATTGCTTTAGCTGTTTCCTGGAATGCTTCTTCTATTGTTTTTCCTTCTCCTTTTATTCCTATGTCTGCTTCGTGCTCGAAGGTATAGTACATGATTGATATTCTCAGGGATGAGTATAAATATTGTGTGGTTAAAATTTGAAAAAAGGGGGTTTCAAAAGTAAAAGGGGTTTTGTTGATTTACATTTTTGCTATGTTGAATATTTCTTTTATTGCTACCACTACTGCTGCTGGGTACACGAATATTCCTAGGTATGCTACGATTCCTGCAAGGTAGTTTCCTACTGCGGGGATTACTTCTAGGTTTGCTGATCCTATTATTCCGATTGCTATTACTGCAAGTAGAAAATCTTTCATTTCCTTTCTGTTTATGTTTACGAATCCTACTATTAGTCCGAGTATTACTAAGAGAATTACTAGTGTGGCAGATACTTTGTCTCCTAATGGTATTATTTGTGCGACCATTCCTAGTATCAGGGCGATTATAACGCCTAATACAAAGGAATACCCGCCAAGTACATCTAGATCGTCTGTTTTGGCTCTTGCCATTTTTTTCACCTGTTCCTAAAAAAGAAGAGCCCTTTAAAAACCTTTCGTTGTTGTGTGAACATTTTATCGTCAAAAGCAGTGGATTTTGTGTGTTTTTAAGAATAAATAAAGAGGGGGTTTTTTAGGCGGTTTTTAGTTCTATTTCTATGTGCACTTGGTCTGGTACTTGGACCCTCATGATTTGCCTGAGGGTTCTTTCATCAGCTTCTATGTTCATTATTCTCTTGTGTATTCTCATCTGCCAGTGCTCGTATGTTTCTGACCCATCGCCGCACGGTGATTTCAGGGTCGGTACTACCAGTTTTCTGGTTGGAAGGGGTATGGGTCCCTTCACGTTAGCCCCTGTCTTTTCTGCAATGCTCTTTATCTCAGAGCATACGCTCTCCAGTTTCTTGTAGTCTGGGCTTACCAGTTTTATGCTAGCTAGTTGTGTTGCCATTTTCTATTTCACGCTTTTTTCTTTACGTCCAGTACCATTCCTGCAGCCACTGTCATACCCATGTCTCTTACTGCGAATCTTCCGAGAGGAGAGAATTCGCTTGCTTTTTCTATTACCATGGGCCTTACTGGTTTCATTCTTACTACAGCGGCGTCTCCTGTTTTTATGAATTCTGGGTTTTCTTGAACTACTTGTCCGCTCTTTGGATCAATCTTCTTTTCTATTGCAACTATGCTGCAGGCCATTTGTACTGTGTGGCAGTGTATTACTGGCTGGTATCCTACTGTTATTGCAGTTGGGTGGTTCAGTACTATTATCTGTGCTGTGAACTCTTCTGCCACTGTCGGAGGGTTATCTGCTGGGCCGATTACTGATCCTCTGCTGAGGTCCTTTTTGTCAACGCCTTTCAGGTTGAATCCTATGTTGTCACCTGGTTCTGCCTGTTGTAGTGCTTGGTGGTGCATTTCTATGCTTTTTACTTCTCCTGTTGAGCCTGCAGGTGCAATTGACACTTTGTCTCCAACTTTGAGCACTCCGGTTTCTACTCTTCCTACAGGTACTATTCCGACTCCTTTGATGTTGTAGACGTCTTGTATTGGGAGCCTGAGTGGCTTGTCTGTTGGTTTTTCAGGTGCCTTAAGTTTGTCAAGAGCTTCTGCAAGGGTTGGTCCGTTGTACCAGGACATGTTCTCTGACTTGTTTACTACGTTGTCTCCTTTGTATGCTGATATTGGGATGAATTCCATCTCATCTATCTTGTATCCAATAGGTTTGAGGATCTTGTCAATTAGGTCCTGCTTTGCTTTGTTGTATGCTGCTTGATCGTAGTTTACTGCATCCATCTTGTTTAGGACGACTATCATCTGTCCTACTCCAAGTGTTCTTGCAAGGAATGCGTGTTCTCTTGTTTGCTCTTGTGGTCCGTCTTTTGCGGACACTACCAGCACTGCTGCGTCTGCCTGGCTTGTTCCAGTGATCATGTTTTTGATAAAGTCTTTGTGTCCAGGAGCGTCTATGATTGTGAAGTAGTACTTGTTTGTCTGGAAGTCTTTGTGTGCTACGTCAATGGTTACTCCTCTTTCTCTTTCTTCTTTTAGTCTGTCCATTGCGAAAGCGAACTCGAAGGTTGCTTTTCCAAGTCTTTCTGCTTCTTCTCTCAGTTTTCTGAGCTCCTGCTCTGGCAGGGACTTGCTGTCGAACAGCAGTCTTCCTACCGTGGTGGATTTTCCGTGGTCCACGTGTCCTATGAACACAAGGTTCATGTGCGGCTTTTTGTCTGCCATATCCCATACACCTCTATTTTTTATTTATCATGAAAGTAGTTCTTCTGCTGTTTGTATCTCAGGTTTAAGTCCTTTTCTTTCTCTAATCCTTTTTATAACATTCTGTTGCAGGTCCCTTGGCAGCGGCTCATATCCTAGGTATTCTGTTGACCACTGCGCCCTGCCTTGCGTTGCTGAACGTATTTCTCCTGCGAAACCAAATGTTTCAGCAACAGGAACTTTTGTTATTATTGTGAGCAGTTCTCCGTCTTGTTCTATGTCAAGGATTTGTCCTCTTCTGCCTTGTATGTCTGTGCTTACTGCTCCCATATATTCCTGCGGCACGGTAATAAATATCTTTTGCTTTGGTTCTAGCAGGATGGGGTCTGCTGTCATTATTGCTGCGAGTACTCCTCTTTTTGCTGCTGGTATCATCTGTGATGGGCCTCTGTGAACTGCGTCTTCGTGTAAGACCGCGTCCACGAGTCTTACTTTAACTTTTGTTACCTTCTCGTTTGCAAGCGGGCCTTTTTCTATTGCTTCTTCAAACCCTTGTAGTATGAGTTCTTTTGCTTCATTCAGGTATTGTACTCCTTTGGTGTTGTCCAGGAATACGTTTCCATTTTTTATTTCCCAGATTCCTTTCGCTTGGTCTGCGTCCATCCCCTGCTCGGCCAGCTTTTTTGCTACTGTTTTTCTGTCTTTTGGTTTTTCTTCTTTTATTTCTCCTTCTATTATTGCATTGTAAACGCCGTCTTCAAGAGGTTCTACGACAAAATATAATTTGTTGTGTCTGTTCGGGGACTTTGATTCTACCTGTTGCCCCTGTTTTTTCACTGTTTCTCTGTAGACCACTATGGGTGGGGATGTTGTTATCGGAATTCCTTTATCGTGGGAGATCCGGTGTTCTATTATTTCAAGATGCAGTTCTCCCATTCCAGAGATCCGGTGTTCTCCTGTCTCTTCATCTATCTCTACTTTTACTGTTGGATCTTCTTTTGCTATGTCTCTGAGGACAGATATTAACTTGGGTAGGTCTCTGGGATTTTTGGCTTCCACTGCTTTTGTCATTACAGGTTCAGAGTAATGTTTTATTGATTCAAAGGGTGTGATTTCTTCTTCTGCAGCGGTTTCTCCTGCGAATGCTGATTTTAATCCGGAGAGTGCTGCAATGTTCCCTGCAGGAATTTCCTCTACTTGTGCTCTTCCTGTGTTCATGTAAAACGCTACTTGTTGTACAGTATCCTGTGTTTTAGCGTTTATCATGTGGAGTTTCATTCCTCTTCTTACGGTTCCGGAGTATACTCTTGCTGTTGCGATTTCCCCTGCATGTGGGTCCATATCCACGCTGGTTATCATCATTGCGACCTTTCCTTTCGGGTCGCATGCTAGCATGGCTTTTCCAAGGTCTGATTCTAGGTCTCCATCTTTCCATATTGTGGGTATCCTGTACTTTTGCGCTTCTTTTGGATTGGGTATGTGGTTTACTATCATGTCTACAACGCTTCTGTATCCTGTTATCTTTTTGGCTAGTTCATCCTGTTTCCCGTCATGGCAGTATTGGTATATGTCTTTGAAGGTTATTCCTGTTTCTTTCATCATGGGCACAGATATTGCCCAGTTGTTGTATGCGCTTCCGAACGCCACAGACCCGTCTTGCACTTTTACCTGCCATGCTTCTTTGAACTCGTCAGGAGCATGCTTTTTTATGAGTGTGTTGACCTTGCTTATTATCTTCAGGAGTCTTTCTTGCATTTGTTGTTCGTCTACCTGAAGTTCGTTTATAAGCCTGTCTACTTTGTTTATGAACAGCACTGGTTTGACTCTTTCTTTTAGCGCTGTTATCAGGTTCCTTTCTGTTTGCGGCATGACACCTTCCACTGCACATGTCACTAGGATTATTCCGTCAACTGCTCTCATGGCTCTTGTGACAGCACCTCCAAAGTCAACGTGTCCGGGCGTGTCTATCATGTTCACGAGGTATTCTTTGTCTTTGTGAGGGAAGACAAGAGAGATGTTGGCAGAGAATATTGTGATTCCCCTCTCTGATTCAAGTTCATAAGAGTCCATCACACATTCTTTTCCTGAAAGCTGTTCACTGAGCAATCCTGCTCCGGAAACTAGGTTGTCTGATAGGGTTGTCTTTCCGTGGTCTATGTGTGCGACTATTCCGATGTTACGGATTCTTTCAGGTTCATCCATTAATTCTTTTATCTTTTCTACCATCTGCTCTTTTCTTCCCATAAAAAATCACCTTGAGCTCTTGGCAATCCTCTCTATCTCTACTTTCCTTTTGATAGCATAGCTTGCTGGATCGTTCTTTGAAGCTGTTATGATCTCGTCTGCAATGGCTTGAGAAATAGTCTTTTTGTTATTGAATGATTGGATTACAACTGCTATCCCCATGTTTCTGAGTGCTATGTCCAGTCTTCTAAGTGGGGAAATGTCTACTGCTATTGGGTACACGACTCCTCCCATCCTAATCCGGGTTGTTTCTTCTCTTGGTGCTGCGTTTTCTATTGCTTGAACGAGTACTTGTATTGGGTTTTTCTTTTCTCTTTTTTCTATTATTGTGAATGCCTCTTCTATTGCTTTTAGGATTTTTGTTTTCTTTCCGCATGCTCCTCTATCTCTTATTAGCTTTCCACTTACTTTTCCGCCGGTCCCGCTTCTCATGAAGTTGTTGGCAAGTCTCTCTATTACATGCGCTTTTTCTCTACCGAAGTTTCTCTTACTGTGTCTTCCTTGTGTGTGAAGTACAAGTCGTGGGTCTAGGTTAATGTATCCTTTTAGACCAGGATCGGTTAGTTCTACTTTTGGATCATATTTTCCGAAAATAAGAGCGTTCATTTTATCTCCTCGGCTTCTCTTTCTTTCCTTTTCTTATTTCTGATAGTGCAACCCCGTTAACTTTGATTACCCTGTATTTTATTCCCCACATTGTTCCTACTGCTCCTCCTTGGCTTCCTCCAAGCCCTTCTATCATGACCTCGTCGTGTTCATCTATGTGGGTTATTGCTTTGTCTCTTGGGACATGGGCTGTTACCATCTTTCCGTTTTTCCTTAGCTGTACTCTTACTGCTTTTATAAGCCCTGAACTGGGCTGTTTTTGTTCTCTGCTTGTTTTTTCTATTACTATCCCTGTTCCTTGAGGCGCTCCTTCAAGGGGATCTGGGGCTCTACCTATTTTGCGCCTCATCCGTTCAACGTATTTTATTGACTTCCATCTGAACCTTTGCCTGTCTCTGGCAAGTTTTCGTGCAGCGAATTCTCCTGGCATTTTACCACCTTATATGACCTTGATCTCTTTTATTCCAAAGTGTCTTTCCATTATTTCTCTTACATTGTTTATTTTTTTGCCTTCACGGCCTATTGCCCTCTTTTTTTGTTCAGGGTCTACCTTTACTGTCGCTTTTTCTTTCTCGATTTCTACTTCCAGAATGTTTATGGGAAACATTAGGTTGCGTATGAACTGCTTTGGGTCTTGTGAGTATTCATACACGTGTATTTCTTTTCCCATTTTGTTTTTAACTTTTTCCACTATTGATCCTTTTTTACCTATCGCAAGTCCCACGTTTCCTTTTTCAACGATGAATGTGATGTCATTTTCTTTGAGAATGCAGTCCACGACTTTTGCCTTGGTCATTTTCTCAAAGTTGTTCATGTATTCTAGTTCTTCTGCGTTTAGTTTTATCATTGTGATACCTCTTTAATGGATACTTCTCCTGGATTTAGTACTGTTATTGTGCTTACTAGGAATGGTTTTCCGCATGCTCTGCCAAGTTCCAGACTACTCCCTTTGTATTCTATTATGGGCACTTCTGCGGCTGAAGCGTATCTGATTATGTCCTCTTTGACCTTTTCGGGTCCGTGTTTTGCGATTATTACTGCTTTTGCCTTTCCGCTAACGAGGTTTTTTATCCCTTTGCGGTACCCGTATTCTAAGGTGCCTGTTTTGAGCATTTTTTGTAGCGCTGTGTCAACATTCATTTGTTTCACTTCCTACTCATGCTGAGTTTTACGCTTCCTGTGCCTATGGGCACAGGTTTTCCTACGATTATGTTTTCTGACACTCCTTTTAGCTTGTCTTCTGCTCCTTCTATCGCTGCTGTTAGCAGATGTGATACTGTCTCTTCGAACGCGGCTCTTGCAAATACTGATGATTTTTGTCCTGATACTCCTTTTCTGCCTATTGGCAGGACTTTTCCAGTGTAACACATCATGTCACACAAGAGCATCAGGTGTCTTTTGTCTATGTCAAGCCCGTTATTCTCTAACACACTGATTATTTCTGATAGTAGCATGTTTCTCGCTGCTTCTATCCCAAGCACGTCGTATACTTCATGGATGTTATTTGATACTGTCCTTGAAGCATCAACTTCTTCTAAGTTCATTACTTCTTTTAGGTTTGTTCCACTTGTCTGTATCACGTATTCGTCTCCTTCCTTTATTACTCCTGCTTTTACTATTCCCTGTATTCCTGATGCCTGCATTTTTTCTACTTTAAGTGCAAATTTCCTTAACTTTTGCAGGGTGTACTCTTTTGATTTGAATGTTATTGTTTTACCCTTTACATCTGTTGGTTTGATTTTGAACTTCTTTTCTATTCTTCCTGCAAGTTCTTTTACGTTTATCGCAGGATGGGTTACTTTTATTGTTAGTTTTCTTTCTTTGAAGTCTTCTTGGATCTCTGCTACTTGTTTCACTTTCTTTTCTTGTATCCTTTCAGCGAATTCTCTTACTTTCTGTTCTTTTTTACCGTCTTTCAGGTATACCCACATAGCGGGGTTTTTAGGTTTTTTGACCGCGCTTGTTAGTTCTATCAGGCGCGGGAATCCCTGCGCAATTCCCATCTCTGCTATTCCTGCGAAGTGGAATGTTAGCATGGTCATTTGCGTGCCTGGTTCCCCAATTGATTGGGCAGCAATCGTTCCAACTGCCTCCCCAGGCTCTACTTGAGCTACCTCATAAGCAGAGGCTGCCCTTTCTATTACTTTTTTGACCTGGTTTTTATTTAAACCTTTTGTCTTCTTTTCGATCTCTTCAAGCACACTTTTAGGTAGGGTCATTATGATCCCTCTTTAACTTCTTGTACGATTTTGTCTATGTCCAGGTTGTCTTTTTTCATGGGGTTGATTCCATCTTCTCCGTACCTGAACTGTATTATTTCTCCGGCCGCGCTTCTTACGCTTCCGTCTGCTCTGACCCAGAGGTCTATAAGCGCGTGGAGTACTCTCCTGTAGAAGTATCCTGATACTGCGGTGTTAATTCCTTTGTCCACTATACTGTCTCTTCCACTCATTGCTTGCAGGAATGCTTCTATTGGGTCAAGCCCGCTTTTGAAGCTGCTTTTTATGAAACCTCCTGGCTTGGCTGATATGTCTCCCGGCTTGAAGTGTGGCAGCATCTTATAACGGTAGCCTCTTTGGGTTAGTCTTTTTCCTCTAAGGCTGGACTGGCCTATCATGGCCTGCATTTGCACTAAGTGGTGTGGTGTTCCTTTTGCACCGATTGTTGCCATGATAACGTCTGAGTTGTCTTGGCCTAGTGCTCTTTTTGTCAGGCTTATCGCGAGTGTTCTTGCTTTGCCAAGTTCTACCATTATCGTGTCTTCGAGCACTTCTTCAGGGGTCTTTCCAGGAACGTCTGGGAGTTCGTTGTTCTTGTATTTCTCTATAAGTTTATCGACTGCTTTTTCGGCTTTATCGTTGTTTCTAGCAATCTCCTTTTTGATTTCTTCTGGCATGTCACCTTCTTCAAGGCTTGTTGTAAAGCCCATTTCTGAGATTACTTCCAGGGCGAGCCGGGTCATCCTGTTGATGAATTCTGCAGCGGCTTCTGGTCCGTTCTTTTTGAATATTTCTCTTATTATGTGTCCTGGGCTTTTGATCCCTGCTCCTTCTACTGCTCCTGCAATCAGTTTTCCGTTCTTTATTTTTATGTATGCGTCGAACGGGCACTTTTCTTTCTCGCAGGTTGCGCATTTCTTGCATGTTTTTCCAGCGTATTCAATGCTTATGTTGTCTGGTATTATCATGCTGAATATCTCTTTTCCTGTTAGTGTGTCTTTTTTGGGCAGGTCTGTTATTCCTATCTTTCCGAGTAAGCGTATTGCTTTCTTCCTGCTGAACTTTGTGCCTTTTTTGGTTAGCAGGTATGTTCCAGTGACATGGTCGAGATTTGCTCCGATTATCGTGTTCCCGTGCCTTATCGAGATTATGTTGTTTGGTATGAGCATTAGTTGTTCTACTTCTTCTCTTGATTCTTCTGTTTGTGGAACATGCAGATTCATTTCGTCTCCGTCGTAGTCTGCGTTGTATGGTCTGGATACTGCGTCGTTTATCCTGAATGTTTTTCCAGGAAGTACTTTGACCCTGTGGCCCATCATGGACATTCTGTGAAGTGAAGGTTGCCTGTTGAATACTACAGGATCATTGTCTATCAACTGTCTTTCTACTATGTATCCTGGTTTTATTTCCTCTGCCACTTCTTCACGGTTGAATTCTGTGATTATCTTCTTTCTTTTTTCAGGGCTTATCACGTACTTAGCGGTGGGGTATTCTTTGTTTAGTATGATCTTTTTAATTTGGTCAAGGTTCCACTCAGTTACTGACACTGGTATTGTCAGTTCTTCAGCAATCTGCTTTGGAACTCCTAACTCTTCTATGTCTATGTTGGGGTCAGGGGTTATCACGGTTCTGGCAGAAAAGTTAACTCTCTTTCCTGATAAGTAGTACCTGAACCTTCCTTCTTTTCCTTTTAGCCTTTGGTACAATGTTGTTAGGGCTCTTCCTGACCTGTGTTTTGCAGGAGGTATGCCACTGACATTATTGTTAAAGTATGTTGTGACATGGTACTGGAGCAGGTCCCACAGGTCTTCAATGATAAGCTGGGGTGCTCCTGCTGATATGTTATCCGCAAGCCTCTGGTTTATTCTTATTATATCTACAAGCTTGTGGGTCAGATCGTCTTCGGATCTTTCTCCTGTTTCTAGTGTGATGCTTGGTCTTGTTGTTACAGGGGGTACTGGTAGAACGGTCAGCAAAGCCCATTCAGGTCTTGCTTCTTCTGTGTTAATACCAAAGATTTTTAGTTCATCGTCAGGGATCCTTTCAATTCTTTCTCTGATTTGTGAGGGGAACAGTCTTTGGTCTCCTTCATAAAATGTTGTCGGGCGCACTAATCTTATCTTGTTTTGCGGTTCTCCGCAGTGGGGGCACTT
Organism: Microcaldota archaeon; assembly: GCA_964625085.1. Lineage (GTDB taxonomy): Archaea > B1Sed10-29 > B1Sed10-29 > B1Sed10-29 > JAJSAI01 > JAJSAI01. The sequence goes on along the minus strand of CAZVAJ010000001.1, from coordinate 5,056 downwards.
GTTCACGCCTTTACTCTTGTCTATAAGGTTTAACGCGACTTGCTCTTTTTCTTCTTCTTCCTCAATCTCCTCCGCGCCTTCTTCAGCGAACATGATCCTCTTGAGTTTTTCAACATCATCTTCAGGTAGCAGGATTCTTCCGCATTTCCTGCAGGTTGACCTCAGCAGTGTGTATATTATTTTGACATAGCCTATGTGCACTACAGGTCTTACCAGTTCTATGTGCCCGAAGTGTCCTGGGCAGGTGGCAGGCCTTCCTGAACATGTTTTACACCTTAAGCCGGGGTCTATTACTCCCATCCTGAGGTCCATGAGGCCTCCTTCTATCGGGTACCCGTCATCATCGTACGTATCAGGGTTTATTACCCTGACCTGTGACATCTTTCTTATTTTTTTGGGGTCAAGCAAGCCGAATTTTATTGACCCTATATCCTTTGGTATTATCATATTCCATCACACCTTGTCTTTGAGGATTAGTTTCGGGTATATCCCGAGAGCCATTATCTCATTCAGCAGCAACTTGAACGAGTAGCTCATTTCTATAGGGTATACCTCTTTACTTTCTCCGCAGATCGGGCACCATTTCCTGTTCCTGACCTGATCGTAAACTGCTATGACTCCGCATTTTTTGCACACGTACTCTGTGACCTTGTCTGATTCTTCAAGCAGCCTTTCTTTTAGGAGCATTGCTGCGCCGTGGCCTATTAGCGTGTCTCTTTCCATCTCCCCGAATTTAAGTCCTCCTTCTCTTGCTCTTCCTTCTGTTGGTTGTCTTGTAAGGATTTGTACAGGGCCTCTTGCCCTTGCATGTATCTTGTCTGAGACCAGGTGCTTTAGTCTCATGTAGTATGTTGTTCCTACGAATATCCTTGCAGGCATTTTTTCTCCTGTGATCCCGTTGTACATTACTTCTTTTCCTGAGTCCTTGAACCCGTATTTTTTCATGAATTCTCTGAGGTCTTTTTCGCTTTCGTTGTCAAAAGGAGTGGCGTCAACCTCTTTTCCTCTTAAGGAGGCAACTTTCCCTCCAAGTGTTTCAAGTAGGTATCCTATGGTTGTTCTGCCTGGTACTGCGTGAGGGTTGAAAATGAGGTCGGGTATAATTCCTTTTTCTGTGAATGGCATGTCTGCTTCTTCTGCTATGAGTCCTATAACTCCTTTTTGCCCGTGTCTGGCTGCGAACTTGTCACCTATCTCTGGAATCATCAGGTTCCTGACCCTGACCTTTACAAGTTTGTTTCCCCCTTCTCCTTCTGTTGCAAGTACCCAGTCAACAGTGCCGTGTTCTCCGTGCCTTACGGCTGTGGAGTTCTCTCTTCTTTTTTCTTCTAGTACTTCAAGTTCTCTGACTTCTTCTAGGAATCTTGGTGGTGATGTTTTTCCTATCAGGACATCTCCTTGTTTGACTTCAAATTCTGGTTCTATTATTCCTTCTTCGTCAAGGTATTGGTATGCTTCTTCTCCTCTGTACCCAAATATTTCAGGTCTTGGTCTTTCAAACCGGTCTTTTTGTCCTCCGGGGTATCTCCTCTCTTCGTTAGCATAAGTTCTGAAGCTAATGGTTCTTCCCAGGCCTCTTTCTATGCTTGCCTTGTTCATCACTACCGCATCGTTAATGTTGTAACCGTAGTAGGGGGTTACTGCGATGACGAAGTTTTGTCCTGCAGGCCTTTGACTTGCTCCAAGAGCATCATAGAATTTTGATTTTACAAGGGGCCTTTGAGGGTAGAACATTATGTGGGCGCGTGTGTCCACTCTTTTACTGTAATTAGATGCGAACAGCCCAAGGGATTGCTTCATGTACTGTGTTGCCATGCTGTCTCTTGGGGATGTGTTGTGTTCAGGGTAAGGTAGCATTGCTGCAATGACTCCGAAGAGCAGTGCGGGATAGATCTCAAGATGAGTGTGTTCGGGGGTTAGGTCTTTTTCATCCAGGGCAATGTACGCGTTTTCTTCCTCTTCAGCGTCAAGGAATTCTATTACTCCTGCTTCAACAAGGTCGCTGAAGCGCATTTTGTTTTCTTTTATCAGTTTTAGGTGTTCTTTTGTTAGTTTTGGTTTTCCTTTTTCAACTACTATGAGTGGCCTAAGGGCTCTTCCAGGATCACTGTTTACATAAACTTCGTTTAGGTCGTGATAGTAGCAGACTGTTACGTCGTAGGGCAGTTCTCCCCGTCTCTTTTTTTCTTTGATGTTCTTCACAAGTTCTTTTGGCTTTGGATGAAATCCTACGAGTTTTCCGTTGCAATATACTCCTGCTTCTTTAATCATGTTCATCACTCATTTGCTCTTTACGCCAAGCTTTTTCAGCTCATCCTCAACATTCTCAACAAGCCTGCTTGATATAACGCAGCCTGTGGCAAGGTGTTTTTGTAACCCTACACGGTGGCCTTCAGGGGTTTCTACAGGGCAGATCTTCCCGAAAGTTGTTGGATGAACGTCTCTTGCTTCATAGTGCGCGTGGGTTTGTGATAATGGTGTGCTGACCCTTCTCATTTGAGATATGGCTACTGCATATGAATGTCTGTCAAGCAGTTGGGAAACGCCTGTTCTGTTTCCAACCCAGTTTCCTGTTGCCATAGCGTGAAGTACTCTTGTGGTGAATGTGTCTGGCCTTACAAGTGTTTTTACTTGGAGTTTTCTTCTTCTTGTGTATGCTCTGTCAACTTGGTATCTTAAATCCCTGGCGAACGCGCTTATTGCCAGGTTGAAAATGTCTTCCAAGAGCGGTCCAGAGATTTTCATTCTCTTGTTAGCGTAGTGGTCTCTGTCATCAACTTTTCTTTCTCCTCTTGCGCCTTCTATTGTTCTTTCCGCCATTCTCACCAGGAAGTAAGCTTTAGTGAGCCTGTTTTCAGGTTCTGTTCCTATGTGGGGCAGCAGGTAGTGGTCTATTACGTATTCTGCTCTCTTTTTCCTGTACTCTTCTGATTGGCTTGCAGCTAATCGTTTTCCTATGTAGTCCAGCGCTTCCTCTTTGTTTTTTACGGGTGTTTTTTCCAGATTCAGGAGCACGTCGTTTTTTGCTTTTTCAGAGAATGCGTTAATGACTTTTTGGTCAGACTCTAATCCGAGTGCTTTAAGCAGTACTGTTAGGTTTAGGTTGTTTGGTGATCCTGGATGTATCACATACAAGAACCCTTCTTCTGTCCGTTGCACTGCGTTTTTTCCTCCTGCTCGGTACATGCTGTGAGAGAATACTGTGCTTGTGTACAGTGTTTTTCCGGATTTGTTTTCTGTGGCCAGCATTATTCTGTTAGAAACAGGATTTTCTATGCTTACTAGGGACTTTTCAGATCCGTTTATTATGAAGTACCCTCCTTGGTCTAAAGGATCTTCGTTTGCTTTTATTAGTTGTTCTTCGTTCATTTCTGACAGGTAACATAGGTTTGATTTGAGCATTACAGGGAATTTTCCTATGAGAACTTCATCTTTGTCTATCTCCTTTTCTCCATCAAATATTCCTATTTCCGAGTAAACTGCTGCTGCGTATGTTTTGTTTCTAAGCCTGCAGTCCATTGGAAGAATCTGTTTTCTTGAACCATCTGCTTCAACAGCTATTGGTTTTTCCAGCCTTATGGAATGAAATTTTATGTAACAGTTCTCCTTGTTCGTTTCTATTTCAGGATAGTTCTCCATTATTCTAGGCAACCTGTTGCTTATCAGCTCGTTGTATGAATCGATGTGTTGCTTTACAACACCATACTCTTTTATGAAAGATTCTGCTACTTCCCAATAAGGCATTTAACCGTCCCCTTTTTCCGGGTTATATGACTACCCGGTAGTAATAATACTCTCCAGCGGTTGGACTGTTCCTTGTTATCTTAAGTACTTGTCCCTTCTTTGCGCCTATTATTTTCACTATAGGGTCGTCAGAACGTATCTTTGGAAGTTGGTCTACTGTTATGCCGTATTCTTTAATCAGTGAGTTGACTTCTTCTTCTGTTATTATTTCATGTTTTGGCACAAGTTCGTGGCTTAATATAGCTTCCTTTTTCATTCTGTCCCCCCGAAAAACTAGCTGGAGATGGTCACCATGAGATTTTCAAAACTTAAGGTATAAAAAGGTTTCTATGGTGCTTTCATGTTGGATTAGTGGGTCCGGGCGGATTTGAACCACCGATCTCCACCGTGTGAGGGTGGCGTCCTAGCCGCTAGACCACGGACCCTTTTTTTTGGTTATGGTAGCCCCAGGCGGATTCGAACCGCCGTCCCAGGGTCCAAAGCCCTGTATCCTTTGGACCTCGTTTGACTCTTTTGGTGTTGAGTCAATCGAGTTGGCCGCTAGACTATGGGGCTGTCTTTTCTAGTAGCCCCGGGCGGATTCGAACCGCCGTCTGCAGGTCCAGAGCCTGCCATCCTTTCAGCTTCCACGGCCGTCACGCGACCGTGAAAATGGCCGCTAGACTACGGGGCTATTTTGAGTGGGTCCGGGCGGATTTGAACCACCGATCTCCACCTTGTAAGGGTGGCGTCCTAGCCGCTAGACCACGGACCCTATTTTGTGTTTTTATGGTCCCACCGGGATTTGAACCCGGGTCTTCGGCTCGAAAGGCCGATATCCTTTCGGCCCCGCGCGCGGTGTGCGAGCGAGTTGGCCGCTAGACTATGGGACCGCTATGGCGCCCCAGCCGGGATTTGAACCCGGGTCACCGGATCGACAGTCCGGTATCCTAGGCCGCTAGACTACCGGGGCATTTTTGGGTATGGTCCCGCCGGGATTTTCTCCGCAGAAGGAACTTTTCTTTCCTTTCTGCGGTTTTGAACCCGGGTCCCGGGCTCGAGAGGCCCGTATCCTTTGGACCTCGTTTGACTCTTTTGGTGTTGAGTCAATCGAGTTGGCCGCTAGACTACGGGACCATTTTTGAGTGGGTCCGGGCGGATTTGAACCACCGATCTTCGCCACGTCAAGGCGACGTCCTAGCCGCTAGACCACGGACCCTCCTTACTTTCTTGCATAAGGGCGGGGAAGGCGCCCTTTATTTTGGTTTGGATGGGTTGATAAGGGCGGGGAAGGCGCCCTTATTAGTGGACCCGGGGGGATTTGAACCCCCGA